>NZ_JBVYOK010000004.1:0-361574 GCF_056120445.1 Paenibacillus sp. sgz302115
CGTGAAGCCCCCCTCAAGATGAGATTTCCCAGCATGTAAGACCCCTTGAAGACGACGAGGTAGATAGGTTGGAGGTGGAAGCACGGTAACGTGTGGAGCTGACCAATACTAATCGGTCGAGGGCTTATCCAAAGAACTAATACGCAGATTTCGTTTCGGATTCAGTTTTCAGGAATCAAGTGAATTGTCATGAGGCCCAAGTGGTTGAGTGATAATGAATTGATATTCAGCATTTGGCGATGCTGAGACCTGAAAGATGCATTTGCACCGCAAGTGCCCGTTTGGTGGCGATAGCGGAGGGGTTCCACGCGTACCCATCCCGAACACGACCGTTAAGCCCTCCAGCGCCGATGGTACTTGGACCGAAGGGTCCTGGGAGAGTAGGACGCCGCCAAGCACAGAGGCCACTGTTGAAATAATCAGCAGTGGCCTTTTGTTTGCAAGCATATCTTTTGCGTCGGGAGTATTTGGTAGTATCTGGAGTAAAAGAAGCTTTTCCTTGCTATATTTTAATAAAACAACAAACTTATGTTGCTATTTTTCTTGAAGTTTGATATAATATTTTTTGTTGTCGAAATAAATATTAATATGGCTCGTTGGTCAAGGGGTTAAGACACCTCCCTTTCACGGAGGTAACATGGGTTCGAATCCCATACGAGTCACCATTTCTTCTTCGAGTTTGGGATGAGAATCCATAGGGTTCGTTGGAGCATTGACATCGTTAGGAATACTTCGCAATCGTTTCGTAGTGTGAAACGTATCCCATACGAGTCACCACTATCTTAATAAATAATAATTGCATTTATCGGAATAATATGCTAAACTCATTAAGTTGCTTCTTTTAACGGAGGCTTAGCTCAGCTGGGAGAGCATCTGCCTTACAAGCAGAGGGTCGGGGGTTCGAACCCCTCAGCCTCCACCATATGAGTTAACAAATTGTATAATCCTTTTTTACTGACGCGGGGTGGAGCAGCCCGGTAGCTCGTCGGGCTCATAACCCGAAGGCCGCAGGTTCAAATCCTGCCCCCGCAATATATCCCCAAAGGGACCTTAGAAGTGCTTATCTTGGAACCGTGGTGTAGTTGGCCTAACATGCCTGCCTGTCACGCAGGAGATCGCGGGTTCGAATCCCGTCGGTTCCGCCATCAGTATTTTGCTTCAGGGATGAGAATCCATCAGGGTTCGTAATCTTTCTTTACATACCGTATGCGGACGTGGCTCAGCGGTAGAGCATCGCCTTGCCAAGGCGAGGGTCGCGGGTTCGATTCCCGTCGTCCGCTCCATAATTTGCGCCCTTAGCTCAGCTGGATAGAGCGTTTGACTACGAATCAAAAGGTCGGGAGTTCGAATCTCTCAGGGCGCGCCATTTATACCACAACATTATATTTTGCCGGCGTGGCGGAATGGCAGACGCGCTCGACTCAAAATCGAGTGGGAAACCGTGGAGGTTCGAGTCCTCTCGCCGGTATACTTCAGCTAAGACATTTCATTAGAAATTATTCTAATGAAATGTCTTGTGTTTTTATGACTTGGTTCATAATATTAGCTGAAGATACTTTTGAACTGCACTCCAGGTGTGAGTAAATATTTGCTGTTGTGGAATAATCGCTATGACCTAACCATTCTTGTACTTCTTTCATGCTAACCTCATTGGCCAACAATAATGTAGCGCAACTATGTCGAAGATCATGATACCGAATATGTCGAAGGCTATTCTTTCTAAGAACCAGAGCAAAGTGCTGAGTTACATAATTGGGCTTGGTAAGGTAGCCCATCTCATCGACGTTTATATAGGCCAGATGCTCTGTACTGTAAGAATCACCGCATACCTGCCGGTGTTAATCTCTTGCTGCTGTTTAAGATGCACTAGAAGGTCATAGAATGCGTCTACAAGGGGAAGGGTACGTCTACTTGGTTTATTCTTTGTACGGTCTTGCTGCCTTTCACAAAATCTCCAATAGTTGATTTACTTCTTCAGCAGTGTAAGAGCTGCCGATGAAAGGTTCTTTTTTTGGTCGAAGTACTTTATCTGCTGGATTAGATGAGATCCGTTCGGTTATAAAAGCATATATTAGCAAGGTGTACTAAAAAGGATGACTCCTAATAAATTCAGAGTGCCTGCTTATTAATTGAGCAAGGACTATACATAATTTAATACTTCGGCCCGAAAGTGAATTGAGACCTTATATGTGTCAACTCGATCTATTGTTTCGCATTTACACCCCTGATGCGTACCATATAGTTCAGCATATTTGATTGTTATCGCCATAATATTTATGTGGAAATATAGCTTTCGAAAACAATAGTGTAGATAAAATAGAATAAGCGGGGACTATTGTCCCCGCCCCCTATATTGAAAGTAAATTATCCGAGCAAAATCGCTTCGATCCGTTCCAGTTCTTCCGGCTAAGCTCCGGTGCATTTAACGATACCGCATCCTCAATTTAACTAACTTTGCTAGCGCCGATCAATGCTGAGGTCACTCTACCGCCACGAAGCACCCTGGAGAGGGCCAATTACGACATCTTCTGTCCGCGAGACCATGGCGCTGTCGTTCTCGAATGTATCGATCCTTTCAAAGTTATGCCGCAGACCTAGCGAGATGGCTGGCAGAGGCAGAGTGCTGCGGCCAATTTGAAGCGCGATCACTTCATGCACTTGGAAAAGCCAATCTTTTCAGAAGCACATACTTTCGTTGGATCTTGAGCAATCTTCGTCATGAAGCTGCGGCAATGAAGTAGTTTGTGTGGTCACCCTTTCTCTAGAAGACTTGAACGACTTCATGAATGCCATCCACTTCTTCAAAAATGGCACGTTCAATTCCAGCCTTCAATGTGATCGTTGCACTAGGACAGCCGTTGCACGCTCCCAAGAATTTTAGTTTAGCCACTCCGTCCTTAACTTGAACCAATTCGGCATCTCCGCCATCGCGGTTTAAAAAAGGACGCAGTCTTCTCAATACATCATCTACATCTTCGAACAAGTCCTCAGAATCTCCCACTTCATGACTCCTCTCATAAAGGCTGTGCTATCAGCTTCACCGTTCGCATTTTCTCTATTTCATCAATCATGTCTTGATATATAAACCCTGCTCTTGATGCTTGCAGCTAGGGTGAAGAAGAATTGCAATGATGTCACTTGGCGATTTTTGCGAAGTATTCTAATGTTCTAACCAGTTGCGCGGTGTAAGACATTTCATTATCGTACCAGGCTACAGTTTTCACCAGTTGCTGGTCGCCAACTGTTAGAACTTTTGTTTGAGTTGCATCAAAAAGAGACCCAAATGTCATTCCTCTAACATCGGAAGATACGATCTCGTCCTCAGTATATCCGTATGTTTCTGGATCTGATGCTTTTCTCATAACGGCATTAACTTCTTCAACCGTAACCTTCGTGTTCAAAACAGCTACGAGTTCTGTTACGGAGCCTGTTGCTACAGGTACACGCTGAGATGCACCATCAAGTTTACCCTTCAATTCAGGAAGAACGAGGCCAATGGCTTTAGCAGCACCGGTGGAGTAAGGAACAATGTTCTCTGCTGCAGCCCGTGCTGCGCGGAAGTTTCCTTTTGAATCTGGTGCATCAAGAGTATTCTGGTTGCCTGTATAAGCGTGAACGGTGGTCATCAACCCGGACTGAATTCCAAATTTATCGTTCAAAGCTTTAGCCATGGGAGCGAGACAGTTCGTTGTGCAAGAAGCACCGGAAATGACGGTTTCCGTTCCGTCCAGTGTTTCATGGTTTACGTTATATACGATGGTCTTCATGTCGCCTGTTGCCGGAGCGGAAATAACGACCTTCTTTGCTCCGCCTTTCAGGTGAAGCTCTGCCTTTTCTTTGGTGGTGAAGAAACCAGTACATTCGAGTACGATAGCTACACCAAGCTCGCCCCAAGGGATTTCTTCAGGGTTGCGGTTAGCCAGCACTTTAATTTCTTGGCCGTTAACAGTAAGAGATCCATCATGAACTTCAATGTCACCATGGAAAGTGCCTTGTGTAGTATCATATTTGAGCAGATGCGCCAGCATTTTTGCGTCAGTTAAATCGTTTATCGCTACAACTTCGATATTTTCCATTTCCTGAATACGACGGAAAGCGAGTCTTCCAATTCGCCCAAAACCATTAATGCCTACTTTTATACTCATTGAATAGTCCTCCTGTTTCGTTCTAAATCCATTCCACATAAGTTCGTCCAATGAACTTAAAGGTAAATAATGAGCCGAAGCCAAACAGGTTTGCCTTTGGAATGGGTTTGTTTTATAATAAAAGATACCGATCGGTACCTTTTATTATATCAGAATTTAAAACTTTGGCAAGGTTTCGTCCGTAAATTTGATATAATGTTGGTTTAGAATAAGATCATTGGGAGGAAACTATGAAAAAAGGAGATCGAACAAGAGAGCACATTATTATGAGATCGGCAGCAATCTTTAATCAAAGAGGTTATGCTGGTACATCGTTAAACGATATTATTGCCGACACCGGAATTAAGAAGGGGGGCATCTATCGACATTTTACAAATAAAGATGAGATTGCCCTTGAAGCCTACAACTACGCTGCCAGTATAGTTATCAGGAAATTTGCTGAGGCGGTCGACCGGGAGCAGTCTGCGTCAGGGAGGTTGCTTGCTTTTTTTCGTGTTTATGAAGATGTTGTTGGTAATCCACCATTTGTTGGCGGATGCCCTATGCAGAATACAGCTGTAGAAAGTGACGATACTCATACGGAGCTTCGAGATCGGGCAAGACAAGGGCTTCATAACCATTTGGATATGATAAAGAGTATAATTCTTAACGGGATAAATAGTGGGGAGTTTAAGGAGGATTTGGATGCGGATGCACTTGCTTCATTTGCCTTTTCCTTGCTTGAAGGAGGCATTTTACTCAGCAAGTTAGATGGGGATAATAAGCATATGCAAATGAATACAGCATGCTTTGCATTCTATTTACAAAATTGTTGTTTGAAAAATAGTTAATCAGTTGTGCTTGGAAGCGTAGAGAGAATATGATGCTTATATGATCTCCCTCAACATTTTGGAGGTATATCGACATAAAAGTATTTGTTGCGACCAGGATGTACTCCGGGTCCAGCAAATGAGGGCAGTGTTTTAAATTGGGCTTATATCCTGTTGTTTCGTTAACGTTGTAGAGTTCTCCACGGTCGCCAAGAAGTCCGACATGTAGCTGTACCCCTGCTTTTTGCCCCTTATGGGGAGCCCAAGGCAGGCGGCCGGTTTTTTTGATTGTAGAGTCTGATCATGATATTAAGCAAACGCCTGAAGAAATGGTGGAGTGGTCAACCTTGCATGCCCGCTACGCGTCATCCGCTGCTCTCCATCCTCGAAATCCCTTCCACTGCTGGAAGGCAGCTTCCGCCAAAAACAAATATAACTTATATACGGTGAATTTCCGCGCAACATCGACGTAGTGCATCTCGCTTAGTAAGGGAAGGCTGGTTTCTTCCGGAATCAGTATATTGAAGAATGCTGGATATTGAAGTAGGCTTTTTCATGTGGCCGCCTCGTTTCGGGAGATTGCAGGGGTACAAACACTTTACCGAATGAGGCGGCTTTTTTACCTTTTTTGGCTAACCAACAGGCTTGGCCCAATACAGCCATCTTTCCGCGGGCCAGACATAAATGATATCGCTGACCCACTTCTCTTCGGGCTTCGTCGCTTGGAACTCGCGGTTTAACACGTTGTGTTGAACGGGCAGCGTATTATTGGAGAACCATACACTGTGTCTTGGTTAATCTTCAGTTCTCGGGCGACGTCTGTCACCGTTTGGACGCTTTCATTAATATGTTGAACTGTCTGACACCTGAAGGCCTCGTCATACATTCACCTTCGTGACTTTTGTGCCACGAACTGATGCCACAGCGTATATAACAAGCGCTGTCCAAATGAGTGCAAAACCGACGAGAAGGGTAGACGAAACCGATTCCTTGAACACAAATACGCTCAGTAACAGCATGATTGTCGGCCCGATGTATTGTACGAATCCGAGCGTGGAAAATGCCATGCGGGCGGCTGCTCGTGCAAAGAAGAACAGCGGCAGTGCCGTTACTACGCCCGAAAAGAGTAGTTCGATGAACATGGACGGAGGCAGCGTCCATGCCATCGCCTTGCCCACGGAGGCCAAATAGACCCAGTAGCCGAGCGCAATGGGTAGAACTACAACTGTCTCCGACAACAAGCCTACAGAAGCGTTTAGCACAATCTTCTTTTTCGCAAGGCCGTATAAGCCAAACGACGCAGCCAACGAGATTGCGACCCACGGAAATCGCCCATAGTCGATTGCGATAATGAGCACCGCCGCGCCAGCGACGGCAATTGCGAGCCACTGGCCACGATTCGGCTTCTCACGAAGGAAGACGATCGCTAGTAACACGTTCAGCAGCGGGTTTAAATAATAGCCGAGGCTTGTCTCAACGACATGGTTGTTGTTGACAGCCCAGATGAAGATGAGCCAATTAGCAGCGATCAACAGTCCGCTGGCGGTGAGCGATAGCAGGAGCGAACGGCTAGTCACAATCCGCTTCATATCACCCCAGCGGCGCTGGACGGTGACGAGAATACCCATGAAGACAAACGACCAGACAACCCGATGCGATAAAATCTCGCCTGCGGGTACATCATTAAACAACTTCCAATAAAGCGGGAGAACTCCCCACATGATATAAGCGATAATAGCGTTGATTAACCCATTATTCATAATCAATTTCCTTCTTCCCGCTCCGATGTCTGAGTGCATTATGCTCAGTCCCCCGTAGCGCCGATTAATTGTGACTCAATTTGTTTCATCTTATAAAAATAGCCGTTTTGCTCCATCAATTCGGAATACGAACCCGTTTCTACTACCCCTCCTTGCTCCATAACGACGATTCTATCCATTCCTTCCAAACCGTTAAGCCGGTGACAGATTAGCAGAAGCGTATCTTCGGACGCCTGCTCGTATAGGTGCGTCAAAACACGTTGCTCTGTCACATAGTCCAGCGAAGACGTCGGCTCATCCAGTAGCCATAGCTTTCCCTTGCGAAGTATGGCCCGCGCCAGGGCCAAACGCTGTTTTTCGCCTTCCGATAAATTTGCTCCCTTTTCGTACACGGGGTCCGTTAACGAGATGGTCGGCAATTGCACTTTAGCGAGAATATCCAACAGGTCGCCGTCAGAATGATTCTCACCATCCATGAGCAAGTTATCCCGGATCGTTCCCCGGAAAAAATGGCTTTGCTGAAGCACGACATTAGCCGTTTTCCAAATGCTCGACTCCTCCAGTTCCTGTACTGATATGCCGCTCAGTCGCAAATCCCCAGCCGTTGGCGTACGTAGCTTGAGTAACAACTCAATCAGCGTAGACTTTCCCGAACCGCTAGGTCCGACAATCGCTGTTTTGGATCCTGGTGGAATTTGCAACGAAAAGTTCTTTAATGCTGGTCTCCACTCGTCTTCATATTGAAATGAAACACCGGATAGTTCAATAGAAACGGCATGGTCGGTATTTAACGTACAACTTGGCTGAACCGGCTGCATTGCAGGAGTCAATACTGCTTCCGTCAGCCGCTTGGCTGCATGTTCGCTATCTTGCTTATATGCTGGCAAAGTGGCCATAGCCGCTACTTCTTCAAATACAGTTAATGAGGCCATGAAAAGCATAGCCAGATATACGCCAGCTAGCGTTCCATCCGATATCAGATAAGCACCAAGTGCCAACACCCCCCAGGAAATCAGATATGTGACAAAGACATGCATCGATTGTCCACGTAGCAGTTGTCCGGCCGCTCGTTGCTGCTCGGCTGCCAATGCAACAGAAGCTTGGCGTAGTTGCTGTTCCTGCTGCGCAAGCTGCCCATAAACTTTGAGATCCCGGAAACCATACAACACCTCTGTTAGTTCCGTAGACAGCAACGCCCGCTGATTGCGAACCTGCCCATTGATTTTCCGATATCCTAGCAATACGATTCCCGGCACGACCCATACGGTTCCCAGCATACCGAGTAACATGAAGCAGGCCATCCAGAAAGAAAAGGAGGCGGTAGCTAGAATTGTCGTCAAGAACACCATGACAACAACGATCGGCGGATACGCGACACGTAAAAAATAGTGCTGCAAACTCTCAACATCCCCAACTATTCGTGCAAGCAGATCTCCGCTTCGTTTATTGCTTAAAATGCCCGGCGTTAAAGGAATAAGCTTGGCAAAAAAGGAGGTTCGCAATCGGCTAAGTATAGAGAAAGTCGCTCTATGCGAATATAAGCGCTCGCCATAACGACTCATCGCCCGAATCAAACCAAGCAGCTTGACCAATGAAGTAAGTACAATCAGCGTATACAGCGGAGGTGCAAACACCGTATGCGAAATTAGGTATCCGCTCGCAGAAAAGAGGAACACACCGGCAATACCGGCGATAAATCCGCCTATAATTGAAAGAATAATATCTTTGCGCTCCCGAATCATAGCTTGGAACAAAATAGCCAATTCGTTCATCACGACCCTCCTTTACGTTGGATATCGACCATCTCTGCATACGCAGGCAGACGTTTCATAAGCTCGTCGTGATGTCCCGAGCCCATTAGGACGCCATGATCCAGAAATAAAATGTTGTCCGCATTTCGAATGGTATACAATCGGTGAGCAACCGTAATCATCGTCGCCGATTTTGCCAAGGTTGCAATCGAATGTTGCAGAATGCCCTCGGTGTGAAGATCGAGTCCAACGGTCGGTTCATCGAATAAAATAATGGAAGCTCGCTTCAAAAAAGCCCGCGCTATGGCAAGCCGTTGCTTTTCCCCACCTGATAGTCCTCTACCGCCTTCACCGATGGGGGTATCAAATCCCTGCTCCAGTTGGGATACAACCTGCGAAAGACCCGCGTCCGCAGCCGCTGCCTCAATTTCCGTTCTGGAGACTTTCCGCCCGGCACCGATTGCGATATTATCAGCGAAGGTACCTGCAAAAATGTAAGGATGCTGCGTAATGTAGCTGATATGTTCGAACCATGTCGTCTCATTCTGTTGAGTAAGCGGGTTTCCACTCACTAAAATGGTCCCCGACACCGGTCTAAGTAAACCCGCTATAAGATGGAGCAAGGTTGTTTTACCGGATCCGCTATGACCAACAAGGGCAATATGATCTCCTGGTCCAATTGTAATCGAACCTGTATTCAGCTCAAATGAGTCAGGTGCATACTGAAACCGGACATTGTCCAGTTCAATGGTAGGCGGCATTGGAAACGGCTTCTTCGGAAATGTCTGGAGCCCTATCGGCTGATCCTTCAGAGCGTTTCTATCGTTCGTGTCCTCGAGCATATTTTCAACCTTGCGAACCGCTCCCATACTGGTTCGCCCATTGTGAAAGGCAGTTCCCGAACTCTTTAGTAAGCTGTAAAATTCGGGCACGAGCAACAAAACAAAAAAGGCCGTGTGAAACGACATCGATTTGAAAACAAGCAGCTGAATGGCCAGTTCGAGAGCAACAATCCCGATGCTCAGCATTACAATTGATTCCAGCATGAGGGTATTCGTAAACGCAATCTTCAAAATATCCATTGTGGCATCACGGTATCTTAAACTACTACGTTCGATTTCTTGCTGCTGATGGCGGGCTCGTCCGAATATTTTTAACGTAACGAGCCCTTGAAGGGAATCTAGAAATGTACCGGCAAATTCAGCCAACTGCTCATACTTTTCCTCTGATTTATTTTTTGTTTTCAGCCCTACCAAAATCATGAAAATCGGTATAAACGGTGCTGTAACCAGCATGATGATACCTGAATTGGCATGTTCAGTAAACGTAACGACTAGAATCAGAATGGGGATAATGACCGTTTCCATCATACGGGGCATGTATTGACTGAAATAACTATCCGCTTCATCCACAGCATCCAGCGCAATGCTGACCTTCCTCCCGGTCTGCCCTTGAAGAGAGGAAGGTATGGAAGCATGCATGAAGTTCTCAAGCACGGCCGCTCGCATATTTATTTTGGCGGTTGCTGCCATTTGCAAACCAACTGTCCCGTTCCCAAATGACAACAGTGTACGCAACATCATCACGACCAGTAGGATGCCAAGTAGTAGGGCAACCGATGAAAAAGATGCTTTCTCTACAAAGATCTGCTGGACGGCTTGAGCCAGCAATGCAGCCTGACTTACAATCGCGGCGCCTAGTGCGAGCGAGATGAATGACAGGTAAATGAGACGTTTGCGTTGCGCGGTCAACTGTATAGCGATCAAGCTTCTTTTCTCCTTCACCAAACTCAACTCCTTTATGGTAATAGCCTGCGAGTAATCAGCCTACTTTTTCCCTTTCACGTAATCTGCATCAAATAGGAACAGCTTGAAAACCAAAATAAGAGAAGGAATTAATAGACACATACCCCCGATAAATACGACAACCAGCGCGAAGCCCATTGAGGATGAGGTGACGCTGCTTTGAATCGTAATGTAGGGATCAAGAATATAGGGATACTGCCCAATCCCGTAAGCGAAAAAGGCACAGAAAAATTGCAGCATGATGCAAACAAATGCTACCCCATAGCGGCGGCCGCGGTATAACAGCCACAACGCAATGATGAAAAAGGTAACAGAAAGTGCTAACAGCCACCATAAATCCATCATATTTTGATAGTGCCGCTCATTGTGTTGCCCCAAATAGATAAAGGCCGTCAGGGCGATAATAATCATCGGTGTGCTCCAGAACAGCGTATAGGTCCGCATAAGCTTTAGGGCAGCTTTGTCCTCTGCTCGTGAAGCGTAAAACGTCAGAAAACAGGCACTAATAAACAAAACAGACACAATCGCCAATCCAACGATGCTCCACGATAATGGATTGGTTAATACAGCCCCGTAATCCAGAGAAACTGTCTGACCTAGCTTCAAGATAAAGCCGCCTTCAGACAGGGTCAGCGCCACGGACAATGAAGCTGGGATCAGCAAACCCGTTGCGCCGTACAAGAACAGATAGACAATATTATTTTTGGATCCATAGTTTTCAAATGCATAGAACGAGCCACGAATAGCAAGCAGCACGATTGCGACACTCCCTGGAACAATAAGCGCCGAGCCATAATAATACGCTGTATCCGGAAAAAATCCGATAATGCCGATGTAGAAAAAGACAAAAAATACATTTGTGATCTCCCATACGGGTGACAAATAACGAGAAATCAGACGATTAATGAGGCGATCCTGCTTGGTCAGGCGGGCATAAAAGGCAAAGAAACCGGCTCCAAAATCAATGGAGGCTATAATAAGATAACCGTACAAAAACAGCCAAAGTACTGAAATTCCAATCAAATCATAACTCATCAGGCATGCGCATCCTTCCTGGACCTCTTGTTACCCGCATGCTGCGCCCACTTCTCCATCTCAGTTTCTGCCGGATTATTGTGGAATAAGTGCCTAAGAACAAGAACACTAACCACGCCTAATACGATGTAAAGAAGAAGGAAGAGGAAAAAAAGAATTCTCACGCTGGGCGATGTCGTCGCCGCTTCTTCTACACGCATATATCCTCGTAGAATCCACGGCTGCCGCCCCAACTCGGCGTAAAACCAGCCCAACTCGACTCCCAAAAATGCGAGCGGTGCACCTAGAGCAATAATGCGGAGCAGCCATTTATTGTGCTCATTGCGTTTTTTCCAGAATGTAAATAGGAAATACAGAACGGATATGCCCAATAATGCAAACCCTATGCCAGCCATCAAATCAAAAAAATAATGCACAAGGAGCGGAGGTTGTTCATCTGGAGAAAATTCATTCAGACCTGTTACTTTCGCATTAAAATTTCCAAAAGCCAGGAAGCTGAGAATCTTCGGCAGGTGAATTGCGCCAATAATTTTATGCTCGGCATTAAGCCACCCCAATAGAATCAAATCCGCGCCGCTCTCGGTCTCAAAATGCCATTCCGCAGCAGCTAGCTTTTCCGGCTGATGCTCGGCCAAGAACTTGGCAGACGCATCTCCAGCTACTGTGTTTAGCAATCCGAATAACATGACAACGGCCATCATAAGCTTTAACGCTTTTTTGTGGTATCCAGTAACCCCTTTTCTAAGCATCGTAAAAGCCGCAATTCCTGCTAGCAGAGCCGCTCCTGTTAAGTAGGCTGAGCTTAATACATGGAACACTTTGGAGAACGTCGCCGTATTCAGCATCGCTTGCACAGGGTTAACGGCTGTAAATTGTCCACCTTGCATTGTGAATCCCCCAGGTTGGTTCATAAAACCATTCACGGTCGTAATAAAAACAGCAGACATTCCTGCCCCTAAGACAATGGGGAGTGTGAGCAGCCAATGAATATAGGGATTCTTGAACCGATCCCACGTATACAGATAAATGCCTAGGAAGATAGCTTCAAAAAAGAATGCAAATACCTCCATGAATAACGGAAGTGCAATAACGTTCCCCGCCAACTTCATAAAATTCGGCCATACCAATGCCAGTTGCAGTGAAATTGCCGTGCCTGTTACGACACCAACTGCGACGGATATAACAAATCCCCGCGCCCACCTCTTAGCCATCAGTGTGTAATGAGAATCTTGCTTGCGGATGCCGATGAACTCAGCAATCGCGATCATGAGAGGGATACCGACACCAATCGTCGCGAATATCATATGGAACCCTAGTGTCATTCCTGTCACCAGCCTGCTCCATAGTACCGTATCAATTCCCATTCCTTACGACCTCCCTTCCAAAGTGATTTGTAATTTGAGATGATTATATCTCTGTCCTTCAGCAATCTGGTTTTACGAATTTGGCGAACCGAGAACGATTAAATGCGTTCTTCGCTGAGTTCAGCTCCTTGAGTGTCTCGCGTAGGTTTGTAAACATAATGTCTGCCTTCTGGCCGACGATGGCATACATTGCCAAGCTGCCTTTCATCCGGGATTCGAACGCCATAACGACAATCCGTTGGTCCTGGAGACGTTTAAAAAGGCATTTAAACAACATAAAGACGTGACTGGATTGACCGTTATCAGCGACCAAGGATGCCAATACACGTCTCATGCATAACACGACATGCTGCCACAGGTTGGCACACAATCAGCATGTCGTTGGGGGCAGTTGTCTTGATGGGTTCGTGATGGGCACGCCTCCTCGTCAAACCCGCGTCCGCTTAGGCTTGAGGCAGCACTGCCTTGAAGACGATTTCGATTAGCTGCTCTGGGAAGCCCAGTCTCGGTACGCCGATCAAATTGCTGGCGACCTGAGGCTGCGGCGTCCCGTATACTTCTTTCCGAACCTTGCCTGCGACCGCAAACGCCGCATCGACATCGAGGACGTAGAGAGTATCTTCAACCACGTGGTCGAAGGTGGCCCCGAATTGTGCTAGGATCTTCGCGGCATTGGCATAGGTTACCCGCATCTGCTCCTCCATCATCGAGAAGTCGGCCGGCTTCCCAGATTCATCGAGCACCGCGGGGAAGACCATCGCCCCATTTTCGTCGTGGCTGAGTTGGCCGGAAACATGGATCGTGTTTCCGATCTTGATTGCCTGTGCATAACCGTAAGCGTCTTCCGCCGGCACACCATGATAGGCGGCCTCTTTACCATTCGTTGCGTTGGTATTCGTCATCTTCTTATCTCCTTTTCGTATACGCTGACTCGGATATCCGAGCCGCTTTTTCTTGTGAGCCGATTGCATTGTTGTTGCTGATGGATAACATTATGCTCAGGAACCGTTCTTTTTTTATGCACCAGCAACGATTACTGGACATATGAGCGCAGCGCCGCTTATGAGGGGTTAAGTTTTTGGATGACTCCCCGAGTGAGATCCCCCCTTAGGATTCAACTGCAATCAGAAATGGCTGAGTGACGAATTCAGCATACTTCTTAGCCAGTTTTTCAAGAGCTTCGTCATTTACTTCTCTAACACCACTAATTTCAAAGGAGGGTTTATAAAGCATTTTTACACGATTTGCAGCAGCCTGGAAGGGTCTCAGCAGCTCGCTATAAGAATATTGATGGAATCCGCCGGCTTGATAAGCTTCACGAACACCGCCGGTTGAAATGGCCAGCCGCAGTTCCTTACCTTCCAGCTTATTTCCTCCCGGCCCGTACGCCCAGCCGCTGCCCCATACTTTGTCCAGCCATTTTTTCAACAAGTAAGGAGCGCTGTACCAGTAAAATGGGAATTGAAGTACAATCCGGTCGTAATTTTCCAAAAGTTGGCGTTCTTTTTCCACGTCGATTTGTTCGTCAGGGTAAGCTTCATACAGCAGGTGGACAGTGACTTCTTCATGTATTAATAGTTCTTCGGTCAGCCGTTTATTTATTCTTGAACTATTTAAGTTAGGATGGGTTACAATAACCAATGTTTTTTTCGTCTGGTTTGTCATCAATCTAAGTTTCTCCTTATCCGGGTTGATTTTTTGTTAAGTTTCCTCGGTACTTTGCAATTGGGTTTATATTTTCGAAATGGACCTAGAACTGTCACGAAATATAAAAAAAATCAAAAATCCATGAAGCATAATTTAGCCCTTCACACGTTCAGCAACTCTGTCAAGTCACCAGGTGTGAGTATATTACCGACGTAAAACTGGCCGAATTCGCCGAAGCGTGCACTAGTCTCGTCGAACCGCATCTCATAGACGAGCTTCTTAAACTGCAGCGGATCGTCGGCAAACAGTGTAACACCCCACTCCCAATCGTCGAAGCCGACCGAGCCGGTGATAATCTGCTTGACCTTGCCTGCATAAGTGCGGCCGATCATACCGTGACTGCGTATGAAGTTTTTGCGCTCCTCCAGAGAAAGCATGTACCAGTTATCGTTGAGCATGCGTCGCTTGTTCATAGGGTAAAAGCAGATATGTTTCGCCTTGGGTAAGATTGGCTTAAGGCGAGCGGCTACTTCGGGAACTTGCATAGGATCGGAGCCGGTAGGTACTAAATAATTGCTCAGCTCGACGACACTGACGTACGAGTAAACTGGTTTTACGAATTTGGCGAATCGAGAACGATTAAATGCGTTCTCCGCTGAGTTCAGCTCCTCAAGTGTCTCGCGTAGGTTTATAAACATAATGTCTGCCTTCTGGCCGACGATGGCGTACATTGCCAAGCTGCCTTCCATCCGAGATTCGACCGCCGACCATTCGCAGATTAGCGTCATCAAATCATGCTTTGCATACTCGCGTTCCTCTGTGGTTGCACTTTCCCAAGCAACCCAGTCGATGGTGCGGAAATCATGCAGCGCGTACCAACCCTCTATCGTTTCTGCTGCTTCACTCATCTTACTTCAACTCCCCTGGTTGTTTTGGCTTATCCAATAGCTTTCTTTTTTTGAATTTCATTTCTTGATCTTAGAACAAAGAGTGATTTCATCCTGATAAGGAGTTGCTGCATCCAATGTAACGGGACTATAGTCGAGCTGTCGTGTTTTAAGAAATGATGATTTATCATCATACACTTGATCGAGCATGCAGTCTTTCTTCTCAAGATTTGATTTGAGAAGCATTTGAATGCGTCTATCCCGAGCAAAAATGAGAATTTCAGTTCTGTATTTAAGAGATATATATTCATTTCCTTGTCCTTGCGTGTACTACATATTCATTATGTGACAACTCTTTAATTCGGCGAAAAATAAGGTTGGATCAGTCAAACGCCTTTAAAATCTACTTTTCAGTCATTCTCAAGTCCTCCTATAAGTTTTAGTTATTCCAAAAAGGTAATAACTCTCATGAAAACAAAATGGCTCGGCGCTATTTCATTCTAGAAAAGCTTGTTGTACAATAAAAGATACCGAACGGTACCTTTTATTGTATCATGATTCTATTGAAAGGCAAGACCG
The DNA here is from genome assembly GCF_056120445.1 of Paenibacillus sp. sgz302115. NCBI lineage: Bacteria > Bacillati > Bacillota > Bacilli > Caryophanales > Paenibacillaceae > Paenibacillus > Paenibacillus sp. sgz302115. The sequence goes on from NZ_JBVYOK010000004.1 coordinate 15,783, forward strand.
GAATCGTATATACGATTTTTTCGTGACGGGATTAAAGCTGGAGTTTAGGGGGGATCTGGATTTAAGGAGTTTTGCTCAGCAAATTGGATAGGGATAACAAGCGCGTGCCAATGAATATATAATTCTTCTCGTCTTATTTGCAGGAATGCTGTTTCGCAAGGAAACATGAGTAGATGGAACAACCATTGTGCGAATATGTATGACAGAATCGGTGACCTATATCGAAGGAGTAGCAGAAAGAGCTTGTCGAATGGGGCTTGTGAATAATGCAGGAATCACCCGAGTCTGGTGCTAAAGCTGCTGGTTTTCGAGTGCTTTCTTATTGAGAAAAACGGATAGGTGGTTATTTATTTGGATGCAGTGAATATAGAAAATAAACCAGAAAGTAAAAGCCCTACTTTGGCGCTATTAGCGCTGACAATCGGGGCATTTGCGATTGGGATGACTGAATTTATTATTATGGGGTTACTTCCTGAAGTGGCCGAAAGCTTGCAGGTGTCCATCCCCTCAGCAGGGCTACTCATTACCGGATATGCACTGGGTGTGGCTATAGGAGCTCCTATCATCACAGTCGCCACTCATCGAATGAAGCGAAAGCAGTTGCTTCTTTTTCTTATGATTCTGTTCATATCAGGTAATGCATTGGCTGCTCTTGCACCGAACTATGGAGTATTAATGGTAGCTCGTATCGTGTCTGCATTAGCTCATGGGTCCTTTTTTGGCGTTGGATCTGTTATTGCAGCTGGACTGGTTCCTAAGGAAAAACGTGCTGGAGCTATTGCCATCATGTTTACCGGTCTGACACTTGCAAATATTCTTGGCGTTCCGATCGGTACATTTGTTGGTCAAGCCTTTGGATGGAGATCCACTTTTTGGGCGATCACTATCCTAGGTCTGATTGCTTTGATTGGAATTGCCGTGCTCGTTCCAAAAGTAGAATCAACTTCATCAAACCTTAAGCAGGAGCTTAGTGTACTGCGTAAGCCAACCGTTTATATTGCTCTATTGATGACGACGTTTGGTAATGGAGGGCTCTTTACGGTATTCACTTATATCTCACCGATTTTAACTGATATTACTAAGTTCCCGGTGAATTCGGTTTCTTACATCCTTGTTTTATTCGGGATCGGCATCACGCTTGGAAATATTATCGGAGGCAAGCTGGCTGACCGCAAATTAATGCCGTCTCTCCTCGGGATACTCGTTGTGTTGGCCATAGTTTTGGCAGTATTCTCAATTACGGATCAGTATAAAGTGCCTGCTTTGATTACTATTTTTATATTAGGAATGGCTGCTTTTGGAATTATACCAGGATTGCAGCTTCATATGCTGAATACGGCCAAAGAAGCTCCAACGCTGGCGTCGACTTTAAATGTTGCGGCTTTTAACCTGGGTAATGCGTTTGGTGCGTATATCGGAGGCTTGGTTATAGATTTACAATTTGGGGGAGGCCTAACAGCCGTTCCTTGGGTTGCTTCCATCGTAACCGGCGTGGGAATTTTATTTACTCTCTGGAGTGTTCAACAACAAAAGAAAAGTACTAGGCCGTAATTTTAGGGTAAGCTTTGCTTATCGTCCACGAGAAATCGTTGGTCTTATAGTGACAGACTTTGATGGGGGATCGCTCGTGTTTACCACAATCACTGAATCAAGATGGATTTTCAGCGTCCGTACGGGAAACGGATATAGTCGCGTCGGGAATTGGGGGTTTATCGAATGTCAGGAGGGTATTGGCACCAATATAGCATCGCTATAGACAGACCAATATAGCTGTGCTATATTGGTCGCATGAATACACACGACGCTCTACTCAATGCGGCTTTACAAGTTCTCGAGGAAGAGGGCGAGGCACAGTTCACGACACGCTCTGTCTGCGCAATCGCGAAGGTGACCGCACCGACGCTGTACCATCACTTCGGCAGCGCCGACGGGCTACTGAGCGCCGCCATTAAGGAAGCATTTGCTCAGTTTCTCGAAAGCAAAAGGACTGCCACGCAATCCTTCGATCCGGTTATGGCACTACGCGAAGGCTGGGACGATTACGTGCGCTTCGCGGCGGCTCGTCCACGGCTCTACGCGGTGATGATGGGCCGCGTTCTCAACGATGCTGAAATTCCCGCCGCCGAGCAGGCCTTTGCGCTCCTCATCCAACGCATCGCGGCCATCGCCGCTGAGGGCCGGCTCAGGCCTACGGTGGAGGTGGCTGCCGATCTCATGTGGGCGTCTGCGAATGCTGCATCCCTACTATACGTCACAGCTCGGCTACGCAAAGCGGTGCCACCCACTTCAGAAATCCTGGAGCAAATCCGTGAGGGGGCCATACGGTCCATCCTACATCCTGAACAGAAAGGACGAACACAATGAAAATTCTTGTCACGGGAGGTACTGGTCTGCTAGGCGGTCGCCTAATCCCGAAGCTCATAGAGGACGGTCACGAGATTTTCGCTCTCACACGCTCCATATCATCTCACGCCAAACTTAAGTCCATGGGTTCTACGCCAGTCGATGCCGATCTCGAAAGCAGCACGCCACTCATATTGCCGGTGATTGATGCGGTTGTGCACGCAGCAGCCCTGTTCCGCTTTTCGGGGCCTCGCGAACCCTTCTTTCGTACCAACGTTGATGGAACCGTAGCCTTGTTGAAGGCAGCCGAGTCCGCCGGTGCGAAGACATTCGTCTACATCAGCGCAGCGGGAATCCTCATGGATAATGGCGGTACGCCCATCCGCAACGTTGATGAAAGCACACCGATTTTCCCGAACCACTTCTCCGCCTACCTGGCGAGCAAGGCACGGGCCGAATCAATGGTTCTGGCAGCTAACAAACCCGGCTTTCGCACCATCGCGCTTCGCCCGCCGGCTATCTGGGGGCCTGGTGATCCGTTTAGTCAAGGGCTTCCCGAAGCAGTCAGATCTGGACAGTTCGCCTTCATCAACCGCGGTGACTACGCTTTTGCAACCTGCCACGTGGACAATGTGGTAGAAGCCATACAATGCGCTCTCAAACGCGGAGAAGGCGGTCATGCCTTCTTCATCAAAGACCAGGAAGGGCAGACTTTCCGTGAGTTCGTCACCTCGCTCGCGAACTTGCAGGGTCTGTCCATCGATAAGCTGCGTTCGATGCCCTACTGGCTTGCCTCTGCCATTGGCCGGCTGCTCGACACTATCTGGGCCGTCACGCGGAAAGACGGGGATCCGCCGATCTCACGCTCGATGATACGCATGATCGGGCGTGAGTTCACAGTCAACGATGCCGCTGCACGTCGAGAGTTGGGTTATGTCGGAAGAACTTTGCGCGACGCGGGCTTGCAAAGCTATAAGGAACCATCTGCTTGACGATAGTGCTTTGGAGGGCGAACGCCGGCAATCGCCGGTTAGTCGTTCTCTGGACTTGCCCCCTTTTGTCGATTGACAGGCACACCATTTGGCGTCTCGCCAACCTCGATCCATTCGGGCATATCTGCTTAAAATACAATATCGGTGGTGACTGTAGCACCTGCCAGCGATTGAAAGGCCGTATTTGGCAAACGAACCATGCCGATTAATTCAGCCTTTTGTGCCAGGATCTGACGTACACTAGAGTCTTGTTTGTCCAATGTGCCTTTGCTGACGATAAAAGCCAACATGCCGCCAGGCTTGAGCAAGTCCAGCGAACGGATAAAGAAGTAATCGTGGAAGTTCATTAGAGATAGCTCTAATGAGCTTTTTTATATTTTAAATACTTAGCCTCGTTAACACGATCGTACCGCTGGGCTCCCAGTGTTATTCCCATAGCTGACATAAGGAATAAAATCATAACAGCATTGACAGCAGTCATCAAAAAAATATTGCAAAGTGATGTTAAATAATCTATTGTAGATAATGCAGATCCATATTTATTATATTGTTTTCAAGAGGAGGTAACATGCAATTCTCCAAAAGTACAGATTACGCCCTACACGCCTTGGTTCATCTAGCAAACTCGGAGCGTTGCAACAATGTCGGCATTAAGGAATTATCTTCAACGCTTAGTGTCTCTGAAAGTTATTTATCCAAGACGTTATCCAAACTGAGACAGGATGGAATCTTACGTGCGGTGCCAGGGGTGAATGGAGGATATGAGCTTGCAAGGCCGGCGGATCAGATTACATTTCTTGATGTGATTCAAGCAATTGAAGGACGACAGCAGTTATTCAGATGCTCAAATTCAAGCTCGCAGCAGCATCAGTTGTTGGCAGAAGATGAGGCTACGCAGCGAGATCAGAAAAACTTGGTGACAAATGGTTGCTTGATTGAGAAAGTAATGAACGGTGCAGAAGAGCATTTGTACCAATATTTGCGGGAACAAACAATACAATCGGTATTGGATGAGGCTCTCAAACGTTGTAATCATAAGGTAAACAAGAAGTGATAAGCTTCTTGTGCTTATATTACGGATATTGTGAGTCTATGAAGGTTTTTATTAGTCGTTATCGGTATAAAACTGACTGGACTTAGAGAATTGGAGGAAAATTAAGTGGTTGATTTAAAAAATATCAAGCGCGGTCCAATTATGCTTGCGCTGATCATCGGAATGTTTGTTGCCGCTTTGAACGAAACATTAATGGGTAATGCTCTCCCCCAATTAATGAAGTCGTTTGACGCATCTGCAGCGACGGTTCAGTGGCTTTCCACTGCCTACATGCTCGTCGTTGGTGTGCTCGTTCCAATAACGGCCATTTTGCAGCAGTGGTTTACTACCCGGCAGTTATTCTTGTCAGCAATGGGTCTATTTTTTGTTGGTACGGTGATCTCCGCAGTGTCGCCGGTATTCAGTGTATTGCTGATTGGCCGGATTATTCAAGCAGTGGGAACGGGTATGCTGCTTCCACTTGTCATGAATGTTATTATGACCATTTATCCGCCAGAAAAGCGGGGAGCCGCAATGGGGATGTTAGGGCTTGTTGTCATGTTTGCTCCGGCGGTTGGCCCGACGATCTCTGGGTTAATCGTTGACGGACTTTCATGGCGCTGGCTGTTTTACCTCGTCATACCGTTTTCATTAATCTCCATTTTTGTAGGAGCTGCTGTTTTGAAAAACGTGTCGGAGGTCACCAAACCGCGAATAGATTTCTTATCTATCGTGTTGTCAACGATCGGGTTCGGTGGAATCGTCTACGGATTCAGTAGTGCTGGCGAACATGGGGGGTTGGTTCCAGAAGTCATCTGGACGATCGCGGTGGGCGGAGTTGCCTTGTTACTGTTTGTCTGGAGACAGCTCTTATTAGAGCAACCTATCATGGACTTACGGGCGTTTCGCTACCCGACATTTGCATTAGTCGCTGTGTTGCTATTTGTGCTAATGATGACATTTTTCTCGTCGGCAATCATGCTTCCGATGTTTATGCAAGGTGTACTTATGATAACGGCATTCAAGTCCGGTTTGATCCTCCTTCCTGGCGGGATTGTCAACGGGATTATGGCTCCGATTTCAGGCAAGCTTTTTGACAAGTTTGGTCCCCGCATTCTGATCATTCCGGGGCTGACTATTGCCGTCATCTCGTTGTGGCAATTCACCCGATTCAATGAAGCTACAAGCACGGGGTTCATCGTCTCTGTTCATATTGCGCTGATGATTGGTATCGCACTCGTCATGATGCCTGCACAGACAACGGGGCTTAACCAGCTTCCACGGAATCTGCACCCGCACGGGACAGCGATCTTAAACACGCTTCAACAGGTGGCTGGTGCAATAGGTACGGCCCTGTACATCAGCATTATGTCGGGAGGACAGAAGCAGTACTTGAGTGGAGTAAGTGATCCGCTAGCTTCGTCAGAAATCACCAAAGGACTTGCAGCCGGTATCAATAATGCGTTCTGGTTTGGAGTCATCGCCGCGCTTATTGCGTTAGGAATCGGTCTTTTCCTCCGTAAAGGAAAGTCCCCGGAAAATGAACAGTTGCCAGGATGAATCAGGACATCCATTAGGATATCTCTAAATCATTAGGAAAGCGTGGAGAATAATCATGAATGATGATTTTTTAAATGCAGCCATGTGGGAAAAGGTATGGAAAGACGATTCCGATTTAAAAATCGCTAGGATGAAAAAGAGTGGAATTGATCCTACCCGATCTTTTGACCATAAGGCCAAGACCTTCAACGAGCAATCGTTTAGCAAAAAAGGAAGAGAACGAACCAAACGAATTATGAGCTGGCTCGAAGGACAAGGAGTTCAATTCGAAAACGCCTCAGTGCTCGATATTGGCGCCGCGTCTGGCGTGTTCTCAGTGCCGTTTGCAGAGAAGGGGGCTCGTGTAACGGCAGTAGAAACCTCTCCCCCGCTGATCGAGTTACTGGAAGAAAACATTTCAAACTTCGCCGAAGGCCAAGTGAAAATTGTACCCGAACCTTTTGAAGACATTGATGTAGCGTCCAAGGGCTGGAACCAGGCTTTTGATCTCGTCTTTGCCTCTATGAGTCCAATCATCCACAATTGGGAAAGTGTGGAGAAGGTACTCCAGTGTGCTCGAAAGTTCTGTTATATCAGTATGCCGGTTCTCCATACGGAGCACAGTCTGGTTAAAGAAATATGGCCGCTTGTTACCGGTCACGCCTATCAATCGAAACTTACCGAAATGGGTTATTTGTTACACCTGCTGTATCTGAAAGGATATGCCTACGAAACGCTGGTTACTGTGGAAGGGAAAACGAGGGAGATCTCCGGAGAGATGGCTTTGCAGGAAGCGATGACGTGGCTTGGACATCACCGGCTGCCTATTGATGAGCGGAATAGGAGTATTGTAGCCAATTATTTGGAGCAGTCCTATCCATCAGGCAAAGTTGTTGTTCAGGAGGGAGGACGGTTTGGCAAGGTACTGATTCGATTGTAGGATCACAATGATTACCGGGGCCACTGAAAAGCCCAGCTTGTTAGAATCTGGTGCTTAGAACCTGTAAAAGACCTTAGCTTCCCGTTGTTTATACGGGTGCCAAGGTCTTTTATATTTTGTTATTCCTTAGGCATCTCGTTAAAGAAAGCTACATCATCGATTGCCAACCTCACCGTGCGATGACCGGGCTTTACCGCCTTGCCGATGGCGATCAGCATAACAGGAGTGTATTTCTTCGGAATATCGAACGCTTCTACAAGTTTAGCCTGGTCATAGCCGCCCATCGGTACTGTGTCATAGCCTTTAGCGCGGGCGACAAGCATAAGCTGCATCGATACTAGCCCGCCGTCGGTATAAACTTTTTGATGGATGGCCTCGGGCGACATGTTCGAATACATGCCGGTATAGCGTTCCACGAACGATTTAGCCGTCTCTGCAGGCATGTAATCCGCATCGACCGCCATTCCGTAAATTTTCTCAGCCCATTTAAAACACTCCAAATCTCCAAGTACCGCAATGACTGCCGAAGCATCGACCACTTGCTGTTGATTGAATGCGATCGGAAGCAGCTTCTGCTTCAGCTCCGGCGAGTCGATAACGAGAAACCGCCACGGCTGCAGGTTAGCGGCTGAAGGAGCCAGTGTGGCTTGCTGCAATATTTCGGTCAATTCCTTCCGCGAAATTTTGATCTCTGGATCATAGCTGCGAACCGACCGGCGTTCTCGAATAACATCAAAAAAAAGTTGGTGCTCCATCGTTTGCGACTGTTGTGAAACCGACATGGTTCTCTCCTCCTTTTGCTTTGGAAAAGCTGCATACAACATTGTTGTTTGAACAACACTTGTTGTATTTCTATGTTATAATGACAACCGAATGCTACACAATCATCAATAACTATGAACCGTTGGATAGACAACACCATTCCTATAATGTCGTTTTATTTGGGGAGATCTTAACCATGACAATTAAAAAGAATGAAGCTGATCCTCGTGTGATACGTACACGGCGACTCCTTCAAGATGCTTTTGATTCACTAATTCAAGAGAAAGACTTTGAATCGATAACCGTTAGGGATATTGCAGAGCGGGCTACTGTTAACAGAACGACTTTTTATGCGCACTTTGTAGATAAATTCGAGATTCTTGAGGCCAAGCTAATGGAATCATTTATGACAATCATCAATCGTAGAATCAGCGGTCACGAAGTATTAAACGAAGAAACCATTCAGAGTATTTTTCTGGGGGTATGCGATTTTCACAAGGGTCTAAGCACTATGTGCAAAAGAAGATATAAAGAGCTTGGACCTGTATTTGAGATTCAAATAAAGGAGAAAATTCAAACGATACTTCTTTCCTTTATAGACAAAGACAAGGTGCGACCGAGTCCAAACGCGCAATTCTTAATAAATACAGCTTCTATCATGTTAAGTTGGGGGATGTATGGGGCGGCTTACGTTTGGAACAATGAAGGGCAGCTAATAAGTGCTGAATCATTCGTTAAACAGGCTACACCCTTATTGATGAATGGAGCCAAAGAACTGCTGGGATAGGTCCTGCCGCTATTGCTCCATCCAGCCCGCCTCCGTACATGTAAAAGCTATCCAACTTCTGTTATCAGGTATATCTGCCGAATAACGATGGGGATTTTCGCCAGACCAGACTTGTACCGTTCATCGTCGAACGGTTTTTTTGTTCAGCCAGGATAATTCAATTCATGTCTGCTCCTTATATAACAACGTTATGGATGAACGCGTAGATTTGGACAACAAAGGGGACGGCACATTAAAAAGAACGAAGAAAAAAACCTTACGTTTTTATGTTCGGAATCAATCGAAAAACATCTTATCCTCGTCCGCGCCGCCTTTTTGATTAGCAATAGTGATTACTGTTGTACTGGACATATTAGTTCGATTAGCTGGAAGTTATAATTATTTTGAATATTCTTGGTTTTTATAAAAATCATAACCCCAAAGCAGTAATGCAAGCCCGCTCACCGATGCTCCTAACCAACACACCCCTGCCCATCCGGACCAAGCATACACTTGTGTTGAGGCGATCGAGCCTGTTGCACTGCCTATTGAATAAAAGACCATGTAGACCGCAGTTAAGCGGCTTTGTGCTTCTGGACGGGTCTTGTAAATTAAGCTCTGATTAGTGACATGTACGGCTTGGACAGCCAGATCAAGTAGAACAACCCCGATAATGAGATAACCGATGGAACGATACATAAGCCCAATAGGTATCCAAGCGATCACCAAAATAAACAAGGAAATACCGGTTGTTCTCCGGCTAAGGCCAAGATCGGCCAGTTTGCCTGCATAAGCGGCTGCAAGTGCCCCTGTCACACCAGCAAGTCCGAAGGCGCCAATGGCTGTGTGTGACAAAGACAATGGGGGGCTGCTTAAAGGCAGAACCATTGCTGTCCATAAAATACTGAAAGCCACAAAAATCAGCATAGCCAGCAAGGATCGTATCCGCAGGATTGGCAGGTCACGATACAACTGAAATGCAGAGAAGATAACCTTGGCATAGCTCAGTTTGGTTCGTTCCGGTTCCTGCTTAGGCAATAAAAGAAATAGAGCCACACTGCCCAGTAAGGTGAGACTTGCTGAGAATAAATAGACAGATCTCCAGCCTAACCAATCGTTCAAAGTACCAGCAACTGTCCGGGCAAGAAGTATCCCGATGACAATGCCGCTAGTTACAGGCCCAACTGTTCGCCCGCGTTCTGCCGGGGGGCTGAATGTGGCTGCGGTGGCAACCATTGTCTGGGCGACAACAGCGAGTAATCCAACGATTGCTATTCCAGCAAACAGAAAAGTGCTAGATGAAGAGGCTGCTACTGTAAGTAATGCTGCGGAAGATAGGAGCATCTGTGCTGAAATCAGTTTGCGCCGATTTAACAGGTCTCCTATGGGGACCAGAAGGAGCAAGCCAGCCGCATAGAAGATTTGAGTTACTGTAACGACGATGCCGATAGAAGAATGCGAAATACTGAAGTCGCTGGCAATGGAATCAAGCAAAGGCTGGACATAGTAAATATTAGCCACAGAAAGTCCGCTGCAAAATGCCAATAAGAGGATGACAGAACGGGATAATACAGTTTGCGATTGTGAGGAAGAATGAACTTGATCGGATGAGAGATTCATAAATGAAAACACCTTTCTGTAGAGTAACGGCATTATTTTGTACCGTTCGGTATATTATGTGTTTAGTAGCATACTCCATGATTCAAGACAATGTCAACAAGAACGAAGTGTGTTTATTAAGACAAACTTGACATTGATAATACCAGGATATAACCTGTAATAAATACTGATTGATACAAAAAGGTGATCGTTATGGGAAGACAGCGGGAATTTAATACGGACAAGGCTCTTGATGCAGCCATGAAGATTTTTTGGGAAAAAGGCTTTGAAGCGGCATCGCTTCGTGATCTGACAAATGGGATGGAGATTCAGCGTCCCAGCATGTATGCAGCCTTTGGAGATAAGAAGGAGCTGTTTGAAGCAACACTGCGCAGGTATAACACCTGGCATGCCTCCCAAGTGAAGTCGCGGTTTCAGCAAAGCACTTCTGTTAGAGCTGCCTTTCGGGAGCTATTCGAGCAAATCGCTGCGGAAGAGGATGAGGCAACAGATATCCGGCGAGGTTGTTTTTGTATCAATACAATGGTGGAGCTTGCTCCGCATGATCCTAAATTTGCTATTCTCACCCGGGAGCATCAAATGTATCTGGCGGCGATTTTCCAGGAGGCTATCAAAAGAGGGCAGCAAGGAGGAGAGTTCTCAAGTGAGTTGAATGCCGAGGCTCTGGCTGATTACCTTGTTGTATATATGGTAGGACTGACTGTCATGATGAAATCCAAGCCGGATCATGTTTTTATCAGACAAAGCATAGAGATGACCTTGTCCTTATTTGATGGAAAAAGGTAACGGGCTTTATGCAAATTATCAGGTGTTGTATGGGTTTTGACCGTTCTGTGTAAGCTTGCTACAATAGTAAACTACGTGTAATTACTTTGGTATGGATTGGTGGGTCTAAAATTGCAAAATATGAATGAACTTTTAGATACATGGTTATCCTTGTCTCACATCTATTCCAATATTACTGACAAATTGGAAATAGCTCTGATACAGCAATATGGTTTATCTTTGAAGGAGTTTTATGTATTGCGGTTTATATCCAAGTCGGAGGGTAAAGAGTTAAGATTACAGCAGCTCCAAGAGATGGTGGGCTTAAGTCAAAGTGCAACCTCAAGACTCGTAGTAAGAATGGAAGCCAAGGACTGCGGCGCTCTGGAAAGACATATTTGTGAGAATGACCGCCGAGGCATTTATACCCGGATTACGGAGTTTGGCGAAAATAAATATCAGCGAGCATTACAAACGTTCAATCAGGTTTTACAATCAGAGCTTCAAAAAGAGGGCTTGAAATCACAATTTCAAGATGTGATCCAAAAATTGTTTTAAAAATTTGACATATGAAATAAACATGATATTATATATGCGTGTGCATGCATTTATTGAAAGAAATTTATCATAATAAGAGAGGAGTCTTTCTTACATGAAAGATTTATTTAGCCCATATACAATTAAAGGTTTGGAATTGAAAAATCGCGTAGTGATGCCGCCAATGTGCCAATATTCAGTTGACAAAAAGGATGGAGTTGCCACAGAGTGGCATTATACACACTACGTTAGCCGGGCAGTGGGCGGAGCCGGTTTTATCATCATTGAAATGACAGATGTAGAGCCGGACGGCCGTATTTCCGACCTGGATCTTGGCTTGTGGTCAGATGAACAGATTCCTGCTCTCAAGCGGATTGTAGATGCTTGTCACAGCTACGGTGCTAAAGTGGGAATTCAAATCGCACATGCCGGACGCAAGGCGGAGGATGCTGAAGTTCCTGTAGCGCCATCTGCCATTGCTTTTGATGAAAATTCAAAACAACCCCGTGCGCTTACGACAGAAGAGGTTAAAGGACTTGTCGAGAAATTCCGCGCTGCTGTAGCCCGTGCCGTCAAGGCTGGATTCGACAGTGTTGAAATTCATGGTGCACATGGCTATTTGATTCATCAATTTCATTCTCCGCTTACGAACAAACGGGAAGATGAATATGGTAAAGACCTTACCCTGTTTGGCCGGGAGGTTATTCAGGCAGCGAAGAGTGAAATGCCGGAAGACATGCCGCTCTTGATGCGTATTTCCGCCAAAGAATATGTAGAAGGCGGATATGGTATACAGGAAAGCACAGCTTTTGCCAAGGAATATCAAAAAGCAGGGGTAGACATGTTCGATATTTCTTCCGGCGGTGAGGGACCTATTGCTGCATGGGGCAGACCAGGAACTCACGCAGCGTACCAAGTACCTTTGGCTAAAGAGATCAAGGAAGCCCTGGATATTCCGGTGATGGCTGTTGGAAGACTCGATGATTCAATTTTGGCGAATGCGGTTATCGGAAATGAAGAGGCCGATCTGGTGGCTGTGGGCAGAGGAATGCTGAGAAATCCTTATTGGGCACTGGAAGCTGCGTCGAAATTGAGAAAAGAAACTGCAATCCCTAAACAGTACACTACAGGCTTCTAAGACCGGCTATAGTTTGCGTTGGGCCATACCATATAACATTGGAGGTATTTTACTATGTCTAGTTCTGTACAATCTTTATTCCGTCCGTTCACCTTGGGAAATCTTACGCTGTCCAATCGTATAGTAATGGCGCCAATGACTCGGGGGCTGTCGCCTAATGGTGTTCCAGGGCCAGATGTTGCCGCATATTATCGCCGAAGAGCTGAAAATAGCGTTGGTCTCATCGTGACGGAAGACACAGTAGTTAATCACATTGATGCATCCAATCAGGAGGCTGTACCTTACTTCTACGGTGAAGAAGCATTAAAGGGCTGGGCAAATGTGGTGTCTGAAGTACATGCGGCTGGCGGGAAAATCATTCCTCAGATCTGGCACATGGGGACAAGAGGCAATGTTAATGATTATTCGGAACCTGAAATCAGAGACATCGTTGACGCATTTGCAAAGGCAGCAGCTGAGGCCAAGCGCATTGGATTTGATGGAATCGAGCTCCACGGAGCGCACGGCTATTTGATCGACCAGTTCTTCTGGGAGAAAACCAATGAACGTACAGACCGTTACGGAGGCAGCTTGATTGCACGTACCCGCTTTGCTGAAGAAGTGGTCAGAGCATGCCGCCGTGCAGTAGGCCCCGATTTCACAATTGTGCTGCGGATTTCGCAGTGGAAGGGAACGGATTATACAGCTAAATTGGCTAAAACACCAGATGAGCTAAAACAATTTCTGGAGCCTTTGGTTGAAGCGGGAGTGGATATTTTTCACTGCTCAACCCGCCGATTCTGGGAACCGGAATTTGAAGGCTCTGCCTTGAATTTTGCCGGCTGGGTTAAACAAATTACCGGCAAACCAACGATCACTGTCGGTTCGATTGGCCTGGATGGTGAATTTACCACACTCTTCACCGAAGGAAAAGGTGCTGGAAACGCAAGTATCGAGGGATTGGTTCAAAAGCTCGAAAATCAGGAATTCGATCTGGTTGCAGTCGGCAGAGCATTGCTGGTAGATCCTGCTTGGGCCAGCAAAATTAGAGACGGAAGATTGGATGAACTAGTGCCATTTACTCCTGAAGCGCTTAAAACACTTTCTTGATTGAACAAATAACAGTGGAAACCCTTGGATTTTCGATTGAAGGACCTAATAAGGCGAAGGATTAGGCACAAGAAATTAAAAATAACGCAATTAAAAGTAAACAGCCAGTTACCGGCTCTTTCCCGGTACTGGCTGTTTTGTGGAAGAAGCGAGGAATCATCAGACAGATTCTGAAAGATCACTTTCATGGATTCATGGAAATGCACAGTTATCATCTGTCTGAGGCACTAGTGGCCGAGTGTGACTGTTGGAAGAAAACCGAATACAGACGGTACTAGTTGCGGCAGAAGGTTGTGTTAAAATAATAGCTGATCCGGTGACAGGCATTGTTCGGGCGCACAGATTAATTGGAGAGGAGGCATCACCCCTTATATCAGAGCTTGCTTTAGCTATTGAGATGGGGGCGACCGTGGAGGATATGCAGTTGACGATCCATACTCATCCAACGTTAGGAGAAGTTATCATGGAAATGGGGAGTGGCATTTTGGAGGAGTCAAGTCAGGTTTATGCTGCAACAGATCGCCTTGTAATAAGACATTTTTCCTTGGAAGATGTGGGTATATTCTACAAGTATCGTTCTAATCCGGTCATTGCTCAGTTTCAATCCTGGGAGAATTACAAATATGAAGATGCAGAGTTGTTTGTTCATAAGCAGATTAATCACAAGCCTGATCAACCGGGCACTTGGTTCCAATTCGCCATTGCTTTTGCTGATTCAAATGAGTTAATTGGGGATTGTGCGCTTCATACACTGCATGATGAGCCTAGAATTGTAGAAATTGGATTTACCCTCGCTCCGGAGCATCAAGGGAAAGGATATATAAATGAAGCACTCAATGCCTTGTTGAATTTCATCTTTCATACACTGGGAAAACACAAGGTGACTGCTTTTACGGATGTAAGAAACGATAAGTCCATTCGTGTACTGGAACATCTGGGCATGAGACGCGAGGGACATTTATTGCAAAACTACATGATAAAAGGACAATGGGTAGATGAATATCAGTATTCTATTCTCCAGTCCGAATGGGGATCTAATGTTACCCGGAATTGAAAAATCACCCGGGCCAGCGTGGAGGCCACTGAAAAAACAGTATCCAAAAAACCCTGGTGGTCTTCATGCTCATGGAGTACCAAAGCTAAAGAAATAGGTGAGAAAAAAACGACGTCCATTTGGAAGAAACCGAATGGACGTCGTCTTTTGAATACGTGTTTGTGGTTTTACCAAGAATGGTAAATTTTTAAGTGGCCTGGTATTTCTCCGGTCTGCCCTTACTTCCATAGCAAAGACTATTTGTTAGAGTTGTAATCAAGCATATTCATTAATAGCATAATGGCTTCTGCTCTCGAAGCTGCAGCCCCAGGATTGAACCGGTTATCGCTTCCGCCCTTGACAATTCCCGCTTTCACGGCAGCCGCCACATATGCGTTAGCCCATGCTGGAATGTCTTTGGCATCGGCAAACGCCAATTTCTCTGGCGAGCCAACCTCCAGCCCAAGCGCACGGACAGCCAATACGGTCATCTCAATGCGGGTTACCTTTTGCAGCGGACGGAAGGAATTATCCTCGAAGCCCTTAATCCAGCCGGCATCCACCGCACTGCGGATGGAGGCTGCAGCCCAGGCCGGTGTGCTGATCTTATCAGCAAAAGCCAGCTCACCATTCGCTGTGCCTTGCTTCATTGCCCGCACCAGCAAGGAGGCAAATTCGGCGCGATTCACCTGTCTATTCGGCTGGAAGGAGCCGTCAGGGTAACCCTTCACGATTCCCAGCTCTACTGCTTGCTGAATGGCCGTCTTCGCCCAATGCTGCATAATATCGCTAAACACAGGCGCGTTTGGCTGCGGTGCAGTCGTGGCCGTCGGTACTGGTGTCACCGTCGCTGTTGGTTTTGGTGACACAGTCGGTGATGGTGATGCGGTTGACACCGGTTTTGACGTCGATACCGGTGCTGAAGTTGGCACTGGTGTTGGTGCCGGAGTCGGTACTGGCGTTGGCGCCGGAGTGCTAAGTTGTTGCCACTGTGCGTACACAGTCAGGTCAGCACTTACAGGCATGCCTGCCGTAAAGCTCTTTCCGCTGCCGTCTGCCGCCGTATTCCAGCCGATAAAGCTGTAGCCGGTCCGAGTCGGCGCTGCCGGAAGCGAATTTAGGCTTTCCCCTTCCTTCACTGTCAACGCCGAAGGACTGGCAGCCGTATCGCCACCGTTCTCATTGAAGGAGACAGTTACCTTCTTAACGACGATCACTGGAGCTAGCTTAATATTTACTCCGCCTGTCACTTCTTTAGCCTTAACAATAATATCCGCTGCGCTGCCGTCCTGATAGCCCGCTTTGCTTGCGATAACTGTATAACGATCGCCTTCCGGTACACCGGTAATAGTATAATTGCCTGCTGTATTCGTAATAGCCGAATACACGCTGCCGCTTACCGATACAATGGCTCCTGCTACTGGAAGCGATCCGTCAGTTACAGTACCGGAGATGCTGCCTGTCTGTGCTTCCGGTTGACCAGGCTCTACTGCACGCCACTGGGCATAGACTGTCAGATTGGCGGTAACTGGCACTTCCGCAGTAAAGGCTGCCCCGCTGCCGTTAGCTGCCAAGTTCCAGCCCGTGAATAAGTAACCGGCCCGGGTCGGAGGTGTCGGCATAGCACCCAGGCTCTTGCCTGCATCAACGGTAACCTCTGCTGGATCAGCTGCAGTGTCCCCGCCGTTGCGATCAAAGCTCACAGTATACTTAGTATTGCCGCTGTTGTCTAGCGGCTGCTGCGGATAAATATCAAAACGGTCGAATGCAGGCGCGTACTGACGCGGCACAGCCGTGTAGGGAGTAAACCCTTGTGCGCCGGTTCCTCCATAAGGATTGGAGCCGCCGTTATACGTATTATTATTTGAGAAGCGAATCGTGTTGGTCCCTGCCTTCAGCTCAACATCGAACGTTTGTGTAGCAAACTGCTGCCATGAAATTGTGTTTTTGAAATAGACGGTTTGCGTTACTTTGCTATTGACGGTGATCTGTGCATATCGCTCAACAACGTCATTGTTATAGGCATGTGTTCCCGCGCTTTCTCCGTTTGCGTAAGTAACGACCAGCTTGTAGGTGCCCGCTTTGGGAACTGTGACATTTTGAAGCTCAAGATACCGCTCCGCTCCGTCGTAGGAGGTAATCCCGTTCACATACTTGCCGCCGGAAGCGTAATTTGCGAAGGCATCGTCCCGAATGAGCGGCAGCTCAGAGCCTGCCGGAGTTCCTACAACCGCTGCATCCTCCGCTTCAATCGAAAATAAAGCAGTCTTATTGACATAAGCTGCATCAATGTAATCCAGGCTAAGATCTGCCTTGGAGCGCACATCGACCAGATTGATGCCTTTCCGTAAAAAGGTATGGACCTTTGCTTCTTGCCATTGACCATTCGTATTTGATACTGGAAGGTCCGCAAGATGCTTACGGTCATGGTCAATTTGCAGGCTGCCTCCACTTGATGAAGCATAACGGATCTTCAGATCATACATACCGTCCTGAAGTACACTTACAACAAAGCGGGTCTTCGCATCCGCGTTATTTCCGTAGCCGGTCAAGTAGCCCGCGCCTTCGAAGCCCTGCAGGCTGCTGTCTCTCGACAGTCCTTGTGCTGGCTCATATTCTGCAAATTCTGCCTGTACATGATAACTCGGGGGTGAACTCAACTCTCCGTTGTACGTTAATTCAATTGCATCCAGTGTAGATTCGCCCTGACCTGCTGCTCCTGTATCCGGGTTGTATTTGCTGATGCTGATCGAATGAGTTCCTTTTGTCAGATCGGCAAATGTCGTATTGCCTCCCATCAACTGCATGTTGTAATCTGCGCGAAGGACAACCTTAGTTGCCGGCAGATTGTCAATCTTGAGGAACCATTCGGAATTGATGCGTTGATTCGCATCTCCGGTATTGGCCTGATTGCGCATCGTAGCTGTTGCACCGCTGCCGCCGATCAGATCCAGACGGTAATTTCCATCTGCGGGAACCGTGACTTGAGTCCATTTCACAAGACTGTCAGGAGCTTTGATTCCCTCGACATACTGTCCGTTGGAAGCGGAGCGGCCCGATGTGCTCTTGCGCGGGTATTGGTCCACCGTCGCCACATTTGTCCGCACCTCTGCATTCTCGGCTTCGAGGCGATTGAAAAACAGCTCGTGCGGGGCATGAGTGACGGCCGGAGTAATGACAGCAAAATAAGCAGAAGTGTAATCATCCAGCTTGACATCCAGTGTGACCGAGCCGTTTTTGACCGGATAATTGCGGTCAATGATCTGTGTCGGCTCTACAAGAAAGCCGGTCAGTCCGGTATATCCCGCATGCCAGACGGTGACATGCACCTCATCTGCTCCTGTCAGGAACGAGGGACTTTTTGCATCGCCTGTCACATGGTTGAACACGATTTGGCCTTTTCCCTGTGTACCGCCAAACGCCAAGCTTATTTGTTTCTTGTTATCCTGAATAGAGGATAACCCGTACAGGCCTGGGCCGAAGGCGTCGTTCTCGTATCTGGCATTAATGACATTGATCTTGGCCATATCGCCGCCCATCATATCTGCATACCATTTGTAGAGCCACCATGCACCGTTTGGCTCATTTTGACCTGCCAGCAATGACCCGTAGGAGTTGGCCGTGTTCCAATAAGGCAGCATGCTGTTCATCTTCAGCTCATCATAATGTGCAATGTAATGAATCAGTGAGCCGCCTACAGCTATTTCTGAAGTTGCGGCATATTCATTGATATCTACTTTGATCGGGAAAGGTACTTTTCTATTCGGGTACAGCTCTTTATAGCGCTGCAAGGATTTTTCTTCAACTGCCCGGAAGGTGGCTACATTGGAAGGCGCCTGGTTGAAGGCTTTGTTCCACAGCATATGCCAACTGATTATATCGGGCAAGCAATCATTTTCAACGCAGAATGGAATGAAATCCTCAAATACTCTTGATCCATACTGGGTTAAATTCATTCCTGAAATAACCGCGCCGGGGTCAATTTCTTTGATTTTTTTCGTTACCTTCAGCCAATCGCTGTTGAATACCTCTCTTGAATTTTTTCCCGTCTGGGTATCGTCAAGCAGCTGGGGATAGCGGGTATTGTTCTGTTCAGGCTCATTGAAGGGAATATAAATGAATTTTTTATCAGGATCCTGTCCCGGATTCGCCGCCGCCCATTGCTCCTTATATTCTTTGACTGCAGTTACGACGGGGATGATTGCTTCGCTGATATATTCCTCGGCCGTTCTGGACGGATAATACCAATGCTGATAATAATCCTGTAAGACGATATTAACTGCTTCACCGCCAGCCTCGAAGAAATAGTCCGATACTCTGAGTGCATCGCCTGTCGGGTGCTGGATACCGTTCGGCGGTTTCTGGGAGATATGTGAGGGCTTGATCGGAATCAGTGTATTGATATCCGGCACATTAGGCTCGCTGAGGGCATACAGAGCGCCAGAGGCTCCATGAAATACGGGGCCGAGCGAGCGATCCGCCAGATCTACAGAGATCTTGGCGGGTAGGGTCGTATCAACTTCCTCATGCTTTGTCTCCTCATACAGTGTGCTGACCTGATTCGCATTCAATTGAACGTTGTATATCCGCAAGTCGTCGAATTTACCGCGGACATCTCCATCCGAGGTATACAGCGATCTGCCGAAATCGTTAAATTTCAAGGCGTCCAGATAATCGCGGGAGAAGAAATGCTGCAAAATAGAGGCCATCGTCGCTCCAGATGAGCTTTTACTCTGATCCAGGCCCTTTGCGCCGACCGATACGCCGTTCATGTACACATCGTAGGCTCCATTGCTTTTCATGGTAACAACGATTTGCTGCCACTTGCCTTTGGCCGGGTTGCTGTTCCAGACGATATCGCCTTTGTAGCTGGCGATTTCCTTCGGATTCGTACCGGTATATATGCGGTTATTAAATGATCCCCCGCCGGCAATGATGATGAATTCCGAATCCTGCCATCCGCTTACTCCGGCTGATGTCAGCCCTTTCTCGGCAATTGTAGAGGAGAGGAGGCGTGAATAGGCACTGGTGGAAGTGTCTAACTTTGCCCAGAAGGCAATCGACATCTCATCTTTGATTCCACTGTAGATTTGATCCGGCAGCTTCAGCCAGCCACTGCCATTCGCACCGCCAGACAAGGAGAGGACTTCTCCGCGCTGGTCGTCGTATACAATCGCCGCTACTCCTTTAAGCTCGGCGCGTTCAGCGCTGGCTTGCGGGTAGACGCTGTTCACGACCGAGGTGTTGTCGATTACCTGATTCGGGTGAAAGCTCCATTTGTACAGAGGAGCCACGGCCGTGGATGCCGTCAGCTGCTGCATTTGATCTGGAACAGGGTCAGAAGCTGTGGGGGAATCAGACAACATCTCACTGGAAGCGCTTACGATAGTGCTTGGCAGGATAGTCAGGCATACAAGCATGGATATCAATGTACGTTTAAGATGTAACCTCAATATAACCTCACCTCTTGTGTTTTTTTGGGGGAACCTCTTCTCATCTGACATTTCATCAATCACTTTTCCGTTGCGGACTCTATTTCCGTGTAGGCTCCACATCCTCCCTTAACATTATCGTTTCTGCTCACAGCAAATGTTAAGTTAATGTATAGCGCTATTAAATCAAGATTTTTTACTATTTTTGTTCATTTCTTTACGATCTGTCTCTGACAGAAAATTAGAAGTATACGATGCCGGGGGCGGATATAATAAAATTTCTTAAGCCGGGGTTCCCATGAAGGCCTACTCGAGTAAAAAAGAGAGAAAAAAGAGTAAAAAAAAGACATGCCAAGCAGGGTAGAAAGAAAGCACCTAAAAGTCTATCATTAGAGGTATTCTATCATTCGAGCGACCCGGAGGTTTTAAATTGGCTCAGACCCGCCGCTTTGTAAGTGTTAAGAACAAAATGATGTTCTTTTTCCTGCTGGCCATTCTGATACCGGTTGTTATCATGTTCATCAACTCCTACATTTCCTCCCAGCAGCTGCTTGAGCGCAAATATACGGATCTGCTGGCGGATGTTACGAGACAGTCGAACATTCGTATCGAGGAATTTCTGGAGGACACGAAGCAGATTTCCCTCATTTCCAGCTATGGGATCAACAGCTATATCTCCCCCATCTCGCAGGAAAATTATCCGGTACAAAACTATTTGCACAACAGCTCCGTTACGAACGAGCTGCAGGCCACCCAGTTGCTGATGAACTATATTACGATGAAGGATCGCGCTATTTCCATCTATGTCTACAATCTGAATAACGGCAACGACCTCTATATAGCTCCGAACAAGCCTATAGATTACACCTATCATCCCAGGGGTGAGGGCTGGTTCAACAATTTTTTGCGTTCAGACGATATTACGCTCGATTTGCCTACAAGGCTTGATCTGCAGACCAAGGGAGACAACAACTGGGCCATTTACAATTTGCGCAAGGTTTTTGATATGGAAAATGGCAAGCTGCTCGGCATCATGGTCGTGAGCGTGGATATTGACTTTATCAACCGGCTGAACAAACGGATGCAGGCTGGAGGCCGCTCCGCATTTACGGTTGTGGATGATAGCGACAGAATTATATTCAATAATAATTACAGTCTGATCGGCAAGCCGTTCAACACACTGTTTCCGATAGGTGAACGTGAGCTGGCTACGGATTCGGACCGGCAAGTTGTCCGCGTGTCAGGCAAAGACTACATCCTGATTCAGGCGCCGTTTGAGCTGCATCACTGGAAGACGTATATGTATATGCCGGTTGAAGATCTTGCTGTTGAAAGCGACATCCTCAAACGGAATTTGTGGACGATCGTTATCGTCCTGGTCTTGTTTGCCCTGATTAGCTCTGTGTATATGTCAAACCTCATCACCCGGCCGATCAAGCAATTGATCCGCAATATAACGCTCGTTGAGCAAGGAAAGTTCGATAACTTGCCGGCGGTCAGGTCCAATGATGAGATTGGTGTGATGGCAAGCAGATTTGAGCAAATGTCTACTGAATTGAAGCAGCTTGTGGAACGGATCTACGATGAGCAGGAGCAGAAGGTGGAGGCCGAAATCCGGGCATTGCAGGCCCAGATTAACCCTCATTTTTTGTACAATACACTGAATTCGGTCAAATGGATTGCAACCATGCAGCACTCGGAGAAGATCGTAGAGATGACGGAAGCACTGATCTCTATGCTTCGTTATACCGCCAAAACGAACAACAGGCTGGTTCCTATTCGCGAAGAGCTTGAGCACATTGGTCATTACATTGTCATTCAAAAGGTCCGCTATTTCAACCGGATTGACTTCCACTGCGAGATCGAGGAATCGCTGGAGCAGCAGGAAATTCCCAAGCTAAGCATTCAACCGCTGGTGGAGAACGCCATCTTTCATGGAATTGCGGATCAGGAGGACGGGCTTGTGTCGATCGAAGTCCGGCGTATGGGAGATTTCGAACTTGCTATAACGGTGAGGGACAATGGCAACGGCATGGATGCAGACACGGCGGATCAGCTGAAAAGCAGGCTTGGCGGTGCGGAAGACAGCGGCGGCATCGGAATTATCAATGTGCATCAGCGTATCCGCCGCGTTTTTGGGGAGCCTTACGGTGTGTCGTTCGAGAGCAGTCTGGGCAAAGGCACGGTATTCGTAATTCGAATTCCGCTAAGGAACGGGGAGGAGACATTATGAGCATGTTAGGCGTTCTTATTGTTGATGACGAGCTGCTGATGCGAATCGGACTCAAGTCAATTATTCATTGGGAAGGCGAAGGCTTTACGATTCTGGGTGAGGCGGGAAACGGACGTGAGGCGCTGGAGCTGGCCAGAACACATCAGCCCGATCTGATTATTACAGACATTAAGATGCCGGTTATGGATGGTCTTGAGATGATTCGGGAGGCACGGCGGATGAATCTGGGCGGACAGTTCGTGATCCTCAGTTGCCTTGAGGAATTCCAGCATGCGCAGGAGGCGATTCGGCTTGGAGCGACGGATTATCTGATTAAAAGTGATATGAAGCCTGCACAGCTTCTGAGTGTGCTGGATATTGTCAAGAAACGGGCTGTCCACACTCCCCCTGACAGGTCTGATGAAATGCCGCCAGGCTCTTACAAGGAGAGTATTGAATATTTGAAGGAAACACTGATCAAGGAGCTCATCAGCGGCTTCAAAGGTGCCGGAGATGTGCTTGCAAGCCGTGAATCCCTGCGCATCCGTCTGAAGGATGAGCCGATGGTGCTCATCAAATTGCGCATTAATCATTTCGAGCAGCTGAGACGCAAATATGTGGAGCAGGACGAAAAGCTGCTGCGCTATTCTGTCGCCAACATTCTGGAGGAGATTATACCGCGCAAGCGTGCCAAGGAGATCATAGTCATGAACTCCGCTGAATATGTGCTGCTGCTGGACCTGGAGCAGGAAGGGCGTATCGTCCGTGAGGAAATTGAGCGTGTTGTGGGTAAGGTTCAAACGGCAATGAAGGATTTCTTGAAGCTGACCATGTCAATCGGCGTAAGTGAACCGGCGTCAGGCTTTGAAGGCATAAAACGGGCATACCAGGAGGCGGAGGCGGCGCTCGACGCGTTGTTCTTCGAAAGCGGGAGCGGTCTTTCCTTTTATGATAAGAAGGGGATCAGACAAAGGGGCGGGGGCCGGCTGGTCATCGACAGGTTGGCAATGAGAAAGTTTAGACAGGATACGGAGAGCGGAAGTAAAGAGGCGATAACGTATCTGAATAGTCTGAAGGATAAAATGCTGCGGGAAGGCTGCACAAAGCAGGCGGCGCGGTCGATCTATATCCGGATGCTCGCTGCGATCCAGTCGTGCTTCCCGGCGCTTCCCGAACCGAATGAGGATGGACTTACAGTCTATGAAATCATTCTTCATGAGGAAAGTCTTGAGGGGCTTAACCGGACTGTCATCGGCTATCTGGAGCAATGCAGAATGCAAATGCTGGATCGTGAATCGCCCAGAAGTTATGCGGAGCAAGCCAGCGAATTAATTATGCAGTTGTATGCTGAGGACATCTCTCTTCAGTCGGTGGCGGACCGGATTAATGTGAATGCCTCCTATCTCAGCCGGGTGTTCAAGCAGGAGACAGGTGAGAATTTTGTCAGCTTCCTGACCCGTTTGCGCATGGAAAAGGCTAAGAATATGCTGAAGGAGAGAAATGTGAAGGTATATGAGGTTGCAGAAAGGGTGGGTTATCCGAATACGGCTTACTTCAGCAAGCTGTTTAAAAAGTTATGCGGCATGAGTCCCGAGGAATACAGGGGATAAAACGGAAATTGTCAAAAAAAGAATACGATCAGTAAAAGAAGTGCATCTGCCCCGGGTGCGCTTTTTTTGTTCAGTTGCCAAACGGTCAAAAAAGGGAAATGTTCCGTAAAAATCATTCATTTTGATGGCAGCATTGTTCCCCTAATATTGGAGATGCAGCAGATGCAGTATATCCTAAATGGAAGTTGGGGGTAATTCTAGTGAAGAAAAAAAGCTTAGCGATCGTATTGTCCATCATGCTTACGGCGGCCGCCCTTACTGGTTGTGGAAACGGCAAAGGGAACAATGCAGCTTCACCATCGGCGGAAGCGACAAATGCAGCGTCGGCCACCCAGGCGGCGAGCGGGGACAAAGTCTCACTTACGTATGCGATCTGGGATTCAAATCAGGAAAAGGGACTTCGGACTATTGCCGATGAATTCGAAAGCAAGAATCCGAACATCAAGGTTAACATTGAGGTGACAGGCTGGTCGGATTATTGGACGATGCTGGAAGCCGGAGCCACAGGAGGGTCATTGCCGGATGTGTTCTGGATGCACTCCAACGAAATCTACCGATATGCAAGCAACGGCATGCTGCTTGATCTTACGGACCGTATAAGCAAGAGCACTGACGTCAAGCTGGATAATTATCCGGAAGGACTTGACCAGATCTATAATCTGCAGGGCAAGCAATATGCGATTCCGAAGGATTTTGACACCATTGGGCTATGGTACAACAAAACGTTGTTTGATAAGGCAAATCTCAAATACCCGGATGAGAACTGGACATGGGATGATCTTCACAAGGCAGCCAAAACGCTGACGAAGGATGGAGTATACGGCTTCCTCGCGCCGCTGCACAATCAGGAAGGATATTATAACTTTGTCTACCAGAACGATGGCACCATCATCACAGCCGACAAAAAATCGGGTTATGACGACCCTAAGACGATTGAAGCTCTTAAATTCTATGTAAACTTTGTACGCGAAGGACTGTCGCCTGAGGTATATGGCGATGCTGAGCGCGCCGATCTGTTGAAGAACGGAAAGGCGGCGATGGGCTTGTTTGGGTCATGGAACCTGGCCGGCTTCGCAGAAAATGAGTATATGGCTAAAAATTTCGATGTGGCGGTATTGCCTAAAAAGGTTAAACAAGCTTCGATCTACAACGGCCTCGGCAATGCAATAGATGCCAAGACCAAGCATCCGGAAGAGGCATGGAAGTTCGTAGAGTATCTTAGCTCCAAGGAAGGACAGGAGCGTCAGGCGGAACTGGGGGTAGCCATCTCAGCCTATAAAGGCGCCGCCGATTTGTGGATCAACTCGAACAAGACGTTCAATATTAAGGCATTTGTCGATATGGTCAACTATGGTGTGATTCGTCCGTATTCCAATACGACGGCTGTGTGGGAAGATAAGGCCTATGAAGCGCTCAAGCCGGCATTTAGCGGCAAGGTATCAGTCGAGGAAGCGGCCAAAAATGCAGCTCAGGTGATGAATGAGAGCCTTGCGGAAGAGAAATAAGCATGAGCCAACTGCCTGTGGCAACCTTCCGGTTGCCACAGGGTTTGATAGGAGATGGGGCAGATGAATCATACCGTTAACAAAAAGATCGGGGCCAAAACCTGGAATGAATGGTTCTGGGGCTGGTTCCTGAGCGCGCCTACGATAATCGGACTCTTATTTCTTAATTTCATTCCGATTATTCAGACCGCTTATCTCAGCTTCTTCAAGAGCGGAGATTTCGGCAAAGGCAATATCTATGTGGGATTCGAGAATTACCGCAAGCTGATCCATGATTCGCAAGTATGGCATGCAGTCGGCAATACGTTGCTGTACACGCTACTGGTTGTGCCTGCAAGTATTGCAATCGCGATGCTTGTTGCTGTCTTGCTGAACGGCAAGCTCTCAGGCCGCTCACTCTATCGTACAATCTATTTCATTCCGATGGTCGCCGCTCCTGCGGCAATCACTATGGTATGGAGATGGATGTATAACCAGCATTACGGCTTGATTAATTATGTGCTATCCAAGCTGGGCCTTCCTGCTGTTAATTGGACGACAGACCCGAACGTAGCGCTCTTTGCGATTGCGATTATCGGAATCTGGAGTGTCATAGGCTATAATATGGTGCTGCTTCTCGCCGGTCTTCAGGAGATTCCGAAGGACTTCTACGAAGCCTCTGATATTGACGGAGCCAGCCGGGTACGCCAATTTTTTGTAATTACGCTGCCGCTTGTATCACCCACGCTATTTTTCGTTGTAGTGACCTCGATCATTCAGGCCATGCAAGTATTCGATGTCATCTATATGATGATTGATGTGACCAATCCGGCCTATGACAATACGGTTTCACTTGTGTATCTGTTCTATAACAACTCGTTCAAGTACTCGAATAAGGGGTATGGTTCAGCGATTGTGATGGTGCTGCTGGCGTTGATCATGATTATTACCTTCTTCCAGATGAGAGCGCAAAAAAAATGGGTCAATTACATGTAGGAGGTGTCAGTATGGACAAACAGAAACGCATTAACCGTATCGTAGCTCATATAGTGCTGCTCCTGGGAGCCGCCGCGATGATTTTGCCGTTCGTCTGGATGGTACTGACCTCCTTTAAGACGGTTACGGAGTCAACCTCGATGAATCCTTTTGTGTTTTTTCCTAAGACATGGAAAGTGGAGAACTATGCAGAGGTGTGGCGCCAGAACAACTTTCTCATCCTGTACTGGAACACGTTTGCTATGATGGCATTACGCGTGCTGTGCGCCGTATTGTTCAGCGCGATGGCCGCCTATGCTTTTGCAAGACTGAAGTTCCCGGGACGCAATTTCTTTTTCAGTCTCGTTTTGTTTCAAATGATGGTGCCGACCCAGATCTTCATTATCCCGCAATATTTGATGGTTGATGCGCTTGGCATGCGCAATACGATTTTCGCATTGTTGTTTCCGGGGCTTGTAAGCGCCTTTGGCACCTTTTTGCTGAGACAATTTTTTATGGGACTGCCTAAGGAGCTGGAGGAAGCTGCAAAAATTGACGGCTGCAATATCGGACAGACATTTGCACGAATTATGCTGCCGCTGGTACGGTCGGGCCTGGTGGCCCTTGGCATCTTCACAGCTCTTTTCTCCTTCAAGGATCTGATGTGGCCGATGATCGTCAATACAGGCGCTAACGCTGCAACGCTCTCCTCGGCTCTGGCGAAGATTCAAAGCGCCTTTTCTGTTGACTACCCGGAGCTGATGGCGGCATCCGTGCTGGCCATTTGGCCAATGCTGCTGATATATGTCCTGTTCCAGAGACAATTTATTGAGGGCATCGCAACCTCGGGGGGCAAGCTCTGATTGCCTGCTGACGGAAGCGGTCTACCCTAAGCCAGAATTTATGGATCGGAGAGGTTGAAATGCAGATTCATTATCACGATAGCTCGCGTGAATTTCATCTGACTAACGGGATGATCAGTTATGAGCTGTCGCTTCAGCATACCAAGCAAGAATATCCCGCCTATGGGACAACTGATTTCCGGCATCCGGCTTTTGAAATCAAGCAGGAGAACGGCAGCCGGATCACTGATTTTCGTTATGTGTCTCATGTTATCTATGGCGGCAAGCGCAAGCTGGAAGGAATGCCTGCAACCTATGTGGAATCAAAAGAAGAAGCTATGACCCTGGAGCTCAATCTGCGCGATTCGCTGATCGGGGCCGAACTGCACCTCAGCTACACGATTTTCCGGGATGTTCCAGCAATTACACGCGATGCGCATATCGTCAACTTAGGGGATGCCCACTTCACGCTGACGCGTCTGCTGAGCGCGTGCCTCGATCTGCCTGATGCAGACTACGAGATGATTCATTTGTCGGGGGCCTTGAGCCGCGAGCGGCATGTAGTGAAGCGCGAAATCTATCCCGGCGTGCAGGGTGTATACAGCTCCAGAGGGATAAGCAGCGCAGAGCATAATCCCTTTCTTGCCATCAAGAGGCCGGAGACCGGCGAACTGAGCGGAGCGGATCATGCCTCTGCCCTATACCATCTGAGACTGGTTGGAGAATAGATTGAAGGGGGAGGAACGTCATGATAATGAACACGCTCCGGATTCGGGCCAGCGCCGCCGTGCTGCTGCTGACGATTGCCGGCTGTAGCTCACAGAGCCATTCTGACGCGTTCCTCCTTTCCGGCGATGCACCAGGTGAGAGTGAACAGATCACGCTGCGATACTCCAGCTATCTGCTGGACACGGCGCAGGCGGGCAAGGTGTACTTTGATGCGATTGCCGAATTTGAAAAGCTCCATCCCAATATCAAAATTGATGCAGACTTTATTCAGAACAACAATTATACATCCGGTATCAAGATCAGGCTGCTTGGCGGCGAGCCAATGGATGTGTTCGATACGTGGTCGCCCAGCTTGTTCGAGGAATTCCGCGCCTTGCGGAGTGATGTGTACCTGGACTTGACAGGGGCCTCATTTCTCAAGGAATTCTATCCCAATTCGCTGTTGCCGGTCACAATCGGGGAGCGGGTATACGGGGCGCCGGAGGTGATGCACAGTGACGGGCTGCTCTACAACAAAACATTGTTTGACCGCCTTGGGCTGGAGGTTCCGCGAACCTGGGATGAATTCATTACGCTCTGCCTGAAGCTGAAGCAGGCTGGCATCATACCGGTAGCAATGGATGCAGAGTGGTCTACGGCCCAGTTCTTTTGGGGGTCCATTATGTCGGATAACGGAGCCGATTCTGCCTGGACGAAGAAGCTGGAGAGCGGCGAGATCCCGATTGATAATCCGGTGTTTGTGGATGCCATCCAAAAGCACCGGGAGATTATTGACCGGGAATGGGTTCCGCCGAACTGGAAAAGCCTGAAGCATGAACAATCGAAGGATTTGGTCGGCAGCGGCCAGGCGGCAATGATTATTACCGGAACCTGGGACATTCCAAGCATCAAGGAGCGGAATCCCGCACAGGATATCCGGTTTATGATGGTGCCGGGCAGCGTGAAGACGGTACCCAACATCAATGTCGGTACGTATCGGGTAATCAGCTCCAGAACGGAGCATCCTGAGGAAGCGAAGCAGTTCGTGGCGTTTATGAACGGCAGAACCACACAGGAGAAGCTGGCAGCAGGAGCGTTGGCCGTGCCTTCTGTAATATCGGCGCCGACAGGTCGTACGGATTCCGTGTCCTCTATTGCAGCGGCGGTGACACGTGAGGATGCGACGCTCTATTGGCCGCACACCGTCTCCACGGAATCGCTTCAGGTGAAGATTCAGGAGGGTGTTAATAAATATTTGGCAGGTCAGCCGCTTAAAGCGGCCTTGGCCGATATCCAGCAAGCGATTGATGAAGCTGCAGCCAAGCGGCGCCAATCAGAATGATCTGCGCTCTGGAGGGACAGGAAAGCTGCTGAGCGCAGCTTATTCGTAAAAAAGCAGCCGTTTGGCATAGGCATTGCGGAACTCGCTTGGGGTCAGGCCGACGATTTTTTTGAAGGATTTCATGAAGGTGTGGGAATCCTTATAGCCGAGCTGGAGCGAGACCTCGTTAATATTCTGGTTGGTGTCTGTCAGCAGAAATTTGGCCAGCTCCATCTTTTGCTGCAGGATATACTGCTTCAGGGATGTGCCGGAAATTGTGCTGAAGAGATGAGAGAGATATTTCTCATTGTAGCCAAAATAATCAGCGATTTGGGACACCTTGATATGCTCGCTCCGGCTCCATTTGATATAATCCACGATGTCATTGTAGAGCTGCTCCTGTTTGCTTTTTCCAGCAGGAGGGTGCGATGAGAAAATGACCTGGTTGTACAGCTCGCACAAAATGACGGTGGACATATAATTGTTCAGCGTCTTGTCGTTGTAGCAGCGGACGGAGTCCTGAAGCTGTTTCATCATGACGATGATTTTTTCCAGGCTGCTTAGTGTTCCCGACTGGGGCAGAATCACTTCTCCAGCGCTTACGCTAGGGGAAACGGAGGCGGGCTCTGTCACTTCGATGGCATTCTCCGAAGAGAAATGCAGCCAGTAGAAGCTGCACTCGGAGGCTTTATATCCATATTGCTTCGTGAGCGGCGGGAGGAGCAGATACTCTCCTTTGGATACGGAAAAACGCTGCTCGCCGCTGGCAAGATACAATGTGCCGCTGGTCATAACAATAAGCTCGTAATCGCACAGCACCCGGCTCAAATGCATCCAGTCCGGCGACGGCGCAACAAATTTCCCCGTAATCTCCAGATCAACAGGCTTGTCTACCGCCAGTTTGTAAGCAATCATTCGTGTGGCCCCCTTTCTATATAAGTTGAACTTTAGGTGTTCATATTGAGGTCTGGCCGTAACTGCGGGGAATGTTTGGACTTCCGGCCGCTGTTGTCTGCAGATTTCTTGATTTATACCGCTCGTTGCGGTGGAAATCCGCAGACAAAGGCGAACGCTATCGCTCCTACAGTTCCAAACTTCCCCTCCGTCACTTCCGCCCTTTTTTATGATTTTTTAGTTCAACTTATATAGCATAGCTGTATAAATAAAACTAACATAGCATGCTTCATAAAAACAACCGGCCTGCCGGAGCGGTGAACCTGCTCGGCAGACCGGTTATTTTTATACTACTGGATCTGTTGTTCTAGGCCGGTTTAATAATAGTAACTTTGTATTCCTTAGCCGTCTCCAGATCCTCTGCCTTGACGATGATATGCAAGCTCGTAATATGATCCGGAAGGAATACTGTTCTCGGAAGGGTATCCTCGATCAGGATATCATTGATATAGACGAGCGCATTTTTGTGTGACGGTACGGCATGCATACGCACAGCCGGCGTACCGGCGGCCACTGTCAAGGTATAGTCGGACTGACCGGCGGTGAACGTCTTGGAGAGGGTGCCTGCATCAAAGTGCAGATCCGCCAGCTCCGCATCACTGCTGTAGCTTGTCATCATCCGCAGCAGATCAAAGATTCCGTTCATTTGCCCCGGAATGACGAATTTGACTTCTACCTCGGTGGAGGACTGTATCCGCTCTGCCGGAATGAGATAGCGTTTGTTATAGAAGGTGCGGACCTTATCCGTCATGAGAGTATCGCTGACAAGCAGCTCGCCGTCTACATAAATATCAAGGGTTCTGCCGTTGTTGCCGGAGAAGCAGGTGACAGACAAATAGTTGTCCTGCTCAGGAAGCACCTTCAGCCGGTAGCTGAACCAGCCGTTGTTCTCCGCTTGTCTCAGGGTGTACCCGTCCCAGACGGCGACGGAGGTATTCTCTCCTTTGACGCCATGCTCAAGCTCGTATTGATCATTGCCTACCGGCAGACTGTCAATGGTGGCCTCGCGGATGGTCTGATTTTGTTTTCCCTGCAAAATATGCTCCTGCAATTCCCGCGAATCCGGCTCTACAAGCTTCCAGTAGATGCCGTAGCGTTCCTCATGCTGCTTGTAATGCGGTGTGAATTCCAGCCGCCCGTCCTCATCTGTTCCCCGCAGGACGAAGACCAGTTCATCATTGCTGCGTACAAAATGCTCCTCGAAGCGGTCAAGCCATTCGCCGATGCTCTGGTTCGACGGCGTAATGAAATCCTTGATCAGCATATTCTTCGTCGGCACGCTGACGGCCACGCCTGTTGCGGACTGAGTCAAGTCTTCTTTTCCCAAAGCGGCGCTGAGCACTACCGGTCCGTATTTGAAGGCCACTACATTCGGCGCGTCTGGCAGTGTGTGGTAGTACGGCTTCATCGGCAATTGAATGCTCAGCTTGTCGCCTTCCTTCCAGCTTTTCTCCAGAACTGCATAACCGCCCTCAGTCTTGTAGGCCACCGCCTCACCGTTCAATTGAATTTGCATCGGCCCGGCAATCCACTCTGGAATGCGAAAATGCAGCGCAAGTGTGGCTTCCAGGCTGTCCAGGGTACGCACTGTAAATGTGACCGTGTCATTGTAAGGAAGATTAGCCGACTGTATCAGCTCAATCCGGTGCTGTTCCGACATCAGGCTGGAGCTGGCGTATTGATTAATATAAATGCTGTTGCCCCGGTGGAAATACAGGCTGTCATTCAGCTTGGTGAAGCTCTCCATGCCGGTTCCGGTACAGCACCAGAAGTGCTCGAAGGGAGAACTGTACACTTTGAAATAGCCCGTAGCCATCGGCTGAAAATACATCGTCATGCCGGTGTGCGGATGCTGTGACGAAAGAATGGCGTTGATGAACGTATTTTCATAAAAATTCGCGTATTTGATATCGCCCGTGAGCTTGAACAATTCTCTGGTCAGCTTCAGCATGTTGTAGGTGTTGCAGGTCTCGGCGGTAAAGTTGGAGCGTTCCCCGTCCAGAATATCCGGATCGCCGAAATGCTCCCATTCGCTGTTCCCGCCGGTAACATAGCTATGGTGGTTGACAACCATGTCCCAGAACTCTACTGCAGCTTCCAGATAGAAGCGCTCGCCTTCTCCCAGCACAAGATAACGGTTCAGCGCACCGAGAAACTTCGGAATCGTCGTATTGGCATGTTTGCCTTTGAGAATATCCCGGCCTTCATGGACTGGAGTGAATAATGTCAGCTCATCGAACATATGGGCTGCGTACAGATGATGCTCGTCTTGCGTAATCTTATACAGGTCATAGAGGCAATCGTTCATTCCTCCGTACTCAACTGCGAGTACCCGTTCCTGAATTTCAGGCGACCAGGCGAAGACGCGCCGATACACCCACTCGCCCAGCCGGGAAACTATGCTGTACGCCGCTGCGCTGCGGGTTGAGCTGTAGACGGCGACCAGACCTGCGATGATTTTGTGCATGGTATACCAGGGAACCCAGGCAGGCTGTTTATTTTCTACATGATCGAACAGCTTCTCGGGAAAAGCCGACAAGTAGCCGTTATCGAACTGGCATTCCGCCAGCTCGTCTATGATATATTCCAGCCGTTGCAAAAGCCCGCCGCTGCCGGTACTTTGGTAAGCCTGAGCCAGCGCCGTCAGATAATGACCCAGCGTATGCCCTCTGATTTCGGTATTTTCCCAGCCGGGGTATTTTTCGCTTTTGGGAGCGAGCCCCCGGTTTTCGCGGAAGCCGGCGAGGAGCCGGTCGGGGTCATAGCTTTTGAGATAGAGGTTTTCTTTGGCAAAAGCGTTAACCATATACGGGTCGGTCAGCGTAACCTGATTCATGGGGAAGCTTTGAATGTGGGGCTGCAGGGTTGTCAGGAGCGGTTTGTTGTCTAAGGTCATTTTTTTATTCTCCTATATCCAGATTATATGAGCAGGTTTTCACTTAAATCTTATATTTTACACAGGGTATGCGTAAATAGAGCAACGTTCGAATATGTGTCAAAAGGTTAGATTTTACGAAAAAGCGGATGACAAATCAGTGCAGCTCACGTTATGGTAAACCGGGATATTGACAGCGGCAGCGGTTGGTGCGGGTGTCGTTTTTTGAGTTTAATTTTAAATATAACTAAATAAATTCATGTTTACATAAAAATAATGCTGTGCTAATTTGGTAATGCATGAATCGCAAACGGTACACATGCATTCCCGGCTGGCGGGGCACGGGTGAACTCCGGATAGCTGCGGCAGCCGGCATCATAGTAAAGAGGAGAGATCATTATGCCTGCAAACAGAACATTTACCAATCCGCTGGTGGAGCAGCGCGCCGATCCTTGGGTGTACAAGCATACTGACGGCTGGTATTACTTCACAGCTTCGGTCCCTGAATATGACCGGATCGAAGTGAGAAGATCAAAAACACTGGAAGGCTTGCCGGAAGCTCAGCCTGTTGTGGCCTGGCGCAAATATGCAGCCGGACCGCTTAGCGCGAATATCTGGGCACCGGAAATTCATTACCTTATGGGCAAGTGGTACATTTATTTCGCGGCGGCACATACGACTGAGACGAACGAAGGGCTGTTCGACCACCGCATGTATGTGCTTGAGAATGAATCGGCCAATCCGCTGGAAGGAGCCTGGGTGGAGAAAGGACAGGTGAAGACAGCCTGGGAATCCTTTGCCCTGGATGCAACGGCGTTCCAGCACAAGGGAGTGCTCTATTATGTGTGGGCGCAGAAGGACCCTGAAATTGAAGGCAACTCCAACCTGTACATCTCTGAAATGAGCAACCCCTGGACACTGCGCGGTAAGCAGACGATGATATCGACTCCTGAGCATCCGTGGGAGATTATCGGCTTCAAAGTCAACGAAGGAGCAGCGGTTCTCAAACGAAATGGCCGTATCTTCATCAGCTTCTCGGCCAGCGCCACCGATCACAATTATTGCATGGGGCTGCTTGCGGCGGATGAGAACAGCGATCTGCTGGATGCCGCTTCATGGACGAAGCATCCCGAGCCGGTGTTCCAGACAACGGAGGAGAACGGCCAGTTTGGACCGGGACACAACAGCTTTACGGTAGATGAAGACGGCGGGGATGTTATCGTGTATCACGCGCGTAATTACAAGGAAATTACCGGTGATCCCCTCTATGATCCGAACCGTCATACGCGGGTACAGGCATTCGGGTGGAAAAAGGATGGCACACCGGATTTCGGAGTGCCAGTGAAGGATAACCGGAGCTAAAGCACGGGCTTTAAGTTTAAGCTGCAAAAAGCAAACCACAGCACTGCGCCGCAGGGCCGTCCAGGCTGTCGAGAACTTCTCGACAGCCTATTGGCATTGCCGGAAGGTGAAATCTTTTTAAGTTGAACTAAAGGAAATATAAAAAGGGCCGAAGTGACGGAGGGGAAGTTTGGAACTGGAGGAGCGAACGCGTCCGCCTTTGTCTGCGGATTTCAACCGCGAACAGCGGTATAAAATCAAGAAATCTGCAGACAACAGCGGCCGGAAGTCCAAACATTCCCCGCAGTTACGACCAGAGCCCAATATGAAATTCTAAAGTTCAACTTTTGCAGCAAGAAAAACTTGATAAATGGTAGGCAAACAGAGTAGGATAAGTATAGTTCATACTTTTATTAATTTATTCACTATTTTATTAATTAAATGTATAGGAGAATGCATATGGCTACTTTTCAAGAGCAAATGATCGCCCATTACAGATTCGATGATGCAGAGAACCCCGGCAAAGACAGCTCGGGTCACAACAACCACGGGGCTGCAGCCGGCAAGCTGCCTCCGGCGGTCTCCGGGGTAGGCGGCAGACCGGCTGTTACCTTTGCGGGAGGACGGAATGGTTCGTCCTTTATCGAGCTGCCCTCTACTCTGCTTGCAGGAGTGAGCGACAACACCGGGATAACGGTTGCGGCCTGGGTGAACTTCGGCAAGGGGACCAGTGTGTGGGAACGGATTTTTGATTTTGGCAATGGGGAGGCGGGACCGGCTGTGTTCCTGACCCGCCAATTGCGCGGAACATTGTCTGCGGGCGGAGACCTGGTTGTTGATCCGGGCCGGGGTTTTGCCAGCGGGGAGTGGATGCACATTGCGATATCCATCATTGGCACGGAAGGCGGCAAGTTAAGCAGTGCAGGTCCGGTTGTATATATGAACGGTGAATTGGTTGCCGACGGCTCCATCAGCCAGACCTCCAGCGGCAACTATGCCCAGCTTCGCCGCTGGTTCGCGACGTTAACCGAAACGTCCAACTACAGCAGCAACTTTATCGGCCGCTCCCAATATGCGGCGGACGATGATTTTGCCGGTTCGCTCTCGGATTTCAGAATCTATAAAGCTGGTTTATCTGCGGATAAAGTGATTGAGGTGATGTGCGACTCCCTGACGGATGAGGAGATTGTGAAGCTTGCCGGGGACAAATACCTGAGCTTGCCGACAGCGATTGTAGCCCATGACCTGACTTTGCCTTCTGCCCTGCTGGGTGGAACAGTGCAGGTTGCCTGGGAATCCAGCCGCCCTGAGGTGCTCTCGAACGAGGGACACATACAGGCCATTGACTCTGCGCATGGAGTAACGCTTACCGCTATTGTGAGCAAGGGCTCCTGCATTAGCCGGAAAAGCTTTGAAGTATCGGTTATCCCGCCGAATCTGCCGACGTACACCTTGAACGTGCACGGGAACCGGGAAATATTGGATGTCAGCGAAGTGCTGTACGGCTTGTTCTATGAGGACATTAACAATGCAGCCGACGGTGGGATTTATGCCGAGCTGGTGCAGAACCGGTCTTTCGAGTCCTTCGCCTTTGACACCTATTCCCATGCTTCGGGAGAGTGCGGCTGCTCCACAGGCCGGAACCGGGAGCCACTATTCGCCTGGTCCGGGGATGTAGACCGGATGAGTCCGCAGAACAGCGGGGGGCTTAACGAATTTTTTAATATCAGTGATAAGGACGTCAATTCCTATTATGTGAAGGTGGCTGACGGGGCAACCATTCGGAACAGGGGCTTTGCCGATTCCAATCAGCATTGTGCCATGTCCGTCCGGACAGGTGCTAAATATGACTTTACGATATGGGCCAAAGCTGAATCGGCGGGCACAATTACAGTGGAATTGCAGTCACCGGACGGCGAAGCCGTAAGTGACGCCGTAGTTGTGCAGGTGGAAGGCGGCGGCACATGGAAGAAGTACGGGGTGGATGCCAAGCTGGTGCTGACGGGATCGGCTACGGTTCTGGGCCAGCTCGCGCTCACTTTTGCCGGTGAAATCTCCATTGATATGGTCTCCTTGATGCCGCAGGATGTTTGGGGTGCAGGGGAAGAACCGCGTTCTGCTTCGGCGCATGCCAATTATCAGGGCAACCCGAATTACCGGTTAAGAAAAGATCTGGTCAACGCGCTTGTGGATATGCATCCGAAATTTCTGCGTTTTCCGGGGGGCTGCATCTCTGAAGGCTCCTTCATTTGGGAGAATGTCTATGACTGGAAGGATTCAGTGGGCGACATCGAGCTTCGCAAGGAAAACTACAACGTCTGGGGCTACATGATGACTATGGGGCTGGGCTATATGGAGTATTTCCAATTGGCCGAGGACCTGAATGCTACTCCGCTCCCGGTTATGGCTTGCGGCGTGCTGTGCCAGGCCCGCTCCGATTATGCCCATCCTGCCGGAGGCAAGCTCAGAGAGTATTACATCAAGAACTTTACGGATTTGATTGATTTTGCAATCAGTACGGATTTTGCGGGCAACGAATGGGCCGCCATGCGCCGGAAGATGGGCCATGAGGCGCCGTTTGATCTGCACTATCTGGGAGTGGGCAACGAAAACTGGGGCACAGAGTTCTATGCCAATTTTGAAGTGTTCAAAACGTCCATTGACGAATACATGGAGCGTAACTATCCGGGCTATACATTGCACATTATTTCGACAGTCGGCGCTCAAGCGGATGACGATGCCTATCAGCAGGGCTGGAAATTTCTGAGCGGCAATATGGAAGGCTCGGCCAAGGTCGCTTTTGCCGACGGGCATGAAGTCATTGAAGAGACCGTAACCTGGTACGAAAAACAGCCGAACTATATGGATACCATCGCGGACGAGCACTATTACCGTTCCAATGAGTATTTGCTGAACAATGTGGACCGTTACAATTACTACTACCGGGCAACCAATCCGGACGGAAGTGTGAACTGGAAGGAAACCTCGAAGGTGTTTGTCGGAGAGTATGCTTCCACGGATAAAAATACATTGGCGGGCGCTGTAGCGGAGGCGGCGATTATGACCGGCTTCGAAAACAACGCCGATGTCGTATTGCTGTCCGCCTATGCGCCGCTGTTCAACAAGGTGCTGACAGATGGAACGTACAGATGGACCCCGGACTGCATCTGGTTCGATGATGAAACCGTATGGTTCACTCCGAACTACTATGTACAGCAGCTATATGCCAAATATTTGGGCGACAAGGTGCTGAAGACATCCTTTTCGACATACAAAAACGGCAAGCCGGCCGAGCTTATTCCGCATGGCGGCATCGAGATCGCGACAGGCAACGCCGAAGTGGCGGTTA
The DNA here is from genome assembly GCF_056120445.1 of Paenibacillus sp. sgz302115. Classification (NCBI taxonomy): domain Bacteria; kingdom Bacillati; phylum Bacillota; class Bacilli; order Caryophanales; family Paenibacillaceae; genus Paenibacillus; species Paenibacillus sp. sgz302115. The sequence continues at coordinate 53,443 of NZ_JBVYOK010000004.1, forward strand.
AGCGGGTGACTGTAACCTCCAACAAGGACGGCAGCGTGCTTTTGAACCAGGATTTCACACAGCAGCTAGACCCGGCATGGCAGGTCATTCCCGGCTCTGCGGGTTATGTTGTCCGGGCAGGAGAAGGAATTGTGCTTAAGGCCCAGAACGGCGGACTGAACGGCTTGTACATCCTGAATGACAACTGGACTGACTATAAAGTGGAGGTTGCCGCTACAAGGCTTGCAGGTGAAGACGGCTTCTACGTGGGAGCGGGTCTGACGGATATTAATCCCGGAACCAAAAATGTCATCGAATATGCCATCGGGTATGGCGGCAATGCCACCGGCGTTAAAGTATACAAGCAAGGCATAGAAGCGTACACCTTGGGAGATTACTCTTCCAGCACGGCGGCGGGCAATTTAAGAGCGGCTCAATATGAGGAGCTTGCCGACAACACTGAGTATACCCTAACGCTGAATTACGGCGGCGGTACCGGCGAACGGCTGATTTGCTCCTATACGGATGGCCGGACGACCAGCAAAATTCTGGATTATAAGCTGGAGGCCTACAACCGGGAAATTTTCAGCTCGGTTACAAAAGACGCAGCGCATGTATATGTGAAGCTTGTTAACGCCGACAATGTGGACAAAACAACGCAGCTCCATTTCCATGACCTGCACGTTCAGACAGCCGCGAAGCTGGTTACCTTGACCGGTGATTCCTCGCTTGTGCATGTGCCGAATGTTAATAAGAAGAACAATGAAAGGGTTGTGCCGAGCGAGCGCAAGGTCTCCCTGGACAGCAACGACATCGTCCTGAACCTGCCAGCCAACTCTGTAAATGTACTGGTGCTTGATCTGCAAGCGTAAGCTGAATAAATCTATCCTTCTATGAAATTTCATCGTCTGAAGTGCCGCGAAAAAGCGGCATGGCTGTCTATTGTGAAGCAGAGCTGTTCCATCGTCATGACTTGACGGAGGGGCAGCTCTGTTTTTTTGTTATACTAGCATAAGCCAGCGGCTTGCCGGTTCCGTTAGTTATATATTTATCTAAAAAGTCTCAGCAACAGGTAAAGAAAAGATACAGAAAGTCAAAGGATACCACTCGCGGGTGTGAACGCTTTCTTTATACAATAGGATTGTAAATAACAAGGGAGGTTCATCAGATGACAAAAAAGCATAAAGCATTGCCGGTGCTGGCTTCAGCGATGGTGTTATCAATGGTTCTCAGCGCATGCTCCGGTGGAAACAGTGATAACAGCAGCAAAAATAGTGCGTCCGCCAAACCGGACAATGCGGCCCAAGCCGAAATGCAGGGCGGACCGCTTACGAAATATGACCCGCCGATCAAGCTGAGCTCCACGATGAGCGAGACAGGCAAAGAGACGCTGGCCCAAGGCGACACCTATGCCAACAATATCTGGACCAGAGGGTATGAGAAAGAGCTTGGCATCAAGGTATCCTATGACTGGATTGTTCCCGGTGCCAACTATGATGAGAAAATGAACGTTACGATGGCTAGCGGCGACTTGCCCGACCTTCTGAAGGTCAATATGGTGCAGTTCGAGCAGCTTCATGAAGCGGGAATGCTTGAGGATTTGACCCCGTACTTCGATAAATATGCTTCAGATCTGGTCAAAGGATATTACCAGGAAGAAGATGGAGCAGGTCTGAAGCCGGTTACGAAGGATGGCAAGCTGTATGCATTAACCAGCTTTGGCGGTTCACTTGACTCTTCGGATATGATGTGGATTCGGAAGGACTGGCTTGATAAGCTTGGCCTGGCAGAGCCGAAGTCGCTGCAGGATGTCATCAAGATTGCAGAGGACTTCACCACTAAAGATCCTGATGGCAACGGTAAAAAAGACACGTACGGCATCTTTATGAACAAGGATCTGCCGATCAACGGCTTCCTGCTTGGCTACCATGCTTATCTGGAAACCTGGATCAAAAATGACAAGGGCGAGATTGTCAACGGTACGGTCCAGCCTGAGGTGAAGGCGGGCTTGACCGAGCTGCAGCGGTTGTACAAGGAAGGTGTTCTTGATCCTGAGTTCGGCGTGAAGGATTTCGCAAAGGCTATTGAGGATGTCAACGCAGGCAAAATCGGAATTATGTTCTTGCCGCAATGGGCTCCTTTCCAGGTCATGAATATGATCAAAAAGGATAAAACAGTGAACTGGGTTCCATATCCGGTACAATCCATTGACGATCAGCCGGCCAAAACACAGAATCACCTGGGAATCGGCGGAGTCTTTGCTATCCGTAAAGGGTATGAGCATCCTGAGGCTCTGATCAAACTGCTTAACTTCCAGGCTGAAAAAATGTTCGGCGCGTCGGCGGCCAAAGAACGGGCCAGCTATCTGAACGGTGAGACAGGTCTCGGATTCCAGAACGCAACTGTAGCCAACCTGCCTCCGAACAAAAACGTGAAGGCGCAGGATGAAGTAGAGCAGGCGCTGAAAACAAAGGATACTTCCAAGATGGGGCTGGAAGCCAAGCTGTTCTACCAGGACATCCAGGCATACCGCAATGGTAATCTCGACAAATGGAATATGGAACGGATCTTTGGACCGCTCAGCTCGCAGGGGGTAATCAAGCACTATCGTGATAATAACCTGATTGTGATGAACCAGTTCATTTATGCGCCAACCAAAACGATGAACAGCAAACAGGCAACACTCGATAAGCTCCGCGCCGAAAATTTCGTAAAAATCATCTATGGCAACCTGCCGGTTGATGCCTTCGATAAATTTGTAGCGGACTGGAAAAAGCTTGGCGGCGATCAGATTACCAAAGAAGTCAATGAAGTGGTAAAAGGCAACTAATCCTGGCCTGTAGGCCCGCTATAAACGGGACAGCCCAAAGTCATGCGAATGGCGGTGCGGCTGTCCCGTTTTTTGTGAGTGCAACGCGCCGGGGAGAGGTCAACAAAAGATACCAAATGTCAACAGGCTCCACTGTCGGCATTCTTTTGGGGTGAACTAAAATTTAGCATATAAGGAGGGACAGAGATGCACTTTAATACCAAAAAATTCGTCCGTAACATCCCGCTGCATGCCATGATTCTGCCGGCGCTGATTGTGATCATCATCTTCAGCTATGTGCCGATGGCGGGTCTTGTCATTGCGTTTCAGGATTTTTCCCCGATTGCAGGCTTTAAAAATATTACATGGAACGGATTGGAAAACTTCCGTTACTTGTTTAGCTTGCCCGGCTTCAGCCAGGTGGTGTGGAACACGGTGTTTATTTCCGTGATGAAAATTGTGGCCGGCCTCACGGTGCCGGTAATCACCGCCCTGCTGCTCAATGAGGTCCGTGTGAACGGCTTCAAACGCACAATACAGACCATAATATATATGCCGCACTTTTTCTCCTGGGTTATTCTTGGCGGCATCGTTGTTGATGTGCTGTCCCCAAGCTCCGGGATCGTCAATATGCTGCTCAAGAGTCTGGGTATGCAGCCGATTCAATTTCTGGCGGACAATCACTGGTTTCCATATGTTCTGGTCATCACAGACCAGTGGAAGGAATTCGGCTTCGGGACCATTATCTATCTGGCCGCGCTAACCAGTATTGACACCTCATTGTATGAAGCAGCCATTATCGACGGCGCCGGCAGATGGAAGCAGTCCTGGCATATTACGCTGCCCGGCATCCGTCCGATTATGATTCTGATGCTGACGCTCAGCCTGGGCAATGTCCTGAACGGGGGCTTTGATCAAGTGTTCAATCTCTATAATCCGCTCGTTTATGAATCAGGAGACATTCTGGATACGATGATTTACCGGATAGGTCTGCAGGATGCGCAGTATTCGGTATCCACGGCCCTTGGCTTGATTAAATCCGTCGTTTCGTTTGGCTTTATCGGGCTGGGTTATTACTTGGCTTACCGGTTCGCTAAATATCGGATATTTTAGGGGAAGGAGATCAACCTATGTCATTCACATCTCGGCCGTATCGCTGGTTTATCCGTTTCAATTATGTTTTTCTTGCTGTGCTTGCCGGACTTTGCCTGTTTCCAATCGTCAATGTGCTGGCGGTTTCCTTCAGCTCAAGTGCGGCTGTCAGCGCCGGAAGGGTCACCTTCTGGCCGGTTGACTTCACATTATCTTCTTACCGGTACATGCTGGAAAATAACCAGTTCATCCATTCCTTCGGAACCAGTCTGCTCAGAGTGGTACTGGGCGTGTCCGTTAACCTGCTGTTTACGGTTCTGGTTGCCTATCCGCTCTCGAAAGAAGCGGCGGCGTTCCGTTCGCGGACCGTATATGCATGGATCTTTGTATTCACTATGCTGTTCAGCGGCGGCTTGATTCCCGGCTATTTGGTCGTTAAGGAAATGCACCTGCTGGATAGTGTATGGGCACTTGTCCTTCCCGGTGCTGTGCCGATCTTCAATGTGCTGCTGATGCTGAATTTTTTCCGGGGTCTGCCGAAGGAGCTGGAGGAAGCGGCCTGGATGGATGGCGCCGGCCATATGCGGACTCTATGGAATGTGTATCTTCCGGTGTCTATGCCCAGCATTGCAACAGTGACGCTGTTTGCGCTTGTAGGCCACTGGAATGCCTGGTTCGACGGAATGATCTTTATGCGGAGCCCGGAGCATTACCCGCTGGCTACTTATCTGCAGTCGATGCTGCAACAGACAATGGCTTCGATGGAGAATGTTACGCTTGAGGAAGCAGCCTTGCTAACCCAGGTCTCGGACCGTACGACGCAGGCTGCGCAAATCTTTTTATCCATTCTGCCGATCATGGCGATTTACCCGTTCCTGCAAAGATATTTCGTGCATGGACTGGTCGTTGGAAGTGTAAAAGGTTAAAGTGTAATAATGAAGAAATCAATTCTATTCCGTTGGAACCGCCACTCCATCGTTCACAAGCTGCTGGTTGCGTTTTTGCTGGTTGTGCTGCCGCTGTATATTCTGGGCATATCCATTACCTTTTACAGCTCCAACCAAATGCAGGCGGAAGTGGAAAGGGCGAATGAGTCGAAGCTGCGTTTTTATTACAGTCACCTTGAGTTTGAGCTTCAAAGAATCAGCCGTCTGGTTGCGGAATATTCGATTGATGATACAATGGCCTCCTTCAGCGCCAGGCTGCCGATCATGAGCCAGTATGAAGTGGACAATACGCTGAACAATATATTCACCAAACTGAAGCAGATCAGAGAAACCAGCCCTTACATCGCCGATGTGGTCTATTATCTGCCTGAGATCAATAAAGAAGTCAGTGTTCAGGATGGCGTCCGGGATGTCAGTCCGCCGGATTGGCAGAGCCTCTCCGACACTATGGGCAATCTGGGCGGTCCTGTCTCTGTCTATAAGGACGAGCTGTATGTGCTGCGGCGCAATCCGTTTAATCTGGACAACAAAGTTCCGCCTAATTTTCTATTGGGCATCAAGCTGTCGAACACGGAGCTGGAGCTGCGGCTGAAGGAGTTCGCGGTGTCCGGCGGAAGCAATATTACCCTGGAGTTCGGTAACAACAACGAATATGTTCTTTCGACTTCACAGCCTGCTCCAAAGCTGTTGCCGAACACGGAGCGTCCGCCGGAAGATGAATCTGTCAGTGTGCAGCGCTACAGGCAGAATGATTCCTTTGATTATTCACTCTATGACCATAACGATCATTTCAGGCTGATTGCCAGTATTCCTAATTCGATACTGCTGCAGCCAATCCGTGTGTTCACCAGGCTGATGTGGCTGTTGACGCTGCTGTCGCTGATCGTTATCCTGGTGTTCTCCGTATGGTCGTTCAGGGCGATCCACCGTCCAATCACTGTATTGATCAGGGGGTTCGAGAAGGCGGAGCAGGGGCAGACAGGACTTCACATTACCCATTCCCGCAAGGATGAATTCGGATATTTGTATCTGCGGTTCAATGACATGCTCCGGCGCCTGCATACTTTAATAGAAGAAAATTATGTGCAGCGTATCCGCACCGGGGAAGCGGAATTGAAGCATTTGCAGTCCCAGATCACCCCTCACTTCTTGTATAACAGCCTGTTCAGCATCAAGCAGATGGCGGAAGTGGAAAATGTGGAGCTGATCAAGGAATTCTCCGACTATTTGGGACAATATTTCCGCTACATGACGCGCGATTTTGCCCAGGAGGTGACTTTGCAGCAGGAGCTTGACCACGCGCTGGTATACCTGGCTATTCAGAGAATCCGGTTTGGGCCGCGTATCCAGGCTGAGATTGACGATATGGAACCGGATTGCAGCCGCATCCATGTTCCCCGGGTGCTGCTGCAGCCCATACTTGAAAACGTGTTCGAGCATGGCCTCCGGCAGAAGACGAGCGGCGGCCGGCTGCGAATGAAATATGAAAAAACAAATGACACGCTGACGATCCTTATAGAAGATAACGGCGACACATTGACCGAAGAAGGGCTGAACCGGCTGCAGCAGCAGCTATCCCGGCAAGAAATCACCAGGGGAGAGACAACCGGATTGTTAAATGTAAATCAAAGACTGCGCATCAAGTTCGGCTCCTCTTACGGACTGCAGGTTGAACGGAGCGAACTAGGCGGCTTATGCGTAAAAGTCAACATTCCGGGAAAGGGGGAGGCCAGCAGTGCGGCGGATGATGATCGTTGATGATGAGCCGGTTATTTTGGACGGGCTGTACGAATTTTTTATGAAAGCCGATTTTGCCGATTTGGAAATTATTAAGGTGCATTCGGCGGATAACGCGATAGAATGGCTGAATACGCTGAGGATAGATATTGTGCTAAGCGACATTTGCATGCCGGGAATGGATGGCATGGAGCTGATCCGGGAAATCGTTGACCGGTGGCCGCGCTGCAAGGTTATTTTGCTGACCGGACATAACGAATTTGATTATGCCCACCAGGCCATCCGCAATCCATGCGTCATCGACTATTTGCTGAAGACCGAGGGCATGGACAAAATCCGCTCCTCCGTAGCCGTAGCATTAGAGCGGCTCTCTTCAGAGGAGGAATATCAATATCAGACGCAGTGGTTTCGCGACAAGCTGCCCCGCACCTTGCCCCAATTGCAGCAGCAGCTGCTGCATGACATTCTGCGGCGTACTGAAAAGCTTGATTACCGGTCTTTGCAGGAGGAGTTCGATACGATTCAATTGCCGTTTCAGGCTTCAGAGCCTATATTGCCTTTGATTATCAGAATTGAAGCCTGGAGAAATTACGAGACTCCCTCAGACCGGACCCTGATCCGCTATGCTGTAGCCAACATCTCGGAGGAGCTGCTTGGCGACAAGGCCGAAATTAAAGCCGTCGATCTTGATCCCGTTACAATTGCCTGCTTCGTTCAGCCGGAGGCCGGCCGCTTGCCGGCAGTTTCCGGTGAAGAGGTCTGGCTGAAGACGCACCGCTTCGTGCATGGCACGATGGAGTCCATCCAGCAGGCCTGCGACACTTGTCTGCGGCTGTCCGTATCCATCATTGTCAGCAGCCATACGGTAGACTGGCATGAGCTGAACTATACCCTCAACCGCTTGCGGCTGGCTGCCTATGACAGCTTGGGACTTGGGATGGAGAAGCTGCTGAAGGTCAACACGCTGGAAGCGGAGCCGCCACAGGGTCTCATGCAGAGCCGGCTTGCGTCTACGGGTGTGCTGCTTGAATATGTAAAGCAGCGGCTGCTGGAGGGGAATGCGGATTGGAGCGCTTCGTTCCGCAAGTGGGTGGATCTGGCCGGAGAGGACGGCCCGGAAGATCCTTTTATCAGATGGAGAATGCTGTCCGGCATCAGCAACACCTTGCTGGAGGTGGTGCAGGAGCTGGGCTTGACTGAACAGGCTTTGAGCGGACAGGACTTGTCGCAACTGCTGCATTTTAATATCAGCACACCCTGGCCGGCCGTTATCGCTTTCTATCATTCTTTCTTCGAATGGATTGCTGCCAACCGCAGCGCCGCCTTCAGGCATGATGAATCCAGCATTCTGTCTATGGTCCATCAATACATCAAGCTCCATTTAGCCGATGATCTGTCTCTGACCCGGATTGCCCAGGAGGTCTCGCTTAATCCCTCCTATCTGTCACGCTGGTACAAAAGAGCGACCGGAAAAAGTCTTTCGGATTATATCGCTGAGAAAAAGCTGGAGTTAAGCAAGGAACTGCTGCTGGGCACAGCCCTGAAAATGCATGAAATCTCGACCCGGCTTGGCTTCAGCGACCAGCATTATTTTTTTCGTTTCTTCAAGAAAACGGCCGGCTGCACGCCGCAGGAATTCCGGGAGCAGCGCAAGACAAGGGCCTAACGATAGCGTGGACTACAGTCCGGCATGCCAAACAGCCTTACCTCCATTCGTGGAAGTAAGGCTGTTTGCTGTGCAGGCTTCTTCCCGTACGATGAGAGCAGACGCTCGATGCTCCACCATGATTAACCTGTTTTTATAGCATGAATATACATTAAATTCTAATAACATAAATTTATTGACAGTGGTGGAACTCGTTGAGTAGGCTGCTGACACAACCTTAATTCTCTACTGATATTTTGATAACATTGCCATGCCAGAATGAAATATAGTCAGTGAATTAATGCCGTTAAGCATTAATACGTTTTTCATATGAACGTCGACCTGACGAAATGGCTTGGCGGGCGTTGCGTTTCTGTTACATAGAAGCGAAGAGGCACTCAATCAAATGACTGAGTGCTGCTTGGCTGTAAGCAATGGAACACGGCGTTCATTATTATGTCTGGGGGGAATTACTGGTGTTTCGAAGGAAATTTGTGGCTTCATTGTTCAGCTTCTCGATTATTGCAAATACGTTAAGTCCGGTCATGATGGTCGGCTCCACTGCTTATGGTGCCGGTGACAACGGGGACTCCCAGGGAAGATGGATGACCGGGGAGTATCATGCCCATACCATTCAGTCCGATGATGCCCAGGGAAAACTTACGGATGTGCTGGATACCGCTTTTGAGAAGTATGGGCTAGATTGGCTGGCGTTGTCCGATCATTTGCGTATGTCCAGCCGTGATGCAGACGGCAATACGCTGGCCAGTCCAATTCCGTTATCGCAAGGCATTGCGAAGTACCAGGCACCCAAAATCAAGGAGCTGCAGGATTCCGGCAAATATGGGGGCAAGACGATATTTAACGGCTTCGAATGGGACATGCCTACCTATGATCACGTTGGTGTCGGCATTGTCACCGATAACCCAGGCTCCGAGGAAGCGTTGAAAGCTATCAATCAATTTGAGTATCTGTTCACGAACCGTGATGCCAGCTTATTCAATGCCGATGATGTTGCTGCGTGGAGTGCAAAGGACAGCCGGGCGTACACCACGGCAAGCGATGCACGCAAAGCATACCAGTGGCTGGCCGACAATTATCCTGACAGTTATGCCCTTATCAATCACCCTTCCAGAAAAAATGGTACCGGCTCTGAGCTTAAGGTCAGTGATATTCGTGACTTTAACAACATTGCGCCGAATATTGCCTTCGGGTTTGAGGGAATGCCCGGGAATCAAATGGCGCCGGACCGCGGAGAGACTACGGACGTCTATGGCGGCGCGGATATCCGCATTGCCAAGATAGGTGGAATGTGGGATGCGCTGCTTGGCGAAGGCCGGCATTACTGGAACTTTGCTAATTCCGACTTTCATTTCAAGATCAGCAGCGACCGTAAGTATTCAAGCGGCTACTGGCCGGGTGAATATGCCAAGAACTACACCTGGACCACAGGCAGCGACATGAAGTCGATTGTGGACGGCATGCGCTCCGGCAAATCCTTTTCCGTTACCGGGGATTTGATTAACGCTCTTGATTTCCGCATCGGCGGCGGCGGCTCCGAGAAAGAAATGGGCGGAGATCTGGTGGTGCCTGCCGGTGAAGAGCTTAAGCTTAACCTCCGGTTCAAAAGCCCCGGAACGAACAACAACGGCGATCCCGTCAAGGTAGATCATGTCGATCTGATTGCCGGTGATGTTACCGCAAAGGCTGAGCAGGGAACCGCTGCCTACAATAAGGCAACCAATGACTCAACCAAGGTGGTTAAACGGTTCACCAGCGCCGACTGGACAACTGATGCTGATGGATACAACACGATTTCGTACACCATTGGCGCGGCGAGCAAGAACCAGTATTTCCGGCTGCGGGGAACAAATCTCGGAACGGATGTTGCCGGGGAGACAAGCGGCGGGGAGCCGTTAATTGATCCGAAAAATACGACCTCCGACAACGAGACGCGGTTTACGCAAATTAATAACCGTAACTACTCGGATATGTGGTTCTATTCAAATCCGATTTTTGTGAACGTGACCTACACGGATAGCCAGGCTGTACAGGAAGCCCTCGATCATATCAATTTTCCTGCCGGCAAGGTGACTTCGGCGTTCACATTGCCTTCTGCCGGAGTGCAAGGAGCAACCATTACTTGGGCATCCTCCAATTCGGCGGTAGCTTCCATTGCAGGAAGTAATGTACAGATTACCCGTCCTGCGCTTGGACAACCCGATGCTAAGGTAACACTGACGGCTACAGCTACCAAAGGTGCCGAGAGTGACACACGTGCTTTTGAGCTGACGGTAAAAGCGCTTGGTGCCAACGATCCGATGCTTCATTATTCTTTTGATGCGGATCAGGATTACGGCACAGCGGTTCCAGATGTTTCGGGGAACGGATATAACGGTACGCTAGTCGGCGGCGCTTTAGTGACCTCCGAGCATGGCGGAGCGGTGACGCTTGACGGCTCGAACGATGCGGTTCAACTGCCGAACGGTATCCTGTCAGGGTTGACCAGTGCCTCGTTCACCATGAGCGTCAAGGTTGATTCCTCGCTGGTGCGTCCGGCTTGGCTGTTCAGCTTCGCTACTGAACCGGCTGCTGTAGCCGGAACTAAGTATTTCGGTCTGCTGGAGGATGGGAGCGGGCGCTTCCGCACGGCGAGTACCACCAACTGGTGGGCTGCTGAGCAGAATGTCTCGAAAGGATCAGCTCTGACGCGCAATGTCTGGAAATCAATCGCCTACACGATTTCCGATTCAACCGGAACGCTGTATGAGGACGGCGTAGAGGTTGGGAAGAATACAGCTCTTTCAACAACACCGCAGGATATCGAGAAGACTGTCGCGAACTATCTCGGCAGACCTACCTACTCGGGCGATAAGTATTTTAAAGGAAAAATCTCTGATTTCCGCATCTATTCGCGTGCGCTGACGACAGAGGAAATCACGGCATTGGCTGCTGAAGAGAATGATGGTGCTGTTGCCGATGACAAGGCCGCGCTTACGCTGGGGGATACGTCTGCAGTTATCTCGAACCTGACGCTGCCTGCAACCGGTCCGAACGGAAGCGCGATTAGCTGGCAGACCAGCAATGCCGCCGTAGTTGGAACGGACGGGACGGTTACACGCCAGAATGATGCTACGAAGACGGTCACGCTGACGGCTACGATCAGCAAAGGCACGTCCTCTGCCGTTAAAACCTTTTCAGTAACAGTACTGGGAACGGGCGATGCTGAAGCGGTGGATAAGGATAGCCGTGCCATCAACCTGGGCACCAAGGCGATTCAGTCGGATAAGCTGACGCTGCCTGCTTCCGGAACAAACGGCTCAGTGATCGAGTGGAAATCCAGCAATGCAGCGGTGCTGGAGGACGACGGTACGGTTCACCGTCCTGCGGCTGCGGACAATGCCAAGGTCATGCTGACCGCTACGGTAACGAAGGGCAGCGCGGTAACCACCCGTACCTTCGACCTTGTAGTGCTGTCGCAGACACCGGTACTGGCACACTGGAAGTTCAGCCAGGACAATGTAGCATCCGGCGCGCTCGATACCTCCAATCTGAGACTTGGCGACTTGTCCGGGCTCGGCAACGATCTGACACTGGCAACGACAGGCAATGGCCTCTCCAGCGAAGCAGGTTCAATGCTGAAGTGGTCGGAAGACGGTAAGAGCCTTGTGTTCGGTAATTACCGCGGGGCAAGTGTCGGCAAGTATTTCAAGACCGTAGACGGGGCTCCGATCAACAGCGAAGAGTTCATGAACGGCTATACTATCGAAGCGGTATTTAAGATGCCGAAAGGGTTCACGCCGGCCAGAAATCAATGGACAGGGATTCTTACCCGTCAGGGCACAGGCAAGCAAGCCGGTAAAACGGCTGGCGAGACTGAGATCCTGACTACACTGTCTGTTTCCAATCTGGGCGAGCTGCAATGGGAGAGTTACCCGACCAACCTGAACAACAATCCTTCGGCATGGTCGTTCTCCTTGAGCAGCCCTAATAACTGGTATCATACAGCAATCGTTAATGACGGAAAAAATACTAAGCTGTACATTGACGGTGTAACGGATTTCCGCAATCCGCCCGAAGAGCTGATCGGTATTAAAGCTGTAAACGGCAAGGGCTGGAACATTGGCGCCTCTGAATGGGACGGAGCAATTGACGGCTTGTTCGCCGGATCACTTGAAGAGATCAAGATTACAGCGAACGCGCTGCCGGAGAGCAAATGGGTGGTACAGGATTATGATACCGCCGGCTTGATTGAAGGCAACAATGACGATACGCCGCTTGTTAGCGGTGATGGTACGTATACATTTGCCTTCCTTCCCGACACGCAGATGCCGGTGCGGTATCAGGAGAACATTTTCTTCAGTCAGATGCAGTGGCTGGTTGACAATTATAAGAAAATGAATATTAAAATGACCTCCGGTCTTGGTGATATCGTTGACCAGTCGTGGGTATCCGAACAGTGGGACCGGGCAACGGTCGGCTACAATATGCTGGATACCGCCGGCGTACCTTACATTGTTACCCGCGGAAATCATGATGTTGGCGGCTATGACTCGTACACTTATCTGAACAGGTTCGGAGCGAGCAGATTCTCGGACAAATCCTACTGGCATGGCGGTTCGCCGAGCGGGACAAGCTCCTACGTTATCTATGAAGCCGGCAGCTACAAGTATATGGTGTTGTCCATTGATATGAAGGATTTCAACACCGATCTTGCCTGGGCCAAGAGTGTCTTGGCGGCGAACAGCAAGCTTCCGACTATTCTCATCTCGCATGAGATTCTTGTAATCGGCGGCAATGGAGATCTGGAGTATAGCGGAAATGGCCAGTCGATGTTCGATAATCTGGTGAAAAACAACAATCAGGTGTTCATGACGATCGCCGGACATAACCACGGCACAGGATACCGGGTTGTAAAAAATTCCAGCGGCAATGATGTGCTTGAGATGCTGGTCGACTATCAATCTTATTATCACGGCGGCAACGGCTGGATGCGGCTCATGGAGCTGGATGAGGCGAACAATAAGCTGATCTTCAGAACGTACTCCCCGTGGGTTGATTCCTTGTCTCAAGGAGAGCTGACCTTCTTCGATCTGAAGAACTTGACTAACAACTCCGAAAATTTCACAACGAACTTTAACTTTGCCGAGCGTTTCAACTTCTACAAAAAAGTAGGCTCCCTGGCTGGTACAGTAACCGACGGGACGAAACCGCTCGAAGGTGTCAAAGTTAACCTAACTGTGAACGGACAGCAATATTCGGCGCTGACATCTGCCGACGGCAGCTATAAGGTTGCTGACATCCCTGCAGGCGATGGCTACACAGTGACGGCAAGCAAAGCAGGTTATGTTGATGCTGAACTGAAGCAGATTAGTATCGGGTCCAACCGCACGACCGAAGGTGATATGCTGCTTAAGCCGTTATCAACGGTGTTCTACAAGGTGACCTTTGATGCGAACGGCGGCGATACGGCTGCGGACCCGGCTGAGAAGAGTGTTATTGAGCACGGCAACGTTGGAGTATTGCCTGCACCGCCGACCCGCAGCGGATATGTCTTTGCCGGCTGGAACAGCAAGCCGGACGGCAGCGGAACCGCATTTAATGCGGCTACTGAAGTAACTAGTGACCTGACGGTGTATGCACAGTGGACCGATTTGCTGCTCCGTTACACATTTGATGCGAACGCGGCTAATGGTACAGCGGTACCGGATCAATCAGGCAATGGCAACAACGGTCTGCTGATTGGCGGCGCTGAAGTGACAGCGTCACACGGTGGTTCAGTGAAGCTCAATGGAACGAATGGTGCGGTGCAATTGCCAAACGGCATATTAAAGGGCTTAAGCGACGCCACCTTTACAATGAATGTTAAAGTAGACTCCTCTATGGCCCGTCCAGCGTGGCTGCTCTCCTTCGCTTCGGCGCCGGCAGCGGTCAGCGGCACTAAGTATCTTGGACTGCTGGAGGATTCAGGCAGTAAATTCCGTGCTTCTATTACGCAAAACTGGTATCCGAACGAACAATCGGTGTCCAAAGGCTCGGCGATCGACCGCGGCGTATGGAAGAGCATAGCGTTTCAAATTTCAGGCACAACCGGTACATTATATGTTGACGGTGTGCAGGTAGGCCAGAACACGAACATGACTTTGACACCAAGGGATGTCGAGGCAACGGTTGCGAACTATCTCGGCAGACCGGCCTATTCAGGCGACAAGTATTTTATGGGTGAAATTTCTGACTTCCGTATCTATTCCCGCGCGTTGTCTGCTAACGAACTTGCAGCAGTAGCGGCGGAGGATCTGACCAATTACGGTACGATCAGCGGTACGGTAACAGATGGCACGGACCCGCTCGCAGGGGCTGCCGTTGAAGTAACGGTTAACGATCAAAGCTATCGGACGGTAACGGGTGCGGACGGCAGATACGTTGTCGGCAGCATTCCGGCTGGTTCGGGCTACAAGGTCACTGCTTCCTTGAAAGGATATGAGGCGGGGGCCGCAGACAATGTTACAGTAGCTGCCGATGCGGTGGCAAATGCCGATATTGCACTAAAAGCTATTGTCTACTCAGTATCCTTTGATAAGAACGGTGGCGATACCGAGGCTGATCCGGCAAAAGTAACGGTAGCTGAAGGTAAGAGTGTAGGCACATTGCCGGCTCTGCCTACGTATAAAGACTATCTGTTCACAGGCTGGAATACGGCAGCAGACGGCAGCGGTACTGCATTTACGGCAGCAACGCCGGTTACCGCTAATCTGACAGTCTATGCCCAGTGGAAAAAGGTGGAAAAGACTGGTGCTATCTCTGGTAAAATAACTGACGGTTCGCTTCCAATGGCAGGGGCCGTTGCTCAGGTTACGGTAAGCGGAAGTGTGTATTCGGCCTTCACCAATCCATCAGGCGAATACCTCCTTACTGGAATACCGGAAGGCAAGGGCTATACCGTTACTGCCAGCAAGTCCGGTTATCTGGACGGCAGCGCAGAGAACGTAAGTGTAACAGCTAATGAGACGACGGAAGGTGTGAATATTACCCTTGGTCTCGTTGTCATCATTACCAAGCATACTGTAAGCTTTGACCGTAACGGCGGTGACACGGCAGCCGATCCGGCAGAGGTTACCGTTGATGAAGGCAAGAGCCTGCATGCTCTGCCGACACCTCCGACCCGGGCCGGTTACTTGTTCACAGGCTGGAACTTAGCAGCTAACGGCAGCGGGGCAGCCTTTACTGCGGAAACACCGGTAGAAGCCAACCTGACAGTCTATGCCCAGTGGCGCGCAGTAGAGCCTGGTGAACCGGAAGCACAGACAGGCAGCATCTCCGGTACTGTAACAGACGGCTCGCTTCCGGTAGCAGGAGCCATTGTAACGGTAAGCGGCAGCGTGTATTCGGCTATTACGAATGCAGCGGGCGGTTATATTATTGCCGGTGTACCGGAAGGCAATCGTTATACAGTTATCGCAAGCAAAGCGGGCTATCAGGACGGCAGCGCAGCGGATATTATTGTCAAGGCTAATGAAACAACAGGCGGAGTAAATATTAAGCTAGCTCAGGTGGTCATTGTTAAGAAGGTAACCGTCACCTTCAATGGGAACGGTGGCGATACGGCTGCCAATCCTTCAGCGTTGACGGTGAATGAAGGGGAGAGCCTAATTTCGCTTCCGGCAGCGCCGACTCGTACCGGCTACAGCTTTATCGGCTGGAATACGGCAGCAGACGGTAGCGGAAAGAGCTTTACGGCAGGCATGCCTGTAAGTGCTGACCTGATTGTGTATGCACAGTGGCAACAACTTAGCACTCCGGCACCAACGCCAGTGCCGACCACGGCACCGGTATCGACGCCAACACCGGCGCCGACCGCATCACCATCGCCAACGCCGACCGTATCACCGTCACCAACGCCAACAGCGACGGTGACTCCAGTTCCGACGGCAACAGCAACACCGCAGCCGAGCGCGCCTGCTCTGAGCGATATTACGCAGCATTGGGCGAAGACGGCCATTCAGCAGGCAGTGGAGCTGGGAATCGTGAAAGGTTACCCTGACGGCTCCTTCAAGCCGAATGGAGAGGTTAACCGCGCCGAATTTGCTTCCCTGCTGGTGCGGGCGATGAAGCAGGGCACAGCGAATGGTGAGCTGGCTTTTGCTGATAAGGACAACACACCGGCATGGGCCGCAGCCTCCATCCGCAGTGCGGTGGATGCCGGCTGGATTAAGGGCTTCGAGGATAATTCCTTCCGTCCGCTGCAGAAGGTAACACGCATTGAGATGACCGTAATGGTTGTCCGTGCGCTTGGGCTGGAGGTTGGCTCGCCAGAGAAGTTATCGTTTGCAGATGCCAAAGACATTCCAGCATGGGCTAACGCATATGTGGCTGCTGCCGTGAAGGCGGGAATTGTCAAGGGCGGAAGCGATAACCGGTTCAATCCGGGAGCTGCAGCTTCGAGAGCAGAATCCATTGTGCTATTAATGAATATGCTTGATTACAACTCCAGCAAATAGCTATACCTGGTATTCTTTAAATGGAAGCCGACCGGAGAAACAAATGCCGGTCGGCTTTTTTTGTGCGCTACGCTTAGCGATGATTTTCAAATTAATTTATTGTACATATTGCAATAGTGTGTGGCATACAGTATGATGCAAACAGGAGTTGATGATGAAATGGACATCCGCGAGACGATTAACGGACTGACCCTGGAACTGCGCCGCGGAACGATCATTCTTGGCGTACTCAGCCAACTATCCGAGCCTCAATACGGTTATTCGCTGGTTCCCATTTTGAAGGAAAGAGGTATTCCCGTTGATCCCAATACACTGTACCCGCTGCTGCGCAGGCTGGAGAAGCAGGGGCTGCTGAACAGCACCTGGGACACCAACGAAGCCCGGCCCCGTAAGTACTATTCGCTCAGTCCCGCAGGGAAAGAAGTATACGATCGTTTATGCGGAGAGTGGAACAGTCTGAAGATTAGCATTGACAGTCTTATTGAAGGGGGAAGCAACAATGGAACAGATTAAGCGGTACATTCATGAAGTGACCAGGCAACTGCCGGAGCAGCAGCGGGGCGAGATCGGGAAAGAGCTCGAAGGACTGATCGGAGATATGCTGGAGGAGCGGCTTCAGGATGGGAGCCCGGGGACGGCAAAAGATGTGGAGGAAGTGCTGCTGGAGCTGGGAAATCCGCGGCAGCTAGCGGATCGATACAGAGGTTCCAGCCGATATCTGATCGGGCCGGAGCTGTTTGCCCCCTACGTATCTGTTCTCAAAATTGTGTGCATAGCCATTATAATCGCCATAACTGTCGAATTCGCAATCACAAGCATTATTCAACCGGTTCACCAGCCTGAGCTTACCGAAAGCGGTATGCTTGACAGATTCGTAAACTATATAGCCGATCTGTTCATGGGCGGCCTCCAGGGATTCACCAGTGTAACGATCATTTTCGGACTGATTGAATATACGGGACTGCGCAAAGGAAAAGCGGGCTTCAATAGCAAAAAGGATTGGCATCCCTCACAATTGCCGCCCCTGCCAACAGAGCACAACAAGATTCGCCGTTCTGAACCTGTTGCCGGTTTGATTTTTACTATACTATTCGGTGTGTTGTTCACCACTATCTCCATCGATTGGCTTGGTGCTTGGAGATTCAGGGACGGTGGCGGAATGTCGATTGTGCCTCTTTTTGATGGAGGGATATTTCAGGGATATCTTCCGTTGATCTGGGTCTTCCTGGCGGCAAGCATTGTTAGGGATACACTGAAAATCATCGTTGGAAAATGGACGGAAACACTGGTCATATTCAATATTGTGATCAGCATCTTAGGATTCGGGCTGGCGTTGTTGATGTTCACCAATCCGGAGATCTGGAATCCCGATTTTATGGCGCAAATGGTTCAGGCCGGAATAGTTCAAGACGGAAGCGAGGCGTATGGTACCCTCTTGAACATCTGGAATTCGGCAGCAGGCGGACTTATTTTTATTGTGGGAATCGTGTTTGTCATTGATCTAATCGTTGCCGTAAGCAAGCTGTTCAAGCTCAGAAGTGCCGCTTAGGATCAGGTGCGGGTTTCTCCACGGAGGTGCTTCATCTTGGCAAGGTGAAGCAACCCGGCCCCGGTAATGGTTATGAGGCATAACAGTCCAAAGACGGGAAGGCCGGACTCGAGTCCGAATTGCTCAAGCAGGAGTGTTCCGATGATGGGGCCGCAGATGGTGCCGATTTTGACAGACTCCGAGCAGCCGAAGTATAAGCCTTTGGATTCTTCTGTTGCCAGCTCATCTACAAGGGTATCGAAGCGGGCCCCGATTAATAATTCGCCCAAACTGTAAAGTACAATGAACACCAGCAGAAGTGTATACGAGGTGGAGTGGACAAGGGACAAGAAGCTTATGCCGATCAGCAAATTGCTGACCAGAACAACGTTAAAGGGGTTCCAGCTTGCGATCCAGCGAAGTATTGCAAACTGTGAGACCAGAATAATAATGCCATTGAGTGATAAGAGAGTGGAGTATAGCTGAATGCCATTTCTTAAGGTGCCGGTATTCGCCATAAACTGTGAGACGGTCGCGTTAAGCTGGGAATAGCCAAAGAAGGAGAAGCTCATGCCAGCCAGCAGGAGAAGAAACACATGATCCTTTCGAAGCGTAGAGAAGGCCTGCCCCAGACTGTATTTCTTTTTTTGCTGCTTGGGTGCTGTGACATCAGATAGGTCTCTGAAGAAAAACCATGTGGATAGCCCATATATAATATAGAAAATGCCGAGGATTACATAAGGAAACAGGGTCATTTTCATATTGAACAGCAGACTTAGCAACGGCCCGATAAAAGCTCCAAGGTTAATCGCCGTGTATCTCAGGTTGAATACAAGCAGCCGATTCTCCGGGAGGGTCTGGGTGGACAGCACTTTTTTGCTCGCCGGCTCGAAGATAGAGTAGCATAAACCGTTAAGGCCGCTAAGCAGGAGGAATTGCCAGAAGCTATCAGCGAAATAGAAGAGGATAAATACGGTTCCCCAGCCAATGGGGACGCAGCCTATGATCCTTTTCAATGAAAACCTGTCTGCGAGTCCCCCACCAAAACCGCCGAACAACACATTAATGAGCGGGTTTACGCTGAGAATATAGCCGGTGTGGAGGATCGAAATGTCCTTTTGATTCGTTAAAAAGATGGCCAAAAAGGGGGTGCTCATAAAAAGCGCCGTTCTTGTAAAAAAGGTTCCTGTCAGGATGTTCCATACTTTGCTGTTCAGCTTCTGTTGCAATGCCATGCTTGCTCCCCTTCCTTCTCCCAAGATATGTATTTCCACCCTGTCGAATGTAGCATACAATGAAAAAAACGCTGAAAATTTGTGCTGTATACTCACATAATGGGCGGGGGACAAGGAATGTATCTCGGCAAAACGATTCAACAGATCCGTAAGTCTAAGGGGCTGAACCAAGCCATTCTTGCAAGGGGAATTATGAGCCGCTCCAACCTGTCTCGCTTTGAGGGAGGGAAGTATTTTCCTGGCTATGACAAGCTGATTCTGCTGCTGGACAAGCTGGAAATGTCGCTCGAGGAGCTGCTGTTTCTGCATCAGGATCTGACTCAGCCGGTCAAACGGACGCTGCACCTTACACTGGTTGAGGCGGGGAACCGTTATGAATTTGAGCGGGTTAGGGCACTCAGCTATGAATGCCATGCTTTGTATGAGGAGACGGGAACAGAAGCCTTTTACCATTTGTATCTGCTTGGACAAGGGTTTCTGCTCCAGCATCATCAGGAAGATCAAATTAGGCGTCTGAGTGAGATCGCTGATTATATCAAGCCGTATTTGCTTGGAGTAGAAACTTGGTATTTGTATGAATTCAAGCTGCTCAACAACTTCTTATTTACGTTGAACAGTGACGATGCCATATTTTTTGGACAGAGGGCTGTGCGTGAATTCGATAAATATCACTTCTTGGCCGAGAGCAAAACCATTCAGCAGCATTTGCTGCAGAACATCTCCCGCATTTGTCTGGATGAACGGAATTATGAGAAAAGCTTGTTTTTTCTGGGTAAGGCGCTGCCATCGGCGGATAAAACCAACCTGCTGTACGATAAGATCGTGACCTTGATCTATTATGAAATTACAGTGATCTGCCTGAAAATCAGCAAGGACACTGCTAAATTAATCAGTTATTTGGGCATTCTGAAGGAGCTTGATTTCATGGACAGCTATCATGCCATGCTTAATTTGAGCCGGAAGCATCTTCAGGAAGGCTTGCCCTTGGCGTAAGGAATTTCGGTATGAAAAGATAAGCTGTAATGTTGCTTATAGCAATTTTACGGCTTATTTTTTTGTTTATTTTGGAGGATAAAGACGGGCGCTTCTTCTATTTGTGACAAAATTATGAATTTTTTATGGTTTTTTTTATTTTTTCTGAATCTAAAAGAAGGGGAATATGGTGGATTATAGAATATTTACTCTCTAATCAAATTTTGGATATTTCTATTCTAGGAGGGGAATTATGAAATTTTACTCTAAGCATTTAAAAAGATGGCTTATTCTCACTCTTGCGCTCTTGTACATCTTCTCGGGTGTGCTTATTCCAAAAGGGAGAGTAGCAGAAGCAAGCGGGGCGCAAACGTACTTAAGCAGAAGTGCGGATGACAAGTATATTTTGTATAAAAACAGTGATGGAGATTATTATGTAAATGACAAAAAGATTAAGATGTCGTGGTCACGAGTCTACTCTTTCAGCTATTCCGGAGGTTCTCATTACAGAAGCCAATCCGCGAGTCTATCTTCAAGCAATTTGCTAGATGTCAAATTCGTAAAATATGTATCCAATTACACTGGAACTGTTGAGAATGCGTTTAAGATTCGCTTTGATAACTTTTACTATCTACATACCCTTATGATATACACTCAATCCGGGATGAACCCTGGAGTCTGGGACATTACTAGAACAGATGTTTACGGGAATGAGACGCCAGTACAAACCCGGGACTACGGGTTGCAGGAATATTTTATTGTGAATGCAGATACGGGTGAGGTCGTAGATTATGATTCTAATGAGAACGTATACTACGCTTCCGGTGGAGAGAAACGGACGGCTACGCCTAAGCCGGAAGGTACAGGGGAGCTTGCCGCTCCAGGTGCTATGGGGAATGTAACCGCGACTGCAGCCAGCAACTCTGTGTTGCTGTCCTGGCCTTATGCTGACCGGGCGATGTCCTACGATATTGAAGAAAATGGGTCAATAGTCGCTTCCAGTTCATCCTCAGCATTTACCAGATCGGGACTAACTCCCAATACTGAATATACGTACCGGGTTAGATCGGTAAATCCTGCAGGGAAAAGTGACTGGAGCAGCCCAATCACAATAAAAACTTTATTGTCAGTTCCCGCTGTCACAGCACTCTCGAAAAGTAGTGAAATCAGCTTGAATTGGGATGCGGTAGCCAATGCTGAATCCTATGAGGTAGAGTATGACGGTGTGGCAGTAAATGTTGGAGCACAAACCTCCTATACACTTACCGGTTTGGAGCCCAGCACTGAACACACCTATAGAGTTAGGGCGCTTAGCTCCGGGAATGCAAGCGTCTGGTCGACACTAACCAAAAAATTCACAACACCGGTTATACCGGCCAATGTAACAGTTAACCCAACAAGCTCAACGCTAGCCGTTGCCTGGACTGGTGCCACAGGGGCGACAGGATATGATGTGGAAATTAATGGGGCAGTCTCTGGAAGCTCAGCAACAACCAGCTATTCCAAAACAGCGCTTGCGGCAAATACGGACTATACCGTTCGGGTGCGGGCCAAAAATACCGGGGGAACTGGTGAGTGGAGCACACCTGTAACGGTAAAAACGCTGCTGGTGACACCAACGCCAACGCTCGTTTCGACAAGCAGCCAGGTAACGGTAAGCTGGGCGGCCATTACTGGGGCTACGGAGTATGAAATCGAAGTAGATGGCACTGTAGTGGATAATGGAGCCGAATTAAGCTATACCCACAGCGGCCTGACATCAAGCACGTCCCATACGTACAAAGTACGGGCCTTAAGTGCGGATAACGCCAGTGCCTGGAGCGCTGCGGTCAGCAAGTTTACGACGCCGGCAGCAGTGGGACCTGTAACAGTAACTCCGGCGGCTTCTTCTTTGGCAGCCGCATGGACCGCTGTCACAGGAGCTACGGGATATGATGTGGAGATTAATGGAACTGTTGCAGGCAGCGTGGCAGCAGCCAGCTTCTCCAAAACGGGATTAGCAGCCAACACCGAATACACGGTACGTGTGAGAGCGAAAAACGCCGGTGGAACGGGCGAATATAGCGCCCCGGTGAAGCTGAAGACGCTGCTGGCAACGCCAACAGCAACGGCGGTTTCAACCAGCAATCAGGTAACAGTAAGCTGGGCAGCCATCGCCGGAGCGACAGAATATGAAATCGAAGTAGATGGCACCGTAGTAGATAACGGAACAGAATTAAGCTACACCCACAGCGGCCTAACGCCAAGTACTTCACATACGTACAAAGTGCGGGCAAAAAGTGAAGATAATGCCAGTGCATGGAGCGCAGCAGTCACCAAGTATACGACGCCGGCAGCGGCAGGAACAGTGACAGTTACGCCTGCCAGCACATCGCTGGCTGTGACGTGGACGGCAATTACAGGATCAACGGCTTACGATGTGGAGATCAATGGTACTATCGCTGCCAGCCCGACTACAACTAGCTATACCAAAACAGGGCTGACTCCAAACACGGAGTATACGGTTCGAATACGGGCCAAGAACAGCGGAGGTATCGGAGAATGGGGAACGCCGGTGAAGCTGAAGACGCTGCTGGTGACACCAACGGCAACGACAGTTTCAACAAGCAATCAAGTAACGGTAAGCTGGGCAGCCATCGCCGGAGCGGCAGAATATGAAATCGAAGTAGATGGCACGGTAGTAGATAACGGAACAGAATTAAGCTATACGCATAGCGGCCTAACGCCAAGCACTTCCCATACGTACAAAGTACGGGCCTTAAGTGCGGATAATGCCAGTGCCTGGAGCGCTGCGGTCAGTAAGTTTACGACGCCGGCAGCAGTGGGTCCGGTGACATTAACTCCAGCGTCTACTAGTTTAGCGGCCAGTTGGACCGCAGTCACAGGAGCTACGGGATATGACGTTGAGATTAATGGAGCGGTTGCAGGTAGTGTGGCAACGACTAGTTTCTCGAAAACAGGATTAGTAGCCAACACCGAATATACGGTACGCGTGAGAGCGAAGAATACCGGTGGAGCGGGCGAATATAGCGCACCGGTGACAATGAAGACGTTGCTGGTAACACCAGCGCCGACAACAGTTTCGACAAGCAACCAAGTGACAGTAAGCTGGGCAGCCATCGCCGGGGCTACGGGATATGAAATCGAAGTAGATGGCACGGTAGTAGATAACGGAACAGAATTAAGCTATACGCACAGCGGCCTAACCCCGAGCACCTCCCATACGTACAAAGTACGGGCCTTAAGTGCGGACAATGCCAGTGCCTGGAGCGTAGCGGTAAGTAAGTTTACGACGCCAGCAGCAGTGGGTCCGGTGACATTAACTCCAACGTCTACTAGTTTAGCGGCCAGTTGGACAGCAGTCACAGGAGCTACGGGATATGATGTGGAGATTAATGGAACTGTTGCAGGCAGTGCCACAGCAGCCAGTTTCTCCAAAACGGGTCTAGTAGCCAATACCGAATATACGGTACGCGTGAGAGCTAAGAACGCCGGAGGCGTAGGTGAATATAGCGCACCTGTAACGCTCAAGACGTTGCTGGTAACGCCAGCGCCGACAACAGTTTCGACAAGCAACCAAGTGACAGTAAGCTGGGCAGCTATCGCCGGAGCAACGGGATATGAAATTGAAGTAGATGGCACCGTAGTGGATAACGGAACAGAATTAAGCTACACGCACAGCGGCCTAACGCCAAGTACTTCCCATACGTACAAAGTGCGGGCATTAAGTGCGGATAATGCCAGTGCCTGGAGTGCGGCGGTAAGTAAGTTTACGACGCCAGTAGCAGTGGGTCCGGTGACATTAACTCCGACAGCTTCTAGCTTGGCAGCTAGCTGGACTGCTGTTACGGGAGCCACGGGATATGATGTGGAGATTAATGGAGGGGTTGCAGGCAGTGTAGCAACAACCAGCTTTACCAAAACAGCGCTTGCAGCCAACACTGAATACACGGTACGCGTGAGAGCGAAGAATGCCGGAGGCGTAGGTGAATATAGCGCACCGGTGACACTGAAGACGCTGTTGGTAACGCCAACGCCGACAACAGTTTCGACAAGTAATCAAGTAACAGTAAGCTGGGCAGCAGTTGCCGGAGCCACAGGCTATGAAATCGACGTGGATGGCACCGTAGTGGATAACGGAACGGAATTAAGCTATACGCACAAAGGCTTGACGCCAAGCACGTCCCATACGTATAAAGTACGGGCATTAAGTGCGGATAATGCCAGTGCCTGGAGTGCTGCGGTCAGCAAGTATACTACGCCGACAACAGTGGGTCCGGTGACGCTTACTCCAACAGCTTCTAGCGTGGCAGCCAGTTGGACAGCAGTCACAGGAGCCACAGGATATGATGTGGAGATTAATGGAGCGGTTGCAGGCAGTGTAGCAACAACCAGCTTTACCAAAACAGCGCTTGCGGCCAACACCGAATACACGGTACGAGTAAGAGCTAAGAACACTGGGGGAGCGGGCGAATATAGCGCACCAGTAACGCTCAAGACGTTGCTGGTGACACCAGCACCAACGACGGTTTCAACAAGCAACCAGGTGACGGTAAGCTGGGCAGCCATCGCCGGAGCAACGGGATATGAAATTGATGTAGATGGCACTGTGGTGGATAACGGAACAGAATTAAGCTATACGCACAAAGGCTTGACGCCAAGCACTTCACATACGTACAAAGTGCGGGCGAAGAGCGAGGATAATGCCAGTGCCTGGAGCGCAGCGGTCAGCAAGTATACTACGCCGACAGCAGTAGGTCCTGTGACATTAACTCCGACGTCTTCTAGCTTGGCAGCTAGCTGGACCGCAGTCACAGGGGCAACGGGATATGATGTGGAGATTAATGGAGCGGTTGCAGGCAGCTCGGCAACAGCCAGCTTTACCAAAACAGCGCTCGCGGCGAACACCGAATATACGGTTCGGGTGAGAGCAAAGAACACCGGGGGAGCAGGTGAATATAGCGCACCGGTAACGCTCAAGACACTGCTGGTAACGCCAACGGCAACTACGGTTTCGACAAGCAACCAGGTGACGGTAAGCTGGGCAGCCATCGCCGGAGCCACGGGATATGAAATCGACGTGGATGGCAACGTAGTGGACAATGGAACAGAATTAAGCTACACGCATAGCGGCCTGACGCCAAGCACTTCCCACACGTACAAAGTGCGGGCGAAGAGCGAGGATAATGCCAGTGCCTGGAGCGTTGCGGTCAGCAAGTACACCACGCCGGCAGCAGTAGGCCCAGTAGCATTAACTCCGACAGCTTCTAGCTTGGCAGCTAGCTGGACAGCAGTCACAGGAGCCACAGGATATGATGTGGAATTTAATGGAACGGTTGCAGGCAGCGTCACAGCAGCCAGCTTCTCCAAGGCCGGTTTAGTAGCCAACACCGAATACACGGTACGCGTGAGAGCAAAGAACACCGGAGGTGTAGGTGAATATAGTGCACCAGTAACGCTGAAGACGCTGCTGGCAACACCAACGGCAACAACCGTCTCAACAAGCAACCAGGTGACGGTAAGCTGGGCGGCCATCGCCGGAGCTGCGGAATATGAAATCGACGTGGACGGCAATGTAGTGGACAATGGAACAGAATTAAGCTACACGCACAGCGGCCTGACGCCAAGCACTTCCCATACGTACAAAGTACGGGCAAAAAGTGCGGATAATGCCAGCGCCTGGAGCGCAGCGGTCAGCAAATATACGACGCCGGCAGCAGTGGACCCGGTGACAGTAACTTCAACGTTTTCTAGTTTGGCAGCCAGTTGGACCGCAATTCCAGGGGCCACTGGATATGACGTGGAGATTAATGGAGCAATTGCAGGCAGCGTGACAACGACCAGCTTTTCTAAAGCGGGGTTGGCAGCCAACACTGAATATGCTGTTCGGGTCCGGGCTAAAAACAGCGGCGGGCTTGGAGATTGGAGCAATTCAACACTGGTAAAAACGCTTTTGGCAACTCCTGCAGCATCTGCTGTAGCAACAAATAATCAAATCACAGTGAGCTGGGGGACGGTTGCGGGTGCAGCTGGATACGAAATTGAGGTAGACGGTGCAGTAGTGGATGCTGGCGCAGCAACGAGTTATACTCATTCTGACCTGCTTCCTAAAACTACACATACGTATCGTGTAAGAGCAAAATCCCCTGACAATAGCAGTGCATGGAGTGCAGTAGTAAGTAAACAAACTTTGTCTTAGGTATTTATAACGCTATATCGCAACTGTAGCAAGACGGATCACAAGTAAAAAGCCGTTCCCTTCGGTTACTGCTGAAGGGAACGGCTTTTTTGAGGTTAGAGACTTTTACGGGTTCTCAGTGAATTACAAAACCAGATTGGGAATATCTACCTCAGGGTCAATATCGGCTTCATAGTCCACACCATCCGTGCGGAAGCCGAACAGGTGGAAGAAGTCGTCCTGATAGCCCTTAAGGTCGGACAGCTCAGGAACATTATCGGTCTCCAGTTCATTCCACCGTCTCATAACCTCAATCTGCACATCCTCGCGCATTTCCCAGTCATCAATCCGGATCAGGTGGCTGCCGTCGGCAGACGCTTCGCCGCCATTATACAGATGCTCTGCGAACAAGCGGTACATTTGCTGGATGCAATTTTCATGCAGATCTTTTTCCTTCATTACTCTGTATAGTGCGGAAATGTACAAAGGAACTACCGGGATCGCCGAGCTGGACTGCGTGACGAGTGCTTTGTTGACTGATACATAAGCACGTCCGCCCTTTGGACTCAGCTTTTCATTTAGCCGGATAGCTGTCTTTTCCAGATCATTTTTAGCCTGGCCAATGGTTCCGTCCCGGTAGATCGGATGGGTAATCTTCGGGCCGATGTAGGAATAGGCGACTGTTGTTGCCCCGTCAGCAAGCACACCTGCTTCCTGAAGCTGATCAATCCACATGCCCCAGTCTTCTCCGCCCATGACGGCAATCGTCTGGCGAACCTCATCGTCTGTCGCAGGTTCAATAGTCACCGTGGATACTTCTCCGGTATGGAAGTTCATGGTTTTGTTCGAGTAGGCTTCGCCTACCGGCTTAATGACGGAGGAGAAGGTTTCTCCGGTTACCGGATGGGTACGGCGCGGGGAGGCGACACTGTATACCACAAGATCGACTTTACCGTATTCCGCTTTGATAAGCTCAATGGTTTTGGTTTTGATGGCATCGGAGAAAGCATCTCCAACGATGCTGTGTGATTTCAGGCCCTGTTCTGCGGCAGCCCGTTCAAAAGCTGCGGAATTGTACCAGCCTGCCGAGGCTGTGCGGGAGCCCTCTGCCGCTTTATCAAAGTATACGCCAATCGTATTTGCACCGGCGCCAAAAGCGGCGGTAATCCGTGATGCGAGTCCATATCCTGTAGAGGCGCCGACCACCAGCACGTTCACAGGTCCGGTCAGCTTCTTTTGTGCTTTGACATAATCAATTTGTTCTTGTATTTGTTTGGCGCACCCTTCCGGATGGGCGGTTGTGCAAATGAAGCCGCGTGTTTTTGGCTGAATGATCATCGAGGATTACCCCTTTGTTTTAGTTTTTAACTATTCCACTACTATAGAGTATAGCAAATGATGGCTTAGAATGATAAGTATGAATGTATTTTTACACCTAACCGGGGGGATTCGTCAAATTTTACGCCAAAACGCATAAAGCCTCCCTTCACAGGCCACAATAGGAAAAAAGCAGAATGAAGGGATCAACGTGAATGCTTTTCGCTTAAAAAAACAATTGTGGCGGCGTTGGAGACGCTGGAAAAAAGCTCCCTGGGTAGGCGCGGCTTGTATTGCCCTGACAGTGCTGGCCTGGCGCGGCATGCAGGTGCCGGAGGAGCTCAGCGGATTGCTGACCGATAAGGTGTGGACTGTACCTGAGGGGCTTGGAGAGCTGCAAAATGGTGATGCGGGCGGAAGCATGCCGGTTGCGGCGGCCGTGTATAACAATACAGAAAGAGGCAGGATAGAAGGTAACCCGGCAATGGCAATAGACCGGGAGCAGTTGCTGCAAGCGGTCAGCAGGGAGCCGATTTCCCGCACGGTTCATTTGAAGACGGCCTATATTTCCGGCGAGGAAGTGCAGACGCTTCCCGGTGAACGTTCTCCGGCACAGCTTAGAGAAGTGATTGCGGCTCATCCGGGCTGGAACGGCTGGATCAGCCAGGAGGGCGATCTATGGCTGGAGCGAAGCGTCAATGATTTATCTCCGCTGGTTAAGAAGGATGCCTATTTCGGTGTGGATGAACACGGGAACCTGACTCTGTTCAAAGGCCCACCCGCAGCGGATAAGGTGCTGAAAACCTTTTTTCAAATGGATATGGGCTCGATGAAATCCTCACTGCCCGAAGAGATTCTGAACCAATTGCATGAGGGTATCCGCGTGCAGGACATTGAAGAATATAACAGCGTGCTCTCCACCTTCAGCGATTATGCGCGGGATACGGCGGAGCAGGTGATGCAACCGGAATAGGCCGGACTTGAGGTCCATCATATTAGACCCGTGATGCTTAGCATCGCGGGTTTTTGTGTTGTTTCAGATGGTGTGTAAGCTGCTGGATGCGGTTCTCGAGCTGCTTCCCCTGGATCATTATGTGCCGCATCAGGCGGCGTTCATGGCAGTATGGAAATGGAATTATTAAGAAGGGTGTCGTCAAGCCGGGGGACAATAGCTGAGGTTTACTAGTTTATAAAAAAGGAGGTCGCAGCAGCCAATTAAGGCTTTTTGCAACCTCCCTTTTTGCATACCTACGCCAGTTCGATCACGGCCAGCTGATGATTCTCAAGGTAAGGAACGGTGTAACTAAGTTCACCATCTTTGCCTAACGTAAACGGCAGCTCTGTCATCGACGTTGCCAGATAGACACGCTGGACGGACTCCGGAGCCGGGAGGTACAGGCTGACGGAAATATCCCGCAGTGGCACGATATCCTCAATGACCTCGATGCGGCCCTTCAGAGCTGGTGCGGCATAGAGCAGATGGTTCACATAACGGCGCTCCGCCTGCTGGTATTGCAGGGTCGTAATTCCCCGGGCTGGCAGATTGGTCCGCAGGGCAGGCTGCGGAAGCAGCAGAGATAGTGCATGAAGTACCATATCCTTCAGGATAAGATGACCGCCGTCCGCATATTCACTGAACACATTCCAGCCGATATAGATTCCGTACTCGCTCTGAACCATGCCTGGCCCATTATCCTGTCTGGCACCCGGTGTGTGCTGATGCGAACAGAACGTGAAGACATCGCGGTTAAAATACGGATTCTCCAGATGGCCTAGCAGATGGCCGCCGTCAAGCTCCACAAGCTGGCCTTCGCCGTACATCACATAGGAGGCGGGCAGCAGGGCGCCGGGAGTGAAATGCGGATGGAAATAGGACGGCCGGAACGGATTGATGCCCAGCCAGCGGACTCCCAGTTCCAGGACAAACGCATCGCCCGCCGTGTTTAATCCGGATCGTCCGGTAGCGAGTACCTTGCCGCCGCCTGCAGTAAACGCTTCTATCGCAGCAGCCAGCTCCGGCCACACCAGCACGTCATCCGGCAGAACCAGCACCTTATAGGCGGAAAAATCGCTCAGCGTGTCAACTATGTCGTACAGGTAGTGGCCTTCACTTAATATCCGCACTGCGCCGGCGTCGGCCAGATTGGGCTTCCCCTTCAGCACCTCCCTGTCAGGACAGGCTTCCCGCGCTGCCTCCAGGGACAGGACAGCGATGTCGGCTACATTCTCTACTCCGCTGCACCAGGGCTCCTTTGCCTCCACCTCGGCATAGGCGGCGCCGATCAGGGTGTAGGTTGCTTCATCCATCAGGCCCGAGGGGTGAAGCTGGTCGCCGATGGAGCATTTGGCGCCGTGCGCGAGACTGAGCGCGGCCTCATACCGCAGTGCATTCGGATGCTTAAAGCCGCCGAATTCGCCCCACGAGGTATGGAATTTGCCGGTCATGCCGAGATAATCCAGCCCAAGCTGCTGGGCGTACCTTGCGGACAGCGGGAAGTGGTCGTAACCCCAGCCTCCGGTCGGAAGCGATTCCAGCTCAAGGTGGGTGTTGACTGCGGCCAGGTCACGACGGCCCCGCTGCTGATGGCCGCTGTTGTGAAAGACCGGCAGGCCGGGCTTCACGGCATCTATGGTCTCGCGGACGCGGCGGGCGTAGTTCAGGTAGGTCGCTTCGCCCAGGGCGGTGACGGCGGCTTCGTCGCGCGGATCCTGCCCGGCTGCCCGCAGTGCAGCCACGCAATACTGGCAGCGGCATTTACGGATGCCGACGATATCAAGGAAGATGCCGTCTGCGTCATAGCGGGAGACAACTTCATGGATCTGCGCGAGCAAAATATCCAGATAAGGCGTATTAAAGCAAAATTCGTGATAACCCGGCGTCATAAAATCCTTCACCCAGCGTGTCCGGTCCTCAGCGTCGCGGATCAGCCATTCGGGATGACGGCGGGCCAGCTTCTCATCCAGACCGGCCGATAAATATACCGGCGTCCGGACTCCGATCTCATGTGCGGCAGTGATCATCTCCTCCAGCAAGTCAAAGTTGAGGTGCGGGTGTATCTCATTGGCATCGCTTGGATGGTAGGCCCAGCCGTGATGGCATTTGGAGAACACGGTGATTGAATCAACATGGCCGGTGCGCAGCATGGACTGAAACTGGGATTTGGAGAATTCGCTGCCTATGCCGGGAATTGCCTCCGACGTATGGAAATCGAGGTGGACCTGACGAAAACGCATCGTTAAACAGCCCCTTATGTGGTTGGTGATAAAGCTTATTCCCAGTCAATGTAACTCTTTTTTGCCGGGGCAGCCAGTGATAATATAGACTTTGAATAGCACAAAACCGACTTGTGAGAGAAGGGATAGAAGATGCTGTGCCTGGAATTCGCCATCCCGCCGCTGCCGCAGTTCGTAACGGTCGGGCATGCGGTCTGGTCGCCGGGAGACCGGCATTTCGCCCGTACCTTCGGCGTCTACGATCTGCTGCTGGTGAAGCGTGGGACGCTGTATATGGCGGAACAAGATAAGGAGTACGCGGTAGGTCCGGGGAAGCTGCTCGTCCTGGAAGCGGGGCTGCCGCATGCCGGATACGGGGACTGCGCAGAGGATACGGAAATCTACTGGGTGCACTTCATTCATGGAGGCAAGCCGGCTTCGATCCGGCGAGAGGAGATCCCCTGGTCGTCGCTGCTGGCGAAAGGGACGGTCGACGATGAAGCGCCTTCCGCCCAGCAGCGGCTCTATATACCGAAGTTCGCTTCAGTTGATGTGGATGCCATAGAGCCGGTGCTGCATGAGATGAACGAGATTCACAGCGGGCTGAATACAGAAAACGCGCTCCGGCTCCACCTGCTGCTGGCCAGGCTGCTGGCGCTCCTGCAGGCGGAATGCAGCCGGACTGCCCAGCCGGAGCCGGCAGTCCGGCTGGCCCGCGCGGCCGCAGCCTATCTGGATCTTCACTGGAGGGAGCCGTTTCAGCTGGCGGGGCTTGAGGAGGAGCTGCATTTCCAGGCGGATTATATTACGAGGTGCATGAAGCAGCATATCGGCACGACGCCGCTGCAATATGTGCTGCACCTCCGCCTGGAGGAAGCCAAGAAATTGCTGGGGGAGACGGTGCTCAGCATTCCCGATATTGCCGAGCGGGTGGGTATCCGTGATTCGAACTACATGATACGCCTGTTCAGCGGGCGGTTCGGTATTACCCCCGGGGCCTACCGGCGGCGGCTGCGCCAGAGAGACGAGGCTGCTGCCGGAGCCGACAGGGAAGAAGGATAAGAGCGGTTGAGGGCAGCGTCAGGAAGGCCGCAGGTTCCCGCGGTATTCGCTCGGCGAGCAGTTGAATACCTTGCGGAACTGGCGGGAGTAGTAGTTCTGGTCATGAAAGCCGCTGTCCATGGCCACCTGGGAAATGGAGAGATCCGGGTTCCGCAGCAGCGTGCAGGAATAATCCAGCCGCTTACGGATCACATAGTCCATCGGAGTCGTCTGATAATTGCGGGTGAAGACCCGCAGAAACTGGCGGGTGGACATATAGGCCATATCCGCCATGGACTGCAGGGTGATGGGCTGCAGGAAATGCTCCTCGATATAGGTGACCGTCTCCCCGATCCGCAGCGCCTTATTGTCCTCGCTTCCGCTGCTGTTCTGGTAATACCGCGACAGCAGGCCGACGAGCGCAGTAAAATAGCTGCGGATCATCAGCCGGTACCCTTCGGGCCGGCGGTCATGCTCTGCGAGAATCACATCCAGCAGCCGCGTAGCCTCCTGGAGCTGCGGTTCATCAAGCGTAAGCATGCCCTTGAAATACATCTCTTTCCGGTAGAAGGGCTCGATGTAGAACAAAGCCTGAAAGCCCGGCAGCAGCCTGAGCTCGGTCAGCTGCAGCAGCTGCTCAGGCTGGAACATGACGTTGACGTATTCGATCCCGTCAACATTCTTGTAGCCGTGGGAAACGTTGCTGTGGATCAGAAAAACCTGACCGGCGGTAACCGGATACTCCCTTCCCTCGATGATATGCACGGCATTTCCCGACAAAATAACGACCAGCTCGGAGAAATCATGGCTGTGAACATAGTAGTCATGATTCAGCGGGCATTTCTGGATTCTGAAAGTGAACCCGGGCTCAAGTCCGATGTCCCGGGCAAATAGTTTGGTTGTCATGGCCATATTATGCTAAAGATGGTCGGTATCGTCAAGGCAGAACGGGGCGGGCGGTGCTACCATTAGAGTGCGGGCGTACCGCCCGGTTTCGGCCGGGAGAAGGGCCTGGGCAATGATCAGGAGGGAACAGCATGCAGCAAATAATAACCGAGTTGATCAATAAAGATTCCGCGAAGCCGCTGATTCTGTTTCTCGGGGACAGCATTACGGCAGACGGCCTGTATATCCGGCTGGCCGGCGAATGGCTTAGGAAGTACCGTCCGGATCTGGGCGTGGAGCTGCTTGGCCGCGGGGTCCCGAGCGAGACGGCCTCCGGGCTCAGTGAAGCAGCCCATCCGTTTCCGCGGCCCTGTATCCATGAACGGCTGGCGGGGGAGCTGGCGGAAGCTTCGCCCGGCGTAGTTGTGGCTTGCTATGGGATGAACGACGGGATATATCATCCCTTTTCAGCGGAGCGTTTCGCAGCCTATCAGGCGGGAATGCGGCGATTGAGCGCTGAAATCCGTGAAGCCGGCGCCAGTGTCATATTGATGACTCCTCCGCCATTTGACGGCGCGTCGATGAATGTTCAGCTTTTGCCGGCCGAAGCGTCCGGGTTCAGTTATCTGACTCCTTATAAGGAATACGATCTTGTACTGGAGCGTTATGCGGACTGGCTGTTATCCGGGGGCTGCCCCGCTGATGGCGTGATTAATCTGCGGACTCCGCTGCTGGAGCATATCCGCCAGGAACGCGCGCGGAACGCTTCATACCGCTATGGTGACGGAATTCATCCAGATGCATCGGGACACCGGGTTATGGCTGAGGTGCTGCTGCGGGAGCTGTTCGGCGCAGAACAGGTTACCTTGCCGGGTGCGGAAGGATCCCTGGAATAATTTCACTGAGCTGCGGATTGACAAGCAAAATCGCGCAGGATTATAGTTAGGTCACTCTAAGAGCAGGGAGAGAGGGCCCATGAATGTAATGCAGACGATCCGTTCGCGCAAATATTTACAGCGGATTCTGCTCAGTTTTATGCTTGTAGTGGCTATTCTGGCCGTGGCTTCGCTGTTTCTGAACGCCGGCGCCCGCAACAAGGTAATGAGTCTGCAAAACGAAGCTGACCGTAAGCTGCTGACCCAGATCAACTACAACATAGAGAATATGAACGGCATTGTGAAGGATTTGGCGGTGTCGCTGTACAATGACGATGAGCTGCTCGGGCTGAAGTCCGGTGCGGATTACAAGATGAGCATTCTGAAAATCGAACGCCTGAACCATACGGTGGCTTCTTCCCCGTATCTGCACGCCGCCGTCTTTTACAACGGTGCCCAGCACAGGTTTTTCTCGTCGCTGAACCATGAGATGGATAACAGCGTGTTTTATGGCGCTCTGCAAAAATATATGGATGCCCACGCGGATGTGCCGAAGCTGCAGCTGATTCCGCTCGATCTGGACGGAAAGAACGGTGGAATCGACGTATTTGCGTGTTTCCTGTACGACGGGGATTCTCTGGGTTCGATCAATGATAATGTGCTGGTTCTGACCGTGAAGCCGGGCTGGATGCTTGATAATATGAAAGCGCTTAATATGGTGGCGGAGCGGCAAAATGATGTGCTGTTCGTCACCGACAGCAACGGGGAGGTGCTGATCTCTACCGATGGGCTGCTGCCCGCCGGGCTGGATATCAAGACTGACCTGCTGCCGCAGATAGCCGCCGCAAATTCTCCGCTGGATTCATTTATCTACCCGCATGGAGATAGGAAGTACAAGGTAACCTTTTTGAGTAAAGCCCTGAACAACTGGCAGATCATCAGTATGCAGGATTACGATATCGTACTGGGCAGTGTCCGGCAGATGAAATGGACGGAAGTGGCGGTAACGCTGTCTGTCGTCACGCTCGCCGTCATGCTGTCCGTATTCTTTGCGCTGCGGCTTTATAAGCCGGTGGGCCAGCTGCTGATGCTGGTGCCCGAGGAGGTGCGCGGCGCTCCGCAGGGGAAGGATGAGCTGTCGCTGATCGCCGCCAATGTCAGCGAAATGATCGGCAAGCTCAAGGGGCTGGAGCAGGAGCGGGCAGCGCAGTCGAACGTCGCTAAGCTGTACCAGCTGCGCAGCCTGATCGGGTCCAGCCGCAGTATTGATGAGCAGGCGTTCCTGCAGATCAGGGAGCAGTACGGGCTAGACATCGCTTATCCGTCGCCGCTGCGGCTGGCGCTCGTGCAGCTGGATGACCTGCAGGAGCTGGCGAAGGGGCCGGGGTCCGCAATGGAAGCACTGCTGTATTTTGCCGTGGCGAACATCGGCCAGGAGCTGTTACGGCTTGATGGCTCCTGCGAAGCGGCAGATATGAAAAGCGGGCATCTTGTCTTCATCGCCGGCGGCGGAACCGGCACGCTGGAGAAGCTGGGCGAACGCTTCAAAGAGCTTCAGCAGACGATTCTCGGGTATTACCGCATCACCTTTACCGTAACGCTTAGCTACATATTTACCGACTACCGCAGCATATCGCAGCACTATAATCTGGCGGTGCGGCACGCCAATTACCGGATGATCTACGGAAAAGGTGCGGTGCTTGAACCGGAGCAGCTCCGGGAGAATGAGCGGAACGAATCGCTGCGCATCCCGCTGGAGCTGGAACGGCAGCTGACCGAGGGGCTGAGGGGCGGCGATCTGGCGGAGACTGAGCAGGCGATCCTCCGCTGGCGGGAGATGCTCGGCGGATTCAGCTATGAGACGATGTTCTCCGCCGTGCTGCATCTGGCGGTTACACTCAGCAATACGCTGGGTGAGATGAATAACCACAGCGTCAATCCGCTATCCATTAATCTGCAGGCGATTAACCGGCGCATTCTGGAAAAAGAGACACTGGATGAGATTGAAGCCGTACTGCTCGAAGTGGTGCAGGAGGTGACCGAGCAGCGCCGGAGCGGACGGGAGGATAAGAACCGGCTGCTGGCCGAGACGGTTAAGGAGATTATCGATAAGCATTATGCCGACCCGGATCTCAATGTGCAGCGGATCGCCGACATGCTGAAGATGAGCTCCGTCTATCTGGGCCAGGTGTTCAAGGCGCAGGAGGGCACGACGGTAGTTGACCAGATCAATGCGGCCCGCCTGGCCTATGCCAGAGAGTTCCTGGAACAGAAGGACTTAACCGTGACCGAGATTATGGAGAAGGTCGGCTTCGGCAACGAGAGCTATTTTTACCGCCTGTTCAAACGCCGCTATGGAACGACTCCCAAGGAATACCGCCTCAAATCAGCCATCGACCGCAGCAGATAATCCATATACGCATTAACACCCAGGCCCGAATGAATCCATATTCATTTATCGGGCCTTTTATTGTGCAGGGGCTCCATCCGGGGGGCCGGCACAGGAATCCGGGAACTATACAGCCCCTCTGTACAGCAATCCTGCGATTGTACAGTACCGAAAAAGCCAGATTCTACGCTATTCTTAGTCGTGCAAAGCCTGAAACACAGGCATCAGCTAAGGAAGGAAGGGAAGGGGCTTTGGTTATGATGAAGAAGGTTACACTCGCGGAGCAAAGAGCAAATCCGGGTGCGCCGCCGGTCACGCGTAAACAGTCGTGGGCCCGGAGAGAGCTGAATCATTTCCGCAACAACCGGGAGCTGTTCCTGCTCTCGCTGCCGGGAATACTGTACAAATTGATTTTTGCCTATATTCCAATGATTGGTCTGGTCATCGCATTCAAAAATTACCGCTATGACCTCGGCATCTTCGGCAGCAAATGGACCGGGCTGGATAATTTCCGTTATTTGTTCAGCACCGATACGGCATGGCGGATTACCCGCAATACGGTCCTTTATAACACCGCTTACATTCTGGTGGGGACATCGGTGGCCCTGCTGCTGGCGATTCTGCTGAACGAGCTGAAAGCCAAGTGGACCAAATTTTATCAGACGGCGCTGTTTCTGCCCCATTTTTTATCGTGGGTGCTGGTGGGTTATGTGGCGTACGCGTTCTTGAACCATTCTGACGGCTTCATTAACCGCACGCTGGAATCCTTCGGCCTGGACCCGGTGAGCTGGTATCAGAATGCCGCGCCGTGGCCGGTAATACTCATACTCGTTCAATTGTGGAAAGTGGTCGGGTTCAACACGCTGATTTATTTTGCCGGCGTCATCGGAATCAACAGTGAATACTACGAGGCGGCGCGGATCGACGGGGCGACCAAACGGCAGATGGCTTTTAAAATCACGATTCCGCTACTGGCACCGCTGGTCATTATTATGCTAATTCTGTCGATCGGCAACATGTTCCGCGGGGACTTCGGCCTGCATTACTTTATCCCGAACAACTCAGGCTTTCTCTACGGCTCAACGGATGTCATCGATACGTATGTGTACCGCGCGCTGCGTGAAGTCGGTAATGTCAGCATGTCGGCGGCTACAGGCTTCTATCAGTCGGTTGTCGGTCTCGTGCTGGTGCTGACGGCTAACAGAATCGTGCGCAGAATCAATCCCGATCATTCCCTGTGGTAAGGAGGTGCCTCAAGTGCCAAAAAAATTCGAATTCTCCAAATTGTTCATCAACCTGCTGTTCATCGTGCTGTCGCTTGCGGTCATCCTGCCGTTCCTGCTGGTCATTGCCGTGTCGCTAACGGATGAACAGTCGCTCAAAGAAAACGGGTATCAGTTCATCCCGCATTCGTTCAGTCTCGATGCTTACCGCTATCTGCTGGATGCTCCGGATATTCTGCTACGTGCCTACGGCGTGACGCTTACGGTGACTGTCATCGGCTCGCTGCTTGGTCTGCTGCTGACCGCAATGACGGCTTACGTCATCTCAAGGCAGGATTACCGCTACAACCGGGTGACGACGTTTTATGTATTTTTCACGATGCTGTTCAGCGGGGGGCTGGTTCCCTCCTACATCCTCATTACGCAATATCTGCATCTGAAAGACAGCCTGCTGGCGCTCATTCTGCCGATCCTGCTGTCGCCGTTCAACATCATGGTCATGAAGGGCTTCATGTCCAAAATTCCGCTTGAGATCATTGAATCGGCCAAAATGGACGGGGCACGGGAATTCCGCATCTTTTTCAAAATTATCCTCCCGCTTTCTACGCCAGCGCTTGCGACGCTGGGTCTGCTGATTTCGTTTACCTATTGGAATGAATGGTTCAACGCGATGCTGTACATCGACGATCCGAACAAAGTACCGCTGCAGCTGCTGCTGGTGCGAACGCTCAACAGTATTGAGTTCCTCACCACGAATTCAGAGTTTACAGGGCAGCTCGGCATCGACTTAAGCAGTTTCCCGAACAGTTCGGCGCGGATGGCGATTGCAGTGCTGGCCGGCGGACCGATGCTGGTGATCTTCCCGTTTTTCCAGCGTTTTTTCGTCAAAGGGCTTACGGTTGGCTCCCTTAAGGGTTAACATACAATTACATGTACTAAGTACAGGAGGTCACTCACATGAAAAAGAGGCTGATTGGGGTTTTGGCGCTTTGTCTGCTCGCCGGGTCCGTGCTTGCCGGCTGCGGCGGCAACAATAACGGAAACGGGGGAAACAGTGCGGCGCCGGCCGGCACGGAAGGGGCTCAAAGCGCTGCTCCGGATTCGGGGGGCTCAGATGAACTGAAGCCGGTCGAACTGACCTGGTATTATCCGCTGTCACAGCTTCAGGCTGATCAGGACAAAGTGCAGGAGGAAGTCAATAAAATTGTCAAATCGAAGATCAACGCCACAGTCAAGCTGATGCCGGTCGCGGTCGGGGATTATGTGCAGAAGATGAACACGGTGCTGGCGGCGGGCGAGAAGTTCGATATTCTCTGGACCGGCTACATGCTGAAACCGGAGGAGCTGGTACGCAAAGGCGCGATTCAGCCGATGGACGCCTTGCTTGATCAATACGCGCCGGAGCTGAAGGCGGATGTGCCGCAGGTAATGTGGGACGGTCTGTCGGTCGACGGGGAAATCTACGGCATTCCGAACCAGCAGATTAACGGCTCACGCTACGGATTCATTATCCAGAAACGTTTTGCCGACAAGTACAATCTTGACACCGCTTCCATCAAAAAGATCGCCGATATCGAGCCGTTCCTGGCCCAAATCAAGCAAAATGAACCGGGTATCATTCCGTTCGGCGTATTCGGCACTTCATTTATCAATCCTCAGTCACATGACGACCAGTACTGGGTAGTTCCGGGGCTGGATGACCACTTCTATATCAAAACAGATGACCCGACCTATACGCTGTACCGCTATCCGGAAGAAGAGCTCGACAATTTCCGGCTGGCCAGCAAATGGTATAAGGAAGGCTATATTTACAAGGATGCAGCTACGGAAAAAATGAACGATTACCTGGCCAAAGGCCAGATCGCGGTAGACTTTAACGTAACGCTGAAGCCTGGGGTGGAAGCGGAGGTTAAAGCGAAAAATGGCGGAAATGAAGTCATCACCGTTCCGCTGAGTGACTGGTTCTCCAACGGATATTCGGCTACAACCAACCAGTCGATCAGCCGCACGGCACCAAATCCCGAACGGGCGATGATGCTCCTCAACCTGGTGAATACCGACAAGGAGCTGTACAATCTGCTCTGCAACGGTATTGCCGGTGAACATTATGAGAAGACAACAGGCGATTACATCAAGCCGCTGGCGGATTCGCGTTATATGCCGAACATGGACTGGGTTTTTGGCAGCGTATTCAACTCTTATCTGAAGGAAGGACAGCCGGAGAACATCTGGGAGGAAACGAAAAAGATCAATTCCGATTCTGAGGTTAATCCCGTCGGCGCCTTCAAATTCAACTCCGAGCCGGTCAATACAGAAATCGCCAACCTGAACGCGGTATGGGGAGAGTACAAACGGGGACTGGTCACCGGTACGCTTGATTTCGATGAAACCTGGCCTGCACTCTACGGCAAGCTGAAGGAAGCGGGCGAAGAGAAATACGTCGCGGAAGTAACCAAGCAATTTGAACAATTCCTGAAGGATAAAGGATTGAAGAAGTAGGCGGCGGTATAGGCTAAAGCTTGGGCTAGATTAACAGTTCAATGTAGACAAGAGACCTGCAACATCGTGGAGTCCGGAGAACCTGCTGCTCACTGGTCGGCTTCGCCAAGGCATAGACTGGCGGAGCCGTCAACATTCCCATCTGAAAGGAAGAGGAGCTATGGTGAAAAAAAGGTTGCTTGCCGCACTTATGACCAGTCTGCTGCTTCTAACAACGCCCTATCCGCCCTTTGCTGCTTCTGTATCAGCGGAGAACGGGCCTGCCGGAAAAACATTTTTTGTCGCTACAAATGGAAGCGATTCCAACAACGGGACGCAAAATGCCCCGTTCCTGACCCTGGAGAAAGCGCGGGATGCCATCCGTGCACTGAAAGCGGATGAAGGGCTGCCGGCGGGCGGCGTCACCGTGTATCTGCGCGAAGGCCGGTATGAACGGACGGCCAGCTTTGAACTGGGCCAGCAGGATTCCGGCGAAGCCGGCAAGACGGTTACCTACACCGCTTATCCGGGTGAATCGGTAACACTGACGGGATCGGAGAAGCTGGCGAAGTCAGCATTTACGCCTGTTACGGACTCGGCCATCCTTAGCCGGATTATCGGCCCGGAAGCGAGAACCAAAGTGCAGGTTGCCGATCTCGCCGCACTCGGGATCACCGATTACGGTGAGCTTAGCCGCCATGGCTATTATCTGGCCAATGATCTGAGCGAGGTCCCGC
This sequence comes from Paenibacillus sp. sgz302115, assembly GCF_056120445.1. Classification (NCBI taxonomy): domain Bacteria; kingdom Bacillati; phylum Bacillota; class Bacilli; order Caryophanales; family Paenibacillaceae; genus Paenibacillus; species Paenibacillus sp. sgz302115. The sequence goes on from NZ_JBVYOK010000004.1 coordinate 94,221, forward strand.
CGATGGAGCTGTATGTGAACGGCCAGGGCATGACGCTGGCCCGCTGGCCTAACGAAGGTACTGTCCAGATGGATGAGATTATCGATCCCGGACCGACGCGGAAGGACCCGAACGGGGAAGTGCATACGCGCGGCGGCACCTTTACCTATACGTATGACCGGCCCCAGTACTGGACGCAGGCCAATGATATCTGGCTGGACGGCGTGTTTGGCTACAGCTGGGAGTGGTCGTACAACAAGATCGCATCCATTGATACAACCGCCAAGACCATTACCCTGCGGTACGGGGAAATGAGCGGCCTGTTCAAGAACTGGTATCCGGATTTCCATTTTGCGCAGAATCTGCTGGAAGAGATCGATATGCCCGGTGAGTACTATATTGACCGGCAGGCCGGTAAGCTGTACTTCCTGCCAAATGCCGAGTTTGCTACATCAGACCCGGATATCGAAGTGACAATGCTGAAGACGCCGATGATCAACGCGCTCAACGCTTCGTACATCGATTTCTCGGAGCTGGTGCTGGAGAACGGCCGCGACTCGGCGGCTGTGTTCATGGGCGGCAGTCATATGCGCATCCTGAACAGTGAGATCCGCAACTTCACCAACAGCGGTGTGCTGGTCAATACGCAGAGCCGGTTCTATTACAATAATTTCGACGGTGCGCCGGGGACGGATCACGCCATTATCAGCACCCATATCCATCATATCGGCGGCACTGCGGTTACCCTGGCGGGAGGCGACAAAACGACGCTCCAGCCGGCGAATAACAGCGTGGAGAATTCGCATATTCATGATTTTGCCTACTACCACAAAGCTTACAATCCCGGTGTCCTGCTCTCGGGGGTCGGCAACCGGATGTTGCATAATGAGCTGCATGATGCGCCCCATCCCGGTGTGCTGATTTTCGGCAACGATCATGTTGTGGAATATAACGAAATCTATGATGTCTGCACCACCTTCTCGGATCTCGGGGCGATTTACATGAATGCGGGAGAGACGCCTCAGCAGCGGGGGACAGTGATCAGGCGCAATTATTTTCATAACATCGGTGAGAGCAAAGCGGGGGTAGAAGGCGTGTACCCCGATAACTTCACGATGGGGCTGACGATCGACGAGAATATTTTTTACAAAATGGGCAATTCGGCCATCAAAAATAACGGCGGTGCGCATATCCAGGCCCGCAACAATATTTTTGTCGACAGCAAGGTTCCTTATGATTACGCGGATCTGTACCTCGGCGATGAGCCAGATGATCAGGTGCCGCTGAATTACATGCCGAAATGGCAGGCGCTGTTCACCGCGAACAACAATTTTGCAGGCACACCGTATTTGACCAAATACCCTGAGCTGGCGGATTTCTTTACGGAGAACCGCTATTATCCTGACACTAACACCTTCCAGGGGAATGTGGTCTACAATCCGCAGATTGCCCGCAGCGTAACGACCAATGTATATGGTGCTTATGACAAATTCGGGCTGCTGCAATATGCGAATAACTGGGTGACTACGACGGACCCGGGCTTCACCGATCTGGCGGGCGGTGATCTGTCCCTGCGGCCGGATGCGCAAGTATTTACTGCCATTCCCGGATTTCCGGACATTCCGTTCGGCGACATCGGTATAAACGGCAAAGCGGGAACCACTACCGGCCCGGATAGCCGGCCTGTGCAGGGTGTGGCTGTATATAACAGTGAAATTACGGTAGACCGCTGGAAGACGGTGAAGCTGCGGACGGCGGTGCTCCCATGGAATGCGGATAACCCGGCATTAACCTATGTCTCGGCTGATCCTTCCATTGCTTCTGTTGACAGCAGCGGTGTGGTCACCGGCCTAACGGTCGGAAGCACGGTCATTACGGTGGCGTCGGCGGAGAATCCGCTGCTGACAGCTACCGTTATGGTGACAGTGGAGGCCGGCGACGGTGTGATGGACTTCACGGATTTCGAATCCGGCGCGAACGGCTGGACCCAGGACGCCTACCGCAGCATTGAAAAAATTGACGGCAACCGCTGGTATAAGGTGCTGAACGGGGCATCTTCACTCAGCGCCAAAACCTTCTCCGAGTACGAGCTGAGCTTCCGGCTGAAGACTCCGGAGACGATGGGCGACAATGTGACGCTGTATGTCTTTGACCGGCAGTCCGGCAGCGGCTCCAGCCGGATCGGCTACAAGACGCGGGCGGACGGAACTTCCGCCTGGCTGCTGTACAACTCCGCATGGGCGGTGCTGAAGGAAGTGAAGCTGCCCGGACATGATCTGCTGCCGAATACGGAATATACAGTCAAAATGCTTGTGAAGGGCGGCGATATCAGCGTCTACCTGGACGGCGAGTTCCGCCTGAAGGGCAATGACCCCGGACACAATGCGTCCGGCAAGGTCGGCTTCTACGTCAGCAATGTCAGCCATATGCTGTTCGATGACATCCAGTTCAAGGAGCTGACGGCTGATTTAGCGGGAATTATTCCGGCGGAAAGTAAAGTACGGCTCGCGGCCGGGGAACAGAAGCAGCTGCAGCTCAGCTTCGATCCATCGGATACGCCGGATACGGCGGTCACCTGGCAGTCGGCTGACCCGGCAGTGGCTACCGTGGACAGTGCGGGGGTAGTTAGCGCTGTCTATGAAGGCGAAACGGTGATTACGGCAGTTTCTGTGGCCGATCCGCTGATTAAGACGGATATTACCGTAACGGTGTCGAGCATTATGCATGAGACAGACTTCGAGAACGGCGGCAACGGCTGGCCGGTCGACCCTAACCGCAGCATCGCCGCCGATCCGGACGGGAACCGCCGCTATAAGCTTCTGAACGGCGCCACGGCGTTACTGGACCGCAGCTTTACGTCATATCAGCTGGAATTCAAGCTGAAGACGCCGTCCGTCATTCCGGACAATGGCATCCTGTACATCTTCGACCGCCAGGACAGCACCGGCTCAACCCGGATCGGCTACCGCACGCGGGCGGATGGAACCTCGGCCTGGATCTTGTACGATACGGCCTGGCAGAAACTTACCGAGAATGTCCTGCCGGGCTATGACCTGCAGCCGGACACAGAATATGCAGTGAAGGTGACAGTGAAGAACGGGGATATCTCCGTCTTCGTAGATGGTTCTCCGCGGCTCTCTGGCAGCGATCCGGGCCACCGGCCGTCCGGCAAAGTCGGCTTCTATACAAGCGGCTTCTCTTACCTGCTGTTCGATGACATTGTCTTCTCGGTAAATCCTTAATCTTCGTGAGCGCTCTTCCTGCGGGGAGGGCGCTTTTTGCAAATGAGAAAGAGCAGAGCGCCGTGATGATGAGCGCCGGAAAATGGCTGTGCCAGCCCATGTCGTTATCATGCTAAACATGGTCGCCATCGTCAAGGCGGATAAGGATTGTATGCGATAACATGAAGGTGAACTTAAGCATAGGGAGGTACGGCATGAAGCGTTGTATGTACAGAGCCGAAGGGCTGGAAGGTAAGGAGGCCGCCGCTTTTTTCCGGAGCCGGGAGCTGCAGATTTCACTTCGCGGGGCGATGGAGCGGCTTGCTGTAGATCATTTGAGCTTGTTTGCCTGCGGCAGCCAGCTGTTTCTATATTACGAATGTCTGGGGGCGGAAGCAGCGCCGGAAGCTTTATTGCCGGAAGCTGCAGAGCGCCTTGCTGTGTGGCCCGGCGGGGAGCGGGGACGGCGCTGGGCGCCGCTTACGGATATTTTTCATTATCAGCAGCCGATATCAGTGGAGCACTGGGAGCGCCGGAACCCGGAAAGTGTGCCTTACGGGCGGCTTGCAATGCTGAAGCCTGAAGAGGCCGCCAGCTATATTTATTACCACTACCAGTACCAGGAGGAACGTCCGGGGGACGGGGATAAATACGGCATCATCGGGCTGCATGAGAATATGCTGTTTTTCTATGCGGAGCAGCCGGACACCTGGGAGCCGGCTCCCTATGAAGGGAAACTGAAGACGGCGCTGCGTCCGGTGAACTGGGGGGAAGTGATGGAGCCGCATTTTTTGAAATGGAAGGGAATGCCGGTGGGCCAGGAGCTGTGGCGGAGGCTGGAGCTTGTGCTTGAGGTGAATTTGTCCAAAGGAAAGCTGGGGATAGAGCATGCGTAATTTATTTTGTCTGAACGGGGACTGGGATTTCATGCCCCTGTATGATCAGCCGCAGTGCCGCAGGCTGCCTGAAACGATTATGTATGAAGCGCGCAAGGTGCAGGTCCCGTCCAGCTGGAGACGGACCTATCCGCAGCCGGACGGCAAGCGCTTCGGCAGCATTCCGGAGTATGATTATGCTCCGTTTGACCTGTACGGGTATCCGCAGGAGTGGGATGCCGCTGAAGCAGGTGTGCTGCACCGGAGCTTCCGGGTGCCGGAGAGCATGGCCGGGCAGCGGATCGTGCTGCGGCTGGACGGGATCATGCAGAAGGCTGTCATCTATGTGGACCGCCAGGAGGTTGGCATCTGGGAGGACGGATATCTGCCGCTGAGACTCGATATTACTTCACTGGTCGAGCTGGGGCGGGAGCATCATCTGCATGTCGTGTGCAGCGGTTTCGATACCGTGACGCTTCCGAACGGCCAGTCCAAAATCACCGGGCTAATGGGCTCCTGGTATGGAAGAATCAGCCGGGGAATCTGGCAGGATGTATATCTGGAGGGTTATCCCGTGCTGTCGCTGGAGGATGTAACCATCCGCACTTCTGTCAGGGAAGGACGGATTGAGGTCAAGGCACTGGCCTGTGCGGCGGAATCAACTGCCGTGAATGGCCCGCTGACGGTCAGATTGGGCATCCGGGAAAAGGGGGTGCTGCTGCGGGCTGTGGAGGGGCCGGAAGGGACGGAGGATTCCGGAGTCACTATTTCATCGGGGTTGGTTCTGTCCGCTGAATGTCCCGCCGAGTCTGGCGGCGATGCCGCGGCTGCGGAGAAGCTCAGACGGTGTGAGAACATGCGGACGGGGACAGTGTACAGCGCTTCCTTCGATCTGGACTGGAGCGATGTCAAGCTGTGGAGCCCGGATACACCGTTTTTGTACACTGTGGAACTGGAACTGCTCGAAGGCGGAGTGGTCATCGACCGGCAGGTGCAGGTATTCGGTTTCCGCGAATTCTGGTGTGAAGGCCCGCAGTTTATGCTGAACGGCATTCCGCTCAATCTGCGCGGGGATTCCTGGCATTTTCAGGGCGCCCTGCAGATGACAGAAGACTATATCCGCAACTGGTACCGCATCAGCCTCAGCGTGGGCATCAACAGCATCCGGCTGCATGCCGAGCCTTATCCAGCTGATTATCTGCGTATCGCAGATGAAGAAGGCATGCTGATCGTCGATGAGACGGCGATCTACGGCTCGGGCAAATCGATGCTGGCGGATCATCCCGACTATGTGGAGAACTGCCGGCAGCATGTGCGGCGGCTGGTACAACGCGATAAAAACCATCCCTCCGTCATCCTCTGGAGCCTGCAGAACGAAATGCGCTGGGTGGACGGACGGGATGGCTTCAAGCAGCATATGCCAGGTCTGATGGACGACATCCGTGCGCTTGATCCGACCCGGCCGGTGATCGCCGAAGGTGACAACCGGCTGCTGTCCAAAGAGCATACCGAGGTGGAGAGCTGCCATTACAACATCGACGGCACGATCAGCCAGTGGGACCGGAGTGTACCGCTGACCTTCGGGGAGCACGGCGGCTGGTGGTATATCTGTCCGCAGAACAGCAGTATGTATAGCGGACTTGAGGTTTACTGGGGAACAGATGAGAGCACCGCAGGACTGGCGCAGAAGGAGCGGCTGTTCGTAGAGTATGCCAGACGGCAGGAAGTATCTGGCATCTCTACCTTCAATTTCGCCCATTATTTCATGCAGGCGATGCCGGAGGAGAACCTCACTCTGCCGCCTGCTGACCCGGCATCACCAGGGGTGAAGCCAACAATAGTTCCCGCCTATTCCCTAACGATCAATAACGGCCTGCTGCCGGAGAAATATCCGCTGTATTCGCCCAATCCGGCTTTTGCCATTATGGCTGAGGCGCTGAAGCCGGCAACGATTATCGCTGCCGAGTACAACGGTTGCTTCTATGACGATAAGCCGGTTGCCCGCAGCTTCGACGTTTATAACGATACTTATTCCGGGCAGGAGGTCCGGGTGGATGTAGTAATCCGCCAAGGGAACAAGCTGGTTCATGAACAGAGCTTCAGCTTCTTCCAGAAGCCTGCCGGTCATGAGGTCATTTCATTTACCTGGATGCCGGTGTCCGCTGCTTCTGGAGAGCAGGCGGTGTTGACGGCGCTGCTGTTCCACGGCGGCCGGCAGGTGCACAAGCTGTCCAAGGAATACCGGATCGTCTCCGCAAGCCTATTACAGCAGCCGGTGAACCTTCAGCGGCGGGTGGCCTATTGCGGAACGGATCGCGATAATGAGTACCTTCTCCCGCTTGTTCCAGGCTGCATAAGGGCAGACCTGGCCTTGCTGGCTGAACTGCCGGCTGACTATTTGCTTATTGTAGGCAGCCGGGCGAAGGATGAGGACGGCACGCTGGAAGCGCAGCTGAAGGCGTTCGTGGCGCGCGGCGGCCGGCTGCTGCTGCTGGAGCAGGACCAGCTGTCGCTGGGCAAGCTGCCGCTCTCGCGGCGGCCGTTCTTCCGCGCCCATGCCGGCAGCTGCCTCCACCCGGTGCTGGAGGGGCTGGGCGACGGGGATCTGATGTTCTGGCACGAGGAGCTGCGGGAAGACGGACCGCTGCCGATCATCCGCGCCGCCTTCGAGAAGCCGGCGGTAGGCGATTTCACCCTGCTGCTGGAATGCAGCGCAGGCGATTTCGGTGACGGCGGCGATCTGTGGTCGCCGCTCCTGGAGTACCGCAGCGGAGCGGGCCTGTTCCTCGCCAGCCAGCTGGAGCTGATGGCGAATCTGGAGCAGGTTCCGCAGGCTTGTCTGCTGCTGCGGAACCTGCTGGTTTATGCCGGCGGGGGCACCGCCGGCATTCCTGCAAGGCCGGCCGCCGCACTGGTGCGGCCGGGCAGTGAAGCCGCAGCCCTGCTCAGCAGGCTGCGGCTGCGGTACACGGGGCTGGAATCGCCAGCGCCGGGCAGTAGCATGCAGGACTTCGGCCTGATCGTGGCCGAAGCCTGCATGCTGGAGACGCCGGGCGCTGCCGAAGCGCTGCGGCGTCATGCGGAAGCCGGCGGGCAGGTGCTGCTACTGCCGGCGGAGGAACGCCAGCAGGCGGCGCTTGGGCGCCTGCTGGAGCGCCCCGTGCGCGTGAAGCCGCACGAGGCGTATCACTTGGCGGTGGACTACGGCCATGCCGCCGTGCGCGGGTTCAGCCCTGTCGACCTGTTCGGCTTCGACAAAGTATTCTTGTCGCCGCGTGAGGTCAGGAACGCCGTGCTGGCCGGGAACAGCCTGGAGATTCCGGACGCCGGGAGGCTCTGCACGAGCGTCGAAGGCACGGCCTGGAAGGATTATTTCGTCCATGGGTACACGGCAGAATACAGCCGTCTGGCGCTGGTTGAGCTGAACCGCCGCAACGTCTCCCCGCCGGGAACCTTCCTCACCGAGGTCAAGATCGGAGCGGGCTCTGTAATCTGCTCTCAGCTGCTGACGGATCCGGATAGCGAAAAGGCGCTGCGCCTGTATACCCGTCTGCTCGCCAATCTGGGAGCGTCTTTCGATGACGGCCTGCTGGATAGCGTGAAGGGCGACGGAGAGTGGACAGTGGAAACGATGATGGCGCTGCCCTGCCCGCCCTACATTGATTTTGCACAGATGAAGGCTTATTACACCGATCCGGCGTTTTCGCTGAATAATCTGGGGGAAGGCCTGTACGGCTGGATGCAAAAAAAGGAGCGGCGCTCTGGAGACGGCACTTTGCGTATTCAAAATGCCGGTGGGGTTCCCTGGTTTCTGAGCTGTTTTGTGCATGTGCCGGAAGCAGCGGGAGCCGAGGAACGGCTTCACATGGGACGCCTGCGCGTCAACACGGCCGTGCCATACGAGATTTATTTGAACGGCGCACCTGTTGCCGAGCCGGAACGCGAACTTACCCTGCAATCCGGCCTCAACCGGCTGATTGCCATCGTGCAGGCCGGGGACGGTGACCTGACGTTCGGCCTGACATTTTTGAACGAGGACGGCAGCTATATGAAGGGCCTGGAATACCGCCTGACCCTGGACGAGGTAGAGCCGAAATAATCCGAATTGGATGACAAAGGAGCTGGAGCCCGTGAACAAGGAGAACATCAAATATGCTGATCCAAAAGAGTATTATACCTTCAGGGACGCGGAGAAGGAGGTGGAGTTCAACCGGCATGATATGCCGACGCCTTGGATGAACTATCTGTCGAACGGCACCTTTCATACGATGCTGTCGCATGCGGGCGGCGGGGTGGCTTTTTACAAGTCCCCGCAGATCTGGCGGATCACGCGCTACCGCTTTTTCCACCTGCCGATGGACCGTTCCGGTCCGTACATTTATATACAAAATGCCGACACAGGCCGCTACTGGTGCCCGACCAGCGAACCCGCCCTGGACAAACCGGAGGAGTGGAAGAGTGCCCACGGCATGGGATATACCCGTTTTGAGGCGAAGCGCGGGGATATCGCAGCGCGGACGGTGTATTTTGTCGGACCCTATGAAAATTCGCTGATCTGGAATCTGACCCTGACCAATCACGGGAGTGCGCCGCAAGAGCTAAAAATCTACGCCTATATCGAGTTCGGCATGATGGAGTTTATGCGTGAGCTGCAGTGGCAGTGCTACAACAAACATCAGGTCTCGGTGCAGTATCATGACGATGAGGCGCTGGTATACCGTTACGGGGTTGAGAACCAGCCGAAGCCGGATGAGACGCCGCTTGTCTACCTGGCTGCTGATACACCGCTTGCCGGTTATGATGGCGACCGCGAGGAATTTATCGGCTGCTACCGCAGTGAATCGAATCCGGTAGCTATCGAAAATGGCGGCTGCACCGGTTCGACGCTGATGGGCGGCGACCCGTGCGGCGCGCTGCAGTTCAACCTGACGCTTGAGCCGGGCGAGAGCCGGACGGTCAATGTCTTTTTGGGTACGGCAGCGGATGAGGCGGAGGTTACCCGGGCTATCGCCCATTCTCGGGAAGTACGCTTCGTGGAAGCCTCTTACCGGGCGCTGCAGGAGAACTGGGCAGATTATCTGGGAGCATGGGAGAGCCGGCTGCCGGATCAGGATGCCGAGCGGATGATTAACATCTGGAATCCGTATCAGGCGCACCGAAATTTTTTGTTCTCGCGCAATATCTCCTTTTATGCCACCGGCACATTCCGCGGGGTAGGTTACCGTGATACTGCGCAGGATATTCTGGCGGTCGTGCCTTTTGACACGGAGGCGGCTTTTGACAAATTACAGCTATTGTTGGGCCAGCAGTATAGGGACGGGCATGTGAACCATTATTTCTTCCCGAACGAAGGCTGGGAGCCGGTAACGAGCATCCATTCCGATGATCATCTGTGGACGGCGCTGGCGGCGTGGGATTTGCTGGCGGAAACCGGGAATGCCGCTTTTCTGAAGGCAACAATTCCTTATTATGACGGCGGCGAGGGCACAGTGTATGAGCATTTGAAGGCGGCGATTGATTTTACCGCATCCCAGCTGGGGGAGCGTGGCTTCCCGTTAATGCTGCGCTCGGACTGGAACGACCAGTTGTTCCGCGTCTGCCGCGAGGGGCGGGGCGAGAGCATCTGGACATCGATGCAACTAGGTATGGTGCTGCTGCGGATGATCGATCTCGCGGCCGCTGCCGGCCAACCGGAGGATGCCATCCGGTATGCCGAAATGTACGAGACCCAGCGTAAGCTGGTTAACAGCACCGGCTGGGATGGACGCTGGTTCCGGCGGGCCATTATGGACGACGGCCGGTTCCTCGGCAGCGACGAGCACGACGAAGCCAAAATCTGGCTCAACGCCCAGACCTGGGCCACCCTGTCCGGCATGGCCGATCATGATAAAAGCCTGATGGCTATGGACAGCGTCCGTGAGATGCTGGATACGGAGCTCGGCATCAAAAAAATCCACCCGTCGATCACCACCTTCCCCGACCCGGCCGATCCGCTTACTAACTACAATAAGGGTACCGGGGAGAACGGCGCGGTCTTCTGCCACGCGAATACATGGGCGATAATCGCCGAGTGCATACTGGGCCGGGGAGATTTGGCCTACAAATATTACCGCCAGCTGCTGCCGAATGTGGCCATGGACAAGGCCGGCTTATGGCGCTACAAAGCAGAACCCTACGTCTACGCCTCCAACCTATTTGGTCCGGAGTCCGACAAGTTCGGCCTTGCCAATGTCTCCTGGTTAACCGGAACAGCTGCTTGGATGTATGTTGCTGCAACCCAATATATATTGGGCGTGAAGCCGGTGCTGGAGGGCTTGTCCATCGATCCCTGCATCCCGGCGGATTGGGAGGGCTTCGCGGTGAAACGCCGTTTCCGGGGCTGCGTCTACGACATCACGGTTACGAATGCCAGTAAAGTCAGCAAAGGTGTCCAAAAAATCACCGTCAACGGCGAGCCGATTGAAGGCAATGTCCTCCCGCCTTATCCCGGACGCCAATCCGTCAAGGTTGAGGTGACTCTCTAGACAATAGGCGCAGTGTTCTGGATGTTGCGGCTTAGTGTTATATGGGTTGTGTTCCAGGGGTGTGGTGGGTTTTGGAGGTATGCGGAGTTCTGCCGGTAGTGTACTGTTCCACATGTGCTCTAACGGACTGAGAAGACGTTATTTTGCAATAAAAAGCCCATCCGTAATCATTAACGGACCGTAGCGCCGTTATTTGAACGAAACAGCGGACGTTAGCAAGCAAAATGGTGGAATAACGTCACTGAGGTCCGTTAGCCTGCGAGATGAGGCGATTTCCAGTAAATAAGGGCTCTGGAGTCCGAAGCGTGCTGGTGTAGTGCTCCAAATATAATGTACTGTTCCAAGGCGCTGTAGTGTTTGGCAGTGGCATACTGTTCTGCAGGCAGGGGGCGGACGATGGTCAGCGACCAGCGGCACGCGGCAAGCCATAGGCAGACGGGGCAAGGAAACGCTGCCCCACAACATCCGATGGTATCGAAGTTATCAATTCTGCGTTAATGCCGAACCCCACCGGTAATGATTAAGTAACCTGCACTAAAGCAAGTACCACGCAGCACCACCTATCACCTTGTCTCCATCACCTATAGCACAATTTACCCGCCCTTAGCCACAATGGTAGTTCATCGCTCCGTTGCATAAGGGCGTTTTTTGTGGTGACTCCGACAGTGTCCTCCCGGCGTACTCATTACTTTAAAGGTTTAGTTGATGAGGAATACGAAGGGGAGGGCAGTCTGTTCCAGGAAACGATTGAGCGGGGCGTACGGTCAGGCGAACTACAAAAAGAGACTAACTCCAAGGCCCTGGCCCAGAGCCTGGTCGTCTCGTTAATCGGGATAACGGTATTGCTGAAGGCGCGGCCTGACCGGTCGTTTATCGATAATGCGCTTGGAGTGTTGTTAGCGAATTTGTGATCTTTTGCCGAATTCAGCGGATGCTCTTCCTGTACTTCTCCGGCGAAAGACCTTTTTGTTTTTTGAACATCTGGCAGAAATACGGCGGGGAGAGGTGGCCCACTTCTGCTGCAATCTCCTGAACGGACTTGGTGGTGTTGGCAAGCAGAATGCAGGCTTCCCGGACCCGCCGCTGCATCAGATACCCGGACAGTGTGATCCCGGCGTACTCTTTGAACAGATGCGAAATATGGTACGGCGACAGGTGCATGGCGTCAGCCAATGCTTCCAGGCGAAAATGCTCCTTGTAATGCTCATCCAGCCATTCAGTGATCCGCCCGGCATGCGAGTCTCCGCGTGACTGGAGCGGGAAATCTTGGGTTAAGGTGCCTGAGAGTTGGCTTTGCAGCAGCCGGATCAGCTGAAGCAGCAGCAATCCCGTATGTTCCTCCCTGTCCGCAGCTGTGCTATTGACGGTATGCTGTAATTCGTCCAGCACGTCAGGAATCCGCGTATTCTGCATGTCATAGAAGACCGGCTGCTGCAGATTGCCCTTCCATAAGCTGCGGAAGAACTTCTCCAGTAAAGGAAAAGCCGTCAGATAATGCTCCAGAATACCGGGGTCAAAGGTCAGATTGGTCCGCATATAGGAACGGCCGGAGGCCGGAGGGACCAGCACACGGTGCAGCTGATAAGGCTGGAACCAGACCAGCGTATGATCCTGGATCGGATAGATCTGATTTTCGGCCATAATCTCGCCATGTCCGCTGTAAATGTACAGCAGCTCAATCCCCCTGTGCGCATGATACCAGTTCGCTTCCCCGTCAACATATTTGTAGTTGTACATCAACAGACCGGGCTCCGGCCCCTGCGGCAGATCATTGTTCCTGTTCATGCAGCGCTCCTTATAAACCAATATTACCTCTTAGTATAAATACCCGGTGGTGAGATTTGTAGCCCGCCCGAAAATAGCTGCATTCTGTACAACTAAAATCGGCGAAAGGCTGCAGCTGAAGCAAATAGTTGTATTCTGTACACCTAAATTTGCTTATATTGGCTTAAACAAGGCTCTTGCCGTTTTTTTATTGTACAAAATACAACTAAGTTGATCATTTGCAGCAAAGTAGGCGTTTTAGTTGTACGAAATGCAGTTACGGTCATTGGCTCACCGCCCATACCAGTAGCCCGGCACACCCTGCTGCAGCCGCAGCAACGCCTCCAGAAAGAAATAGTCGCCCCAGATCATGAAATCGTCGGGGGACGAGCTCACTCTGACGGAATAGGAACCGTGCCGCAGAAAGCCTTCTTCCGTCAGGCTGCCGGCCGTAAAATAGTTCTGGACCAGGGAGTCCATCGACTTGTTTACCGCTTCGCTTAGCAAGGCCCGCTGCGGCTCATGCTCCGGCAAATGCTCCAGCAGCTCAAGGACACCGCATACAAAGATAGCAGATGCCGAGCTGTCGCGCGGCGTCCCTTCTTCTTGCGGCGCGTCGAAATCCCAGTAGGCGACATGGTCAGCGGGAAGATGCTCCAGAAAATAGCGGGCCAGCCTCAGCGAGGTGTCCAGATAACGCTCATCCCGCGTGTAGCGGTAAGCTAGGGCAAAGCCATAAACGCCCCAGGCCTGGCCGCGCGTCCAGGTGGAGCCGTTGCGGAGACCCTGCCCGGTCCCGCCTCGCACCGCATCCCCATTTTTCTGATCGAAATAAAACGTATGGTAGGAGGAGTCGTCTCCCCTGACCAGGAACCGGCAGCTTTGTTCGGCCTGGATGAGGGCACAGTCGGCATAGCGGCGGTCTCCGGTCTGTTCTGTGGCCCAGAACAGCAGCGGAAGATTCATCAGGCAGTCAATAATAATCCGGCCACCGTTGTCGGCATCGCCTTCCGGCCCCCACGCCTGTAGCAGCTGCGGAACAGCGCGCCAGCGCTTCATCAGCACATCGGCTGCCTGCAGCGTCAGCAGACGGGCTGACTCGTCCTGATCGACAGTCCAGCGGGCCATGGCGGACAGTGAATATAAGAAACCGATGTCATGGTGATCGAGATCCTTCCCCGCCTCCAGGCGCTTCCGGAAAGAATCGACCGTTTGAATCGCTGAATAGTAAAATTCGGGATCCTGGCTATATTCATAGCTCAGCCATAGTATCCCGGACCAGAAGCCCTCTGTCCAGTTGTTCTGATCGGTCAGATGATATTTGCCGTCCCCCTGGCTGACAATCGGAAATTCGTCTCCAAAGCGCTTTATGTTCAGGCGGGTGGTTACAAGTGTCTGTTCAATCACTGTTTTCCAGTTCATAATAACCTCCATAATATTGCTAAATTGTTCTTGAACTTATTATAAACCCTGAGTTATATCAGTTTGTTGTGCATATCTGTAGCTGTATTGCGGTATCGTCAGCGAAAGGCCTGCATTTAACACACCGGTATACAATTAAATATAGTAGCGACAATTGTCCTAGTGGTAAAAATTACTTATAATGATATTTTCTTGGCGGTCTGAAGGATATTATTCCGCACTAATAGATAGAATGGCTTAATTGAATAATAGGAGAGCGGGTTCTGCACGGGAGCAACATTGCAGACTCGCTTTTTTAGTTAAATGATAGGATTCTTGACCTCACTCTATTATAGCGGGCAAATTTCTTTCTCCGGGAGAAGGATTTTTGCTATAATGGGTTGAAGGAATACATATGTTCGCTTTACGGCGGGAAAATGGATGAAACAGAAGGAATATCCTTCCTGTTCAGAGGAGAGATTGGACTTGCGCATCTTGGGAATTGACCCCGGGCTGGCGATCGTCGGCTTTGGCTTCATAGAGAAGGAAGGAAATAGATTGACTCCGGTTCAATACGGATGCATCCAGACCGAGGCGCACACGCCTGAGGAGGAACGTCTGCTGCATGTCTATGAAGGCATGGTGCAGCTCATTGATAAATACAAGCCTGATGCGGTTGCGGTGGAGAAGCTGTTCTTCAGCCGCAATGTGACCACGGCGCTCCCGGTAGCACAGGCAAGGGGTGTGCTGATCCTGGCTGCTGTGCAGCGCGGACTCCCCGTCTCGGAATATACCCCGATGATGGTGAAGCAGGCTGTGGTTGGCTACGGCAAGGCTGAGAAGAAGCAGGTACAGGAAATGGTGAAGCTGCTGCTGAAGCTGTCCGCTGTCCCGAAGCCCGATGATGTCGCGGATGCGCTGGCTGTGGCGGTATGCCACGCCCATTCGGTTAGTCTAAATTCCAAGTTAAATGAGGTATTGCGAAGATGATAGATTATTTAAGAGGTCCGGTTGTACATTTGGAGCCGGAATATGTAGTGCTGGATGTTCAGGGTGTCGGCTACCGGGTATTTTGTCCGAATCCGTATGCTTTTGCCAAGGTGGAGGGTCCGGTGATGGTCTACATTCATTACCAGACACGCGAGGATGCCACGCTGCTGTTCGGGTTCCCGACGAGAGAAGAGCAGAAGCTGTTCCGCAAGCTGATTGAGGTATCCGGCATCGGGCCGCGTGTGGCGCTGGGCATTCTGACCGGCGGCACGCCTGACCAGTTGATTTCAGCGATCTACCAGGAGAACATTACGTTCCTGACGAAGCTGCCGGGAATCGGCAAGAAAACGGCGCAGCGGATGATTCTTGATCTGCGCGACAAGCTGGATGGCCTGAGCACAGTGCCGATACAGACCGGACTATTCGCGGTTGCTGCCGAAGCCCAGGCTGCGGAGGAGGCTCTTCCTTGGGAAGAAGCACGGGACGGCCTGAAGGCGCTTGGTTATACGGATGCTGAGCTGGACCGGGTATGGCTGACTATGAAGAAAGAGGGCTCTGACATCGGAACTGTCGATGTGCTGATGAAGAAGGCGCTGGGACTGCTGTATATAGCCAAGTAGGCTGCTTGAAGGAACGGAGTGATGGATACAATGGATGACCGGATTATTTCGGCCAATCTGATGATGGACGAGCAAGCTGTGGAGTTAAGCCTGCGCCCTCGTTACCTCGGGGAGTATATCGGACAGAATCAGGTGAAAGAGAATCTGAAGATATATATAGAAGCCGCCAAAATGCGCAGTGAAGCGCTGGATCATGTGCTGCTGTACGGGCCGCCCGGACTCGGCAAAACGACGCTGGCGAATATTATCGCTAATGAGCTGGGCGTCAATCTGCGTACGACCTCCGGGCCGGCCATTGAGCGGCCCGGAGATCTGGCGGCGCTGCTGACCAATCTGCAGCAGGGTGATGTGCTGTTCATTGACGAGATTCACCGGCTGCACCGGACGGTGGAGGAGGTGATGTATCCGGCGATGGAGGATTTTGCGCTGGATATCATGATTGGCAAGGGACCCAGCGCCCGCTCGGTGCGCCTGGACCTGCCGCCCTTTACGCTGATCGGCGCGACGACACGCGCCGGACTGCTGTCGGCTCCGCTGCGCGACCGCTTCGGTGTCGTCAGCCGGCTGGAGTATTATACGATGGATGAGCTAAGCTTCATCGTCTCCCGCAATGCCGAACTGCTGGGCATTGAGATTGTTGGCGATGCCGCCGAGGAGATCGCCCTGCGTGCAAGGGGGACTCCGCGTATCGCGAACCGCCTGCTGAAGCGGGTACGAGATTTCGCCCAGGTGCGCGGCGACGGGATTATCACGCCGGAGATTGCCGGAGAATCGCTGAAGATGCTTCAGGTAGACCCGCGCGGTCTGGACAGCATCGACCATAAGATGCTGCAGTCGATGATCACCTCTTTTCGCGGCGGTCCAGTGGGACTGGATACAATCGCCGCAACGATTGGCGAAGAGAGCCAGACCATCGAGGATGTCTATGAGCCGTATCTGCTGCAGATCGGCTTCCTGCAGCGGACGCCGCGGGGGAGAGTAGTGACACCTGCAGCCTATAAGCATTTAGGGCTGCCGCTTCCTCCGCAGCCGTAATAATCTTTTTTAGCACTTATACTTCCGAAGCTATAGTTCTAAATCTTTGGCTTAGGACGGAGCCTTTGGGGTTCGGGGAGAGAGGGATTCGTCGTATCCATCCTCCTGTTCCTTACGGATCGTAAAGCCGTTACTTTCCCGAAAGGGATACATTTAGCCGAGCTAACAGACCGTAAAGCGCTTATCGCCTCTTCGGCAGGTATATTTGGGGTGAAATGTCCGCCCCTAAAGGCTCTGGAGTCCGTTCACTTGCAAAATAATGACTTCCAGTAGAAATAAGAGCTGCTCAGCCCGTTACAATTGGGCAGACTCTTCCGGCCAGGAGATGATTATTCGAAGCAAATCAGTGAAGCCAAAGCTCACATAACTTTTAGGAGGCATCATGATGAATCTTGCCAGGTGGAAAAAGACAGGAATGGGCTTGCTGGCTTCTGCGCTGGTTGCGGGCAGCTTGCTTCTTCCTGCCGGAAACAGCCATGCCGATTCCAATGCAACCATCCGTGTCGCACTATATGCCGATATCGGCAGCAAATATAAATCTACGGTCCCATTCGTGACGCTGCAGTCAACGATGGGCTTCAGCCTGATGTCCGGTTCAGCCGGAAGCGCGCAGCTACTTCCAATTCCGGCCAACAACAAAATCCGTGTCAGTCTCGACGGCTACAAGGTCAAGGTTATGGACAGTCCCACATGGCAGGCGGCGGCAGACGCTGCCAAGAAGCTGCAGGCCACCTCTGATAAGCCAATGTTATTTGTTGCTTCAAGGAACGGCTCGAATGTGTACCAGCTGTATACAGGCCCATATGTCAGTGAGAGTGCAGCCAAGGAGGGGCTGGCCCGGGTAGGGAAAGCGGGGCTGTCCATCCCTGACGGACAAGCGCCGGCCCTGAAGGGCAGCAAGCATTTGTCTGCCGGACAGTTCGCTACCCAGCAGGAGGCTGAGACCGTGATGAGTACGATTACTGCGGCAGGCTTCGACGCTTGGAAGACGCTGGTGAGCGGAACGGACGGTAGCGCGCAGGTAGAAGTGTGGGTCGGCGAAGCGGCAAATGACAGTGATCTCGCCGCTTTGCGCACCGCCGTTACGGCCGCGCTGCCACAACTGGTTCTCTCAGCCGGGGCGACTTCAACTCCAGGCCTCATGATCCGTACGGATGCCGGGATGGATTGGAGCAGCGAAGGTCAGGCTTTTCATTACAGCGTGTCCGGAGCGGGTGCCAAGTTTTTGGCAGCGGGCAATACAGCGGGAATTCAACTGGTTGAGCGCTCAAAGCGCACCTACCGCGGCAATTTGGAGCTGAGCGGGCTGAACGGTTCGCTGGCTGTGATCAATGAAGTCCCGCTGGAGCAGTATTTGTATGCCGTCGTCGGTGGAGAGGTCTCATCGGGCTGGCCCGATGAGGCGCTTAAGGCCCAGGCGGTGGCGGCGCGCAGCTACGCGCTGGCTCAAGGCAACCGTTTTGATGTCGCAAATGTGGTCGATACAACTCTCAGCCAGGTCTATAACGGCATTGGCGCTGAAGCTCCGGTGATCACCAAAGCGGTGGATGCTACCGCCGGTGAGGTGCTGAAGAGCGGCGGCAAGGTGATTGAAGCGGTCTTTTCCTCCAACAGCGGAGGTGTGACGGCAGATCCCTCGGAGGTATGGGGCAATGGTGGCACTAATTTTGTCAGCGTAG
Source organism: Paenibacillus sp. sgz302115 (assembly GCF_056120445.1). Classification (NCBI taxonomy): domain Bacteria; kingdom Bacillati; phylum Bacillota; class Bacilli; order Caryophanales; family Paenibacillaceae; genus Paenibacillus; species Paenibacillus sp. sgz302115. Next base: position 112,309 of record NZ_JBVYOK010000004.1, read on the forward strand.
CCAGTGCTGAGGACGCTGCGGCAGTGGGGGCGTCGAAGAAATGGTATTATCTGCTGCTTGATAATGGTGTCTCCGGCTATGCCCGGGAGGACAACATCAAATTGACCGGCAGCAAAACAGCGGCAGGGCTGGCTATTGCCACAGCGGCCACTAAGGATGTGAACATCCGCCCGCTGCCTATTATTGAGAGCAGCGGTAGTCCTGCCGGCAAGCTTAATCCCGGCGATAACGCCGTAGTGCTGAATCAGGTCTTTGAATCCGGCAGCTATAGCTGGATCAAGGGACCTTACTCCTCTGCGGAGCTGCTCAAAAACCTGGCAGGCAAGACCTCAAATTCGCTGCCTTCTTCGATTACAAGTCTGCAGGTTACGCAGCGCGGGCCTTCAGGGAGAGTCACTCAGGTAAAAGCCAACGGGGAGATTCTGCAGGTGAAATACCCTGATTTGTTCCGTTCTGCGTTTGGCGGATTGCCTAGTACATTGTTTGATATTGTGCCTGCCGGCAGTTATACTGTATTAGGCGCTGGCGGCTCTACGGCAACCGTTAACAGCTCTCAGAGCGCCGGAGTGCTCTCTGCAACCGGGAAGGTGACGGCAAGCGGAAGCGGGACGGTGGTCATGGGCGGAGATGCTTCGTCCAGAGTAGTCACGAACAGCCCCGGATTCTATTTTATTGGCTGGGGGAATGGCCACGGGCTTGGCATGTCCCAATGGGGTGTGAAGGGCATGGCGGACAAAGGGTATGACTACAAGCAAATATTGCAACACTATTTTAGTAACGTTACTATAGTTAAGGAATGAAGACTGAACATGAACGTAGACGATTATGACTTTCATTTGCCGGAGGAGCTTATTGCCCAGACTCCCCTTTCGGACCGCAGTGCGTCACGGCTGCTGCTCGTGAACAAGGAGAACGGACAACTTGCGCATCGGCATTTTACAGATATACTTGAGCAATTCCAGCCAGGAGATACTCTGGTTCTGAACGATACGCGGGTGATTCCCGCCAGGCTGTTCGGCGTCAAGGAAGACACTGGTGCCAAGGCAGAGGTTCTGCTCCTCAAGAATCTGGGCGAAGACCGCTGGGAAGCGCTGGTGAAGCCCGGCAAAAAGCTGAAGACCGGTGCGGTAATTATTTTCGGCGAAGAGCTTCGTGCTGTTATTGAAGATGAGTCCGACATGGGTGGCCGGACGCTTCGCTTCATCTATACAGGGATATTTCAGGAGATTCTGGACAGGCTGGGAACAATGCCGCTTCCACCTTACATCAAGGAAACGCTGGACGACCGCGAGCGTTATCAGACGGTGTACGCCAAGCATGAAGGCTCGGCGGCCGCACCAACCGCAGGCCTGCATTTCACCGAAGAATTGCTGGAGCAAATTGCCGCCAAAGGCGTTAATATTGCTTATATTACGCTCCACGTCGGACTGGGAACGTTCCGGCCGATGTCGGTGGAGAAGGTTGAAGAGCATGTGATGCATGCCGAGTACTTCGAATTATCGCATGAGACTGCGGAGATCCTTAATGATGCAAGAGCAAGAGGCGGCCGGATCATCGCTGTAGGCACAACCTCTTGCCGGACACTGGAAACGGTCGGAAGACAATGCCAGGGCGGACCGATTGCGGCCTGCAGCGGCTGGACGGATATTTTTATCTATCCCGGTTATGAGTTCACGGTAGTGAATGCGCTGATTACAAATTTTCATCTGCCGAAGTCAACACTGGTGATGCTGGTGAGCGCTTTGGCTGGCCGGGAGCATATCCTTGCCGCGTATGAGGCGGCGATCCAGCAGCATTACCGCTTTTTCAGCTTCGGCGACGCAATGTTCATTTATTAAGCAAGAGGAAGGATTACACATATGGCAGCAATAACTTATGAACACATCAAGACCTGTAAGCAATCCGGTGCACGGCTCGGCCGGGTGCATACTCCGCATGGCGTGATTGAGACGCCTGCATTTATGCCTGTCGGCACACTTGCCACCGTCAAGACGATGAGCCCCGAAGAGCTGAAGCAAATGGACGCGCATATTATTCTGAGCAACACGTACCATCTGTTTCTGCGCCCGGGCCATGATATTATCCGCGAAGCCGGCGGCCTGCACAAATTCATGAACTGGGACCGGCCGATCCTGACGGACAGCGGCGGCTTTCAAGTCTTCTCGCTGAGCGAAATGCGCAAAATCTCCGAAGAAGGCGTGCATTTCCGTTCCCACTTGAACGGGGATCCGAAATTCCTCTCGCCGGAAGTGGCGATGGAGGTTCAGAATGCGCTCGGTTCCGATATTATGATGGCTTTTGACGAATGTCCGCCTTATCCGGCAGAGTATGATTACGTCAAAAAGTCACTCGAACGTACCACACGCTGGGCCGAAAGATGCCTGAAAAGCCATGCCCGTCCTGAAGACCAAGGGCTCTTCGCTATTGTCCAGGGGGGCATGTATGAGGATTTGCGGCGTCAGAGTGCGGCAGATTTGACTTCCATGGATTTCCCGGGGTATGCTATTGGAGGACTCAGCGTCGGAGAGTCCAAGCAGCTTATGTATGAAGTGCTGGATTATACGGTTCCGCTGCTGCCGCAAGGGAAGCCGCGCTATTTGATGGGCGTCGGGTCCCCGGATGCGCTGCTGGAAGGTTCAATCCGCGGAGTAGACATGTTCGACTGTGTTCTGCCTACGCGTATAGCCCGCAATGGAACAACCATGACCAGTCAGGGAAGACTTGTTGTACGCAACGCGCAGTATGCCCGTGATTTCGGGCCGCTTGATCCTGAATGCGATTGCTACACTTGCCGGAATTATTCCCGTGCTTATTTGCGCCATTTGATCAAAGCCGACGAAACCTTCGGCTTGCGGTTAACGACATACCATAATTTGTACTTCCTGCTGGAATTGATGCGTAAGGTGCGTGAAGCCATCAAGGAAGATCGGCTGCTTGATTTTCGCGATGAGTTTTTTGCACAATACGGATTATATGATAATCTTAAAGGCTTCTAGTACACCTGGATTGTGTCTTAGTGTTTTTTGAAAGGGGGGAGAATTATGTTACAGTTTCAATACGCATCAGCCGCAGGGGGCGGCGGAAGTATATTGGGTCTTGTAGGCCCATTTGTGCTGATGTTTGTGGTATTCTACTTCCTGTTGATTCGTCCGCAGCAGAAGAAGACCAAAACGCGCAACTCCATGTTGAAAGCTTTGAAAAAAGGCGATAAAGTAGTGACCATTGGTGGCCTTCACGGGACGATCATGGAAATTACCGACGATATCGTGGTCCTGCGTGTAAACGATGTGACCAAGCTGACCTTTGACCGCGGCTCTATCAGCCACGCTGTTGTGGAAGTGGAAGATAAAGAGTAGCTTGTTCTTGTAAACGGTACATAAAAAGCGGCATCCTCTTCTTGAAGAGTGATGCCGCTTTTTTGCAAATATAAGAAAGTATAAGTTTCACGCTATACTTTATCCTTATATTTCTCGCTGAAACGAATGCCGTCCTTTTAAGGACGGCGTAGCCGTTTCTACTTGGTTTATCTGGATTTATCAGCGGGTATTGGTGGCACGGCTTCTGACAGTCAATCTGTCCTCTCCGCTGCGCAGAGTCAGCTTGGCAAGCTGCACCGCAACTGTGGTTGATACGACAGCCAGCAGGGTGCCGCCCAGCATGTCGGTCAACCAGTGAATGCCAAGGTAGAAGATCCCAAATACGATGATTACCGCAGAGACTGTTGAAATGACCATCCAGCGGCGGTTGCCGGACCGGAAGGCAAGCAGAGCAGTTGTGACGGAAATTGAGGTATGCAGACTTGGGAAGCAATTGTTAAGACCGGAGAGGGCTCTGTATTCCTGCTCAAATTTCGGGAAAACATCCAGCATCGTAAAGCGAACCCCTGCCGGAACATAGGACCAGACCTCATTCACCGGAAAATAAATATAGAACGGAATGGCAATGGCATAGTTGATGATAATCGCATAGCAGGTGGCGTAGAGCATCACGCGGTTCTTATCCAGCAAATAGACGCCAAGCGAAGCAGCAAGCACCGATTGGAGCATAAAGATGTAGAAGAATACGATAGTGGGTGTCAGCCACGGAGCGAAGAAGATCTCCTGAACACCTCTGACAAAATGGCCCTCCAGACCAAAAATGAACGAGGTGTAATCCGAGGTGAGCTGCATTTTACGCTCAATCTGCAATTCATATTTATTCAGTAAGAGCACACCGAACATACCCGCAAACAGCAACAAAAATTTATAAGAGCGCAGGAGTTCTTTTCCAATCTCCACTAAAGCCTGCAATGGATTGCGCCGGGAACCAAGCCAGATTAGTAACACAACAATTATAACAGTGTACAACGAGATTAAATTCATTGATTGGTAAAGCAAAACAATCGAAGCCTCCTTGATCCCTCACATAGTCATATGAAACCAGTGTAACATATTTTTGGGGGCCAGGTTCGATTTTTGGAAAATATAAATTTTAAGATTTCTGCAGATTGACTCCAAACATTCCGCCAAGTGCAGCAATACCTGCAGCAGCCAGAATCCACAGGCAATCCATAACGGAAGGAGCGCTGTCCAGTGCCAGAAATCCAATCAGCAGTACGGTAATCCCGTAGAGGGCGCCAGTGAGCGCTCCCTGATACCAGCCCTTGCTGGACGCTCTGCGGCCCGCAGTCAAGCCCCCGAATGCAGCGGCGATGCCGTGTATGATGTAGGTGTACATTGCAAGATCCTGCTCTTCAAGACCGCTGCCCCAGAGTAAAAAGGAGAGGACGAGCGCGCCCAGCAGCATCCAAAGGAATGAGCGGCATAACCCCGATAACACAGGACTCGATATTCTCCACGAGAACAGGCGCCGGAATAAGTACATGGTACAACCTCCTAAAAGTTTTGTTAGCTTACGCTTAAGCTTTTTATGCGGGTTTTTACTATTGTATGGGGGGGCTTGCCCCAATAGTACAAGAATGAGTGTGAAGCCTTTTTTACCATTAATTAATAAGCCGTTTTCCGAATGCTCCCTTGGCGCAGAGGCCAGAATAGGGGTACATTAATCAGCCCGCACAACAGCTGCGCGGGTGACACTGGAAGGGGAGCGAAGAGAATATGTTCCAGCATATTTCTGCCCATATCTTTCTGACCGTGCTGATGTATATCTTCATTTTCCTGAGCATGCGGATTATGGGGAAGCGGGAAATCGGCAAGCTGTCTGTATTTGATCTGACGATCTCGATTATGATTGCCGAGATTGCTGTTTTTTCCATTGAGGATATTGAACGGCCGATCTATGACGGATTTGTACCGATGGCGACACTCGTGCTAATTCAGGTTCTGGTTGCACAGCTCAGTCTTAAGAGCAGAAAGCTGCGGCTTCTGATGGACGGCAAACCGAGCATTCTCATCTCGGATGGCAAGCTGCACCGCGGGGAGATGCGCAAACAGCGCTACAACATTGACGATCTGCTGCTGCAGCTGCGCGGACAAAATATCACCAGTCCGGCAGACGTTGAATTTGCTATTCTGGAACCGAGCGGACAGCTTACCGTCATTGAGAAAGACAAAAGCGTGTCCTCCAGCAATCAAACCGGGAACAGCAGCTCCGGTGCCAACCGCGGCAAGCACGCTGAGCACTCTACAGGAGAGAGCACAGGCGATGCTGAATTGCCGAAACATAAAATCAGATATGAAGGCCTGCCGATTCCGCTGATCATGGATGGAAAGGTACAGGATGAGAATCTGGAGATGATTGGAAAGACCAGATTTTGGCTGAGAACACAGATCCGTCAGAAAGGGGTTTCGGATTTTCGGGATGTGTTCCTATGCTCAATCGACCACAATGGCAAAATCTATGTAGACCGTCTGGGTAGCAGGTGACAGTTCACCGCCACTTTTTTATAAAAGGAACCCGGTCCAGATCACGTATGGAGATTAAGCCGGACAACATGCATATCCCGAAGTACAAGGCCATTCCGCTTCCGGCGGCGAATAGGAATTGTGCCCACTGCGCCTCAGCGATTGGCACTTTGGTATAGATGTAAGACATTCCGGCAGCCATGATGATCATTGCGGCGAAGGTTTTTATCGGGTCGGCAAGCCTCAGCGAGAAGGATATCAGCTTAATTACGCTGAACCCGTGAAGCAGAGTCACAAGGATACTGTTGACGATAATGGCGATAATCGCTCCGTAGATCCCATATTCCGGCTGGGAGGCAAGCGTAAGAATGAGCAGAATTTTGATTACCGCACCAATCAGCGTGTTGATCAGCGCCCTGCCTGGACGGTCCATAGCCTGCAAGGCAGCCTGCAGCGGAGCTTGGACATATAAAAACAAGGCGAACGGCGCCATCATCCGCAGCATGGGTGCGGTATCGGCATTGCCGTACATCAGCGTGCACAGCGGGTCAGCAAAAATATACATAACCGCCGCGAAGGGGGCTCCGGTTACCATCGCCAGGCGCAGCGCCTGATGCATTCTTTTATGGATTGTGGGCAGATCTTTGCGCGCCGCCGCTTCCGACAAGGAAGGCACGAGCGACACGGCGAGTGAAGAGCTGAGCACCCCCGGCAGCAGCAGCAGGGGAATCACCATCCCTTGCAAAGAGCCATACTGTGCAGTGGCAGCGGCAGTGGCGATTCCGGCCAGCGCCAGACTGCGGGCAGTAATAATGGACTCCAGCAGATAGGAGAAGGAGCCGACAAGCCGTCCGGCGGTAACGGGCACTGAAATGCCGATCAGCCGCTTAAGTATGGAGAAATCCCGGGTAGAGGCGGGTATATTCTCGGTATGGGACTGGCTGGTTTTCTTGTCCTTTTTTACGATGAAATAGTACTGCCCCAAAAGGGCCAGCATGCCGAAGATTTCACCGACAGTTACACCAAGCATCGCCCCGGCTGCCGCATAGGCAATTCCTTTTGGAAGCAGCAGCCATGATAACCACAGCATAAAAAAGATCCGAATAACCGATTCTATCACTGAGGATAGCGCCGAGGGAATCATGTTCTGTCTGCCCTGGAAGTAACCTCTGTAAATCGCGGAGACGGCAATAATGGCGATCATCGGTGTCATGCTCAGAAAGGTGTAATAGACACGCCTGTCCGTTAATATCACATTGGAAACCCATGAAGCGCTGAACAGTGCAAGAATAGTAAAAAAGATACCGAGTCCAAGACTGAGCGTCAGTCCGCTATGCAGAATCCGGCGCGACTCTTCCGGGCGGCCTTCTCCTTCGGCTTCGGCAACCATTTTGGCGATGGCCAGCGGAATTCCACCGGTGATGATGGTCACCAGCACGATAAAAAACGGATAGCCAAGCTGATACAGGCCCACCCCCTCGGCCCCGATAATCCGGGGTAAAATAATACGGGGAATAAAGCCGAGCATCCGGTTAATGATGCCTGCGGCCAGCAGAATCAAGGTTCCTTGAATAAAGGTCTGTTTCCTCAAAGGGCACTCCTTCTTCCCAAATATAGTCTTTCTAACATTGATATGGGCAAGCAGGCTTTTCCATGACAAGCTTTAGGTGTGACAACTTTTCACCGGAAGAAGGAAAGAGAGGAAGCTTGGTCGAATACATAACTTTGGGAACATGCACAAGGAAGTGATCTCTGGAGGTGTCAACACGTGGAATCGGAACAATGGAATTACGACGAGCTTAGTGATGAAATCGAAGCCATGTGCCGCAGTAAAGCGGAGGAGTTTCGCCTCCTCGGCTATGAATATGTAACAGGCAAGGATATTTGGGAATGTGTCAGCCGCAACTACAGCAAGGAAGGCAGGCCCCCCCTGCATAAGCTGGTGAATGACATCTATTCACTGAAGTCAAGCAGTTATATGAACTATCTGACGATTGCCGCTTATCGGGGATTGAACTGATAAAAGGAACGATTTTCTTTTGCAAACAGCTATAGGAAGCAGTAAAGTAAGAGAAGAATAATTCAGCTTTTCCTATCAAAACGGATGGCTTGCCCTTTGAGCGGAGCCGGCCGTTTCTTTGTGTGAACGCGTGCCGTCATTTCCGCCTGAATTGACGGTCATTTCGCACGTAGCTATAATAGGAATATTGAGTAATGAAAGGGGAACTAGCAAGAGCATGAAGAGACTGTTGAGCTTTATCATTACCGTGCTCGTTTTAACAGGCGTCATGGTATTCACAACTCCCGGGCTGCTGGACAAGGTCCGTCTGGGGCTTGACCTGAAAGGCGGCTTCGAGATTCTGTATCAAGCCACGCCGATGGAGGCCGGAGCGGAATTGACCCGTGCTTCGCTGCAGAAGACGGCGGAAAGCCTGGAGAAACGGGCAAACGCACTCGGAACAAGCGAGCCTGAGGTTACTACAGAAGGAACGGACCGCATCCGTCTGAAGATTGCGGGCGTTACCGACGAGGCCGAAGTCCGCAAGAAGATGAAAGAACCCGCAGTTCTGACCTTCCGCAGTGCCGCCCCAGGCGATGCCGCAGGAACCTACAGCAAGATTGAGCTTGTGGGCAGTGATTTTGTGGAGGGTGCGGCAGAGGTTCAACGCGATAATCTGAACCGGCCGGAAATCAGCATCAAGGTAAAGGATAAGGACAAATTTGCAGAGATTACTAAACGTCTGCTGGGCCAGAAGCTAGTTATTTATCTTGATGACAGAATGCTATCAGATCCCGAGGTTCATTCGGAGCTTACCGACGGTAATGCTTCGATTTCAGGGAACTACACCATAGATCAAGCCCGTGAGTTAGCCGATACCATCAACCTTGGCGCCCTGCCGCTGAAGCTTACAGAGAAATATTCCCAAAGCGTAGGTGCAACACTCGGTAAACAGTCTCTTGATCAGACGATCAAAGCCGGTCTTGTGGGTTCAATAATTATTCTGATCTTCATGATCGGCATGTACCGTCTGCCGGGTGTTCTGGCCAGCTTTGCGCTGATTCTGCATACATGGCTGCTCATCGCGGTGTTCGTCGTTGCCGATTTCACCTTGACTCTCCCCGGTATCGCCGCGTTTATTCTGGGTATAGGGATGGCGGTCGATGCCAATATCATTACAAATGAACGGATAAGGGAAGAAATGCGCAACGGTAAGAGCATTCTGTCTTCTGTCAAAGCAGGGAACAAAACTTCCTTCCGTACAGTTATGGATGCGAACGTCACTACCATTATCGTAGCGGCTGTAATGTTCGCCTTTGGTACAGGTGCGGTTAAAGGCTTTGCCCTGATCCTGATTGTGGAAATTGTGCTTAGTATCGTAACAAACCTTTATTTTGCCCATTGGCTGCTTACGGTGCTGGTCAAAGCCGGCACTCTGAAAAAGCCGAAGCAATTTGGGGTAAAGGAGAGTGACATCCGTGCGCTTTAAGAAAGAGCTTGATTTTGTACACTTAAGTAAATATTTCTATATCTTCTCCATTGTGATTACTGTACTTGGTGTGGCCTTCCTTAGCTTCATGGGGCTGAACTACAGCGTTGACTTCAAGGCCGGTTCCAACGTAGACGTGTCGTTATCGAAGAACATCACGCTGGAGCAGCTAAAACCTGCCCTTAATGAGCTTGGCATCTCGCATGAGCCGGATATTACAGTCGGTGAGAATCGTGTGAACATCCGTTATGATGAAGTGCTTAATGATACTCAGGACGCCGCGCTGAAAGCGGCGATTACGAAGCTGGATGACAAAGCCTCCTTCGAGATCAACACTGTTGATACGGAAATGGCCAAAGAGCTGGCCCGCAACGCGATCTACTCCGTATTGCTGTCCTGCTTAGGGATCATCATCTATGTTAGTATCCGGTTTGAATGGCGTTTCGCCTTAGCGGCGATTGTGGCGCTTATCCATGATGCTTTTATCGTGGTTGCCGTTTTCTCCATTTTCCGGCTGGAGGTCGATTTGACCTTCATTGTAGCGGTGCTCACGATTATCGGTTACTCCATCAATGATACGATTGTTATCTTTGACCGGATCCGCGAGAATCTGCGCTTCGGCAAACAGAAAACCTATGAGGATCTGAAGGCGCTGGTTAACAAAAGTGTGGCCCAGACCCTTATGCGGTCCCTGTACACAGCCTTTACGGTATTTGTTGCCGCGTTCTTCCTGCTGGTACTTGGTGGTGCATCAATTAAAATGTTCTCACTCGCTATGGTTATCGGTCTGCTCTTTGGAGCCTACTCTTCCATCTTTATCGCAAGTCCGCTCTGGCTGCTGCTGAAGAAACGCCAGAAGACAGCCGTAAAGAGCAAACCGGCCAAAGCCTAAGCTTAGTTGTCCCGGGAAGCCGCGTCAATGACGACGCGGCTTTTCGGAATCTTTGGAGTGGAATGTCAGTCGGAACTCATCATCATGAGATGACTTGCTAGTGGTAAGGAGGGCCTCGTAATGAATGATAAACAATCACCGCAAAGTGAGACGGTTACCTGGACAGGAGTCGCCAGCGATATAGCGCTGGCGCTGGCCAAAGGAAGCGTTGGTTATCTTTCAGGCAGTAAGGCATTAGTGGGTGACGCATTATATTCCGGATCAGATGCGGCTGCCAAGCTGGCGGAAATTCTTCCGCTTCCGTGGCGCAGACAGGATCAGAAGCGCAGAGGGATACAGCGGACTTTGCAGAGCAATAAGGAACCGCTTATTCCCATCCTCTTTTCAGTACTGATTCTTATGGGCGGGCTGCAAATTGCCTTCTCGGCGATCCGCGATTTGACCAGAGGACATTTATCGGCACCGGGACAGGCAGCGCTTGTTACCGTCCTCGTGTCTATTGTTTTTAAAGAGGCGATTTTTCAGTATCAGTACCGTTATTTCAAAAAAAAGGGCGATGGCAGTCATGCCGCTTACGCGGATAGTCACCGTTTCAGTCTTTATACTTCAATCACTGTATTTATCGGAACCTCCCTGGCCATAGCCGGCGGAACGTTCAATTGGCATCCGCTGCTGTATATGGACCCGATTGCCGCATTGTTAACCGGATGCTTTATGATCCGAAAAGGATATTCGCTAGTCACAGCCTCTGTATACGGTAAAAAGCTTCAGGAGCTCCCCTCCGAGGAGGCGGCCAGCTTCATAGAAACCGTACAGCGGGTGCATGGCGTTATCCGTGTAGAGTATTTGCAGGCCTTGGAGCAGGGGCGTTATGTGAACCTTCAAGTCAAAATCAGTGTAAATCCGCGTATTACCGTTATGGAAGCCCAGGATATCTCGGAATGTGCCAGAAAGCTGCTGCAGCACCGTTTTGTGCATGTAGGCGAGGTGCATATGGATGTTGTGCCTTATGATCCGGGTTATCCTTACAAAAGCAACCAGGAGCTCGTGGACAACGATATTCCCACGCTGCTGCAGTAGTCCGCAAGGTGAGAGAAAGGTGAAATCTATTGCTCCATTCAAAAACAAGATGGCAATCTCCGGCAGCCGATCCCGATGTTGTTCGGGAGTTGGCCCGGAGCCTTTCTGTTTCTCCGCTCCTTTCGTCACTCCTGGTGACCCGGGGCATGGACACGGCTGACAAGGCGCTTATGTTCATGGATGGCGGAGACGAAGAGGAACATGATCCCTTTCTGCTGAAAGGGATGGCAGAAGCGGTTCCCCGAATCAGAAAGGCGCTGCAAGATGAAGAACATATTCTTGTTTATGGCGACTATGATGCGGACGGAGTGTCCAGTACTGCGCTGATGATCTATCTGCTGCGGCACTTGGGGGCTTCTTTTGACATTTATATTCCGCACCGTTCGAATGAAGGCTACGGGCTGCACAATCATGCTCTGGATTGGGCGCAGCAGCAGGGAGTGTCGCTGGTTATTACTGTCGATACCGGAATCAGCGCTTATCATCAGATCGCCTATGCGAGTGAGCTCGGCATTGATGTGATCGTTACGGATCATCACGAGCCGCCAGAGCTGCTGCCGCAGGCTTATGCGCTGATTAATCCCAAACTGCCGGATTGCCCTTATCCGTTCAAAGGCTTGGCAGGAGTCGGTGTGGCCTATAAGCTGGCCCAGGCGCTGCTGGACGGTGAGGTCCCAGAGGCCTGGAGCGAAATTGCGGCAATCGGTACGATTGCAGATTTGATGCCGCTGCTGGGCGAGAACCGCAGCATTGTGCGCAGAGGGCTGTCCAGCATGCAGCGCTCGTCTTTTCCGGGCATCCGGGCTTTGCTTGGAGTCAGCGGAATTACGATGAATACGGTAAGCGCTGTAAATATTGCTTTTGGGCTGGCCCCGCGTATCAATGCCAGCGGACGTCTGGACCATGCCGGACGTGCAGTGACGCTGCTGACTACAGAGCAGCCGGCTGAAGCGGAAGAGCTTGCCGGAGAATTGGACCTCCTGAACAAAGAGCGCCAACTGGTTGTCGAAAGAATCGTCGCTGAAGCCACAGTTAAGCTGGAACAGCAAATGGAGCGCGGCAAGTTGCCGGATATTATTGTTCTTGCAGAGCAGGGCTGGAATGTGGGTGTGGTAGGAATTGTAGCCTCCAAGCTGCTGGAACGCTATTACCGACCGGTCATTATTCTGGATATTCACCCCGAGACAGGGATGTGCAAAGGCTCCGCCCGCTCTATACCGGGGCTGGATATTTATGAGGCGTTAACCTCCTGTGCGGACTTGATGGACCATTACGGGGGCCATCCGGCGGCTGCCGGGATGAGTCTGCACCGGGACCAGCTTGCGGCTTTTGCTGCGGCCCTTAATGAATATGTGGCTGCTGTGCTGACGCCGGAGCATTACATGCCGGTAACGGCTGCAGACGGTGAGGTGGCGATTGCCGACCTTTCGCTGCAGGCTGCGCTTGAACTGGACAGGCTGGCTCCTTTCGGAATGGCCAACCCGCTGCCAAAGTTCATTGTTCGGGGAGCTGCAGTAAAAGAAACCCGCAAAATGGGCCAGGACGGCAAGCATTTGAAGCTTGTTCTCCAGCAGGGCAAAAATACAATTGAAGCTGTAGCTTTCGGTAAAGGTCCGCTGGCTGATTTACTGCCGGCCGGCACTATGATTGACCTTCTGGCAGAGCTGTCGGTTAACGAGTGGAACGGCTCGCGCAAGCCGCAACTGATGCTGCAGGATCTGGCAGTGCCGAATCCGCAGGTGTTTGACCTGCGCGGCGCTGCCGATGCGGTGAAACAAGCCGCATCTCTTCAAGAGCTGCTGCAGCCCTACAGTGGCGGCAGCCCGTTCAGGACAGCAGCGGTATTTCAGAACAGCCGCATGTCACCGCTGAGTGCGCTCCAAGGCATGTCCCTCTGGGTATATGATGAAGAGGCTGGAATTTCCGCAGTCCGTCATGAACCGGAGAATGCAGAAAGCACCCAGGTCTCATTGCTCTGTCTGCTTGATATGCCGGAAACACCGGAGCAGCTTGATGCGTTGCTGGCTGTTTTCCCGAACGCAGATAATATCGCACTGCTGCATTCGATCCGCGATGGCCGTGACCGGCTGCAAACACCGACGCGGGAGCATTTCAAGTCATTGTATAAATTGCTGGCAGCGCTTGCCACAGCTCCAACACCAGAGAATGAACTGCTGCTGCGGCTCAGCCGTCAGTCTGCAATGAGCACGCGGATGCTGGGCAAAATGCTGGATGTGTTCGAGGAGCTTGATTTTATCGAGCGAAGCCGCGGCAATATCAGCTTTGTCACCCAGCCTGCCGCCAAAAGTCTTACGGCTTCAGAGCATTTTGTCAGATTGGGACAGACTGCCGAGATTGAGCAATATTTCATGGAAGCCAGCCGCAGCGAGCTGCAGGACTGGATGTTATCCCGCCGTCCGGGTGCCTCTCAAGCTGGATGATTTGGCGGCAGATGCTTCCGAAGCAAAACTAAGCGTATGCTTCCGAAGTGAGTTTGTTCGAAGATAAATCAGTGAGGTAACGCTCACAAACTTAAGCGTATGCTTTCGAAGCAAGTTTTGTACGGAGGTAACGCTGAGAAGCATATGCTAACAAAACTTTCAGGAGATGATGTTATGGATTTTAAAGACAGTATTCGTGTGATTCCGGATTTCCCCCAGCCGGGAATCAGCTTCAAAGATATTACTACCCTGCTTAAAGATGGCGAAGCTTACCGCCGGGCGATTGATGAGCTGAAAGCGCTGGTGGCGCATCTGAAAATTGACGTGATCGCCGGACCTGAAGCCCGCGGCTTTGTAGTAGGCGCACCGCTTGCTTATGCGCTGGGTGTCGGCTTCGTGCCAATCCGCAAAAGCGGCAAGCTGCCATATGACACCATCGAGGTGGGATATGATCTGGAATACGGCAAGGATACACTGGCTGTTCACACGGATGCGGTCAAACCTGGACAAAATGTGCTTATTGCTGATGATTTGCTGGCAACGGGCGGCACAATCGCTACTTCGGTCAACCTCATAGAACAGCTTGGCGGCAAAGTGGTCGGAGCAGCCTTCCTGATCGAATTGACCCAGCTTGCCGGACGCAACAAGCTTACAGGCATTGAGATTCATTCTCTCCTTTCGTACGAGGACTAAGGGGAAGCGAAAGACTTTTCCCGGGAAATAAAAAGCGGACTGCTGTCGAATAAAGACAGCAGTCCGCTTTTTATATATGAAGCTAATCAACCGGGATTTAGTGCGCAGCTTTCTCGTTGTCTTGCTCGTTGGACAAGCCAAGCACCTCAATTAATTTGAAGAGCAAGGACAGAACCATACCAACAATCGTCGCAAGTGCCATGCCTTTAAGCTGTACACCATAGATATTAAGCGAAATGCCGCTGATGCCGACTACAAGGACCAAGGTTGCCAGGATCATGTTGGTGGCCTTGGAGAAATCGACCTTCTGCTCAACGAAGATGCGCAGACCGGATGCGGCAATTACACCAAACAGCAGCAGCGAGACGCCGCCCATAACGGGCTGGGGAATATTGGAGATAATTGAGGAGAACGTCCCGGAGAACGAGAGCAGAATCGCAATGACTGCAGCGCCGCCGATCACATAGACCGAATATACTTTGGTGAGCGCCATAACGCCGATATTTTCACCATAGGTTGTATTCGGTGTAGAACCGAAAAATCCGGACAGAATCGTGGAAATCCCGTTGCCCATCAGCGAGCGGTCAAGTCCCGGATCTTTGGTCAGGTCTTTGCCGACAATGTTGCTGGTCACGAGCAAGTGTCCGATGTGCTCTACAATAACCACAAGCGATACCGGAATAATTGTGAAGATAACATCCCAGTCAAAGGAAGGTGTAACAATAGTTGGATGGGAGAAGAAGTTGCTGCTAGAGATTGCATCTGTGTTCACCACTTGCATGATATAAGCCAGAACGTAGCCGGTCACGATCCCGATGAGGATATGAATGATTTTGGGAAAGCCGCGGAAGAGGACTGCGCCAATAACAGTCACGCCGAGTGTTACCATGGATAATGTAATAGCTTTTCCGTCCGGGGTCCAGCCGGTGGCTCCTTCAGGAGCAATCAGCCCGGCCATGCGCGCAGCAACCGGCACCAGCTCCAGTCCGATAGTAGCGACAATGGCGCCCATAACCGCCGGAGGGAATACGACATCAATCCAGCCGGTTCCGGCATAACGGACGATCAATGCGACCAGAATAAAAATAACGCCGGTCACGATAAAAGCTCCCAGTGCAAGCGAATATCCATGCTGATGATCACCCTGATGCTGCTTCAGCACGCTGAGCACCGGCGAGATGAAGGCGAAGCTTGAACCGAGGTATGCCGGGATTCTGCCGCGGCAGATCAGGATATACAGCAGTGTTCCGATCCCGTTCATCAGCAGAATCATGCCAGGGTCTACCCCGAACAGGTTAGGGACAAGCACCGTGCTGCCGAACATGGCGAACAAATGCTGAAGACTCAGCAAAAAGCCCGGGCCCCAAGGGAGTCTTTCGTTAACTTGAATTTCGCGTTGCAATGGTGTTCACTTCTCTTTCATGTCTATTTTATGTGAGGTTCTAAAAAACCGCCTTTACTAGATTAAATAGAACGGAGTCTTTTTACAACAACATTTTTACAAGTGCCACGAAATTGTCCATTCTTGACACTTTACCTTACAGCAATGCCACGGTGTGGCAAGTGTTGACGTAATCCATCGCAAGCGTCATAATTATAGACAACTTTAAACGGATTGTAGTGTAGCTTGGAACATATGGAACCTGCAAATCCTGCACCCCTTGCGGGTTCATTTTATTATAGAAAGGAAACGGATACGACGAGAATGCGCATAGAGCAATTAATCGAAAAGGCCGGCGCCTATATAAAAGAAAAAGATCTTCTCCGCATCCGGGAAGCTTATGAATTTGCCGATCAGGCTCATCACGGCCAGGTTCGGAAATCGGGGGAGCCATACATTCTGCATCCGCTGGCGGTCGCAGATATTGTCATTAATATGCAAATGGATGTCATCTCCATTATTGCGGCGCTGCTGCATGATGTTGTGGAAGATACAACCGTGTCGCTGGAGCAGATCCGCGAGAAATTTGGCGATACCTGCGCCATGCTGGTGGATGGTCTGACCAAGCTGGAACGGATTCGCTTCCGCTCGAAGCAAGAGCAGCAGAACGAGAATTACCGCAAAATGTTTATCGCCATGGCTCAGGATATCCGGGTCATTGTCATCAAGCTGGCGGACCGTCTGCACAATATGCGTACACTCAAATATCAGTCCGAAGAGAGCCAGCGCCGTATTTCTTATGAAACGCTGGAGATTTTTTGTCCCATCGCCGACCGTTTGGGGATTTCCGCGATCAAATGGGAGATGGAGGATATTGCCCTCCGCTATTTGAACCCGCAGCAGTATTACCGCATTGCCAATCTGGTGCACAAGAAACGGGCGGAACGCGAGCAGTTCATCGAGAGCGTAATCGGACGCATCCGTGCCAAACTGGATGAAATGGGCATTGAGGGGGATCTCTCGGGCCGTCCAAAGCATATTTACAGTGTATACAACAAAATGAGCACCAAAAACAAGCAGTTCAACGAGATTTATGATCTGCTCGCTATCCGCATTATCGTAGACAATATTAAGGATTGTTATGCCACATTAGGTATTATTCATACTCTTTGGAAGCCGATGCCCGGCCGTTTCAAGGATTATATTGCTATGCCCAAAGCGAATATGTATCAGTCGCTGCACACCACAGTGGTAGGCCCGGGCGGAGAGCCGACTGAGGTTCAGATCCGTACATGGGAGATGCACCGTACTGCCGAGTTCGGGATTGCCGCCCACTGGGCTTACAAGGAAGGCAGCAGCAGCATCAACCCGGAGAACCGGATGCCGTTTTTCCGGGAAATTCTGGAGCTGCAGCATGAGGCCAAGGATGCCGAGGAATTCGTCGAGTCGCTCAAAATGGACTTTTTCTCGGATCTTGTTTTTGTCTTCACGCCTAAAGGAGAGGTTGTGGAGCTTCCGGCCGGATCGGTGCCGCTTGACTTTGCTTTCCGTATTCATACAGAGGTAGGGAACCGGACGATTGGCTCCAAGGTGAATGGGCGGATTGTGCCGCTGGATCATAAGCTGAAGACCGGGGATATCGTGGAGATTCTGACCTCGAAGAACTCTTACGGTCCGAGCCGCGACTGGCTGAAGATTGCCCAATCCTCTCATGCGCGCAGCAAGATTAAGCAGTGGTTCAAGAAGGAGAAACGCGAGGAAAATGTTGAGAAGGGCCGCGAAGCGGTAGAGCGCGAGCTGAAACGGCTGAATATGGAGGTTTCCGATTTTCTCACCGAGGATAAGCTCAGCGATGTAGCCAAAAAATTCGCCTTCGGCGATGTGGAGGATATGCTCTCCGCAGTCGGCTTCGGGGGGATCACCGCTTCGCAGATTGCCAACAAGCTTACGGAGAAGCTGCGCAAGGAGCTGGAAGAGGCTGCAGGGCATCTTGAGCTTACGGCCGAAATGAAGGAGATCAAGTCCAGCGGGGAGAAACGCAATCAGCCGACCAACGGGGTGCGTGTAAAAGGCATTGATAATCTGCTTGTCCGCTTCGCACGATGTTGCAATCCGGTGCCCGGCGACGATATTATCGGCTATGTGACCCGCGGGCGCGGCGTTTCCGTCCATCGTGAGGACTGTCCGAATATTCCTACAGATGGCGATGGCGAGGAATCGGCGCGCGTGATCGAAGTGGAATGGGAAGGCAGCATGGAGGCCAACTACAGCGTGGATATTGAGATTACGGGCCATGACCGCAACGGCCTGCTCAACGAGGTGCTGCAGGCGGTGTCGGAGAGCAAGACGAATATCTCGGCAGTCACCGGACGCTCGGACAAGAACAAAATGGCGATGATTCATATGACCATTCTGATCCGCAACACTGATCATCTGCAGTCTGTGGTGGACCGGGTGAAGCGGGTCAAGGATGTATATACGGTTAACCGCATCATGCAATAGACATACATGCCGCTCTTTCGCGGCACTTCAGACGATGAGATTTCATAGATGGGCCTTAGGTTTGGCTTCGCCAAATTCGAGGCTTCCATAACAATGTCCTCCGTTAGGACATCGTTATTTCAGGGTAGGGAGCTAAGACATAATGAGAGTAGTGGTGCAGCGCTGCAAGGAAGCCAGGGTAACCGTAGAGGGTGAAGTGACCGGAGCGATCGGAGAAGGCTTGATGCTGCTGGTCGGAGTTACCCATGAGGATACAGAGAAGGACGCCAAGTATTTGGCTGACAAGGTCGCCGGACTGCGCATTTTTGAGGATGAAGCCGGCAAAATGAATTTCAGCGTTACCGATACAGGCGGAGCGATATTATCGGTATCACAGTTCACACTGTATGGAGACTGCCGCAAAGGCCGGCGGCCGAATTTCATGGCTGCGGCTGCGCCTGCCGAGGCAGAGCGGCTGTACGATTACTTCAACCAGGAGCTGAGAGCCGGAGGGCTTCAGGTGGAAACCGGCAGGTTTGGCGCTATGATGGATGTATCGCTGACCAACTGGGGTCCGGTGACGTTATTGCTGGACAGCCAGGGCTAAGCAAATACGTTTGTTCTAAAAGGGTTTCGTATGGGGTTCCGGGAGGAATCGGCGTACGGTATCCTTTTTTTGTTGCTGCACTTGCTGCAGCCGGGCTTCTGTGCGGATAGAGCCACCTTGTACTGGATAAACTAGGGGTGATTAATCATTCGCGTCATGTGGAGGCCTGACATGAGACATTCACAAAAAGCTTGGGCATGGATGAGCATTCCGGCGTACACTGTTGGCTGCTGTCACGAAGTCACGGCGGCGTTCAAAGGGGCCGAAGACCAGCGGGAGCTTCATGTATTGAAGGGAAAAAGCCGCAGTCTCCTGCCGCGAAGCTGACCAAGTGCGGTGAATCGGCTTTATTATTACTAACAGGAGGGAACGGACATGACTCAGAGAATCCAGGCGTATTTCGAGAACGAAGATGAAGCGGAAGGCGCAAAGACGGCGCTGATACCATTTGGTGTGACGGACATTGAAGTATCCGCATTAACTGATCCTTTGGATAATGGCGATCATCGCGAGAGCAATATTTTGCTGCCGCTTGTCCCTTATAACACTTCAGCGATGGCCGGGCAATCGTTTGGGGTTGCGGGAGCAGCAGGTACCCTTCCGGGCGCGGTAATTGTGCCGGGAATCAACGTGGACGATGGCTTCGGCAGTAGCAGCGTAATGGATGCGGCTGACCGGGGGCCAGAGGATCTGCATTATGTAATGGCACTTAAAGTGCCGGAAGAGAAGCAGAATGAGGTTGTTGAAATTCTGCGCGGCAAGCGTGCTATTGTGGAGATTTTTGAAGAATAGGAAGGAATGTATAAGCTTCTGCTGACCTGTATGGGTCGCCAGGAGCTTGATTTTTGCCCTTGAGCTGAAAAATGTTGAATGAAATCTCTGGACAGAGAATAATGTTGTAGTGTAAAGTAATTTGTGATCTGAGACTGGGGAATGTCCTAGAAAATAAAACGCTTTCTTTTCTGTAATACAACCGTAATATTACATTCATGATTCCTTAATATAGCCTGAATATAATAGAAGCATGACCCCCTTTTTTATAATATATGATGATGGACCTGCAGCAATCGGCTGCAGGTCATTTTTTTTGAACGATAATTATTTACAAGTTTCGCACCACCAATTTCATTTCATTCCTTGACTTTAGCGCAGTGGTTCAGTAGAATCTAACAGTATACGGTATGTTATATTGTTTCGATGACGGGACCAAGTACTCCGTAACCCACAACCCCAGAGAGGAATCCCCGCTGAACCGGCTTTCGTCCATAGGAAGGACGCGTACCGTTTCCGCCCTGGCTGCAAGGATTCTGTTGATGAACGGACGAATGACTTCCCCGAGAACGCACGGCGAAAGCAGGCAATTCAGAATTGCCGCAGGTTAGTAGCCGATGCGCGTAGGCGGGCGTTAACCGCTTTGAGCGGATTTAAGGCAGTTTGCTTGAATCCGGAATGTGGGTGGCACCACGGGTGAATTATTGGTTATGATAATCCCTCGTCCCTGTTTGTAATGAACAGGACGAGGGATTTTTTGTTATTTTCAGGAGGGATAGGCTGTGGCTAAAGAAAGATTCGAGAAACCTATGGGCACACAGGATGTGCTTCCGGGTGCAGTGGAGAAATGGCAATACGTTGAGAGCAAGGCGAGAGAGCTGTGCCGCCGCTTCAATTACCGGGAGATTCGCACCCCATTGTTCGAGCATACCGGGCTGTTTGAACGCGGTGTAGGAGAAACAACGGACATTGTGGAAGGTGAAATGTATACCTTCAAGGATAAGGGAGACCGCGATCTGGCGCTGCGTCCGGAAGGAACAGCCGGCGTTGTGCGTGCCTACGTTCAGAACAAGCTGTATGGCGAACCGGATGTCAGCAAGCTGTATTATATCGGACCGATGTTCCGCTATGAACGCCCGCAGGCAGGAAGATACCGCCAGTTCCATCAGTTCGGGATTGAAGCCTTTGGAGCGGTGGACCCGGCAATTGATGCCGAAGTGGTCTCGATGGGGTATCAGTTCTACAAGGATTTGGGACTGAAGGATGTCAAGGTAGAGCTGAATTCTGTCGGCAATGCGCCAAGCCGTGCGGCTTACCGCGAGAAGCTGCTGAACTTCCTGCGGCCGATGAGAGATACCCTCTGCAGCGACTGCCAGCGCCGGATGGAACGCAATCCGCTGCGGGTGCTCGACTGCAAGGTGGATCAGGATAAATTTGGCGGTGCGCCGTCCATTCTCGACAGTCTGGATGAGGAATGCACCGCACATTTTGAAAAGGTCAAAGCGCATCTGGACGTGATGGGTGTGGAATACAGCATTAACCCCCGTCTGGTACGCGGTCTTGATTATTACACGCATACAGCGTTTGAATATAAGGCGGCAGGCATTGGCTCTATTGATACAGTTGGCGGCGGCGGCCGTTACAACGGTCTGGTGGAAGAAATCGGCGGGCCGGATCAGCCGGGTATCGGGTTCGGGATCGGACTGGAGCGGCTTCTGCTGATTCTGGAGAATCAGGGTGTGGAGCTGCCGACGGAGAAGCCGCTTGATGTATATTTTGTCGCTCTTGGTGAAGCGGCGGATTTGGAGATTACGAAGCAGCTGTTCATTCTGCGCAGCCTGGGATACTCTGTGGAACGTGATTACCTTGGACGCAAAATGAAGGCGCAGATGAAATCGGCAGACCGGCTGAATGCGCGGTATACCGCAATTCTTGGTGAAGACGAGCTGAATAGCGGCGTCATTGCCCTGAAATCTATGGCCACAGGCGAACAAAGGACGGTCAAGCTCGAAGAACTGGCATCCGCGCTGGATTGAGATTTGTTACTGATGTGATAACAGGGTTAGCAATAACACAAGTATTTTAACCATGAAGGGGTAGATAAATAATGACTAGAAGCCATCACTGTGGACAACTGACGACCGGGCACATCGGCGAGACTGTAACTCTTAACGGCTGGGTGCAGACCCGCCGCGACCTTGGGGGCGTACTGTTTATTGACTTGCGTGACCGCAGCGGAATTGTGCAAATCGTGTTCAACCCGGACTATTCCGGCGAAGCGCTGCAGATTGCCGACAAGGTGCGCAGTGAATATGTGCTTGCCGTTACGGGTAAAGTTGTAAAAAGAGATGATGAAACGATCAACCCCAATCTGCCGACTGGTGAAATCGAAGTGCAGATTACAAATATTGAAGTACTGAATGCCGCTAAAACGCCGCCGTTCTTCATTGAAGATGGCGTGGAAGTGGATGAGTCCCTGCGCATGAAATACCGTTACCTGGATCTGCGCCGTCCGGAAATGTACAAGACGATGCTGCTCCGTTCCAAAGCGGCGAAGATTTTCCGCGACTTCCTGGACAGCGAAGGCTTCATTGATATTGAAACTCCGATTCTGACCAAAAGCTCGCCGGAAGGCGCACGCGATTATCTGGTGCCAAGCCGGGTGCATGAAGGTGAATTTTTCGGGCTTCCGCAGTCGCCGCAAATTTACAAGCAGCTCCTGATGGTGGGCGGTATCGAGCGCTACTACCAGATGGCCCGCTGCTTCCGCGATGAGGATCTGCGCGCTGACCGCCAGCCGGAATTCACCCAGTTCGATATCGAGACTTCGTTCATGCCTCAGGATGAGCTGCTGTCGATGATGGAGACTCTTATGCAGCGACTGCTGAAAGAAACGATTGGCGTCGAGGTTGCTGTTCCGTTCCAGCGCCTGACTTACGCCGAAGCCATGGGCAAATACGGCTCGGATAAGCCGGATCTGCGCTTTGGCCTGGAGCTGGTGGAAATGAATGATATCGTAGCCTCAAGCGGTGTGAAGGTCTTCGCCTCTGTCATCGAAAAAGGCGGAGAGGTCAAATGCCTCAACGCGAAAGGCTGCGGCACCTGGACCCGTAAGGAGATTGACGATCTGGGACCTTATGCTGCACGTTACGGCGCGAAGGGTCTGGCCTGGATTCAAGTGAAGGACGGCGAATTCAAGGGGCCAATCGTTAAATTCTTCACTGAAGAAGAGATTGCAGCCGTGAAGGAGCGCACAGGCGCCGAAGAAGGCGACCTCTTGCTCTTCTCCGCTGATAATAAGAAGGTAGTGGCTGATGTTCTTGGGGCGCTGCGCCTGAAGATTGGCCGCCAGCTTGGGCTGATCGACGACAGTGTGTTCAAATTCGCCTGGGTGACTGAATTCCCGCTGCTTAGCTATGATGAAGACCAGAAGCGTTATGTGGCGGAACATCATCCGTTCACCCGTCCAATGGACGAAGACCTGCACCTGTTCGAGACCAATCCTGGAGCCATCCGTGCGCAAGCCTACGATATCGTACTTAACGGCTATGAGGTAGGCGGCGGTTCCCAGCGTATCTACAAACGCGATGTGCAGGAGAAAATGTTCGATGCGCTTGGCTTCACAACTGAGGTAGCTTACGAGAAATTCGGCTATCTGCTGGATGCCTTCGAATACGGCACTCCACCGCATGGCGGGATTGCCTTCGGCTTCGACCGCCTGGTAATGCTGCTTGCCGGCCGCACGAATCTGCGGGAAACCATTGCCTTCCCGAAAACGGCAAGTGCAACCGACCTGCTGATGGATGCTCCTGCGCCTGTAGACGCCGTACAGTTGGAACAGCTGCACATCAAGCTGGCTCCAAAACCGGAAAAAGTAAAGCAATAAATTAAATTTGGCTTACGGAGCGGGTTGCCTACTCCGTAAGCTTTTAGATGCTTATAAGACTAAAAGTGTATGTTTCCGAAGTGAGGTTTGTACGAAGCTAAATTCAGGAAGCATACGCTACAAAACTTTTAGGAGGCTGTACATCATGCTGCATCAGTTCTCGCGAACAGAGCTGGCGATTGGACCGGAAGGTCTGGAGATTATGAAGAACAGCACAGTAGCCGTGCTCGGGATCGGCGGTGTGGGCGCGATGGCGGTTGAGGCCCTTGCCCGCACCGGGATTGGCCGCATTATCCTCATCGACAAGGATTCGGTAGACATCACCAACATCAACCGCCAGCTTCATGCGCTCACAACCACCATAGGCCAGAACAAAACGGATCTGATGGTCGAACGCATCAAGCTGATCAATCCGGAATGTGAAGCGATTGCGCTGAATATGTTCTATACGGAAGAAACGTATGAGGAGCTTTTCAAATATAAGCTGGATTTCGTAATTGATGCTTCGGATACGATTATCTACAAAATTCATCTGATGAAGGAATGTCTGTCCCGGGGAATCCCGATGATTTCAAGCATGGGCGCAGCTAACAAAATGGACCCGACCCGCTTCCAGGTGGCCGACATTTCCAAGACCAGCATGGACCCGATTGCCCGGGTGATCCGCCAGAAGCTGCGCAAGGAAGGCATCAAGAAGGGGATAAAGGTTGTCTTCTCAACCGAACAGCCGGTGAAGCCGCGTGAGGATGTTACGGAACAGATCGTCCCTGCCAATGCGCCGGACCGGCGCAAAGCGAAGCAGCCGCCAGCCAGCAACTCGTTCGTGCCGCCGGTAGTCGGCCTCATTATGGTCAGCGTCACCGTGCGTGATCTGCTGGAGGCTGGTGGAATCACGGTATGAATGAAGCGCTGATCAAGAAGCTGCGCTTGCCGCAGGGCGGGAGTGTGCTCGTGCTGCAGCCGCCAGAAGGGTATTTGCAGGAGTTGGGCCTTGAAGCCGGGGCTGCAGAGTATAACTCCGGCCTCAAGGGGACGTATGATTACGTACAATTGTTCGCAGCGACTGTGAAAGAACTGGAGCAATTTGCACCTGCTGCCCTTAGCGCCATCCGGCCGGACGGCCTGCTGTGGTTATGTTATCCGAAGGGAAGCTCCGGGCTCAAGACCGATCTCAGCCGGGACAAGGGCTGGGATAACGTGAAAGACGCAGGCTTTGAAGGAGTATCGCTTATATCAGTTGACGAGACATGGTCGGCGATGCGGTTCCGTCCGCTTGGAGCCACGACGCGCCGAAGCGGCTCGGGAACCCCTTCGGCTGCTAAGAAGCCTGCGGCAGCGGTGCTCCCTGTTCCAGAGGATTTGCAGGAGGCGCTGAAGAAGAATGAGGCAGCGGAGAGCTTTTTTGCCGCACTCGCCCCTTCACACCGTAAAGCTTATATCACCTGGATTATGGAAGCCAAGCGGGAAGAAACGCGTGCCTCGCGTATTGTTCAGTCTGTAGAGAAGCTCCTACTGGGCCGGAAGAATCCTTCAGATAAATAACATCGGCTAAGAACACAGGACACAAGGGCGTACAGCTTTATCCGGCTGCTACGCCCTTTTATTGCGGCTGCGGAAAGACAATAGTCTTATCGAAAAGATACCGCCGGAGGAACTCAAAATCAGTGGAGGTTGCAAAATGAAATCGAAGATTTGGCGAAATAGCGTAGGCCTGGAGCCGGGTGATAATTGGAAACAGGAATGGGCGGCAGGCATCCTGTCCTATTTTGCTTCAGTATATATTGTAATGGTTAACGCAGCGATTCTGCATGATGCGGGGATGCCGCTGCGGGCAGGGATGGTGGCTACGCTGCTAACGGCGGTCACCGGCTGCCTGCTGATGGCTTTTGGCGGCAAAACGCCGATTATCGTCGTGCCGGGCATGGGCATTAACGCTTTTTTCACCTATACGCTTGTGCATTCCATGAAGCTGGATTGGCGCGAAGCGCTTGCGGTGGTAATCGTGACGGGAGTGCTGTTCGCCATTGTCGCGTTTACTTCCCTGTACCGGATCTTAAGCGAGGCGATTCCCCATAATATGCAGCATGCGATTACTGTCGGAATCGGGCTGTTTTTGACGTTTATCGGTCTGCAAAAAAGCGGAATTGTGATCGCCCACCGGACGACCTTTGTAGCGATTGGGCATTTCAGTAATCCGGCGGTCATTACCTCCTGTGTGACCCTGATTCTGGCGCTTGTGTTATTCATACGGGGGACACGCGGCGGGCTGCTGATCAGCATGCTGGTGGGTACAGGACTCGCTTATTTGCTTGGAGCAGCCAAGGTACCGGAGAATACTGATTCTGGACACGTGTTCACAGGCTATGGCGATGTGTTCGCCGGGATGGACTTAAGCAGAATCGTCAGCCTGGTCTTCTGGATTGCTGTATTCCTGCTGCTGCTGATTGTCGTGTTTGAAAATATCGGCCTGATCTCATCCCAGACGCTGATGGCAGGCCGTCCCGAACGCTTCAAAAGCAGCCTGCGGGCGCTCTCCATTGCGAATATCGCCGCCGGGCTGTTCGGCAGCAGCCCTGTGGTTGCTGCTGCCGAGTCCACGGCGGGGATCGCCGCCGGGGGGCGCTCCGGCCTGACCTCGCTGGTCACCGGCCTCCTGTTCGGGGCCACGTTCCTGTTCATTCCGCTGCTGGCTTATGTGCCGGACAGCGCCATCGCGCCGATTCTGATTGTGATCGGCGGCCTGATGGTGCAGAATGTGCGCGAGATGGATCTGAGCGACATGACCGAGCTGTTCCCCGCCTTTCTGATCATGGTGATGATTCCGTTCACCTACAGTATTGTGGACGGTATGGCGTTCGGCTTCATCACCTATCCGATTGTTAAGCTGGCTATGGGCAAAGGCAAGGATGTTCCGCCCGCGCTGTACGGAATTGCCGGCCTGTTCGTAGCTAACTTTGCGCTGCATGCTTTTATGGGATGAAACTTCATGTCGAAATATGTAGCTTGAAAGATATGGCATTTCATACTCTGCTGTGATATAATAAATATCCTTTTTGTGTGAGTGAAGCCAGTCTTACACGAGGCGAATCAGTGGCATACAAATCTTTTAGGAGGTAACTGAAATTGGAGGACAACTTTCAAAGTGCCTATCAAGAGGAAGAAGACAGGCTGAACAGCACGCTTACAGAGATTGACACGGTGCTTGAGAGACTGCGCAGCATTCCGGTGTACACAGGGCACGATTATACGGAGCAGGCGCTGGAGGCCTCAAGGGAGCAGCGGCGCAAAGACCTTGCCAAGCTGCGGCAGGAGCCATATTTTGGACGGCTTGATTTTCAGGGTACAGATGAGGATGACCGCAAAGCGCTCTACATCGGTAAAATCGGTGTAGACCGGGAACAGGTAAGCGACCGTCCGCTGGTGATTGACTGGCGCGCTCCGGTAGCGAGCCTGTTCTATTCGTTTACCGGCGGTACGGAGCCAGCCTCCTACGAAGCCCCGGAGGGGCTGATCGAAGGGCTGGTGTACCTGAAGCGCAACGTGGTGATACGCAAGCAGATCCTGGAGAGGGTAGCGGATACGTATAACCGGGACAGCGACGGACCGGCCGTATCGGATGAATTCCTCGTCTACCGGCTGGGTGAGAACAAGGATAACCGGCTGCGCGACATCGTCTCGACGATTCAGGAGGAGCAGGATAAAATTATCCGGGCGGCGAAGAACACCGCGCTGATTATTCAGGGCGTGGCGGGAAGCGGAAAAACTACGGTAGCGCTGCACCGGCTGGCGTTCCTATTGTACCAATACAAAGATCAGGTCTCTGCGGAGAAAATGATTATTTTCGCGCCGAACCGAATGTTTCTGGATTATATTTCGGATGTGCTGCCCGAGCTTGGGGTCGGCAACATTGCCCAGAGCACCTTCCCTGACTGGGCGGCGGATGTGCTGGGACTTGAGCTGCCAGAGCAGAATGCTGCCGAAACAATGAACCTCTGGTTCGAAAGAGAAGGCGGCATGCCAGAGATTACAGAAGAGACACCGGGCCGGTTCAAGGGATCGACTGCCCTTATGGAGATCATCGAGTCCGCTATCCGGCTGCTGGAGAACGGTGCGGTGCCCGAAGGCGATTTCAGCCCCTGGGAGGGGGCGGTACTGCGCCGGTCCATGATTTTGCGCTGGCATAACGAGGAATACGCCCCGTATCCTCCAGCGAAGCGCAAGGAACGCGTAATGGCGCGGATTCACCGCTGGGTTGAGATGGAGCTGAAGAAGAGTCCCTCGGCGGCGGCGCTGAAGGACCGCAAGAAGAAAAGCGCGGCACGCGAAAAAGCCTACAGCGCCAAATGGCCGAAGTACGAGCCGCTGAACATTTACAAGCAGCTTTTCCGCGCGGTGAAGGTTCCTGAGGATTGGCCGGCTGAAGCACCTGAGCTTATTCCGCAGGGTGTGCTGAAGATGACCGTCAAGGACCTCAAAAAAGGCATTTTGCATGAAGAGGATCTGCCGCCGCTGCTGTATATTCATTATTTGCTGAACGGCAATGAGGGCGGCAGCCGCTTTGACCATATCGTAATTGATGAAGCGCAGGACTTCTCGCCATTTCAGATTGCGGTGCTGGATTTGTATGTCAAAGGACACTCCTTTACCATTCTGGGCGATCTGTCGCAGGGTATCCATGCTTATAAAGGCGTCCATGCCTGGGAAGAGATGCAGAGATTGTTCGCTCCTGAAAATACGGCTTACCACGCATTGACCCGCAGCTATCGTTCGACCATGGAGATTATCGAATTTGCCAACGGTATTCTCTCCGCCGGTGTCGGCAGCAGCCTGCTCGCTGTACCGGTCTTCCGCAGCGGAAATCCCGTGCGCCTGATTTCTTATAGCGAAGAGCTGCCCAAAGCTGCGGCAGCAGGCGGGGAGGGCCGTGTCCATGCTGTAAGGACGGCCCTGAAGGCACTCTCCGGCCGGGAATACCGCACGGTGGCCGTCTTGACCCGCAGCATGCGGGAAGCCTCTGAGCTGTACGGCGAGCTTTCCGGCCAGTTTGAGGATATACACCTGATCGACGGCAGCATGACTGAATACAAGGGTGGGCTGTCCGTCCTGCCGGTATATCTGTCCAAGGGGCTGGAGTTCGACGCAGTCATCCTGGCTGATGCCGATTCGGACCATTACGGAGCCGCGGCCTGGGACGCGAAGCTGATGTATGTAGGCTGTACCCGCGCACTGCATGAGCTGTGGCTGCTGTGCGGAAGCGCCCTCCCGTCCTATGTGCAGGACGGAGATGGAACCGCCTCCGGCTGGCCGGATCAAGCCCCATCCGAATAAAAATAGTATCCTCCCTGCTGGTCAAGAATAATTATAACTATTCTTGAACTTGTAACCTGCCCGTCGCTATGGCTTAATAATAAGTGTCCGGCCGGGCAAGATTACTTCTGGAAGGAGGCTGATTGAAATGATTTCAGTATACGAGGTGGTTTCCGCTTAGTGCGGAAGCCTGTTACGAGGAGGCCGAAAGGCCTCCTTATCATTTATAGATAGATGCGGGAAAGGGCCGTTACCAGGACGGTACACCCGCCGGAATGACATTGAATGTAGACGCTAACCACAGGGTTTTATATAATGAACTTACGGTTTTACCAAATTTGAGGAGAAGAAAGGAGGCAGGTGGCATGAAGGTATTTAACAATGCAGTGGACGGACTAAACGGAACACACCTGTTGAAGGAGGAAACACAGCGTGAGCTATGTCAATGGAAAGGATGTGCTCCCCCCGGGCCTGCTCGAAGAGCTTCAGGGATACATCCAGGGTGAATTGCTTTATATCCCCAAGAAAACGGAGCAACGGGTAAAATGGGGCGAGAACAGCGGCTCCCGGCAAGAAATTGCCAACCGCAATGAGGAGATTTTCTGCAGTCACCGCAGCGGCTGCTCGGTGAACGAGCTGCAGGAGAGATACCACTTATCTGAGGAAAGCATCCGCAAAATCATTTCAAAAATGCGGCTGGCGCTGACCCGCTAGCCTTAACTTTGAACAAAGAGCATGGCACCCGCCACGAGGGCGAGGTCATGCTCTTTTTATTCAAATTACAGAAGAGAACGGCGGCGCGTTTCTTCTTGATTGCTGATGCAGTGTGGTATGATAGAGGACAGGAATGTTTCTCTTATCCCCAAGATTACAGCAAGGAAGTGGAATAATGGATTTATTTTCACTCAGCGAGGAGCCCGCAAGCGGCCGGCTGCTGGCAGACCGGATGCGGCCGGAGAATCTCGATGAATATATTGGACAAGAGCATATTGTGGGTCCGGGCAAGCTGCTGCGCCGCGCGATTGAAGCCGATCAGGTCTCATCCATCCTGCTCTATGGCCCCCCCGGCTGCGGCAAAACGACCCTGGCCCATATCATTTCCCATCATACCCAAGGTGAATTTGTCCGGCTAAATGCGGTGGAGGCTTCGGTTAAGGATGTGCGCGAGGTGATTGAGCGCGCCCAGAACAATAAATCGCTGTATGGCACGAAGACGATACTGTTTCTGGACGAGGTGCACCGCTTCAACAGCTCCCGCCAGGATGCGCTGCTGCCGGCTGTGGAGAAGGGGACGATTATTTTTATCGGAGCCACGACCGAGAATCCGTTCCATTATGTGAACGGGGCGCTTATGAGCCGCTCCACGCTGTTCCAGCTAGAATCCTTAAGCAGTGCGCACAGTATGATAGCGATGAGGAGAGCACTGGCTGATGAGAAGCGCGGGCTCGGATTTATGGAGCTGCAAGTGGATGAAGAGGCGCTGGAGCATATCGCGGGCATGGCGAATGGCGACATCCGGCGGGCGCTGAACGCCCTGGAGCTGGCAGCGATGACGACAGCGCCGGAGGCGGATGGCAGCGTGCACATTACGCTTGCGGTGGCTGAGGAGTCGATCCGCCGTCCGATCGTCAAAGCCGATGAATCGACGCAATATGACGTCTTGTCGGCTTTTCACAAAAGCATCCGCGGCTCCAGCGACGCCGCCCTGTTCTGGTTCCTCTATGCCGTGGAGAAGCTTGGCATGGACCCGATGACGTTCATCCGCCGCCTGATTGCGGCCAGCAGCGAGGATATCGGCCTGGCCAATCCGCAGGCGATGGTACAGGCGGTCAGCGCCCTGGAAGCCTACCGCAACAACGGCTGGCCGGAGGCCAGACTGAACATCACCCAGGCCATCCTGTTCGCGGTCGAGAGTCCGAAGTCGAATGGCGTCGCAATGGCGATTGCGAATGTGATGGACTGCATCGAGGAGCTCAAATCGGCCGAGGTTCCGCTGCATCTGCGGGATACGCACTATAAAGGCGCGGCAGCGCTCGGGCACGAGGGTTATCAGTATCCGCATAATTTTCCCGGCCATTATGTGAAGCAGGATTATTTGCCTAAGGCGATAGCCGGGAAGGTCTTTTATGAAGCTACCGAACAGGGCAATGAAGCAAAAATCCGCCACAATCAGGGCTTACGGCGCGGACAGTAACCCTACCAGATAAGGATTAGACAATGAAGAACCGCTCATTCGCTACATGAGGCGCTGTTGCCTCTGGCGGAGGAGGGGTTCTTTTTTTAACAGCAATTTAGCGAAAAAGAAAATTTTATTTACAAATAAGCCCAGATTTCATCTTTTTTTCTATGTAAATATATAGCAATAAACGCCCGTTTATGGTATATGTGTATATAGGATGAAAAATCCTAACATCAACATGGGAGGTGGAAGATGAATCCAGCCGCATAAAATGTCCAATCTAGGCACTGGGGAGGTATTGGTGCGTGAGCAAGTCAATCCAAATGAATTGTGAGGAAAAGAAAGGAGCAGGGTTAAGATGAACAAGAGGAAAGGGAAGCAAGGTCTTATTCTATCCTTGAGTTTAATGTTAACTTGCACTATGTTTTCAGGTGTTGCATTTCACCCGTCTGTGAGCAAGGCTGCGGGAAGTAGCTACAATTATGCAGAGGCACTGCAGAAATCTATCTACTTCTATGAAACCCAACGTTCCGGCGTACTGCCGGGTAACAACCGTGTGGAATGGAGAGGCGACTCGGGACTGCAGGACGGTGCGGATGTCGGTCACGATCTGACCGGAGGCTGGTATGATGCGGGAGATCATGTCAAATTTGGCTTCCCGATGGCGTACACAGCCACGATGCTGGCATGGTCGGTCTATGAGTACAAGGATGGTTATGTCCAGTCCGGGCAGCTTGAGGAGATTCTGGACAACATCCGCTGGGCAACAGACTATTTTATGAAAGCGCATACTGCTCCGAATGAGCTATGGGGACAGGTCGGCAACGGTACTGCGGATCACAATTGGTGGGGAGCAGCAGAGGTCATGCCGATGGCACGCCCTGCGTATAAGATTGACGCAGCCCATCCCGGTTCTGATCTGGCGGCGGAAACCGCAGCGGCGCTAGCTTCGGCATCCATCATCTTTAGGGATTCGGACGCCGCTTATGCGGACAAGCTGCTGCTGCATGCGAAGCAGCTGTACAATTTTGCCGATACGTACCGGGGGGTTTACTCCGAGAGTATCACTGACGCTACGCAGTATTACAAGTCTTGGAGCGGTTATGCGGATGAATTAAGCTGGGGTGGCGTCTGGCTGTACATGGCGACCGGCGACCAGACTTATCTGAACAAGGCTATAACCGCAAGTAATTCGTGGTCTACCAATCAAGCCGGACAATGGGGTTATCAATGGACCCAGTCCTGGGATGATAAGCATTATGGTGCTCAGCTGCTGCTGTCGCGCATCACCGGGGACAGCAAGTTCATCCAATCCACTGAACGGAACATGCAGTATTGGACGACTGGAGTGAACGGCACGTCCGACCGTGTAGCCTATACTCCTGGCGGACTTGCGCATCTGGATGATTGGGGAGCGCTGCGGTATGCGGCCAACCAGGCTTTTCTGGCGTTTGTCTATGCCGACTGGGTAAGCGATCCGGCGAAGCAGGCTACAGCCCGCACGTTCGCTGAACAGCAGATTAAGTATATGCTGGGCGATAATCCGCGTAACAGCAGCTATGTTATCGGGTTTGGCAGCAATGCGCCGCAGCATCCGCATCACCGGACCTCGCATGGTTCGTGGAGCGACAGCCAGACCACGCCTGCGAACCACCGGCACATTCTTTACGGAGCGCTGGTTGGAGGTCCTTCCAAGACCGACGGTTATACCGACTCCATCGGCGATTACGTTTCAAATGAAGTTGCAACCGATTACAATTCAGCATTTACAGGTGCTTTAGCTAAAATGATGATCCTGCACGGACAGGGACAAAAGCCGCTGGCCAACTTCCCTGAGGCAGAAACACCTGAGGATGAGATGTTTGCCGAGACCTCTGTCAATGCCAGCGGCAGCAACTTCGTGGAAATCCGGGCGCTGCTGAATAACCGTTCGGGCTGGCCGGCACGCTCCAGCAGCCAGATGTCTTTTAATTACTATGTAGATCTAAGTGAAGCTGTAGCTGCGGGCTATGGGCCGGAGGATATCACGGTCAAGGCGGGAGGCTACAACCAGGGCGGTACCGTCTCGCAATTGCAGCCTTATGATGCAGCGAAGCATATTTATTATACGAAGATCGACTTCACCGGAACACCGATCTATCCCGGCGGGCAATCTGCCTTCCGTAAGGAGATTCAGTTCCGGATATCGGCTCCCCTGAACACGGCCTTCTGGGATAACTCGAATGACTTTTCCTTCAAGGGCGTTGCTACTTCGGCATCCTCACCTGTCAAAAATCCTTATATTCCGGTGTTCGATGCAGGAGTTAAAGTGTATGGAGAGCTGCCATCGGGCGGCAATCCCGGTGAACCGCAGGTTCCGGCACATCCATCCGGGGTGCAGGCTGTGGCCGGCAATGCCAGTGTGGCCTTGAGCTGGAACGCTGTCAGCGGCGCGGCACAGTATACTGTCAAACGCTCCCTGGTGAACGGCGGGCCTTATAGTGCAATCGGGACCGTAACAGGGACGGCCTATAGCGACACCGGGCTGGTTAACGGAGTGGACTATTATTACGTAGTGACCGCTTCGAATAGTGTAGGCGAGAGTACAGCGTCCGCACAGGTCAGCGCCCGGCCGAAGGAGTCCACTCCGCCGGCAACAGGCACTTTACGTGTGCAGTACCGCACCAATGATACAAGTCCCGGTGACTCACAAATCCGCAGCCAGTTCCGAATCGTGAATACAGGAACAGCGGCTGTCGATCTCAGCGGGCTTAAGCTCCGGTATTATTACACCGTAGACGGGGACAAGCCGCAGGAATTTCATTGCGACTACGCTGCGATCGGCAGCGGTAATCTGAGCGGCAGCTTTGGCAAGCTGAATCCGGGGACCGCGCTTGCGGATGCTTATGTCGAGATTTCTTTTGCCTCAGGTGCCGGCAGCCTTGCTCCAGGAG
This sequence comes from Paenibacillus sp. sgz302115, assembly GCF_056120445.1. Lineage (NCBI taxonomy): Bacteria > Bacillati > Bacillota > Bacilli > Caryophanales > Paenibacillaceae > Paenibacillus > Paenibacillus sp. sgz302115. The sequence continues at coordinate 146,291 of NZ_JBVYOK010000004.1, forward strand.
CAGATACCGGTGAAATTCAGATACGCTTCAACAAGACGGATTGGGCAGCTTATAACGAGAATAACGATTATTCCTACAGCGGCACTCAGACAGCCTTCGCTGATTGGAATAAAGTCACACTGTACCGCGAAGGAACATTGATTTGGGGCTTGGAACCATAAATCATTCCAGAGAGGAAGCGTGAGAAGATGAAACTGAAATCGATTAAAAAGCCTGTATCCGCAGTGTTATCCGCCGTTCTAGTGGTCTCTCTTTCAACCAGTTTATTTAATTTCAAACCCGCAACAGCCAAAGCTGCTTCGGTAGAAGAAACGCGTTTTCTGCAAATGTATGCCCAGCTAAAGAACCCGGCGAACGGTTATTTCTCGGCGGAAGGCATTCCTTATCATTCCGTGGAAACCTTGCTTAGCGAAGCGCCCAATTACGGGCATATGACTACCTCGGAGGCATACAGCTACTGGATGTGGCTTGAAGTGCTGTATGGTTATCACACCGGGGATTGGACCAAGCTGGAATCTGCCTGGGACAACATGGAGAAGTACATCATCCCGATCAATGAAGGCGATGGTGTGCAGGAGCAGCCGACTATGAGTAAATACAATCCGAACAGTCCAGCAACCTATGCCGCAGAATTCGCGCAGCCGGATCAGTATCCAAGTCCGCTGAACGGCAAATATACTCCGGGTAAAGACCCGATTGATGCCGAGCTGAAGTCCACCTATGGTGACAACCAGACCTATTTGATGCATTGGCTGGTCGATGTGGACAACTGGTACGGCTTTGGCAACCTGCTGAATCCTAAGCATACTGCCTCATATGTGAACACGTTCCAGCGGGGCGAGCAGGAGTCAGTCTGGGAGGCGGTGGGGCATCCTTCGCAGGACAACAAAACGTTCGGTAAAAGTAATGAAGGCTTCATGAGCCTCTTCACCAAAGAAAATAATGTGCCTGCCGCACAGTGGCGGTATACCAATGCTACAGATGCCGATGCGCGTGCTGTACAGGCTATGTATTGGGCCAAGGAGCTGGGCTATACCAATACCGTATACTTGAACAAAGCTAAGAAAATGGGCGACTATCTGCGGTACGGCATGTACGATAAGTATTTCCAAAAGGTTGGAAGCGCAGCCAACGGCACGCCGGTAGCAGGAACCGGCAAGGATTCTAACCAATATCTGCTGGCCTGGTATACCGCATGGGGCGGTGGACTTGGCTCAGGCGGAGACTGGGCTTGGAGAATTGGCGCGAGCCACACTCATCAGGGCTACCAGAACGTGGTCGCTGCTTATGCTCTCTCTAATCCAGACGGCGGTCTGATTCCGGCTTCGGCAACGGCGGGGCAGGATTGGGACAAATCATTAACACGCATGCTTGAATTCTACAACTGGCTGCAATCGTCAGAAGGAGCCATTGCGGGCGGAGCCACCAACAGCTACAACGGCTCATACAGCGCTTATCCAGCCGGCACAAGCACCTTCTATGGCATGGCCTATGATGAAGCTCCGGTCTATCATGATCCTCCGTCCAACAACTGGTTTGGCATGCAGACATGGAGTATGGAGCGGGTAGCCGAGCTGTATTACATTCTGGCTTCCAGCGGAGATACCACCTCGACCAATTTCAAAATGGCAAAACGGGCTATCGAGAACTGGATTGACTGGTCCAGCGATTATACCTTTGCCGGCAGCCGTCCAGAAACAGATTCCGATGGCTATTATCTGAACAAGCAAGGTCAACGGATTCTGGGCGGAGCCAACCCTCAGATTGCTACAGTATCTGCACCCGGCGAGTTCTGGGTTCCAGGCAATGTCGAATGGCATGGCCAGCCAAATACCTGGAGCGGATTCAGTTCCTTCACTGGCAACAGCAATCTGAAGGCTGTCACCAAAGATCCGGGCCAGGATACCGGGGTTCTGGGCAGCTACATTAAAGCCCTTACTTTCTTTGCCGCAGGGAATAAGGCAGAGCACGGCAATTATACCGCCCTTGGCGGAACAGCTTCACAGCTCGCTAAATCGCTGCTGGATACGGCATGGGGCTACAATGATGGCGTAGGTATTGCCACAAAAGAGAAACGTGCGGATTATTTCCGTTACTTCACAAAAGAAGTGTATTTCCCTGCTGGCTGGACCGGAAAATTCGGTCAAGGAAACACTATACCTGGTAATTCTGTAGTTCCTTCCGACCCGGCAAAAGGCGGAAACGGGGTATACGCAAGTTATACCGACATTTTGCCTAATATCAAAAACGATCCGAAATGGAATTATTTAGAAGGCCTGTATAACAGTTCTTATAACAAGGTCACCAAGACATGGGATAATGGAACTCCTGAATTCACCTACCACCGGTTCTGGTCACAGGTAGATATGGCCACTGCTTATGCCGAATATGACCGGTTGATCAACAAGGGCTCCGGTCCTATACCAACGGCAACACCGACAGCTTCGCCAAGTGCTACACCAACGCCTACAGCAACACCAACGGCAACGCCAACAGTCACACCGACACCAACGGCAACACCATCAGCTACGCCAACTGTCACACCGACGCCAACGGCTACACCGACAGCTACACCAACAGTCACACCAACACCAACGGCTACACCTACGCCGCCAGTGGCGAATTTGGTGGTTCAATACCGTACAACGGATACCAACGCCACAGACTCACAGTTCCGCCCACAACTTCGGATTGTGAATAACGGAACCACGGCGGTAGATTTGAGCAAAGTAAAACTCCGCTATTATTACACGATTGATGGGGATAAGCCGCAGCAGTTCAATGTGGATTACGCCACACTTGGCGGCAGCAATGTGCTAGGAAGCTTTGTGAAGCTGACTCCTCCGGTAGCAGGGGCGGACTATTACGTTGAGGTCTCCTTCGCGGCAGGGGCAGGCAGTCTGGCTCCAGGTGCCAACACCGGAGAGATTCAACTGCGCATCAACAAAACCGACTGGAGCAATTACAATGAGGTTGGAGACTATTCCTATGATCCGTCCAAAACCTCCTACACCGACTGGACCAAAGTGCCGTTGTACATTAACGGTGTGCTGGCCTGGGGAGTAGAGCCTTAAGGGTCGCAGCAAAAATAAGAGATCAATAAGGAATCGCCTTTGATCCGGCATTGCAGGTAAAGAGTGCACCCCTCAGAAAAGTCACTGGATTAAACCTTTGGTTTATCCGATGACTCTGAGGGGTGCTTTTTCAATGTCTATACAATAAATCTATAAACGGTCCACAAATTCATTGATTCGATGGTTGTATTCGCTCCACAGGTAATCACTGTTCTCAATGATCAATTTAGGAACTTCCCATTGGTCAATGACCGCACGGACAAAGGACTGGCTTAGCCCCCAGACTTCAGCAGCTTGCTTAAAATCTTCATCCGTATGCATGGACACCGGTCCCCACTCGTTGCCGCGAACACTGCAAATAAACCGCCATTGCTTCTCAACATCCATCTGATAATAATAGATAAGAGCTGTATTCAATGGCTCAAGGATAGCCAGAAGAACGGAACAAAGCTCAAGAAGCTTATCTCGATTTATCCCATTAAGGTGAGCTACACTGATTGCGTCCTGGAACAAAACGCTTTCAATAATGATGGTCTCTTCAGGTCCATTCAAACAGGTCTGAACAAATTCGCTGAACCTGGAAGCCAATGCTTGAATGAACAGGTCTGTAGCTACCTCATTGTCAAAAGAACCATAGTCCAGTCCCGGTACTAAAAGCGGGTGGTTCTCTTCCTGCTCCAAGAAGCATCTGGTGTTGATGTGGGCTGCGGACAATCGTTCGAAAATCCTGCTATTCATGATTCATCCAAATATTACTTTATATCCTTGGAGCATGCAATTGGTCACAACGCAAATGTTTGAAGCAAATAAAGTATCAGACTGACGATTCTTCATTAAGCTAACTGACAGTTTAATCTCTGAGGGTCTAAATTCCCCGCAGCAAGCTGCAGAGAGCTTCATTTGAGTATTGGTACATGTAAATTCCAATATGGTATATTATGAATATAGTTGTTGACAATTTAATAGTCATTTGTCTAAAGGAGGATACAAATGCCATATATTAATCTACAGATAACAAAAGGTGCTACCCGAGAGCAAAAAGCTTAAATCGTAAAAGAATTTACTGAGACCCTTGTAACTGTTCTCGGTAAAAAGCCAGAACATACCCACATAGTCATACAAGAAATTGATGATGAGAATTGGGGGTTTGCTAGTGTTCTAACCGATGAATATCGTAAAAGAGAAGGATGATCGTTTTCAACTAAAGGGAAACGTTAGTTCAACAACACTTCGGTAGTCTATAACTTATCTTTGGACAGCAAAAAGCATCCTCAGCCGTATGAAAGGCTAGGGATGCTTTTGTCTGTTCATCTTCCGCTCCACGGAATATTAAGACAGGGGAAGCGGAACAACCTTCTCAGCGGTTTCAATCGTTCCGCCGCCGAGACACTGTTCGCCCAGATAGAATACGACAGCCTGGCCCGGTGTAATGGCCTTTTGCGGCACATCGAAGACCACATGCACAGTACCGTCTTCACGCGCCGTCAGGGTTACACCTTGATCGGGCTGGCGGTAGCGGAACTTAGCGGTGCACTTCAGCGGGGCTGCCCCGAGTAGGCCTTCTTCGATCCAGTTCACGCCTGAAGCGATCAGGCCGGTAGAATATAGGCTTGGATGCTTGTCCCCCTGTACAACGTACAGGATATTGCGGCTGAGATCCTTCTCGGCCACAAACCACGGTTCACCCGTGCCGGAGCCTCCAATGCCAAGGCCCTGGCGCTGGCCCAGCGTATAGTACATGAGGCCTTCATGACGGCCCTTGACTTCGCCGGTGGCGATGTCCACCATATCCCCGGACTGTGCCGGCAGGTACTGGCTGAGGAATTCGCGGAAGTTGCGTTCGCCGATGAAGCAGACGCCGGTGCTGTCTTTTTTCTTCGCGGTGTACAGTCCGGCTTCCTCGGCAATTCTGCGCACTTCAGGCTTCGGCAGATGGCCGATCGGGAACATGGCTTTGGAGAGCTGGTATTGGTTCAGCGCATTTAAGAAATAGGTCTGATCCTTGTTGCTGTCCACTCCACGCAGAAGCTTATAGACACCGTCTTCTTCTATCACTCTGGCGTAGTGACCTGTGGCGACATAATCTGCTCCAAGCTGCAGCGCCTTGTTCAGAAATTCCCCGAATTTGATCTCACGGTTGCACATCACATCCGGGTTCGGCGTCCGTCCAGCCTTATATTCATCGAGGAAATAGGAAAAGACTTTATCATAGTATTCCTTCTCGAAATTAACGGTATAGTAAGGAATGTCAATTTGCTCGCATACGCGGCGGACATCCTCGGCGTCGGTCTCGGCAGTGCATACGCCGAACTCATCAGTATCGTCCCAGTTCTTCATGAAGATGCCGATGACGTCATAGCCTTGCTGCTTGAGCAGAAGCGCCGTAACGGAGGAATCGACTCCTCCCGACATGCCGACGACGACACGTGTATCCTGGATTGCCTTTGTCATCGAAATCACCATTTTCTATGCAAAAAATACCGGTATCCTACAGAACACCCGGCTCATTCAGTATTATAACATACATGTCTACCCCAAACCGCCTGTGACGGCTGCAAATTACGCTGGATTTGGCGGAAGTTTTGACAATTTGTCCACCACTGGTGAACATTTTTACGAAAAATTACAGTTTGCGCTCCAAATGTGTCCAAGGATATGATAACATAAGCTGAGAGCAAACATCGGAATACGTTGATATGACATATCTCATGTCCGGTCAACGATTTGGATTACCAGCAACTAAACCGAAAGAGGTGCCCCTTTGAAAATATCGACAAAAGGACGTTATGGATTAACAATTATGATGGAGCTTGCCCTGAAATTCGGCGAGGGTCCAACATCGCTTAAAAGCATTGCCGAAAAAAATGGCCTGTCCGAGCATTACCTGGAGCAGCTAATCGCTCCGCTACGCAACGCAGGCCTGGTGAAGAGTATCCGCGGAGCCTACGGCGGATATATTCTGTCGCGTGAGGCCGGCACAATTACTGCTGGAGACATCATCCGTGTACTGGAAGGCCCCATTTCACCTGTAGATTTCACCGAAGAAGACGACCCGGCCAAGCGCGACCTCTGGCTGCGCATCCGCGACAGCATCGCCGACGTGCTGGATTCCACCACCTTGTCCGATTTGATCAACTTCAAAGAAGCGAGTCATGTAGATAACTACATGTTTTATATTTAACAGGAATCAGAATTCCGTTGATTTTAAAGGGATTTTTGAAAAGTGTTACCCGCAAACTACCCACATATCACTGATTGATTGCCCACTCGAAGTCATCAGCTATTTGATACTGGCGTTGTTTTGTAACGTGGAGATAGATCAGTTCTGTTACCATGGAATTGCTCTTATGCCGCGAGCCTGAATTTCTGGCAGGCCGACCGGTGGATTGGATGCGAGAAGCGATACGTGAGTGTGACGCAGACTGTGCGGTGTAAGGTTAGTGAGCAGGTCTGCTTTTGAAAGTGCTTTTCGCCTGATCTTGCTTATACTTGTTATTGCAATTTGGTTGCCAGGCAAGGTCGGGCACCAGAAAACGAAATATCAATCGTTCTCTTCTTCATATCAATGTCCTCCCATTGGAGACCTGCGGCTGCAAGTTGTGGTGGAGAACATTAAGAGCTATACAACCAGCAGATTCCCGGTAACGGAAGCCTGCTGGTTTTTGTTTGCCTGCTGGCTCCCTCCCTTCCATTTAGTCGTTATTCCCATTGACAGCGCCTTCAAGTTTCGCTATACCTGCATATATACTAGGAATGCGACAGGAATGGAGGAAATTCTACAATGAATTCATTAATTTCGGTCATGCTTGTCGATGATGAACCGCTTGCACTCGATAATGTATACCAGTTGGTTCCGTGGGAGGAGAATGGTTTTCAGGTAGTCGCAAAGGCGACTAGCGGGCGCATGGCGCTGCGGATGTTCGAAGAATTACTGCCGCAGATCGTCATCACTGATATTTCCATGTCGCCTATGGACGGCCTGGAGCTGGGACGGCTTGTAGTTCAGCTTGCTCCCAAAACCCGGTTAATCTTTCTGACCGCTTACCGCGATTTCGATTATGCCCGCCAGGCGCTGGAAATGCGTGCAGCCCATTATCTGCTAAAGCACGAAATCAGCCGCAACCGCCTGTTGGAACAGCTGAAGCTGCTCAAGGAAGGCCTAATAGCGGAAGCAGCCGAGGAAGAAGGGCGCGGACACGCGCTGCATATTCTCCTGAAAGATATGCTTGCGGGCAAATACCAGGCACCCCCTGAGAACCAGGAATCCAGGCTGCACCGTCTTGTCAACGAACAGCAGCAGGGAAAGCCAGCGCTGCTGTATTTCGAGCTGGATGCTGCGCTTCTGCTGGACGGCAGCCGCCGGAGCAAACGCTGGCCGGTACCCGCTGTATGGAAGAGCATCGAAGAGGAAATCCGCCTCCGGAATGCGGACATGGAGGATATTGATATTTTGGAGATGGATGAAGGCGGATATGCCGTACTGCTGAAGCTGTCCTCTTCAAGCAGTCTTCTGCTTCAGCATTATAATTTGCGGCAGATCGCCGCCCAACTGCTAGAAAGACTGGAAGATAGCCGGATGGGCGCCCTCCCCCGAATCATCATCTCTGCAGGCAGCGGCGCGGAATTGCCGGAGCGGAGATATGCGGCGATGAGACAAGCATATGACTATTCGTTGTTTCTTCCGCCTGGGGCTATTTTCCTGCTGGATCAGGTTCCTTCAGCCGGGGCGGCGTCCGTTATTGCCGAAGAGGTCAGGCAGTACCTGCTGTCACCCGAGATAAGCGTACTGGACAGGCTGAAGGAAAATTTGGAGAAGGTGGCTACCCAGGCCCGTCTGGCGGATCTACGCACAATCATTGGCCAGATTAGCGACGAATGCAGCAAGGATGGGAACATCAGACCAGATCTCTCGCTTGGCACCGACGCACGGCAGGTCGTAGGCAGCCTGTGCAGGATTCTGGAAGACCGCTTGCAGCGGCGACAGCTTAAGAAGAATTATTCCCGCTGGGTGAATAAAGCGATGGAATATGTCGCCAGCAATTATGCCGACCCCGACCTGTCTCTGGAGACGGTCGCGGGCCATCTGCAGATTAGCAGCATTCATCTGCGCACCACCTTCAAGCGGGAGACCGGCCAGTCCCTGCTGGACTACACGACGGAATACCGGATCGCCCTGGCCAAGCAGCTCCTACAGACCGGGGAATTTAAGATATACGAGGTATCCGAGAAGGTTGGTTACAAAACCAGCCAATATTTCAGTCAGGTGTTTAAAAAAACCACCGGTATACAGCCAAAGGACTTCCTCCAGCAGAAGGGCAGCGAATAACCATGCGCAAAATAAAAAATAAAATTCTCAGCAGTGTCATTCTTATAGTCACTCTGTCAGTAACGGCCATCAGCGCGCTGGCATATGAGCAGTTTTCTTCTATCCTCGAAGCCCAGGCGTTGCGCGAGGACACCATACATCTGGAGCAGACAACGAATCAGATGAATCACTTGATTGATGATGTGCAGAAATACGCGGCCAACATGGTCAACGACGAGTTACTCCAACAATTTGCAGCGCGGCTGCAATATCCCTCGACGTATGATGAGCTTAGTGCGTACCGGGATGTAGTCACCCAGCTAACCAAATTCAATGTGCTGCGCGACTACCTCGAAAGCTCGGCCATCGTCCGCTCTGACGGCAAGGTTTTCTGGTCCTCTTTGTATATTGATCCTTATTTTGAACGGCTGCTTCATGAAGATTGGTACCAAAAGGCACTAAAAAGCAACCCCAAAAGCGGATTTTCAGCTCCCCACGTCATTCTGGACCCCGACGGCAAAAAGGTCGTCACCTTCTTTATCCGTTTCGATCCCCAATACGGCGGTGTGCTGCTCCTGAATATTGATTATGCAGCTTTTGAGAGTCTATTCCAGTATTTGGGCCAGTCCTTTGACCAGGTGGCCTGGATAGGGCCAGACCGTTCATTTCTGTATCAACAGGGCATCGAAGCTGACCCTACCGAAGCAGAAACTTTGACGGCTGACGGACCGGACATCAAAGTGATCAAGCATGACAAAGGTTATTATCTGACCAGTGCCTTTGAGAAATCGCAGTGGTCCGTATTTACTTTCACCTCCAAGGACCGGTTCTACGAGTGGGTTGGATACATTGTACGCTACTGGGCCATTTTCCTCGCGCTGTGCCTCGTGCTCTGCTTCCTGTTATTTCTCCCGATTATATCCAATATTATCCGCCCGATTCTGCAAATGACCAAGGCGATGAAGCAGGTATCCATGGGCAACTACAATGTTCAGTTATCATTCCGCAGCAATGACGAGCTCGCTGTACTGAAGAACGGCTTTGAGATGATGCTTGGTGATATTGAGCGGCAAATGAGCGAAAAGGTGGAGCAGGAACGCTGGAAACGCAAAATGTCTATAGAGCTGCTGTTCGCACAGATTAATCCCCATTTTATCTACAATACGCTGAACACCGTCGTCTATCTTGCCCGCAAAAAGAATTACACTGCAATCGAGGAAATGATTGAGTCCTTCATTGGCATTCTGCATGATGCTGTCAATATCGGCGATGCCGGCCTGTATGTCACTGTAGAGCAGGAGATGGACATAATCAATCACTTCGTGCGTATCCAGAAATATAGATATGCGGACCGGTTCGAGCTAGTCTGGAATGTAGAAGAACAGGCGATGGGCGAATATATTCCGAAAAGCCTGATCCAGCCGCTGGTTGAAAATTCCATATTCCACGGTTTCTCAGAAAAGGAGTCTATAGGCCATATAGAGATCATTATCCGCAAACGCAGCGGGCGGCTGCTAATCTCGGTCAGAGATGACGGCTGCGGCATGAGCCAGGAAAAGGCTCAGGCAATTATGAACGGAAACATGCCACCGGCGCGCCTTCCTTCGGGTGCTATGAAGCAGATTGGCCTGTGGAACATCCGGGAGCGGATCGAATATTTGTACGGGAGGGATGGCCGTCTGGTGATCCGTTCACGTGAGCAAGAAGGCACGAAAGTGTCAGTTCTTCTGCCATCACGGCCTCATTCCGCCGATTAAGGAACTATCATTATTTATACAAAACCATCGGATCGTCTCGTTGTTGGGTGATGCCATCAAGCTTATAGTACTACTATACAGACGGACGGCAAGGCATCAGCAGAACCGCCGGCTGTTACAACAGATGCAAGGGGGACATTGATTTTGCGACATCTATTCAGTAAAAAAGCATCGGTCATCGGGCTTGTTCTGACATTATGCTTCACGTTGGTGCTCGCCGGCTGCGGCAACGGAAACAACAGCAACGCCGCTTCCGAAGGCCCAAACAGCACCAGCAATGTAAACAGCTCAAGCGATCCTGCAAACGCTTCCGGTAAATTAACGGTATGGGGCTGGGACAAAGCCTGGTTCGAGGGCACCGCAGCGAAATTCAACGAGAAGTTCCCGAATATCAAGCTTGAGTTCGTCGAGGTATCGGCGGCGGATTACCTGAAGAAAATCCAGACATCCATCGCCTCCGGCTCCGAACTGCCGGATATCATCTGGGCGGAAGCAGCCTTCCGCGGCGCACTATATGAGCTGAACGTGCTGCAGAGCTTGTCCGGGGAGCCTTACAATTTCGATACGTCCAATCTGCTTGACTTCGAGCTTCCGCTTCTTACGAATAGCAAAGGTGAACTCGTTGGCCTGGAACAATCCGGCTCTCCGGGTGCTCTGGCCTATAAACGTGATCTGGCAAAACAATATTTTGGCACGGATGATCCCGATCAATTATCAGCAATGTTCACCGACTGGAATACCTTTATTGCCAAGGGCAAAGAGGTCTATGAGAAAAGCGGCGGCAAAACGTTCATGCTGGGCAGTCTGATGGATGCCTACACCATCTTCTCCAACCAGGGTACAACCGCCATCGTAGACGGAACAAAAGTGAATACCGGCGAGATGCTGCGAATGTTCACTCAACTGCAGTCCATCCGCGACAATAACGGCGAAGGCAAGCTGGCGATGTGGTCACCGACCTGGAATGCCTCGTATTCGCAGGACAATGTTATTTTCTATCCGGCTGCGAACTGGTCGCCTGAATTTGTAATTAAACCAAATGACAAGGCCAGCAAAGGCCGCTGGGGTCTGATGGTGCCTCCTGAAGGCGGATACCCATACGGCGGCACGACGATTGGCATCTGGAAAGACGGCAAAAACAAGGATGCCGCTTGGACTTATCTCAACTGGCTGCTAGGTTCTGACGAAGGCGCCGAAGCCAACTTTGCAACCTCCGACTACATTTTGCCACTCAAATCCTTCTTCAATGACACCTCCAAGCTTTCCTCCGGGGCCGATGAATACTTTGGCGGACAGGATCTAGGAAAGTTCTGGGTAGAGAAGGTATTCCCGAGTATGAAGTCCAAAGCCGTTACCAAATACGACCAGGATATTTACAGTGCTTCAGAACTGGTGCTCCAGACTATGGCGCAGGACAATGGCTTCGATGCCAAACAGGCGCTTGATAAATGGGAAGAACAATTGAAGAAAAACCATCCTGAGCTGACCTTTGAATAAATATCATACTAGAAAAAGCGGCGGCCCGCTCGAAAGAACAGGCTGCCGTTTTAACGGATAGGAAGTGAATGATCATGCAACAAGCGAAGGGAATCAGCAGTAAAAACAAATGGCCGTATCTGTTCATCACGCCTTATTTCTTATCCTACGCAGTACTGAGCCTGTTCCCGATCCTTTTTACCCTCTACATCAGCCTCACCGACTGGGATTTGTACGGCAACCGGAATTTTATCGGACTCGGCAACTATATCCAGCTCTTTTCCCATGACGCCTTTTTCTGGAAGTCTCTTCTCAATGTCATCATCTTTATGGCAGTTTATCTCCCGGCCCTCGTTCTTATGGGCATGCTGATGGCCAGTCTGATTGAGAGCAAGCTAATTCGCAAAAAAACCTTTTTCCGTCTCAGCGTATTCAGTGCCTATATGACAACACCGGTTGCGGTCGGGATTATCTTCTCCCTGCTGTTCGACTGGCAAGGCGGGTTCTTCAATAATCTGCTGATGGAGCTCGGTCTTATTCAGGAAAAAATCAATTGGCTGGGCTCAGCCAGTTCTTCCCGCTGGGTGGTCATCCTGATGGTGTTCTGGAAGAACTTGGGATACTTCGTGATGTTTTATACTGCGGGGATGGCCAGCATTGACACCTCCATCTACGAGGCGGCAATAATTGACGGCGCTTCATCCAGAAATGTGTTCCTGCGCATTACCATTCCTCTGCTGAAGCCGATCAACCTGTTTCTGATTATTACCTCCATTATCAGCGGCCTGCAACTGGTGGAAGAACCGATGCTGCTGTTTAGCGGATGGGCCTCCGGCTCCAGTATGGTGGGCGGACCTGACGGGTCAACCTTCACGCCTATCTGGTATATGTTCGATGCTTCCTTCAACGGAAGTGCGTTCAAGTACGGTAAAGGCGCAGCGATCGCTTATGGCACCTTCCTGTTCATCGCCATATTCTCAGTTGTTGGCATGAAATGGATCAATAGGGACGGTGACGACAAATGAGAACACAAAAATTCTTTATCATACTACTGCTTAGTCTGATTGCTATTGCCTTCCTGTTCCCTTTCTATATGATGATTGTGATGGGAACCTATTATTCGGAAGATCTGTTCAAACAGCTTCCGATTCTGCCCAGCGACTATTTACTGGAGAACCTGAAGACGATCATGTCGGCCAACTTCTTTCGCAATTATTGGAACAGTTTGTATGTTGCAGTATTGTTCACTCTGGTAACGGTTGGTATCGCCTCGGTTACCGGATTCGCTTTTGCCAAATATGAATTTAAGGGAAAAAATGCGCTGTATGGCTTTATTTTGCTGACGATGATGATTCCCGGACATTTAGGTCTGATCGCTTATGTCATGGAAATGAAGTGGTTCCATCTCAACAATACCCATGCGCCTCTGATTCTGGCCGGACTGAACAATGCCTTCGGGGTATTCTTTATGACCCAGTTCATCCGTTCATCCGTTCCGACAGAGGTCATTGAAAGCGCACGGATCGACGGCTGCTCGGAGCCGGCAATTCTTATAAGGATCGTTATTCCGTTTCTGATGCCGGCCATCAGCACCCTGGGTCTGATCTCCTTCCTCGGCTCTTGGAACGGCTATTTGCTGCCGCTCGTAACGATCAACAAGCCGGAACTGTACACGCTCCCCCTGGGAATCGCCAATCTGTCCACCGTTTTCCGTACCGACTATTCAGCAAGTATCCTTGGCCTTACGCTTGGCACCCTACCGCTAATTGTTCTCTTCCTGTTCGGCTCCAAGACACTGGTCAGAGGACTTACAGGCGGTGCGGTCAAAGGATAATCTTCAGGAACGCTACTGCTCAGACTACTTCTTTCCATACGCAAAAAGCGCAGAACCTTGAATCAGGTTCTGCGCTTTTTGCTGCTTAGCCAAGGTGCGCCATCTATTTTGGTTCTTGATGACAAACCTGCGCTTATCAAAGAAAAAGGACAAAGAGAATAAAAATATTCAACATAAATCAACAATAAATATAATAAAAAACAACAATATTAATCAACAATTAACATATGGATGACGATAAGTTAACAATGCGGAGTTATATTTTTAATGTCGACAAAATATGATAAGGGGAGAAACAAGGATGAAAAAGGTAATGAAGCTTTCTGTTTTGGTAACTCTGCTGGTATCGCTTCTTGTTGCATGTAGCAATGGTAAAACAACAACATCAGGCAATAACGCGTCGTCAAGTCAGGATGTTAACAACAAAGAGCTGACCATTTACACGGCGCTTGAAGATGACCAAATCCAAGCCTATCTGGAAACGTTCAAGCAGGCGCATTCGGATGTCAAAATAAATATCGTTCGTGATTCAACCGGCATCATAACAGCTAAATTGCTGGCCGAAAAAGACAATCCGCAGGCTGATATTGTGTGGGGTCTGGCAGCGACCAGCTTGCTTGTGCTGAATCAAAATAATATGCTGGAGCCTTATGCGCCAAAAGGTGTGGAACGTGTCATTCCAGAGTTTAAGGACACGGCAAATCCTCCAACCTGGGTCGGGATTGATGCCTGGGAGACAGCTTTCGTAGTGAACACCAAAGAATTGGAGAAACGGAATTTGGCGATTCCCAGATCTTACGAGGATCTGATCAAGCCTGAATATAAAGGCTTAATTACGATGCCGAATCCGGCTGCCTCAGGTACAGGCTTCCTTACGGTCAGTGCGTTAGTCCAATTAATGGGCAAAGATAATGCGTGGACGTATATGGACAAGCTGCACGAAAACATCGGCATGTATACGCAATCCGGCTCGAAACCATCCAAGCTTGCCGGCACAGGTGAATACCCAATCGGGGTCTCCTTCGGCTATCGGGGAATCGTTGAGAAAAAGGGCGGGGCTCCGGTAGAAGTTGTTTTCCCGAAAGAGGGTTCCGGTTGGGATGTTGAAGCGAATTCGCTGTTGAAGAAAAAAACGATCAAGCCTATCGCCAAAGAATTCCTCGATTGGGCCATAAGCGATGAAGTAATGAAGGAGTACAACAAAAACTATGCGATTGTCAGCGTGAAGAGCGAAGGCAGCAAAATTCCCGAAGGCTATGAGAAAGATCCGGTGAAGCAGTTGATTAAAAACGACTTGAACACGATGTCCAATGAACGCGAAGGCATTCTCGAAGAGTGGCAGAAACGTTACGATTCCAAGAGTGAAGCAAAATAATAATCTGGCCGCTGTTTTTCAATAAGGTAGGTGCACAATGACAGACTATTTGGAGATTAATAACATAAGCAAGACGTTTGGCGGATTCCAGGCGTTAAAACAAATTCAAATCGGTATACGGCAAGGTGAGTTCGTATGCTTGCTGGGGCCGAGCGGATGCGGGAAGACGACGCTGCTCAGAATACTTGCAGGGCTTGAAATATCTGACTCAGGTTCGGTTGTTTTGAACAGAAAGGATATTACATACCTGCCTCCGGCAAGCCGCAATTTCGGTGTTGTATTTCAATCGTACGCTTTATTTCCGAATCTGACGGCCTATGAGAATATTGCTTATGGCTTAAAGGGAAAAGGAATGAACAAGCAGCAAATTCGCTCCAAGGTGGAGGAAATGCTGGAGATGGTTGGACTGGTGCAGGCGCGGGATCGTTATCCCGCGCAGCTGTCCGGCGGGCAGCAGCAGCGTGTGGCTTTGGCGAGAGCGATTGCGTTATCGCCGGAATTTCTATTGCTGGATGAACCGTTATCGGCCCTTGACGCACAGGTAAGGCACAGGCTGCGGCAGGAAATATGCGATCTGCAGAAAAAGCTGGGAATTACGACGGTCATGGTGACTCACGACCAGGAAGAAGCCCTGACGATGGCTGACCGCATCATTGTGATGAATCATGCGGAAGTGATTCAAATCGGTACGCCTGAAGACATCTATGACCGGCCAAGAACCCCTTTCGTCGCTGATTTTATTGGCGCGATGAATTTTATTAGGCAGCAGGGAGACCAAAGAAACGACCGTAAGGATGAACAGCTGTTAGCCGTTCGTCCTGAGCATATCCGGATCGTATCGGAACCAGCGGCAGGCGGAGTTCACGTAGTGCTGAATTTTCATGAATTTCGCGGCTCCTTTTACCGGACTACGGTCCAAACGATACAGGAGGATGGAAGAATCCGCGCCGGACAAATATTGCAAGTCGATGTGCCTGTTGAAGAATTCCGCCGGTTGATGCTAAATAATGGCGATAAATTTACCGTTGTTATTCCCGAAGAGAAAATGCTGTTTTTTGCTGACCGGAATGACCTGGATCAAGCTCAGCTTGAAGTGGCGGTAAGTGGATGAGGAGTACAGAGCGCATGATAATTAAACCGAAGACGCGACAAAAGGCAGGAGGTGAAGGGTGGATTCTTCGCTTTTTGCTGATCTTTATGTTAATCATTCTGACGATATCCATCCTGTTGCCTCTCATCGACTTATTTGTTAATGCCTTTCAAAATCAGCAAAAGGAATGGGTAGGCTTTACCCATTTTGCCAAATATCTGACTACTCCCGCATTATCCAGATCTGTGTGGCATTCGGTCTATGTGTCCCTAATGACTACAACAATTTCCGTAACTGGCGCCTATCTTTACGCTTACGCTTTGACTCGCACCGGGATGTCCGGGAAGATCGGGTTTCGTTATATTGCGCTGCTTCCTTTATTTGCTCCGACGATGATGCACGGGATTGCATTGACCTATTTATTCGGCAACCAGGGGCTGGTTACGACAGGGCTGTTCGGGCTGCTGCCGGGCCTGGATATTCAGATGTATGGAAGTACGGGAATAATTATTGCCGAGGTCATTTACACGTTTCCTCAGGCGTTTTTGATTCTAATGGTATCCTTTTCGACAGTGGATTACCGCTTGTACGAAGTATCTGAAACACTTGGGGCCGGAAAATGGAAGCAGTTCTTCACCATTACGCTCCCTCAATCGAAATACGGGCTGATCAGCTCGTTATTCGTATGCTTCACACTCAGCTTTACCGATTTTGGAGCGCCTAAGGTAGTGGGAGGTCAATACAACGTATTGCCGACAGACATCTATAAACAGGTTATCGGACAGCAAAATATGTCAATGGGTGCAGTGATCGGCATAATTTTGACGATTCCGGCCGTAGCAGCCTTTTTAATCGACCGCTTTGTGGAACGCAGGCAAAAGACGATGGTTTCCGTTAAAGCAACGCCATACCAAATCAAGCCAAACCGGTTGCGCGATGCCGTATATACGGCATATTGTACGCTTATTGCTGCCGGCATCATCCTATTGATCCTGACGGTGCTGTTCGCATCGCTAATCAAAATATGGCCTTATAATTTGGAGCTGACGCTGAAACACTATGATTTCTCAAACGTATCCGGCGGCGGGCTTGAGCCGTTCTGGAACAGTCTTTATGTCGCGTTGCTGACAGCCGTTTTCGGTACGGCTATTGTATTCGTCCATTCTTATCTTATTGAGAAGCTGCGGATCTGGCGTGCTGTCCGGCAGATTGGCTATTTTATTTCTTTGCTTCCTTTAGCGTTGCCGGGTCTTGTTATCGGTCTGGGGTATATTTTATTTTTCAACCGGCCGGATAACCCTCTGCATACTCTGTATGGAACGGTCTGGATTGTTGTGCTGGCGAATATCGTCCATTTTTATTCGGTAACCTTCGTTACCGCCACGACCTCGCTGAAGCGGCTTGATAAAGAATATGAACTGGTCTCGGAATCAATGCGTGTACCTCTGTATCGCCTGTTTTTCCGTGTTTCGGCCCGAGTGTCCCTACCGGCGATATTGGAAATCTTCGTGTATTATTTTGTCAATTCTATGGTGACTGTTTCTGCTGTCGTATTTCTATATTCGCCCGCTTTCAAGCTGGCTTCGGTTTCTATAGTCAATATGGACGATGCGGGTGACGTGGCTGCGGCGGCGGCGATGTCCAGCCTTATCATTCTGGCTAATATCGTTGTCAGATTGATTTATGAGATATTGTCCCATAGATTAATGAAGCGGACGGAAGCCTGAATATACACGCCAGGTTTGAATTGAAAGGCAAATCCAGTATACTGAAACTAATATTTATATCAATTGACGGTGGTGAATGGGTTGACACTCTTGGCTCAGGAAAGAAAAGAAATCATCTTACAGACGCTGCTTCGCGAAGGCAAAGTGAAAGTGATTCCGATGGCCGAAAAGCTGGGGGTTTCCACGGAAACGATACGCCGGGACCTGGATGCGCTTGAGGCAGAGAGCAAACTTCAAAGGGTTTACGGAGGAGCGGTCCGCTCCGGATATGAGTCTGGGGAACCCCCTTTTCAGAAGCGCACTCATCTGAATATCGATGCCAAGAAGAAAATCGGAGCACGGGCGGCGGAACTGATCAAGGATGGTGACACCATTGCACTGGATATAGGTACTACTATGATGGAGCTGGCCAAAGCGATTCAAGGAAAAAGAAATATTACCGTGGTTACTAACTCGCTGCCGATTGCCGCATACCTTTCAGAGGCATTGAACAACAACCGGTTTACGGGCAAGGTATTTGTACTCGGAGGGCAGCTAAACCCGGAGCAGCAGTCCTTAATGGGACCGCTCTGCGAGCAAATGATGGGTCATTTTTTTCTGAACAAAGCGTTTTTGTCCGCCGGAGGTCTCTCCTTGACGGGTGGCGTGACAGATTATGATTTGAACGAAACATACATTTCCAAGCTGTTTGCCGAGGCTGCAAGGGAAGTCATTGTTTTGGCAGACCAATCCAAAATAGGGGTACAATCTTTTGCCAAGATCATAACTCTGGATGATGTGAATATTATAGTATCGGATCAGGAGTATCCAAAGGATTGGAAAGATCAGCTTGAGAATAACGGGATATTCTGGATTTCTTGTGAATAAAAAAAGAGTCGAGCAGATCTTTGGACCTGCCCGGCTCTTTTTTATAATTGGAGTGTTGGCTGTAAAATGCTCAGCAGCTCCGACAGCTGTTGAATTTCATAGGTAGGCCGGTTATCGGCAGGTACGGCTCTTCCTTCATGATTAATCCAAACGCTTCGCAAGCCGATACTGTTAGCTCCCTTAATATCTGTGTTCAAATTGTCTCCTACCATAATCCCCTCTTCAGAAGAAATTCCAAGCTGTTTCATCGCCTGATGGAAAATTGAAGGATGCGGTTTTCCTGCGCCGAAGTCACCTGAAATGATAATCTGATCGAAGTAGTCTGCCAGTCCGGGAATGCCATCTACTTTTTCTTGCTGCAGGCTAGGCGCTCCGTTAGTTAGAAGAAGAAGCGAGTAATGATTATGCAGAACATCCAGAACCCGGAAAGTATCTTCGTATATCAAATGACGATTACTGCGTTCTTTAATAAATCTTTCGGCAAGCTGTTGTCCCATTTCCGGGTCGTCGATGCCCAGCTCTTGCAGCCCGCGGGTCCAGGACTCTTTCTGATAAACAGGAGCCAATTGCTTGAGCTTATGAAAAGCAGGATAATGATCGGAGTCGAACCGTCCCCAAAGCGCTTCCAGGTAAGTGACTTCAATCATATTAGCCCAATCATAGATTTCCATAGAAGTGAACAGCTTTAGTGCTGCTTTACGAACGTGTTTTTCCAAAACGTTTGGGTCGAGCGGCAGTATTTCCGCAGCAACCCGGCAAGTGGCCTGAAATGCCTCGTTATTACTTCTATCGTCCCATAATAATGTATTGTCCAGATCAAATATGATGGCTTTGATATTTAGCATTGTACTTCATCCTTTCCTGACATCTAATACTAAACTGCAACAGAAAAACATAAATGTCAACACGATTATGAAGGAAAAAAAGAAATTCACAGAAAGAAAGTTAATATTACGTTGATTTTGCTTTAACAATTGGCTGATATATTGAATAGTGTGCAAGAAACAACAAAAAGAAATGAAAAAATCCACAAAACAACAGAATGGGAGTGGGAGCTCAAGTGTTCCAGAAAAAAACGTTTGGAGCAAAAGTAAGCCGGCTTTTGGTGATATGCAGCCTGTTAGCGGGAACGGTTGTAAACGGAAGCGCAATGGCCGGTCCGAGTGAAATTGCTAACGATTCAGCAGCTGCGGGAGCAGGCTCATATTCGCCTTTCGTAGCTATGGCGCAGGACAATCAAACGCCTCGCGTTGTAAATGCGGTATATGGGTCCGTTGCCGAAGCAGTATATGCAGACCGGGTATTTGACCTCAATTTTCTCGACGGGAAAGCGACCGACAGTTCGCCGGCAAAGCTGAATGGTGAAGTCGTTGGTGGTGTGAAATTTGAATATGACAGTGCGGTTAAGAAACAAGTAGCTGTATTTAATGGAGAGAGTAATAATTTTATCAAAATTCCTTTCTCTCAAGAGCAAAGGGATAAGGTGGCAAAGAAGTTCACGCTGGAAACAGTATTCAAGATGAACAAGATTGCTGATATGGGCGTTCTGATGAATACCGAGGGCGGAGGCATAGGCTTCGAATCGAACGACTCCGGATTAATGGAAATCTGGGCGCATATCGGCGGCAGCTACAAGCGGGTAGGCGTGCAGCTTGAGAAGGACAAGTACTATCATCTGGCGGCGACCTACGACGGCAGCGCCGTCAGCTTGTATTTGAACGGTGAGCTGGCAGGATCGGTTGCCGCTTCCGGAGATGTCTATCAGCCGGAGATGAATTTTGCCGTCGGGGGTGACCCGGGATCGGGGGATTCGGCAAGCGTTGTGCTGGATGGCAAAGTTTCGATTGCCCGCCTGTACAGTGATGCTTTATCGGCCGAAGATATCAAGAAGCTGTATGAAGAGCAGGCGGATCGCGGCAAATTGAGTGAGATTGATCAGTTGATTGCCAAGAATACAGAGCTTCAGGCTCTGCTCAGCTCCAAGCCGACGGACGAGCTGAAGCAGCTCGTTTCCGATATCGCTGCGGCGAATGGCAAAATGAATATTACCGGAGCTGAAATTGCCGCTTTGCTGGTACGGGCAAACGCACTTCTTGCCGAAGCACAAAAAAATAAACTGACTTTTTCCGTATGGAGCGATGTGCACATCAACGATGAAGCTTCCATACAGGATGACAAGTTCGCGAAGGCTCTGACGACGGTCAACAACATGGCGCCGAATCTGAAGGCATACATTATGGTCGGGGATTTGGCCAACACCGGGTCTCAGGCGCAATATACCCGCTTTCTGGGTACGTTGAACAAGTATGGCAAGGCCGGAGTTAAAAAGCTGTACACAATGGGCAATCATGATTACTGGACCGATTATTACGCCGGTCTGTCGCCTGAGGTTTCGCAGAAGAGATTTACCGATAACCTTGGGGCGGAGATCAATTCTCATGAAGTTATCGACGGCTATCATTTCATTCAGGTAAGTACGGAAAGCAATGAGGTCAACGGAGTTTTCACCAAGGCCAAGCCGTGGCTGAAGGAAGAATTGAAGAAGGCGGCAGCCGATGCGCCGGACAAGCCTATCTTTGTCTCCATTCACCAGCCGCCTAAGGACACGGTGTATGGCAGCGACGATTGGGGAAATTCGGAGCTGTATGATGTACTGAAGAGTTATCCTCAGGTCATTACCTTCTCCGGTCACTCGCATTATGCGCTCAATGACGAAAGATCAATTTATCAAAAGGATTTCACCTCCATCAACGACGGCGCGCTGACTTATATTGAATTGGAAAACGGCAAGCTCGGCGGCAGCATTCCCCCAAGTCCCTACGATTTTAACCAGGGGCTGCTGGTTGAGGTGGACAAGACAACCAACGACGTTCGGGTGAAGCGTCTTGATTTCGATAATGATCGGGTCATCAAGGATGACTGGCTCATTAAAAGTCCCGGCGATAAGAGCAAATTCACGTACACCGACGCACGTAAAGAGCAGAGCGCCAATCCTTATTTCGATAATAGTGCGTTGCTTACTGTTTCGGATGTGAAGGAAAATTCGGTAAAGCTTACATTTGACCAGGGACAAGACGAGGATTTGGTGCATTCCTACAAGATTCAAGCGATCAACAAGGCAACGGGTGAGGTTGAAAAAGAATTTCTGATGTTCTCGGATTTCTATCTCGATCCCAGAGCGAAGCAGATGTCTACGCCAGTATCCGGCTTGAAGGGCGGAACGGAATATATTTTTACCGTAACAGCTATTGATTCGTGGGGTAAGGAGAGTGTTCAGCCGCTGAAGGGCACTGCAACGACAAAGACTAGCACCGATGCCGATGAAGGAACGGATATTCCGGGCGTGCTTACATGGGCTGCGGAAACGAAGAGCGCACCGGTCATTGACGGCAATCTGAGCGATAGCAGCTGGAAGATCAAGACGCCGATCGAGCATTTACTGAAGGATTCCGCAGTACGCGAAAATAAGGCCAATTATGGTCTGCTGTGGGATAAAGACTATTTGTATGTAGGGGTCGATATTGAGGACAGCAAGCTGGTCGAGCGGAAGCTGTGGCTTGGCGATGAAATCAGCGTCTTTATTGACGCGAACAATGACAAGAAGAGCAGCTATGAGGTTCCTTACGATGTACAGATCGGTTATGGGTATACGGAGGACGGCAGATCCAAGGTATTCGGCTTCGGCGGTGGTTCGGCAGGAAGAAATGCTGACGATATCAAAAAAGCCCAGAAGAAAACCGCTAAAGGCTGGGCCGTTGAAATGGCAATCCCGTGGAAATTCCTCGGCATTGATCCTCAAGTGAACAAAAGCCTTGGCTTCGATATCGGCGTAGACGATAATGACGGTACGGATGCATTCGATTCGACCCTCTTCTGGAGCAAGAACGAAACGTCTCAGTCCTGGAGAACGACGGAAGGCTTTGGAACCGCGATGCTGTACAACACAGAGACTCCCAAGGCGGATGTGTTTGATTTCAACTTCCTGGACGGGAAGGCAACCGATAACTCGGCTTCGAAGCTTAATGGTGAGGTTGTAGGCGATGTGAAGTTTGAGTACGACGATGCGGTAAAGAAACAGGTTGCCGTGTTTAACGGCCAGAGCAATAACTTCATCAAGATCCCTTTCTCGAAAGAGCAACGTGATAAAGTAACGCAGCAGTTCACGCTGGAAACGGTATTCAAAATGAACAAGATTGCCGATATGGGTGTGCTGATGAACACGCAGGGCGGAGGCATTGGTTTCGAATCAACCGATTCCGGATTAATGGAAATCTGGGCGCATATCGGCGGCAGCTACAAGCGGGTAGGCGTTCAGCTTGAGAAGGACAAGTACTATCATCTGGCGGCGACTTACGACGGCAGTATTATCAAATTGTATCTGGACGGCAAACTGGTCAACTCTACTGATGCTTCCGGAGACGTCCATCATCCCGACCTCCATTTTGCTTTGCCAGGCGATCCGAATCCGGACGGAGGAGCAGGAGCTGTGCTGGACGGCAATATTTCCGTCGGACGCTTGTATAGCACAGCGCTGACGAGCGGGCAAATCAAGCAGGTCTATACGGAGTACGCAACGCGAAGCAAGATGGTTCAGATTGATCAGCTGCTGGAAATGCAGAAGAAGCTTGCAGGGCAGAATTCGGAAGAATTGAAAAAATTGTATGAGGAATCCGGCAAGCTGTATGCGAAGATGAATGTGACGGCTGCCGAGATCGAAGCGTTCCTGGCTAAGTGCGAAGAGGCGCTGAAGGGTGAAACGCCGGTCAATCATGCGCCTAAGTTCATCAAGACCGCCAATCAGGAAGTAAATGAAGAAAGCAAGCTGACCTTCCAAGTCAATGCTGACGATGCAGACAGCAAGGTGCTGACTTATCGGGCAGAGAATCTGCCAAAAGGAGCAACATTCGCTGCAGATACGAGAACGTTCAGTTGGATTCCCGGAAAGGATCAGGCCGGCAGCTATAAAGTGAAATTTGTTGTTAGCGACGGTTCGCTGACGGATGAAATGGAAATTGTCATCACTGTCAAAAAAGTAACAACCGGCGGAAGTGGTGACAATAATCAGGGCGGAGGTAACAGCAATCCTGTATCTCCAACGCCAACACCAACGCCAACGCCAACACCAGTAAAAGTGGAAACGAAGCCATCAGAACCGGCAAAACCAGAACCATCGCAAGAAGCACCGAAGAATACGTTTAAGGATTTGGCTAATTACGGATGGGCCGAAAAGTCAATCGCCACTCTGGCAGCAAAAGGCATTGTCATGGGCACGTCGGAAACAACCTTCGAGCCAGGGAAAAAGATTACACGTGCTGACTTTATAGTTCTGCTCGTGAGAGCACTTGACTTGAAGGCGGGCTTGGACTCCAACTTTGCCGATGTAAAGCAAGGCGATTATTACTATCAAGCGCTGGGAATCGCTAAAAAGCTTGGGATAGCAAATGGTATGGGGGGCAACCTGTACAATCCGAGAGGCGAAATCACCAGACAGGATATGATGGTGCTTGCTGCAAAAGCTTTGACCGTTGCCGGAAAGCTGTCAGAAGGCGATCAGGCAAGTGAATTGAAGCAGTTTGCCGATGCGAATCAGGTTGCAAACTATGCGGCAGGAAGTATTTCATCTTTGATCAAACACGGTATTATCAAAGGCAATGCGGGAAATACGATCAATCCGCTAGGACATGCGAACAGAGCAGAAGCAGCAGTCATGGTTGAACGGATGCTGCAGAAATAAACGGCTGTTAATAAGCAACCAGATGCTGCGGGATGATTCGCAGCATCTGGTTTTTTGTGTGTAATAGAAGCTAGGTCACATATCTTCCTGCAGGAATGCTTTCGGCTCCTGAAAGAAGTCAAATATCACCCACAGTACCCCGCTGATTTTCGGTTGGCAGGGCTTTTTTCTTCTATCTGCCCATGGTAAACTTTAGAAAAAATGTGCAGGGGGATAATGATGCGTCGGAGTGTTATTGCTTTGTTGTTTTTGGTATTGTTAACTGCTTGCAGTTCATCGAAAAACGGGCTTACTGCTGATGATCTTGCTATTGTTAAGGTAGACAATGAGAAGGAAATTGTACGTTATGGTATGAGTCGCGCGAATGTCGAGAAGGTTCTTGGAGAAAGTGAAGAAAGCAAATTAAAGAGTATGATGTTTTATAAAAACGGTGTGGCTATTATGTACAGAGATAACTCCGTTGTTGCTATCTTATTGAGCGAGGAATCAAGAGGTATCTTCAAGACTTTACAAGGTGCCGAGATTAACATGAACAAAGATGACCTGAAAAAAATTTACGGAAACGACAATGCAATAGAGACAAAGGAAAATTTAGATTACATATATGACTCGGAAAGTAAAAAATATTTGTCCGAAATGACAGTTAAATCAGAAGACAGAACAAAGATTTACCATGTTTCAGTCAGGTTTAATGATGCTGGTGAAGCTGAAAGAATATCTGTTTTGGATAATCGCGCGGCTACTCTTGCAGAATGAACTCACGGCCTTCTCAAAAATTCCCATGCGGCTTTGAACAAAAAAACCTGCTATACAGGTGGTGTAATCTAGGTTTATAGCAAACTTGAACAAAATGAAAGCCAGCGCCTTTAGACGCTAGCCTCAGAGTAGATCCCCTATCTTTCAGTACCAGATATCTTCTAGCGTAACAATCTTGAGAGCAGAATAATCTCAGCCAACCGGATGATGAGTCTTCTTCTGCGTCCTCTGATGATGGAGCTTAGGATAAGAAAGTCCGTACCAACCGACGAAAGAGTTCCGATAAAAGTACTACCAGTTGTTGTAACCTGTACGGTTTTTCCCTGAAGCAATTTTGCTTTTCTACGAAAGTTCATGGCTTAATCCCACCTTCTTCTAGTAATGAGGAACATATTATAGAGTATTCCTGATCAATAGAGCTTGAAAGGTATAGGAGTGGAAACTTCATCAACCAATTCCTTATAGTCATTGCGTACGTTACCGACCGCCGCAGAAACAGGGTATGCCCGCATCAGCTCGGCGTTGTAGGGAACCAGCAGCTTCATCAGCTCCGGCTCCTCCTGATTATTGCGGTCAAGCCACTGTGATTCCGCTTCGCGGCTGAGAATGACCGGCATGCGGTCATGGATATCCGCCATCAGGCTGTTGGCCTCTGTGGTGATGATCGTGCAGGTGCTGAGCTTGTTTCCGCTGGCATCCACCCAAATATCGTACAGCCCGGCCATGGAAAAAAGCTCCCCGCTCTTCAGCGTAATCCGCATCGGCTGCTTGCCGCCGTCCTGCTGCTTCCAGTCGTAGAAGCCATCCGCAGGAATGACGCAGCGGCGTGAGCGGATAAGACTCTTGAAGGCTGCTTTGTCCTGAAGCGACTCGCTACGTGCGTTGATCATTCTACTGCCGTTCTTGTCTTCCTTCGACCAAGAAGGAACCAGCCCCCACCGGAGCTCTCCAAGCCGATTTTGTCTGCCGTCATGAATAACTGCCGGTATATGCTGCATCGGGGCCACATTGTACTTAGGAGCATAATGGACAAGAGAGGTATCCTGGATAAAATAATGCAGCATCAATTCTTCCATACTTACCATAATGGTATATCTCCCGCACATCCTGACGCGCCTCCCGTATCTTTGAATGCTATAATATCAATTATAAATGAAGAAACGGGTTATAGCGAAGGAGGGATTCCCGGTGATTATGGTAAGCTCCTGCCTGGCAGGCATGAAAGTAAGATATAACGGCACGGCTTGTCTGGATGAGACCATTCAAAAGCTGCTGGACAGCCATCAGGCGGTTGCGGTATGCCCCGAGCTGCTGGGCGGTTTCTCCACCCCAAGAGAACCAGCAGAAATTATTGGCGGGGACGGTGCGGCTGTGCTTCAAGGGACCGCGAAAGTGGTGAACCGTCTGGGGACGGATGTAACTGAAATGTATATAAAGGGAGCTTATGAAACGCTGGAAAAAGCACGCCAATATGCGGCAACGACTGTAGTCCTCAAGGAAAACAGCCCTTCCTGCGGCAGCTCCATGATCTATAACGGAGAATTTTCCGGACAGAAAATTCCCGGCGAGGGCGTAACGGCTGCGCTGCTTCGGCTAAATGGAATCGAGGTCATTTCCGAGGAGCTGCTTTCCGCGCGATTGGTTCTTTAATTCATGCAAAATCAGGTGTGGACTTATCGGGTAGGGTGCAGGGGTTATTTTCTTTTATGCCAACGTCTGCAGGACATTGCTGAACAGGCTGGACAGTTCGCTGTCAGTTGCTGTGGAGAAATCCGCTCTAGACAGCATCGCCTTCACCGCAGCTAGCGGATTATCCGTGTCTGCAGAGGTTTCTTCCCTGTTTCCGGCAAAACTCAGGCGGCTCTGCAACCGGGTCAGTACGGACTTCATATCCTCTGAGGTCAGCCCGGCTTCCATCGCGGTTGATCTGCCGATTCTGCCTGCGTCATCTGTACTGTCTGTACGCTCAGAGCTGTTCATGTTGTTCAGCCCCCAGGCAAAAGGCGGAGGGAATCCCCCCATAGCCTGCAGCATCACAGGGATACCGTCTGAATCTTGCCCTGTACCCGCTGAGTCAGCATTCGCTGAGCCAAACGGCGATGGAACGGATTGCAAGGTCTGCAATATCGACGTCAGCTCATCCCCGTTAACCGGGGATAGACCATAACTGCTTGTATCCGTTTGGATTTGCGCCAGCAGCGAGTTCAGCTCATCACCCGATAAAGCTGCCTTCGCCACACGCATCGTAGCCGGCGAATAGGTGCCGGTGTAGTAATCCTCTGAATCTTCTTTGGACCCATTCAATTGAGAAAACAGCTTGGCAATTTTGCTGAAATCGGTTGAATCCGTACCGGTCGCACTCTTATCTCCATCCGTGGAGTAGGAATTGGCTGAAGAGGTACCCGTGCTTGTGTTGGTGGGATCATAATAGCTCTTATTATAGTAATTATTAATGGATAAAGACATTTCGGGTCTCCTCTCAAACTCTGTTGCCCTGTCCCTATCCGAAAGTCCACGTTACTATATCGGGGAGGAAGCTGAGCGCAAGCTGAATATATCTGCTACTTGCGGCCTGGAAATGTTACAATATTGTGTTTATTGACAGGTGGTAAAAGAACACATTCAGCAGTATAATCGAGTAGTCCTGTAAGGAAATTCTGATTATCGAGAAGCGGAGAACATCGTTATGAAACCGATCTACTTGGACCACGCCGCCTCAACCCCGGTTCATCCGGAGGTGGCTAAGGTTATGTACAATATGCTGCTAGAGCAATATGGCAACGCGTCCAGCGTGCACACATACGGACGTTCCGCCAAAAGAATAATCAATGGCGCGCGCGATACCATCGCGGGCTTTTTGGGCTGTGCGCCTGAGGAATGGGTGTTCACAAGCGGAGGTACGGAGAGCGACAATCTGGCGCTGTTCGGCGCGGCCGCCGCATCCGCCCACAAAGGCAAACATATCATTACCACGGCTGTTGAGCACCATGCGGTGCTGCATACCTGTGAAGAGCTGGAGAAGATGGGCTTCACGGTAACCTATCTTCCGGTGGATTCTACGGGGCGAGTGAATGCTGCCGATGTGGAAGCTGCCTTGCAGGAGGATACGGTGCTTATCAGCGTGATGTTCGCGAATAATGAAGTAGGAACTGTGGAACCTATAGAAGAGATTGGCAGATTGGCTGCTGAGCGGGGCGTTTTGTTCCATGTCGATGCAGTACAGGTTCTGGGCATGCTGCCGGTTACACTCCGCGAGCTTCCAGTGGACTATATGAGCTTTACCGCCCACAAGATCAATGGGCCGCAGGGGATCGGCGGTCTGTACGTCCGGCGCGGCGCGCCGCTGTCTCCAAGGCAGCACGGCGGAGTGCAGGAGCGCGGCAGAAGGGCAGGCACCGAGAGTCTTGCCGGCGCTGCTGGTTTTGCCAAGGCGGTGGAGCTTGCGGTGAGAGAACTGCAGCAGCGCCGGGATAAGGCGCTAATGCTGCGGGAAACACTGCTGCAGGAGCTGGACCGCCGGATCGGCCGGGAGGGCTATGTTATCAACGGGGATGAGCAGTATTTTTTGCCGGGGATTCTGAATCTCAGCTTTCCTGGAGCCCCAACCGATGTGCTGCTGATGAATCTTGATATGGAAGGAATCGCCGCCGCCAGCGGTTCAGCCTGCACCTCAGGTTCTCTGGAGGTTTCGCATGTGCTGGAGGCGATGAAGCTGCCGGGCGAACTTTTGAACTCGGCGATTCGCTTTAGCACGGGATTGGGTAATACTAATGAAGAAATGGAGTATGTGGCCCAAAAAGTTGAAACCATTCTGAAACGGCTGCGTAAAAAAGACTAGGCGTTACTACTACCTTGTATCCGTTTCAACGAGAGAGAGTTCTTCTGGCTCCGAGGGAACTCGTAAGCACACTCAAGGTGAAGGGAAATAGCAGCCATGAAACTTCAAGATATGATTGGCCTCGCTGTATATGAGGTTGAAGAAGGTAATGAAATTGGCAAAATCGCCGATATTGTACTGGATTCAAACTGGCATGTTACGGGTATTGAACTGGAAAGTAAAGCATTTTTTTCTAGTCACGTGAAAGTTGTGGCATGGGATGACATTGCCGCTTATGGCGAGGATGCTGTCATGATCCACAGTAAAGAGTCGATTATGAAGACCGACACTGACCATATACCCTATACTTTTCTTCTGGGAAAGACCAAACTGAAGGATCTGCAGGTGCTGACTACATCCGGAACAATTCTGGGACGAGTATCCGATGTTTATTTTGACCAGAAGTTGGGAAACACAATAGTAGCGCTGGAAATCAGTGACGGGCT
The DNA here is from genome assembly GCF_056120445.1 of Paenibacillus sp. sgz302115. NCBI lineage: Bacteria > Bacillati > Bacillota > Bacilli > Caryophanales > Paenibacillaceae > Paenibacillus > Paenibacillus sp. sgz302115. The sequence goes on from NZ_JBVYOK010000004.1 coordinate 175,609, forward strand.
TGTAACTGATTTGATCGAGGGCCGCAAATGGCTGCCTTGTTCTGAAGGAATGTCCATTGGGGAGAATTCGGTACTGGTTCCCGCGATGAGCGAAGAACGGCTTCAAAAAGCCATTAATATTGTTAACGGATAGGTGGAATGTATTATATGAAGTGTCCAAACTGTGGCTCCAAGGATATCGGCAAGATCGGTTCCCACCAGTTCTATTGCTGGGGTTGTTTCATCGAACTGACAGTCAACGGTGAGAAAATGTCGGTCTATCAGGTTGAAGAAGACGGCACACTCAGCTCGCTTGATGATTTGTTCTCCGGGGAAGAGATTGCCCAGGATTTCCCTCAGATTCATGCATCCTCTTGATCCTTTGACCGGTTCATGCTCCACAAGAGTTAGATAGATTCCCCGCGCCCAATCCTCGGGCGGCTGTTGCAGCCGCCCCGAGGATTGGGCTTTTTGCTTTTGTGCGAAAGTTGCATCTTTGTTATACACGCTAAGGAATTGGTATGTTACCTGCAGCGGACGGACTCTATACTGAAATCGACCGGAGACAACGCCGGGATTCTACATGGATCTACATAAGGGGGAATGTTTAGATGTACCGCAGAGGAATATCCAAGCTTCTGGTTGCAGTTCTGCTGCTGTCAGGGCTTCAGCTTCCGGGAAACACGGGACTGGCAAGAGCAGCGGGGCCGGAGGGACTTCCCGGATCAGCCGCAAGCGCAAGCAGCGCTGGCACAGCCGGAACGGTAAAGTTTGCCGATATGAATCAGCATTGGGCCGGGGCGTCAGCGGACAGGCTGGCAGCGGCAGGAATTTTGCAAGGAGACGGGCAGGGTGGATTCGGACCGGGACGAGCGGTCTCCCGTGCGGAGATGGCGGTCATACTGGGCCGGGTATTCCGTTATACCAACCCAGGTACTGCTTCTTTCAGTGATGTAAGCGCTTCTTCCTGGTACGGAAAAGATGTTGCGGGGGTCCGAGCAGCGGGCATTATCGAAGGCTACGCAGATGGCCGGTTTCAGCCGGGAGCTTCAGTTCAGCGGCAGGAAGCGATAACGATGCTAGCCCGGGCTTTCGGGCTTGGCACTGCCTCCCAGACCGCACTGAACGGGCAAGCAGACGCCACGGTGGTCAGCGGCTATGCCCGGGAAGCTGTGAGCGCGATGCTTGAAGCTGGCTATATCCGCGGCGATTCGGCAGGAAAACTGAATCCGCAGGCAACGATGACCCGGGCCGAGCTAGCGGCGCTGCTCGGCCGGATGATCGGGTGGATCAGTCCGGCGGAAGGAACTTATACGATTGGGGATGTGTCCGGGAACGTTATTGTCAACCGGGCGAATGTGCGAATCGAAGGCGGGGCGCTCAACGGAAATCTTTATGTGACTCCCGGAACGGGAGGGGGAGAAATATCGTTCACCGGAATCCAGGTGAAGGGTAAGACCCGTATCTCAGCAGGGAGCGGCAATTCCGTTATTTTTCACAAAGCCTCCTTGGGGCAGGGCATCGTAGACTCCTCCAAGGCGCCTACACGGATCGTCCTTGGAGATGGAAGTACGGCGGCCCGGATTGAATTGACCCAACCGGCCAAAGTAGAGATTGGGCCCGGCTCAAAAGTGGATGCACTGATTGTCGGCGCTGCTGCTGCCGGATCACAGATCGTGAACCAGGGGCAAATTGGCTTGCTTGAGACAAAGGCAGACAATGTGCTTCTCAACGGTACAACGCTCAAAACCGGAGAGACGCTTAAGGACTTGTCCGGCAGTGCTTCCTCACCGCAGGCCAGTGCTACGGCTAGCACTGCGGCGAGCGGCGGAACTGGGGGTGGAGCGACACCGGCACCAGCGACACCGACACCGGCGCCAGTGACACCAACGCCGACACCGGCAGCGACGGCCAGCGCCACGCCAACCCCGAGTGCCACAGCGACACCAACTCCGCCATCAGAGGACAACCAATGGGAACTGGTCTGGAATGATGAATTCGATGGCCAATCCATTGACAAGACCAAATGGAATATTCAAGATACAGGGACTGTATACAACAACGAACTGGAATATTACCATCCGGACAACGCCTCACTGGAGAAGGAGAGCGGGAAGAGCGTCCTGGCACTGGAAGCGAAGAAGGAAGCTTACGGCGGCAAAGAGTATACCTCTGCCAAGCTGACCTCCAAGATGAAGGGCGACTGGACTTATGGGAAATTCACGGTCCGTGCCAAGCTGCCGATACAACAGGGAATGTGGCCGGCTATCTGGATGATGCCAACCGATGATGAGAAGCAGTACGGACCTTGGCCGGGAAGCGGCGAGATGGACATCATGGAATTGACGGGGCCAGTGGCAGGTGATCCGGAGAAGGCTGATCTGTATCCGAGAACCGTTCATGGTTCGATTCATTACGACATTCCGCATGCGTCCCAGTCCAAGACCTACGTTCTGCCGAAGGGCCAGACATTCGCTGACGATTATCATGACTTCACGCTTGAATGGCTGCCGGGACTGATCCGGTATTACGTGGACGATAAAATGTATTTCGAAACGAGCGATTGGGGAACCAAGGCTGCCGGCCAGCCGGATTACTATACGTACCCTGCGCCATTTGACCGTCCGTTCTATATGATTCTCAATCTGGCGGTTGGCGGCGATTGGCCGGGCGATCCGGCGGCTGACTTCCATTCGGACAAAATGTATGTCGATTATGTCCGGGTCTACAAGTACAAGAAGCTGGATCAGTGGCCAGACGTAACGGGACATCGTCCAACGAAGCCTGAGCTCTCTGTTCCGCAGCGTCCTGCGCTTCCGGACGGGAACCAGATTTACAACGGTGATTTCACCGGTGCTGCAGCAGCTAACGGAATTCCTAAATATTGGGAGTTGATCGAGAATGCGGGTGGTGCGGCTACAGCTTCCGTCATTGATGATAAGGATAAGGGCAAGGCGGTGAAGGTTGCTGTCAAAGATGCGGGAACCAAAAATTATTCCATTCAGCTGACCCAGATGCCGCTTATGCTGGAGAAAGGTAAAGCCTATAAGGTAACATTCGATGCCAAAGCGGATGCTGCCCGTCCGCTGATGAGTAAGCTTACCGAATTCGGCGGCGGCTGGACGGCATATTCCAAGGAACGGAATTTCCAGCTAACCCCGGACTGGCAATCGTTCGAATACACCTTTAACATGGACCAGGCTACCGACAACAATGTCCGGTTCGAGTTCAATCTGGGTCTGAACGACATTACAGCATATTTCGCAAACGTCCGGGTTGTGGAGACGGAGCCTCTGCCGGTGGTTCGCACCCCGCTTGCAGACGGAAACCTGATTTACAATGGAGGGTTCGATCAGGGAGAAGGGCGGCTGGGCTATTGGACATTTGCGGTTAAGCCGAACTCGGGGGTAGTGGCTGAAGCCAAGGTAACCAATATACTGGAGCTGCCGCTTATGAAGCGGGAGTTCGCATCTGAAGTTCAGACTACCGGCGTGTCGCCGGAGGATGTGACGCTCACCCAGACAGGCATACCTATGTCTGCAGGAGGGACCTATCAGCTGGCATTCGATGCCAGATCGGATGAGGCGCAGCCAATCGGAATCAATCTTAACACCGGAGGGGGAGACACACTCTATCCTGACGGAACAACATTTACTCTGACACCGCAGTGGAAGAGCTATACAGCGGAAATAGCGCTGACCGGCGCGTCCGGCTCTGAAGGTGATCTGTCGTTTCTACTTGGCCAGTCTGCCGGAAAGACCGAGATCGACAACGTGCGTCTGGTCCGTAAGGCCGATCCGCCAGCATTAAGCGGCGGTTACCTGCATCTTCGTGGCGATCAGTATTGGAGCGCATCGGGAATCAGCCTGACCCCGAGCGGCGAGGGAGGCAAGGATGTCACCGATATCGACAAGGGCGATTACGCGGAGTATAAAGTGGTTCTTCCTCAGGCGGCAAGCATTGTTCCGGTGGCCCGGGTGTCCAGTGTACGGGCGGATTCCGAACTGGAACTGTCCGTTCTGGATGCCAGCAAGCACAGTGTGGTAACGGGAGCCGTCTACAGCACCACAGTCGGGGATACGGGAGGACTTCAGTCTTATCGCGCAGTCATCGGGGCGCCGCTTGAATTGCCCGCTGGAACCTATTATTTCCATCTCGGCGGCAGCGGCTATAATCTGGCCTGGCTGGATCTTTCCCGCGAGCTGGTGCTGAACGGAAGCATCAAGAATGATTCAACCGAAGGCTGGACGTTGTTCAAGAAGGACTGGATAGACAATGATCCGGTGAAGAATACTGCAATGACTGCTAAGAATGGAGCGTTGCAGGTTGCCCTTGGCGGCAGCGGCGACGAGGACTGGAATGTACAGGTTAAGCAAGGCGCAATTCCTGTGGAGAAGGGTAAGAAGTACCTGCTTCGCTTTGATGCGGAAGCTTCTATAGCCCGGTTGATTCGGGTACTGGTTCAGCATGACGGTTCTTCGGACAACAACTGGACCGCATATACGAATCAGACGGCGAGCCTGAGCGAAGCCGGCGGACACTTCGAATACTATTTCACCGCTTCGGAGAGCGATGCCGCCGCCCTGCTTCAGTTCAGTCTCGGCAAGGTATCGGAGGCCCTAGAAGCACATACTGTTACGCTGAGCAACATTTCCCTCCTTCAGGTAAATCCGGTGATCGCCGGAGAAGCGTACGGAGAGAATCTGATCCCGAACGGAGATTTCTCAGCTCCGCTCCAGGGCTGGAGCTCCTATTCATCCGACAGCGGTGAATTGTCTATTGACAATGTGAATGGGGCGCTGCGGATGCAGGTCGGTTCCACAGGAACGAACAGCTGGGACCGGCAGGTCTATTACGAGGGAGTAGCCTACAACGAGGGCAATCATTATACGCTCACTTTTAAAGCCAAGGCAGGAGCACCACGCAAAATGAATATCAGCATCGGCTGGCTGGATGTCGCGAACAATTACACCTGGCACGGATATGCGAACAAAATCGTTGATCTTGGTACGGATTATGCCGAGTATACCCTGGAATTCGACGTTACCGGAGGAAGCACATCCATCGGCCGTATTTCTTTCGAACTGGGGAATATTGCGGATGGAGGCACAGGTCATCTTGCGGTAGATGTCGATGATATTATGTTGACGAATAACGGAACGGTAACTGCACCTTGAGATAAGCTTTATAATTTGTTATCTAGGCTTGGGATTTGGTATTTAGACCGGCACCAATCGCTTTTATAATCAAGACATGGAGGACGGGCAACCGTTCTCCGAGATCTTCATAAGATAATGGGGGAGATTTATTGTGAAAAAGACAGCAGTTTCAATTAGTGCGCTGCTCATGGCATTTTCATTAGTCGTCAGCGGATGTGGAGGCAATAACAATTCATCCAGTTCTGCTAACAACGGAGAAAAGAAAGGGGATTCCAGCGCGACTACGGCTCCTGCAGCTTCTGATGCCCCAAGCACGGAACCGGTTACACTGAATGCCTGGGTAATGCCGAACAGCCCGAAACCTGATGCGGATTTCCTGAAGACCCTTGATCCCTACCTGAAAGAGCATCCAAACGTCAAAGTCAAAGTAACGGTGCTTGACTGGGGTTCTGCCTGGACCAAGATCACAACGGCAGCTACAAGCGGCGAAGGCCCGGATTTGCTTCAGTTGGGAAGCACCTGGGTACCGGCAATTGCCAGCATGGGCGGTATTGACAAGGTGACTGACAAAGTTGCCGATGTGGGCGGCGCAGAAGCCTTCCTGCCAGCTATCTGGAAAACAACCTCCATCGCGGGCGACAGTGAGGTATATGGAGTACCGTGGTTCGTGGACGCGCGTGCGATTTACTACCGGACCGATGTATTTAAGCAAGCCGGGGTAAATCCTGAAACAGCATTCAAGGATTGGGATTCCTTCAAAAACGCGCTGAAAGCGGTCAACGGACAAACAGTTGACGGCAAGAAGATCGCAGCACTGGGACTTCCGGGCAAGAACGACTGGAACGTAGTGCATAATATTTTCCCATGGATCTGGGCTGCAGGCGGCGACGTTCTCGCCCAAGATAACAAAGATGTAATTTTCAACAATGAAAAAGGTCTTGAAGGCGTTATGTACTACACAGGACTCGCGCATGAAGGTCTTGTTGATAAAGCCTCGCTCGAAAAGAACTCGTCGCAGATCGAGGGTGACTTCGGCGATGGCAAGTCGGCAGTGATTATCACTGGACCGTGGCTCGCCAAAAACTTTGCTACACCAAAAGCAAACGGCGGCATGGATGACAAGAAGGCAGCGAAAAACTTCGCTGTGGCTCCACTTCCAGCTGGTCCTGGCGGACAAGCCACCTTTGTTGGCGGCAGTGAGCTGACAGTGTTCAGCGGCTCCAAAAACAAAGAAGCCACATGGGATGTTATTAAATACCTGACCTCGGATGAAGCGGAGAAGGCTTATGCAGGTGTATCCGGCCAGCTCCCGGCCAGAGTGTCTCTTCTGAATTCGCCGGATCTTGATGCTAATATGAAAGCATTCTCGGAAGCAACGAAATACGGAAGAACTTACCCGTCCATTCCGCAATGGGGACCTACAGAAACAGCGCTGCAAAAGCACTTTGCCAACGTGTGGGACATCGTTGCCGGTGTGAAGGGTACGTATAGCAAAGATAGCATCAAGCAAGAGCTGGATTCCGCAGCGGCTGATGTTAAAGCAATTATTAATCAATAACTACTAGAATTTTGGGAGGCCGCCGCGCGATAGGGTACGGCGGCTTCTTCCATTAACAAAGTGAGGGATAGCAGATGGGACTCCATACTGAAAAAAATCTTTCCGCGAAAGCCCCTTCCAGCAAGCGTGGTCTGTGGCGCAAGCGGGTCAGAGAGAACAAGTTCGCTTACATGCTGATGGTGCCGACCATCATCTTCATGATGTTAGTACACTTGCTTCCGATGCTTCAGGGCATCTGGATGTCATTTTTGAAGCTGAACCAGTTTACACTGGTCAAATATTTAAAGGCGCCTTTTGTTGGGCTGGATAATTATTCCGGACTGCTGTTCAACTCCGATAATCCGGTTCGTTCGGGTTTGAATTTCGCAATACGCAATACCGCAATTTATGCGGTCCTTGTAACTATTGGTGTAATGTTTATGGGGCTAATGATGGCCATGCTGCTGAATCGTGATTTTCCCGGCCGCGGCATTGCCCGTACAGCCATGCTGCTTCCATGGGTTATCCCGTCTTATGTTGTCGGTGTGCTCTGGGGCTTCATGTGGCAGCAAAATGGTATCATCAACTATTTTCTGGTTGATGTTCTGCATCTCTTCCATGACAAGCCTTTCTGGCTGCTTGGACCGAATACCATCTGGGCGATCATTATCCCAACCATCTGGCGCGGCTGGCCGTTCCTAATGGTCATTTTCCTGGCTGGCTTGCAGACCATTCCTGAAGATATCTATGAGGCGGCAACGATTGACGGGGCCAGTAAGTTCCGCCAGTTTTGGAATATGACACTGCCATTACTCAAACCGATTATTGCGGTACAGCTTTTATTCCAAATTATTAACAATGTATACTCCTACAATATCGTTTCCACGATGTTCGGTAATGGTGCCGGATATCCGGGAGAGTGGGGAGACCTGCTGATGACGGCCTTGACCCGCCAATCCTTCGGCTACTGGGCGTTTGGTTCCGGTTCTGCCGCTTCAATGATGCTGATGTTCGTAATGCTGATGGTTGTCGGTGTTTGGTACCGAGCCTTTAGATCGGAGTTGAATGCCCAATGAGTACACACCGAAAACGTTCTGCCACTTCATTTCTGCTGACTTCACTGACATGGTTCATTGTTGTAGTAACGATATTCCCGATTCTGTGGATGATCTTTACCTCTCTGCACTCGAATGATCAAATTTTGAACGGCATTACTACCTTCAGCTTGCCGAAGCCGCAGTGGGTCAATTACATCAACATGTGGGATACAGTTAATTTTGCTATTTATTTCCGTAACAGCTTGCTGATTTGCGGCGCGACAACCGTGCTTGCCGGTTCCTTTGCCGTGCTTGCCGGATATGCGCTGGCCCGGTTTGATTTTCCCGGATCGAAGCTGTTCAGTATGAGTATTATATCCACTCAGCTTATTCCAGGAATTATGTTCCTGTTCCCGATTTATCTGATGTTCCTGTGGATCAGAAATACATTCGGTTTGCCGATGATTAATACGTACTGGGGAATGATTCTCGTCTACACGGCGTTCTATACCCCGATCAGTATCTGGATTATGCGCGGTTTCTTTGTCTCCATCCCGAGAGATCTGGAGGAGTCGGCTACGATCGACGGCTGTTCGAAATTCCAGGCTTTTTACAAAATCATTCTGCCGCTGTCTCTGCCCGGCATTATTGCGACTGGCATCTTTATCTTTCTTACCGCGTGGGATGAGCTTCTCTTCGCCTGGGTACTTACAACCAGTTCGGATGTACAGACGATTCCGGTTGGTATCCGCCTGTTTGTCGGCCAGTACAACACCCGCTATGACCTGCTGATGGCGGCGTCCACTGTTGTAACAGTTCCGGTTATGGTGATATTCTTCATGACGCAGAAATACTTTATTAGCGGTATGACCGCGGGAGCCGTTAAGGGCTGATCCGCAGTCTGCCTGGAAAGGTGGAAGCAACATTTATGTTGAAATTTGCTACTGCAAGAGGAACGACGGCATCGGCCGAAGACATCCTGCGACAAGCGTTTGCTGACCGGATTGGAACCGGAACACATATTAGCGCCCTTTTTACCGATTCGCAACGCCAAGGGGCTATCGGAATAGCAGGGTTGCCGTTTAGGCTGCCTGCTATTCAGGAGCTGTTGAAGCAGCCAGCCTTGGCTGCGCTGCTGCCGGCTGAAGCCAGAGCCTCCGCTCTGTTCGTTGTAAGCGGAGAAGGCACTGAGCTGTCCTTGTATATCCGGCATGCCGGAAGTCAGGAGGAGAGCATTGAAATACCGGAGGCCACCGCAAGGGAGGCGCTGGCGCAGCTGCAAGCCGCAACAGGCTGGGCCGGTTCGCTTAACGCCGAGGGAGAGCATGTAATCGACCTGCGTTCACCTGTACCGGGTCCGCATTTTGCGGTCAATCTGTTGCTGGGTAACCGTCTCCGGTTCCCCCATCCGCTTCAGACCACGCCGAAGAGCGTGGTTGACCGGTTCGGCGGCGGCAGCTTCCGCTCGCACGCGGCAACCCAGGTGCTGGCGACCCGCTGGGATATGCGTCAGGAAGAGAACGGCTTCCCGGCCAACCGGCAGTTTTATCTGTTTGAGGACGGGAAGCAGATTTTCTATTCCGCAGATCCCGGAGATGAAGGAATTGAATCAGCAGTCTGCAGGCATTCGCAGAATGCAACGGTCATAAGCTACCGTACCCGCTGCGGTCTGGAAATCATCCGCACGATCTTTATCCTGCCGCACTCCGAAGGTATGCCTCTGGCTACCGAAATGCAGCGGATAGAGATTGCGAACCACGGAAAAGGTGACCGCCGTCTCCGGATTGTCTATACCGGGATGTTCGGTTCCGCCGCTCCGGGCGCACTGTTCGAGGATGTACTGTACAGCAATGTCATCATGCAGGGCGGTGTGCTTCAGGATTCTACGGGAGCCGTGGCGGCTATCAGTCCCGATTATTATCCGGAAGGCGGTAAGCACGATCTGCGCTTCCACACGATGATCGTTCATGGGGAGGGCGGAGCGGTGCTGCCGCGCGAATACTGTGTCAGCTACAATGAATTTGTTGGTACAGGCTCGCTGCACCGTCCGTCCGGGGCGCTCAAACTGAGCAGCATTCTGCACCGCAAGGGACCAGGTTTCTTCGCTGTAGCAGGTGAGGTTCATATCCCTGCAGGAAGTGCGGCAACGGTTGATCAATTGACCGGACTTGTCTCCGACAAGAGCGGCGCAACTTGGAACGACACGGTGCTGGCGGATGAGGTGGGGGCGCTGGTCGCCCGTTTCTCTGACCGCAGCGCGGCAGAATCGGCACTGGCGGAATCGTCCGGCTTCGTGCGCGAGTATGGCAAGTTCCTGCAGGTTTCCTCCGGTGACGGGAACTTCGATGTGTTTGTCAACCGTAACCTGCCGTTTCAAGTGCTCTACCAAACGTTTGTCTCCCGTTCCTTTTGCCAGACACAGAAGGGCTACAGAGAAATTGGTTTCCGCGAAATCCAGGATTTGTACGCCTCGATGTACTATTTCGTCGGAATGGGAAGAAGCGGTCTGGTGAAGAGCCTGCTGAAGGAATGGACAAGTATGGTGTTCGAGCTGGGCTATGCTTATCACAATTTCTTCTGGGTCGGCAAGGAGCCGGGCAAATGGTCCGACGATGCGTTATGGCTTGTTCAAGCCGTCTATCGTTATGTAATGCTCACAGGCGATATCGAATTCCTAGACGAGTCTTGCCCGGTGGCGGGACAAGAGGCCAGCCGTCCGGTCTTCGAGACATTGAAGGCGATCATAGTATACTCCGGGCGGATTTCAGTCGGCCGCCACGGCCTTCCATTGTTGGATTATGCAGACTGGAACGACTGCCTAAAGCTCGACGATACTTATCTGAACGGCCCCGCCAAGGAAGAACGCTACCGGAAGCAGCTGCAAGCAGGCGGAGTCTTCGGCGGTCCGCTGGACAGCGATTATTCCGAGAGCGTCATGAATGCTTTCCTGCTGAAGGTGGCGGTGGATGAATTGTCCGTACTGGCTGACCGGAAGGGAGAGCAGGACTATGCCGCGGAACTGGACCGCTTCGGAGCAGAACTGCGGGGACGTATTCAATATCATGCCTGGAAGGACAACTTCTTCGCGCGCGTACTGTTCAACCGGTATGCGAACGACGAATACACATATTTGGGAGCCGCCGGGGACGGTCTGTCTTCAGATCCGGCCGCTGATGGTTCTTACTTCCTGAACTCCTTCAGTTGGAGTATCCTGTCCGGCTGTGCGGACGAAGCGCAGATCGCTGTGATGCTGGACACTATGAAGTCGCATCTCATGACTCCTTTCGGGCTGAAGCTGGTCTCGCCTGTTGCACTGGGACGGGTGTCCTCCCACACAGCTTCGGACGAATACTTTCCGGGGGACCGGGAGAACGGCGGCGTGTTCAAGCATGCCTGCATGATGGCAGCTGCAGCTATGTTCAAGGGAGCCAAGGAAGTGTCGGATGTGAAGCTTGCCGCCGAGTTGGGCCGCTTCGGCTACTGGCTGCTGGACCGGATCATGCCGTTTAAGACTATGGAAGATCCGTTCGCAATCTGCGGGAATCCGCGATTCTGCACCCAATACAACAACAGCGAGACCGGTGAGAACATCGGTCCGATGCTCAGCGGCACCTCGACCTGGCTCACCCTCTCGCTGATGGAAGCGCTGGGCATTGAATATACAGCGCAAGGCATTGCGCTCAATCCGATCCTGAGGGAAGAGCAAACGGAGTTCTCCTACACCCTGAAGCTCGGCGGCTCTTCGTATTGTATCCAGATCAGGAAACCTGAGGGCTTCTGCCGGATCCGAGACGGTGTTGCCAGTCTGACTCTGGATGGCCGGGCGCTTGAGGAAGGGCTTGTACCGGCTATAGATGACGGTCTCGTCCATGAGGTGGAGCTGCGATTCTAAGGTTAAGGCCGTTACAATGACCGATCGCGGAACTCCTGCGGGGTCATGCCGGCGTATTCCTTGAACAGCTTAATAAAATAATGGGCGTTGGAGTAGCCCAGCTCAGCGGACACTTCATAAATTTTCAGCGGCGTATGGATTAGCAGATACGCCGCTTTTTCCATCTTTACCTGGCTGATATAGTCGCTGATTCGCTTACCTGTCTCCAGCTTGTACATTTTGGACAAATAGACCGGGTGCATCTGAACATGATCGGCGATGGCCTGGAGTGAGACATAGTGCAGATTGCTGTTAATATATTCATGCACGTTCCGAATCAGGACGGTCCGGCTGTCCCGGCGTTCCGATTCAAAATGCTCTTTCAGCAGAACGATTACCTCAAGCGCCCATTCCCGCAGTTTGTCCGGCGTCTGGAAGGGAGCCTGCTCCAGCAGCGGATTGCCGACTATCTCGCTCAGCATTGTGTTGTTCTTGTGGGCGAAATAATAGAATGCCGTCTCCAGATGCAGACGGGCTTCATGGATATGCTCCAGCGAGTGGTCCGGATTTCGGACCAGCTCCGAAACGATGGCATTCAGCTTGTCTTCGATACCCTGCCAGTTGTTCGCTTCGAACATATGAAAGAGCAGCGGAGGCTCATAGAGCGGCTGGAGAATCTCCACAGGCTGGGAGCCGCTGTTATCCGTTACATCCAGATAGATACCTGTTTCGCTGCCGATATGCTGGCGAATGGCCGAAATGGCGGATTGATAGAGAGGGTAGACCTGGTCGGGGAAGCTTCCCCAGCCTGTAGTCACAACGGAGAGGCCGCCTCCAATCAGCATGCTGACATGGTTCTGCAGCTGATAGGCCGCCTGGGCGACATCATCTGCCGGATTGCCGCCGGATTCAATGTCATCCCTGGGCTGCAGCAGAAATACGAGATAATCATGCACATCCTTGCAGGACCATATGCGGAAGAGGTCCTGGAACAGCTCCTGTGCGATATTGATGATCGCGTATTCGAACAGCAGCATGCTGCGCATGTCCTGGCGCCGGAAGAACTCCTCCGGTCTGACGACTGCGAGGCATACCGGCAGATCGGTCCGCAGCGGCAGATCGAACTGAGTCAGCCGTTCTTGCAGCTGCGCCCCGGACAACTTCCGCCCCTGGAGCAACTCGCTGAGCAGGCGGTCCCGCAGGAGAGGGAGATGCTCGCGGAAGGTCTGCATGGTCCGTTGATAGGAGGACCATGTCTCCCACTCTTTGCGCAGCTCTTCCTGGAGCTTAACGATGACGGCGATCAACTGGTCATTTGCAATTGGCTTTAGGAGATAGGCGCTGGCTTGCTCTTCTATCGCCTTGCGGGCGTATTCAAACTCGGCATAACCGGTCAGCATAACAACCCGGATATGCTTCCAGCGGCTGCGGATGGACGCGATCAGCTCAATGCCCGAGATTTCCGGCATGTTGATGTCAGTCACTACAATGTCGATAGGATAGCGCTGAAGCAGCTCCAGCGCCTCGTACCCGGAGTAGGCTTTATGAACCTGTTCGAACCCCATTTCCGCCCAAGGAATCGAGATGGATAGATCATCGACGACGTAAGGCTCGTCGTCAACCAGTAGAATTTGATGCATTGTTTTCCTCTTTCTTCTCCATACGGAGAGTGATTTTTAGACCGCCGTCAGGCGAAGGGGCGATCAAAAGGCCGGATGAATCATCATAATGAGACTTAAGACGCTGCTGGATATTCCATAGCCCGCAGCCTCCGTCCTCACGCGTCGATTCGGATATTCTGGCATGCAGAGAGGAAATCGCTTCAGGGGTCATGCCGGCTCCGTTGTCCTCAACGGTGACGGTGACCACCTCATTCGTCTGGCTGGCGGTGATCCGGATGAAGCCCTGGCCGATTTTTTTCTCAATGCCATGGATGATGCTGTTCTCAACTAAGGGTTGAATCAGCAGCCGGGGAATTTGCAGGCCCAGCAAATCATCGGCAATATCCATCTCGTAGCGGATGCGCTGTTTTCTCAAATTCTGAATCTCCAGGTAATTCTCCAGCAGCTTCAGCTCATCCTGAAGCGTTGTGAGGGAATGGTCGACTTTGGTGATATAGCGGTAATACTCGCCAAGATTAAGTGCCATCGCTTCCACTGAATCCGTGTCGCCGACTACAGCCTTGCTCTTGATGAAGAACAGGCAATTGTAGAGAAAGTGCGGATTGATCTGTGATTGAAGCTGCTTCAGGTGAGCGTCCTTGGCTCGTAGCTGTTCCAGATAGACCTGCTCGATCAGCGATTGAATCTTTTCCGCCATCTCGTTGAACTCTTCGTTAAGCATCGTGAATTCAGGATTGGTCTTGGTATGAATACGGGTAGACCAGCGCCCTTCCTTCATTCTGTTGAGGGAACGCAGCAAGAGGCTTACCGGACGCTGCACTTGGCGGTAGAGCTGAAGCGAGAACAGCAGGCTCATGGCCAAAAGTATGGCCGAGCCCGTCAGGAAGGTATAACGGCTGCTTCGAATCGGCTGAAGTATCTGCTTTAGCGGCGAATAATGCACAACCTGCCAATTAATGGCCGAGGATGGGACGGAGCTGACGAGAAAGCTGCCTTCCTTGAGGCTGAAGATTTCCGAACTCCCCTGATTTGTCGAATGAGCCAGTGTTGCAACGATCTGCTTCGCCAATTCCCGGTCTGTATTGCGAGAAAGAATCACCCCGAATGACGGATGGTACAGGAAGGTGTCGCCCTTGTTTTGCGATTGGTAGGCATCAAACATCCGTTCAATATTGGATACAGGAAAATACATCGACATCATCAGTCTCGCCTCGCGGGGAGCAGTTCTTCTCTCGACAGGGTCCGACAGCAGCAGGCGGAAGCCCGCTTCAGCGCTGCCCTTGTCCTCCGAAATATACTCCCAGCCGGAAGGCAAAGGCTTGTCCAGTACGGAGGAATCGAAGGAAAGAGAGGAATCTGAGCCCAGAGTCTCGCCGCTGTGCGGCTTGTACAGGACGATCCGGTTCTCCCACGTGCTGGAGCTGGTCTGAAGGGAAAGCTTCTCCAGCACGGTCATGATGGTCTGGGCGGGATCAATGAGATGGCCGAGTTGCCGGATCTGCTCATAGTCGCGGATGGTGGGATCTCTCTGAAGGGCATACATGCTGCCTGCTAATTGGTTGATATTGTTGTCCATCTGCTGGGTCAGGAACTCAAGATGATTCAAATCGGTCGTTTTGATCTGACTCGTTATGACCCCGATATCCTTGCGGTAGGATAATCCATAGAATAAGAGCGTGACTGAAATAAGGGATAGAAGAATCGCAACCATTTTAATAAATAGGTTCGGGCGCCAGGTCATAAGATCATCCTTTTCAAAGACTTCGCTGTACTAACAGAAGTGTATCACACGATGCTGAAGTAGATATGATACAATTTGTTCGACTCCCCAGAACATTACGAAAAGCAGGTGGTTCCATGAAAATCCGATTATCGCTGATCTTGCTGCTCTTGATGTTGTCGGGCTGCGCGTTTCACAGCTCAGGTGAAAGTCTCCCGGCAGCCTCCATGGAGAGCACTGCGCCACATTTCGATATCAAGGCAGGAAAGTATAATCCTCCTGTAGATCTGTATACCGTAGGCTCTGTGAACCCAAATCTGACCTTCAAAAAAGGCGAGAGCCTTGAAAATAACGTGCATACAGCCTGGGCCGAGAAACGGCTTGGCATCCGCATCCGTTATCTTTGGACCATCTCCGGTACCTCCGAGAACTATGCCAACAAGCTGAGGCTTGAACTGGCCAAAGGCAATATGCCCGATGTCGTAACAACACGGGATACCGTTATCATCCAGGAACTGATCGACTCCGGGCAATTCATGGAGGTCGGCGGGTTATTCGAACAATATGCTTCCAAAGTGTGGAAGGAGGCTGTGGCCGAGGACCCTTCGGCATGGGACTCCTTTGTGCGGGATGGGCATAAGTATGCAATTCCGATCATGGATTACGATTATAACTCTGATCCGCTGCTCTGGATTCGTCAGGATTGGCTGGACAAGCTGCATCTGGCCGTGCCGCGGACTCTGGACGAACTGGAAAAGGTCATGGATGCTTTTGCCAACCGGGACCCGGACGGCAATGGTCTTAAGGACACATTCGGCCTTTCGGTTGGTTTCCGCAACGGACCCAATACCTGGATGGGAGACAGCAGTTGGATTTTTGGCGCGTTCGGTACGGTTCCTGAGCAATGGAACCGCCGAAGTGACGGAACACTTGAATACGGGTCTGTGCAGCCAGACGCCCGGAAGGCTGTCGCGCTCATGAAGCATTGGGTGCAGCAAGGATACTTGTCCACCGACAGTGCGTGGCTTGATGAAGAGGGTGCCGCCAATCTGTTCGTCTCCGGCAAGGCCGGCATCATTGCAGGTCCGTACTGGATGCGTGGCTGGCCCTTGTCAATCCTGACCGACGCAAACCCGCGGGCGCGCGTCAAGGCCGTTGCCATACCTTACGGCCCTGACGGCATCGCCATGAGAAGAGGGACCTTGCCTGTCAACGGCGCTATTCTGATCAACAAGAAAATGAAGCATCCTGAAATCTTTTTTACTTATCAGAACTATTTGTTTGATTATTACGCTACCTCGACCGGCGAATTCGCCAATGGCCTTGCAGAGGGGTATGATTGGACGATGGTCGGCAGCAAGCCGACCATTAAGCCTTCCGCTTTGCCGCTGGGCGGCATCCGGGTCG
Source organism: Paenibacillus sp. sgz302115 (assembly GCF_056120445.1). Classification (NCBI taxonomy): domain Bacteria; kingdom Bacillati; phylum Bacillota; class Bacilli; order Caryophanales; family Paenibacillaceae; genus Paenibacillus; species Paenibacillus sp. sgz302115. The sequence continues at coordinate 191,941 of NZ_JBVYOK010000004.1, forward strand.
CTTCCTACACGCTAACCTTCGATGGAGCGAGAATTCCCTCCAAGGTCGTCAAGGAAATTCCGAAGGATATTACCCCCGTGCTGCTCGGCCAGAAGGAGGCTTCCCGCAAGGATCAGTTCACGGGACCGCCAACTGCGACGATGAAGAGCGACGGTGAGCTGCTGAAGAAGCTGGAACAAAAAAGCTTTCAAAAAATCATCTTCGCGGACAGCGGCATCGGGGAATTTGACAAATTCGTCGACAAATGGAAAGCCTACGGGGGGTTAACTGAAACCTCGGAGGTCAATGCCTGGGACCGCAGCCGCCGATGAGTGCCGCAGGGACAAGAAACCGCCTTGATCAAGGCGGTTTCTTGTCGAAAGCAGCGCCGGAGCTTCTTACTTGCCCGACGATTGATCCGGAGTATAGCGGAACTGGTCATAGTAGGCGTGAAGCGGGACTTTGCCGTCAAACGGCTCCAGCCAGGAATCCACGCCTATCCCGTTCCAGAGATTCATCATAATGCGGCCTGGAGTAGAGGGAATGTTCTCGGTGGCCGTGTGAACGGGTCGTCCGTCGATGTACCAGGTAATAGAATCCTTCTTCCAGTCGAAGCCGTACCAGTGAAATTCCTGTGAGGCGTCAAAGTCGAGGTCAATCACCTGTTCGTGCTTTCCTACGCCGTCAGTGAAGTAATTAAACTGCACCTGCCGCGTATTCTTGCCCAAAAATTCAATGTCAATTTCATCCCAAGGCTCCCCTTCCGAGGGACCGGTGTAAGTGAAAAAGGAAGAGACCACACCGGGATTGGCAGCTGGCTTCATCTTAATTTCATATTTGCCATAGCCGTACTTCTCCAGCGAACGGTATTCTGCACCGTCGAACTCGCCGGGAGACGGACTAGTAAGTGACAGGGTCATGAGGTCGTCACCTGCGAATGAGATGTTGTCCTCCCGCCAGGTGCAGTTGAACATGTCTCCGTTGGAATAGCCGTCCGTTTTCTTCCATAGTTTTGTGTTGAACTCTGAGAAATTGTCCTTTACGACTCCAGCGTCGGACTTGGATACTGAAGCGAAGGCCCATATGCCCCATACTGCGGCCGACAGAGCTGCTACCGCTGCGGACACTTTGATTAACCTGCTGCGATTCAATGCTGTTCCTCCTGTGATATTGTCTTGCTATTATCGTACTGAATGCCGGCTTAGGCCGCCATACCAATGTGTCAATCCGAATAACAAATTCTGAAGATACGGGATGGCTTATAGAAAAAAAAAGGACCCCGGAGGGTACCATCTGTGCAGCCGCCGGGGTCTGACTTTAGCTTTTAGTTGCTTGTATATTTCAACCAATCATAATAAGCGTACAGCGGATTGGCTCCGTTATATGAACCGAGCCAGGAGTCTACACCGGTTCCGTTCCAGAGATTCATCATGATTTTCCCGGGCTGGGATGGTATATTGCTTGTTGCCGTATGCTTCAAGACGCCATCCACATACCATTTAATGTAGCCTGACTGCCAGTCGAAGGCGTACGTATGATATCCTTGGGAAGCGTCAAATCCAAGATCCACGATCTTCTCATGGCCGCCAACGCCGTTCGTGTAATAATTGAACTGGACCTTGGTGGTATCTTTACCCAGAAACTCGATATCAATTTCATCCCAGGGGGTCCCGTCGGAGGGTCCGGTATAGGTGAAAAAGGAGGAGACGATTCCGCTGTTCTTAGCCGGCATCATGCTGACCTCATATTTCCCATAGCCATATTTGTTTGTAGACCGATACTCTGCACCGTCAAACTTATTGTAGCTGGAGCTGGTCAGTGCAAGGCGAAGCTGCCCGCCGCTTGTAAACGAAATATTGTTTGCGCGCCAGGTGCAGTTAAACATACCTCCATTGGAATAGCCGTCGGCTTTTTGCCAGGTTGCGGAATTGAAGTAGGTTAGCGGCTCATAAAAAACGGTGGCTGCCGAAACAGACGGAGCTCCCGCCAGCAATCCGGCAAGCAGCAAAGTTAGACCTGCACCGCAAAATTTTTTCAACCTTTTCATAAAAAAGTATCCCTCCTCGAAATGGAAGCGTTTTACATTATGATTTTATTCAACTCCGATTCCGTCCACCATACCAACTTCTGAACCGGGATAACAAAAAACCAATTTTTTGTTCGGAAAAAGGTTATTTCACCTTTCTCCCACACATACTGATATTGCATGGCTTGTTCGGGGCTGCATTTAATCGGGAGGGATAACATGGAGCAATGGTCCCAAAGTAAATGGTTCCGCTGGATGATCGGAGTGCTGCTTGCCCTGATCATTTTATATTTCGTATGGCTGCTTCGCCCGATGCTGCAGGGGATCTTCGTGTTTCTGAAGGAGATTCTTGCGCCGTTTCTGGCAGCCATGATCATCTCATATGTTCTGAACCCTGTAGTCAGTATGCTGGCCGGCCGCAAAATGCCGCGCAGCGTTGCAGTGCTCCTGATCTATGCCGTATTCCTGACTTCGATTGCGGTGATTGCCATCAACCTCATTCCCATGTTCATCGAACAGCTTGAGGAACTGAATGAGCATTTGCCGGAAATGACACTGCATGCGCAGGGCCTTATGCGGAATATGAATTCAAGGCTGATCCCGCCCGGTGTGGAGCTTGGCATGAACAACTGGTTTTATCAGATGGAAAATCGTTTGGCCGAAGGCATTTCCCACTTTCTCGATAATATCGGATCGACGATAGGCGTATTGTTCAACGCATTCATCGTGCCTTTTCTTGTGTTCTATATTCTTAAGGATTTCGATGTGTTCGAACGGGCGATTGTCTCCTGTCTGCCCCGCTCACGGCGCAAGTCAATGGTTAAGCTGTTAAAAGATATTGATGATGCGCTCGGCAACTATATACGCGGACAGTTCCTCGTCTGTGTCATCATCGGGGTGCTGGCCTATATCGGCTATGCGATTATCGGCATGCCTTATGCTCTGCTGTTCGCCTGTGTGGTAGCCGTGTTCAACATCGTTCCTTATATGGGCCCGTTCCTGGGTGCGGCGCCGGCAATCGTGATGGCTTCAACGCTGTCGCTGCGTCTTGTGCTGCTGGTAGCAGTGGTGAACACCCTTTGCCAAATGCTGGAGAGCAATGTCATTTCGCCGCAGGTGGTGGGCCGTACACTGCATCTGCATCCGCTGATGATTATTTTCGCGCTGCTGGTGGGCGGAGAATTGGCCGGGATGATCGGGCTGATCCTGGCTGTGCCTGTTTTTGCGGCCGGAAAAGTAGTGATCCAGCATTTTATCACCTATTATATCCGGCGTAAGCCGGTGTAACAGCAGGGCAATCGCTTGCGGATTTTTTTAAACCCTTGCCTTCAAAATTTCAGGAATAAATAACTGAGGTGGAATTTCTCCATTTCATTCCGCTGGGTAACCTCCCCCCGGATGGTTAGTTGGAAAAACTCCACTTAATTCCTTATAAAATCACTGAATGGATGGAAATGGAGAGAATTAGGTCTACTTTTTCCATCTAATCACCAAAAAATCGGTGGAATTCGCAAATTAGGATTCCTTTTTCCACTTCATTTAATCTCACAGTTCATTTCGTAAGCGTTGCCCGGGGTGTAACAGGCAAATCATTGACTGGATAGGGTTCTTTTGTATATAATGTGGTGAATATTACTGATTTACAATCAGGAAGCATAGCAGTGCGATGAAGAGGAGTATTAATTCGTGTGACCGTTATTGCAGAGAGCCGGCGCAAGGTGCGAGCCGGTTAACGGAGAAGAGTGAACTCACCTCGGAGTAACGGCGCAAGCCGCAGGTGGCCGCAAGCTTGAAGCTGCGAAGCCCGCGCGTGAACCGTCGTCGTCTCACCCCCGTTACAGGGTGTCAAAGTGAGTGGCAGATAAAGCATATCCGCCGCTAACTAGGGTGGTACCACGGGAATTCAAACCTCTCGTCCCTAGCGATTATACGCTAGGGATGGGAGGTTTTTTTGCGGTATTGGGGCCTGGCAGGTGGCAGGCCGCCGAAGCGCCCCCCTCTGCCTGAGGCATACGAAGGCAAATCCCCGCCCCAACGGAACAGCGAGTCCAGAGCTGGTTCTTGGACTTTGCCGGCCTGTTAGGTAAAACGGGTTAGTATTTTAAATTTTTGAAGAGATAAAGGAACGGAAAGAAATTTTGGAGCTGGAGCAACGTTAGTGGCCGCCTTTATTCTCGGATTTCTACCGCGAAGAGCGGTTCAAATCAAGAAATCGGAGAATAACAGCGGGCGGAAGCCCAAACATTTCTGGTAGTGACCCTACTCTGCATATTTTTTACAAAGGCGTTTAACTAAGTAAGCAACACTCCAAGGAGGAGCATAAGATGAGCGACAACAAATTTAGCACTGAGCCTCAAGCAGGCTACCGTGCGCAAACCATCGAGCCGAAATGGCAAAAATTCTGGGATGATAACAAGACCTTCAAGACAGGCGAAGATGCGGGCAAGCCGAAATTCTACGCGCTGGACATGTTCCCGTATCCTTCAGGCGCAGGGCTGCACGTCGGCCACCCGGAAGGATATACGGCTACGGATATCGTCTCCCGCTACAAACGGATGCGCGGCTATAACGTGCTGCACCCGATGGGCTGGGATGCCTTCGGACTTCCTGCGGAGCAGTATGCGATGGATACCGGACAGCATCCGCGCGACATTACAGTTAAGAACATTGATAACTTCCGCCGCCAGATCAAGTCGCTGGGCTTCTCCTATGACTGGGACCGCGAGATCAGCACAACCGATCCGGAGTACTACAAGTGGACACAGTGGATTTTTATCCAGCTGTACAACCGTGGCTTGGCGTATGTGGCAGAGGTATCGGTCAACTGGTGTGAAGCGCTGGGAACGGTGCTGGCCAACGAAGAAGTTATTGATGGCAAAAGCGAGCGCGGCGGCTACCCCGTGGTCCGCAAACCGATGCGCCAGTGGATTCTCAAGATTACGGAATATGCAGAGCGCCTGCTTGAAGATCTGGAAGAGCTGGACTGGGAAGAAAGCATCAAGGATATGCAGCGCAATTGGATCGGCAAATCCACCGGCGCTGAGGTGATCTTCGCGATTGAAGGTCATGATGCGAGCCTGGAGGTATTCACCACCCGCCCGGACACTTTGTTCGGCGCAAGCTATTGCGTGCTGGCACCGGAGCATAAATTGGTAGACCTCATTACGACAGAGGAGCAGAAGCCGGCAGTTGCGGAATATCGTGACAAGGCTTCGCGTAAAAGCGACCTTGAACGTACGGATCTGGCCAAGGAGAAAAGCGGCGTATTTACCGGCGCTTATGCCATCAATCCGGTAAATGGCGCACAGGTGCCGATCTGGATCGCCGATTATGTGCTTGCCGGGTACGGAACGGGAGCGATTATGGCGGTACCGGGCCATGACACCCGCGACTGGGAATTCGCCAAGCAGTTCGGGCTGAACATTGTGGAGGTTGTGCAGGGCGGCAATGTCGAAGAAGAGGCCTACGCTGGAGACGGACCGCATGTGAATTCCGATTTCCTGAATGGCCTGGAGAACAAAGAAGCAATTGCCGCAATGATTTCTTGGCTGGAAGAGAAGGGCAGCGGCAAAGGCAAAGTAACCTACCGCCTGCGCGACTGGCTGTTCAGCCGCCAGCGTTACTGGGGCGAGCCAATTCCAATTCTGCATCTGGAAGACGGCACAATGAAGACCGTTCCGGTAGATCAACTGCCGCTGCTGCTGCCGGAAGTGGATTCAATCCGTCCTTCGGGCACTGGTGAATCCCCGCTGGCAAATGTGACCGAGTGGGTCGAAACGGTTGATCCCGAGACCGGCATGAAAGCCCGCCGCGAGACGAACACCATGCCGCAATGGGCCGGCAGCTGCTGGTATTACCTGCGCTACATTGATCCGCGCAACGACAAGGAGCTGTGCTCACCGGAGAAGCAGAAGGAATGGCTGCCGGTTGACCTGTACATCGGGGGTGCCGAGCATGCGGTGCTTCACTTGCTTTACGCCCGTTTCTGGCACAAGGTGCTGTATGATCTTGGCGTGGTCGATACGAAAGAACCGTTCCACAAGCTGGTGAACCAGGGGATGATCCTGGGGAATAATAACGAGAAAATGAGTAAATCACGGGGCAACGTCATTAACCCGGATGAAATTGTGGAAGCCTATGGCGCGGATACGCTTCGTGTCTATGAAATGTTCATGGGGCCGCTGGAAGCCACAAAGCCGTGGAATGAAAAAGGTGTAGAGGGAATTCACCGCTTCCTTTCCCGCGTATGGCGTCTGTTCGTGAATGAGGACGGCAGCATCAGTGCCAAAATCACCCCAGACGGCGGCACTGACGAGTTCAAGCGGACTTGGCATAAGACGCTGAAGAAGGTTACCGAAGACTTCGAGCATCTGCGCTTCAATACGGCGATCAGCCAACTGATGATTTTCATCAACGATGCTTATAAGCAGGAAACCTTGTCCACCGAAGCGGCAGAGCATTTCGTACAGATGCTGTCACCGCTTGCGCCGCATATCGCAGAAGAGCTGTGGCAACTGCTCGGACACGAAGGCAGCATAAGCTATGTAGTATGGCCGGCTTATGATGAAGCCTGGACGGTGGATGCCGAGGTGGAAATCGTCGTACAAGTAAATGGTAAAATCGTACAGCGCGCGCTGATCGCGCAGGATATGAGTCAGGAAGATATGCAAAACCATGCATTGTCGCTTCCGAATGTGAAGGCGGCAGTCGAGGGCAAAACCGTACGCAAGATCATTGCGGTTCCCGGCAAGCTGGTTAATATTGTAGTGGGTTAAGCGAAGAACGCAATTCTGCCCGCAGCAACGGAGTTATCCGTGCTGCGGGCTTTATTGGTTTAAGGCAGCTTTGAAGGCAAAGGGCCGGCGTTGTGGCGGGGTGTTAGCGGTCTAGCGGAGTTTGAATGATGCCGCCCTTGCCGAACAGAATGTCGAGCTTATCGACATCTTCATCGTATTTTTCATGTGTTGTGGTGGTCAGGCGTTCGAAAACGCCGTCGAGACTGGTGCGCAGATGGTTCAGCGCTTCCGCTGTAATGCCGCCGCGCACGGCTACCCGCTCTTGCAGCTCCTGCGGAGTGAATCCGCCTTCTGTCAGCAGCTTGCCTGTACCGAGCAGCATTTCACCGGCCAGCCGGGTAAGCAAGGCTTCTTCTATGCCAGTGGCTTCTACCGCAGCTTCAATCCACCGCTCAATGAAATAGCTGATGAACGCAGGGCCGCAACTGGAGAAATCCGAGGCAATCCGGGTATGCGTCTCCTGTATTTCCAATGGAACGCCTATGAAAGACAACAGATGAAGCAGCAGTAGCCTGTCTTTTTTATTAATTCTGCTGCCAAATATGCAAAGTGAAGTCCCGCTTTTGACAGAGTGGGTGATGCTGGGGATAACTTTGGCAATTTTGGATGGCAGAGCGGATTCCAAGTGATAGAGCATCACGGGGCTGGTGATGGAGACAACAATTTGCTCGCTGCGCAGGCATGTTGAGATTTCCTCTGTCAGCGTTTTGAATTCCAGCGGTTTTACACATATGAAAAGGATATCGCTTCCGGCCGCGATCTCTCTGTTGCTGCCAATGGATAGGCCTGGATGGCGTTCTTGAAGCTGCAGCAGTTTGTTCTGGCTGCGGTTGCCGGCAAGCACATCGCACGGCTCAAGTGCTCCCGAAGAAAGAAAGGCGTCGATGAGCAGACTGCCCATGCTGCCTGTTCCGATAAATCCCACCTTCATCCTAGGGTACCTCCTTTCTGATGTCGCTATTGCTTGCAGCAGTACTCTTCGTTAAGTGTATGCACAGGAGTCTTGGACAAATGACAGGTTTTAAGCGGATTATTGAATAAAATTCCAGTTTATTGTAGGAGGAGAGCTTCATGAACAAAAGAATACTGGCTTTGGTCATTGCATCCGGACTGCTGGGCGGCGGGCTTGTGTGGGCAGCGGACCGCGAGGAGGACAGTGGTATTGCTGGCTGGAAGACACTCAATGCCAGCATGGCGCAGGCTCTAGGCTCAGCGGACAAGGGGGCGGCGGTGGCTGCGGCTGGCGGGAATAGCGTGGAGGAGAGCAGCAAGCTAGGCGAGGAGCGCGGGGAGAAGGGGGCAGGCACAGGGAAGGAAGGTAGCGCAGGGAAGGAAGATGCAGCATCCACAGTGGCGGAAGCTAATGCTGCGAGGAGTGGCGGCGCAGAAGCGGTATCACCGCCAGGAAATGGCGCAGGGACGCCTGTTGCTGGAAGCAGTGCAGGAGCGGCGGCCAGTGCCGGAAGTGGAGGCGCTTCTGCAGGCCAAACATCCGTGGACGGCAAAATTAACGTCAACACAGCGGATGCTGCTGCACTGATGAATCTGCCGGGAATCGGTGCGAAGAAGGCGCAGGCGATTATAGATTACCGCAGCAGTAAGGGGGCTTTTCGCAGCTTGTCTGATTTGGGTGAAGTGAAGGGAATTGGGCCGAAGCTGCTGGAAAAGCTGAAGCCGTTGGTGATATTCTGAGAGTGACCGGATAGATTCAAAGCAATGTTGGCAGTGGGCGGCTGGCTCTGCTTCAATGTATTAGCGGCTGTAAGCTGTGCAACCATTGTCCTAGTGGAAGCTTGCTGCAATATGCTACAATAATGATCAACTATTGAAGGGAAAGTGGAGATTACTGATGACTGTAGCCTACCGTAAGAATTGGGATACTTATTTCATGGATATTGCCTGCATGGTCTCCACACGCTCGCGGTGTCCCCGCCGCCATGTTGGCGCCGTGCTGGTGCAGGGCAAGAAGCTGCTGGGCACTGCTTACAATGGAGCGCCGATGGGGGTGCCGGATTGCTCGGAAGCGGGCTGCATGGTCTCTGAGCAATATGAACGGGAAATGGTTAACGGGGTGGAGACGATGGTGATGAAGCAGCGCTGCATCCGAACCATCCACGCCGAGCAGAATCTGCTGCTGTTCACGGACCGGAGCGACCGGGAAGGCAGTACCGTCTATGTTACCGATGAACCGTGCTGGACCTGCGCCAATATGCTGGCTAACAGCGGAATTGTGGAGATCGTCTATCTGCGGCCCTACCGCAAGGATATGGAGAAGGTAGAGGCGATGCTGCGCTCCAAAGGGATTATCTTCCGCCAATTGGAGAATTATGAGCCGCCGAAGGAAACGATGATCACCGTATCGGAATAGCCGGAAGGCTGCCGCAGCCAAATAGCCATAAGCTTCAGGGGAAGAACCTCTGTACTACGCGTTTTTTTTGCGTATGCAGGGGTTCTTTTGTTTGTGTACGGATGTGTATATAGGGAGGAACGTTCATGAAAAAAAGGCCGCTGTTATGCTTCACAGTATGCTGGATTGCAGGCAGCTCGGCAGGCTGCTTGTTCTCCGGGCAGAAGCTGCTGATTTACTTGGCGGGCTGTCTGCTGCTGCTCATCATCTTTGCTGTCAGCGCAAGAATCGGATGGAGAAATTTAGTGGTGTTCGGACTGGCGCTTATTGCGGCAGCCCTGATCTGGGAATGGAACGAGGGGAGCAATGTCAGTCTGCTGCCGGAAGCGCTGGGACATTCGGCAGCGGAGCTGAATGAGTCCTATGTACAAGCCGAAGGCGTGATCACTTCACCTGTGGAACGTGATGGAGACCGGGTTGATTTTACTGTGAAACTATCGCAACTAGGAGTGAGCGGGGAAGGAGAGCATCCGCAGGAAGGAGCACTGAAGCGGGAAGGACGAGTGGCAGGCGAGTTAATCGCTGTGCAAATCAAGCTCCAGGCCGAAGCTGAAATCGCCACTGCTGCCAAGTGGAGGAGAGGCGATCAGGTGATGCTTGAGGGACAGCTCGTGCAGCCCGCAGAAGCGCGTAATTTCGGCGGATTTGACTATCGGGAGTATTTGCTGACTAAGAGAATTCATTGGCTCATCAAGGGAGACGGCGCGGAAAGTGTACAAGCCTCGCCCCCGGCATCCTGGGGGCTATCAAGCATTTTGCGCTGGAATGATGCGGCGCGCGCCGCTCTTGGTGCGGAGATGGACCGCTTATTTCAGGAGCCGCACGGGGGATACATGAAAGGATTGGTCCTGGGCATTCAGGACGCCCTGGACGAAGAGACGTTCAAGCAGTTCTCGCAGCTTGGACTGACGCATATCCTGGCGATTTCGGGCATGCATGTGGCGGTGTATGTCGGGGTTATTTTGTTTCTGCTGCGACGCTGCCGCCTGACCAGAGAAACGGCGCTAACCATTACCGTGATACTTGTGCCTGTGTACGTGCTGCTGTCCGGCGCGGGGCCGTCCATTGTGCGGGCGGGAATTATGAGTATGATCGCCTTGCTAGCCGCCCGGTTCGGGCTGCTGAAGGACGGAATGAATATTCTCGCGGCGGCGGCGCTGATTATGCTGGTCTGGAATCCGTATCTGCTGCTGAGTGTCAGCTTTCAGTTGTCCTTTCTGGTTACGGCCGGACTTATGGTCTATATGCCGCTTGCCGCGCCTTTGCTGCGCGGGTTGCCCCGCTGGCTGGGCAGCGCGGTATCGGTGACACTGATCGCTCAGCTGGTGTCTTTTCCGCTGACGATTTATTACTTTAATCAGTTTTCGCTGCTGTCCTTTGCCGCTAATCTGGTGTTTGTCCCCTTTATTACTTTTCTGGTGCTGCCGCTGGGGACGCTGGCGCTGTTGCTTGGCCGGCTCTGGAACGCTGCTGCTGGTGTGAGCGCGCATGTTGCGGAGCTGCTGAATAATGCTACCTTTGGCGCGGTGGAATGGATGAACGGGTTTTCCGGCGGGGTGCTGATCTGGAGTTCTCCTTCCTTGCTGTGGATTTGCTTGTATTATTTACTGCTCTATGGCCTGCTCTACAGCTTGAAGCGGCGGTATGAGGTCCGGCTGGCGCCGCAGGCAATGGAGGATGAGACGAAGCCGCTGTCGGAGCTGGATCAGCCGCAAGGTGCAGGCGGGAGAAGCCTGGGCGGTGGCATTTGGAGCGGAGCCAGGGGGAGCGCTTTGCCGATGCCTTTCCAACCACCGGTTGCTCAGCGCTGGACTGGCCCGGCAGCCTTCTTGTGTACTGCCGGAATTGCTCTGCTGCTGTACAGGGGCTACTATGCAGAGAACCTGGGCGGTGCGGGAGCGATCAGCTATCTCGACGTCGGACAGGGTGACAGTATTCTGATCACCACTCCCGGCGGAGCCCATATTCTGGTCGATGGGGGCGGCACAGTCAGCTTTGGCAAAAAGGAGGAATGGCGCATCCGCCGCAGCCCGTTCGAGGTCGGGGCTAAGACGCTGCTGCCGCTTCTGAAGCAGCGGGGGATTCACCGGCTGGACGCCGTTATTTTGACCCACGGCGACCAGGATCACGCCGGAGGGCTGCAGGCGGTGCTGGAGGGAATGCCTGTGTCGGCGCTGCTATTTAACGGGACGCTAGCCGACAGGGAGCCTTACCGGAAGCTGATGGGTACAGCGCTTGCGGCTGGTGTCCGGCTGTACCCTGTACAGCAGGGGATGGCGCTTGCTCCGGATGAGGATACGGAGCTGATCTTCCTCTGGCCGGAACCGCAGACGGCGGGGAAGCCCATACTGCCGGAGGTGGAGGAACAGAATCACGAATCGGTGGTTTTTCGGCTGGAGATGAATAGCCGCAGCTTTCTTTTTACAGGAGATATGGACAAGGCGGCGGAGGAAACAATCCTTGCGGACGGCAGGCAGGCGGGAATCGGCGCTGTACAGCCCATTGATGTGCTGAAGGTGGCGCACCACGGCAGCAAAACCGCAACAAGCGCAGCCTGGCTGGATTTCTGGGATCCCAGCGCCGCTGTGATCTCTGCCGGAGTGGGCAATCTGTACGGGCATCCGAATGCCGAAGTGCTGGACCGTTTGGCGGCTGGCCGCACTGCTGTATACCGGACCGATCTGCTGGGGGAGATCCAAATGAAGGTCCGGCAGGAAGGAATCACGGTGCGGCATAAGCTGACCGCAGCAGAGGGGCAGCGTTAAATGCGGAGCGCTTCAATTACGCTGGAGCCGTCTTCCTTATCAACTACATTAGTGCAGTATCGGAGGTTCTGCTGTACAATATTTGCAATGGGATGTAGATAATTCCAAAGTCAAATAGGAGATGGGGACGATGTATTCAGCCAGCGAGCTGAGAATTTCAGCCGCAAGCCTATACGATATACAGACCTGCTGGACACGGCCGCTCGAACATGTCTGGAGCATGATTGCAAGAGACCATGAAGCGGTGTTCAGCCAGGTTCCGGTGCAAGGAACGGCAGCCTCCATCGTGGTGCGTTACGCACAGGAGGAGGATAGCTGTCCGGAATGGCCGGAAGGATTCTGCTTTCGCTTTGCCGGAAGTTCGGCTGCTCCGGTGCTGCATATTGTCGGCAGCGATGAACTTGGAGTCATCTATGGATTGCTCCATTACAGCCGGTACGTTCTTGGGGTAGATCCCTTCTGGTTCTGGTCGGAGCTGCCGCCGGCCAAACGGGCAATCATCTCTATACCTGCTGAGAATTATGACAGCATTCAGCCGAAGATACGCTACCGGGGCTGGTTCGTCAATGACGAGGTTTGCCTGATCGGCTGGAAGGAGCAGTATCCTCCGGGTGAGGAGGTGTGGCAGCCGATTTTTGAAGCGCTGCTGCGCTGCGGTGGCAATATGGTCATTCCGGGTACGGATCTGCCGCGGATTGGCATCCATCACCAGCTTGCCGTGGACATGGGGTTATGGATAACCCACCATCATGCCGAGCCGCTTGGGGCGGAGATGTTCCTGCGGGCTTTTCCGGGCAAGCAAGCCAGCTACAAGGAATACCCCGAGCTGTTCGAGCAGCTCTGGAGGGAAGCCATCCAGCGCCAGAAGGACGAGAAGGTGCTGTGGGTGCTCTCTTTCCGGGGCCAGGGCGACAAGCCATTTTGGGAGAATGATCCCGGATTTGATACGCCGGCGAAGCGTGGCCGCTTGATCTCCAGTGTCGTCCGCAAGCAGTACGACATGATAAGCGAAGATGTTAAGCAGCCGGTTTGCTGCATGGCGATGTATGGTGAGATTGCCGAGCTGTACAAGCAGGGGTATATCGAGGTTCCCCCGGGTGTTATCAAGATTTGGGCCGACAACGGTTATGGCAAAATGGTCTCACGGCGCCACGGCAATCTGAATCTCCGTGTGCCTGCGCTGCCTGCTACTGGCGATGAAGGAAAGAACGGAGTCTATTATCACGTAACCTTCCATGATTTGCAGGCATCGAACCATCTGACGTTGTTCCCCGCTCCAGCGGGACTGATTGTAGATGAGCTGGAGGATGCTTTTGCTGCCGGGGCGGACGAATATTTGCTGGTCAACTCCGGCAACATTTTGCCGCATCTGTATACTTTGGATCTTGCGGCACAGCTGTGGACACGGGGAACCGCCGACTCTGAAGGGCAGCTTCAATCCTTCGTAGAGCGGTTGTATACCACCAATCGGCAAGAGATTGCGGGCCTATACACAAGCTATGCTGAGTGTACAATCTCCTATGGACCACATGCGGATGACCGCGCCGGCGATGAATTCTACCATCATCCCGCCAGGCAGATCATGGGCCATTGGCTGAAAGGACGGGAAAGTGCAGATGAGCGGCTGCTGTGGGCGGCAGGCGGCGGGGATTTCCAGGAGCAGGTCCGCTGGTTCAGGGAGAAGGCGCAAGCTGCCATCCCCGGCTGGGAGAAGCTAAGACTACAGTGTCTGCAGCTTATGGAACAGATGCCGGATGCAGAGCGCAGCAGGCTGCACCATCAGTTGCTGGTGCAAATCGAATTGCACTGGAGTGGCTGCCGGGGCCTTGCGGCAATCTGCAGTGCCTACGAGTGCTATCGTGAAGAGCAATATCCACAGGCCTTCATTCACGCCTCGCATGCAGTCTGGAACTACAGTGAAGGCAAACAGGCGCTTATTAACGCAGAGAACGGACGCTGGGAGCATTTCTACCGTGCCGATTGGCTGACCAATCTGGATAACACCATAGATCATGCTAATACGGTCCGTAAATTCCTGCGGATTCAAGGAGACAGTCCCGACATGTTCCTTTGGTACAAAGAGTATTTGATGCCCGAAACCGAAAAGCATATCTATCTGGAGAATACGCACCGTAGTCCGCTGCCCGATGATGATTTGGCCCGGCGCTTAGAAGCGAAACTGGGATAATGCGCACTCTATTCAAGTTTAATATCCCCCAAGCAGAAAGCGCTGCTTGGGGGATATTTTTGCGTATTAAATTATATTGTTTATTCCTGGATTTCGAGGGAACCATTTGCGGCCTGAAGAGTCTTATTGGGGGAGAGGTGAGAGAGATGCAGAGCGAAGAATTACCCTATGCCGTGGCGTATGCTCCGGCCATGTCATTGCGGGAAATGATGGAGACGTATGGCTCTGATGTGTGGCATTATGCTTTTTTTCTGACGCGCAGCCGTGAGCAGGCGGATGACATCAGCCAAGAGGTATTCCTGAAGGCATATAAGAACATCGGCAAATACCGCGGCCACTCCACTCTGAAGACCTGGCTGCTGACGATTACACGCAATACGGCCTTCAGCTTCAGACGAAACAGCTTCTGGCGCAGATTCGCTCCACTTGGGGAACGGCAAGGACCCGGACAGGCACCCTCTGCGGAAAAAGAAGCGATTGGCAACCAATATGCTAACCGGATCTGGGAAATCATTATGGGTCTGCCGGATAAGCACCGGGAGGTGCTGGTGCTTGATATCCAGCAGAGCTTGTCGATTGCGGAGATGTCCGCTCTGCTTGGCATAGCTCAGGGGACGGTCAAATCCCGGCTGGCCCGGGCCAGGGAGAAGGTAAAAACGGCGATGAAGGAGGAGGACTTATGACAACTGGACATGAAAGCGAAGAGAACAGTGTAATGGCTGGTGAAAAGGAATGGTATGCCAAAGCAGGCCGCAGTCCTTTTGTGGAGGATGGTTTTACTCCAGAGCTGATGGCCCGGATCGAAGCGGCTGCCGACAGTCACCGGGCGGCAAAGCGCCCATTCCGTTCCGGCAAAAGCTTGGGGTTCACGTGTCTGGCGGTACTCCTGCTGTTCGGCGTTCTGGTATGGCCGCTGGACGAGTGGGGCAAAGGGGATTTTGCCGGAAAGCTCTCTTCGCTGTGGCGCACAAGCACTGGCGCAGCAGTTCAGCCTCCAGCTTCACCACAGAGGTATAATCCGCCAATCGGGTCTGCAGAATTTGAGATCGGCGGTATGAAGTACTACATGCCTTTGCCGCTGGATCGAAATAAGGGAATTGCTAAAGCTGTTGAAACATCGGCAGGCATCGTATGGTCACCTCCGCCGCCAATGGTTGACTACACGAAGCCGAAGTACACCCACATTACAGAACCATACACACTTTATTTGACCCCTAAAGGGCATTCGGAGTTATCGGCCGCTTCAGCCAAAAGAATATATACATTCCCGCTGTATGCAGGAGGGGCGCAAACCTATTTTGAGTTAGGGTACATCTTTGGCGCAGGAGACTATCTTCTCTTTACCCATAGCGCTTATACATTGGGATCGGAGAGGATACCTAACACAGGCAAGATTTCCGTTATAGATATCGGGAGGGCTGAGGAGGGGGAATTGATTGTTCCCAGAGAGCTCCTGGCGCTTAACACTTCTTATAGTTTGTACAAATCCTTCATGACTATTGACCAGGATAGAGAAGAATTGTTGATGGTTTATTATACGGAGGATGGAAAAGGCGGTTATGTGCAGCATAACAAGCTATATGACATAGCTACCGGGAAAACACAAGTACTGAGGGGGAGCATCACTACAGAGAAAAAAGATAAGCCAGCGATGCATTCTGGAGAAACCATTGAAGATACCCAAATAACTCCTGTTACAGCAATCTACGAAGTCAATGGGGAGAAACGCAAGGTTGATATTTCTTTTCTTACTGGACGGCAGTGGTTCTACGATTGGTGGTATGAAGAATACGGTGAAAAGATCGACCCGGCTACATTGAACAATTAATGGGGCCAACATAAACTTTGATTTTGATTACTAGATAATTTACTAAAAAAAAGCTATACTTTTTGATATTATCAGAAAGTATGGCTTTTCTGCGTTGAACCGTTCTTGCTGGACGTGCCGTGGAAGCCGGTGTTTTTCTGTACAGAGTGGAGCGGAAATGATGAAGAAGCTGACGATTGAAGATGTCGCCCAAAAGGCGGGAGTGTCGAAAAGCACGGTCTCGCAATTTTTGAATAAACGGTTCAAGTATATGAGCGAAGCGACCAAAAATCGCATTGCCGAGGTCATTGAGGAGCTGAATTACCAGCCGAACGGCCTGGCCCGCAGCCTGAAGCAGAACCGGACGCATATGGTAGGCATCATTGTGGCTAACATTGATTATTCGCTGTCCATCCAGTGTATCCGGGCGATTGAAAATGAGCTGCAGCGGCATGGCATACAGGTGATTATCTGCAACAGCGATGAGAACGCGGACAAAGAAAACACCCACGTGGAGGCGCTTGTGGCCCGTCAGGTGGATGGATTGATCATTTTTCCGACAGGGGATCATCCGTCACCCTACACCCGGCTGATCGAAGCGGAATATCCGCTTGTATTCATGGACCGGCTGGTAGAAGGCATCACCACCCAGAGTCTGCTGCTCGACAACGAAATGGCGGTCAAGACAGCGATTAAAGAGCTGACAGGGCAGGGTCATGAGGCGATTGCCATCCTGTCGCTGCCGCTTGGCGAGCATGCGATTACTCCCCGCAAGGAACGGATGAGCGGCTACAGGAAAGCAATGGAGGAGACAGGGCTGGCTCTGAACGACCAGTATGTGCGCAGTGTGCCAAGAGAGGCGATTGCCTCGGCGCTTGATGAGCTGCTGAGTCTGCCGCAGCCGCCGACGGCACTGCTCGCGGCCAACGATCTTGTGCTGGGGGAAATCCTAAAGTATGCGAACCGCCACTCCATAACCATTCCCGGCCAACTGTCTGTAATTGGGATTGACGATGCCGAATTTGCCCGGATCTATAATCCGGCGATTACGACCATCCGCCAGCCCGCCTACGAGATGGGGATGCAGGCAGCCAAGATCATGCTCACTTTGATCGAGGATCAGGGAGCGTCCATGCCGATTACGTACCGTTTTCCGCCTTCGCTGCAGCAGGGGCAATCCGTACAGGCTCCAGCTCCCAAGAAATAAAACGGTTTGGCAGATTGCCGGCGAACAACAATGCTCTTGCGGGAAGAAAGCAAACTGCCCGCAGTAAAAAGCCCTTCACAGCCTAGTTGAGACTGTGAAGGGCTTTTTACGTGAATGCCGCTAGCTTGACGGCAGAGCGCTCTGCTATAGTTCCGCCGCCTAAACGCCCGCCTTCATGAAGGCTTCCAATCCGTCGCGGACCGGAAGTCCATCCATGTCGCCAGGAGACATGACGGCAAGTGCGCCGATGGCGTTGCCGCGCTTAACGGCTTCGGCTACAGTCAGCTTTTCCAGCAAGGCGCTGATCACGCCGACGGCAAAGCCGTCACCTGCGCCGACGGTATCGACTACCGTCTCTACTTTGAAGCCAGCGACGTACCCTTCTTCACCGGCCGCTGTTTTGTAATAAGCGCCTTCAGGACCGAGCTTGATCACGACAAGAGAGACCCCGCGGTCCAGGTAAAAGCCGGCAATTTCCTCCGGTGTATCAAGACCGGTAAGGGTTCTGCCTTCGCTGAGTCCAGGGAGGAACCAGTCGCAGCGGGTGGCGAGATCGTTGATCGTGTTCACCATAGTCTCCTTATCCGGCCATAGCGTAGGACGCAGATTCGGGTCGAGGGAGACGGTTTTGCCGCGCTGCTTCATAAATTCCATCGCATGTATAGAAAATTCATGGCAGGTTTGCGATAATGCCGAGGAGATGCTTGTCACATGCAGATGTCCGGCGGAAGCAAAATAAGCTTCGTCGAAATCCGCCAGGCTCAGCTTGGAGGCTGCGGAATTTTTACGGAAATATTCAACCTTGGGGTCGCCGGTCAGCACCTTGGATTTGATCAGCATCCCGGTTGGAAATTCTTTAGTAAAACTAATGCTGCCGGTATCAATCTGCTCTTTGGTCAGCGCACCGACAATGAACTGGCCGAAGTTGTCTTCGCCAAGCTTCGTTACGTAGCCGGTCTTGTGTCCAAGACGCGATAAACCGGTCGCCACATTGCTCTCTGCACCGGCCAGCGCTTTGGAAAAGGAAGTAACCTCGTGCAGCGGGCCTACCTCATTGGCATAAAACATCGCCATCGGCTCCCCGAATGTAACTGCTTCCAGTCGTTTATTCATGAATAGATCCTCCTCAGGGTAATTCTATAAACCCCTGTATAATGATTTGTAATTTGAAATTATCACATAAAACGGTTTTGTACAATAATACATCACTCATCTGCTGAAAATAAATTACTGTATTGATATGGAGTTTGTTTTAAAAATCCTTTATTAATAAGGGGTTTATAGAGTATTGATGAAGTTTTTTAATCTGTTCATACAAATATATATTGACTGCAAGCAACATTATTATTACTATTTTCTTATAGGTTTTCAGTATGAGGTTAGTAAATTAGATAAAATTTTTTATCTAAATAAATATTCTTATTCCAAGGATTGAACCAAGAAAGGGAGTTTATGATGAAGAAGATAAAAGTATTGCAGAATATCTCATCCGTTGGCGTAGTAGCGGTAATTCGTGCAGACAATGCCGACGATGCATTCAAAATGTCCGTTGCCTGCATTGAAGGTGGTCTTAACAACATTGAGGTCACCTTTACAACACCGGATGCGGATGTGGCAATCAAGCGGCTGGTTGCTGAATACGGAAGCCGTGCGGTTATCGGAGCCGGTACAGTGCTTGACCCTCTTACAGCAAGAATTGCCATTCTGGCAGGATCGGAATTTGTAGTTAGTCCTTCTTTTGAAGAAGAGACCGCCAAAATGTGCAATCTCTACGGAATTCCGTATATGCCGGGCTGCATGACGCTGAACGAAATGAAGGAAGCGCTGAAGCTGGGCGTGGACGTACTCAAGCTGTTCCCGGGCAGCGCCTTCGGACCGGATTATGTCAAAGCCGTCAAAGGGCCTATGCCGCATGTCAACATCATGCCTACGGGCGGCGTGGATTTGAACAATATGGAGAAATGGATTGCGAACGGCTGTATCGCCGTAGGCATCGGGGGCAACCTGACCGCACCGGCCAAGGAAGGCCGCTACGACCAGATCACCGAGCTGGCCGCCAAGTATGTGGCGAAATTTAAGGAAATTAAGGGCGCTTAAGAGCAGCGCTGCAGAAATATAGCTCAATAAGCCGTGGGACTGAATTTCATCAGCCTGCGGCTTTTTTTCTACCATATTAAAGAGCTGGCAGTATAGAACAAAGTTAAATATAATACACTATATAATAGTAGAAGCCTTTTATTATCCCGTCAGGAGTGATTGGAATGTCTGCTCATGATCATCTGCTTAGCCCGGCTTCTGAATGGGATGCGCAATATGTGGAAATTGCCAGCAGGCATCATGGCTGCAAGGTAACTGAGGGCCGTATTTACAGGCTGGAGCGCAACTTTAACAATCCGCATATTTTTGATAATGGTGAAGCTTATATTGTGGATGATGAAACCAAAGACAACTACTCCATCTTTATGCTCTGCAAAACTATACTGTATAAATGATGTATTTATAGGTATTAAGGCTGCAGCCCCACGTCGTGGGGCTTTATTTATTTCATTTTTGTAATAATTTTCTGTAAAAGAGTATTTGAATGATTCGAGCTTCCCTTGTATGCTTAGTAAGGATTATGGAGTGCGTTCCAAAATATTGATTACAGGCTTGCAACAAATTCGCAGTCTTGCACGTCAGTAAGATTGCATAGAGAGGGGGAACCTTCGTGGTGGAGCAGGGACTCATCAGAGCCGCTCAAGCGGGCGATCGCGACGCTCTAATCACCCTATTGCGAGAAATTGAAGGACAGGTGTATAAGACGGCCTTCTACATTTTGCATAATGAACAGGACGCTTTGGATGCTTCACAGGAGGCGCTTATCCGGGTATATACCAAAATCGGTTCCTATGAGGAGAAGGCTCAGTTCAAAACATGGGTACAACGGATCGTGACCAACATTTGCATTGACAAGTTCAGAAAAACGAAACCAACAGTTTCCATGGATGAGCATGAAATGGTATTTCCGGATAAGCAGGATGTGGAGCGGGAAGTGATGTCCGGGTATATGGCGGAGGATATACGGGAGGCGATAGATCAGCTCCCGGAGCATCACCGGACGGTGATCGTGCTGCGGTATTTGCAGGATTTTTCTTACAACGAGATTGCAGACTCACTGAATCTTCCTTTGAATACGGTGAAATCCTACCTGTTCCGGGCAAGACAGCAACTGCAGAATAGACTTCAGGAGTATCAGAAAGGTGGTGTATCGGGATGAAATGCGCGGAGGTGATGGAATGGATGCACCGCTATTTGGATCATGACTTGAGCCAGGACGAGATTATAGAAATGTTCCGTCATATCGACGATTGTCCTTCATGCGCAGATGTCTTTGACCGGCTGACCTTGCTCTCCCAGCAACTGGAGCAGCTGCCGGATGTGAAGCCCCCTTTCAGTTTGGTTGATTCGATCCTGCCGCAGCTTGACAAGCTGGACCAAGGTGTTCAGGAGCAGGGTGTGACAAGTGATGAAGATTCAAAGGTCGTTCCTTTCACACGCAAAAGTACCCATGGCAAAAAATTCAAGGGGAATTCCATAGCAGCAAGGACAGGCATAGGTGCTGTAGCGGCTGCGGTTATACTGCTTATAGCTATTTTCAATATGCCGGACAGCATGCCGGCGGCGGATGTCGATCAGGCACTGAATCAGGCGGCAGATGTAAGTTCAAGCAACCAGTCTATGGAGAAATCCGCAGCATCAGCAGGGGGCGCAATGGATACCGGCCAAGTCAGCAGCGCAGACAAAGCCAACGCGGATAGCACTGCGGCAAGCCTCCCGGAGCAGAGCAGCGCTCCAACAGACGGCAACAATAATACTTCACTTGTTGCGCCTACGAATGCTCCAACCCAGGGTTCTTCGGATACGGCACCCGCCAAAAGCAAGGAACCGCTAAAGGGGAAAGGGAGATCCACTGCCAAACCTGGAAGTGCGGCTACTCCTCCGGCAGCTCAGTATAAGGGAGCTGTAGGCAGCCAAGCTCCAAGTGAAGATAACAGCTCCCAGGATGTCGCAGCGAATATGTCAAACGATGCTTCTACGGGTAATTCAGACAGAGCTAAGGAGCGTGTTTCCAAAGGCGAGGAAGCCGGTACGATGGGCATTTTGCCTTCTCTGATGATGACACAATCGACATGGGCTTCACCGGACGGCCGTTTTGACGCCGAGCTTGCCGGTCAGCAGCTTGTGATCTACACCATTCAGGGGGGAGCTTCGAATGACGGACGGACGGCGCTGACCTCTCTTCCTTTGGAAGGCACGTGGGTTTCCGGTTCATGGTCGGCCGACAGCCGGGAGTTCACTTATGTGACTGAGCAAGGAGGCAATGAGGTTACGAAGGTATACACAGTTCCAGATTCAGCAGCCTCTGCGCAGCCTTCCGCTTCACCAGCCGCTTCGTCTGCAGCAACACCGGCGGTTACCCCGGACGCGGCAACGTCCGCAAAATAATCGCGCGGTGGAACATTTTTAGCGGCAGTGGAATATGCTTATAGTAAGAGAACAGAATGTTTAGGATTTGCGAGAATCATCGGTATGACCGGCGGCTTGGGAAGTTTCTAGAGCTTTTCCTTCCGTCGTTTATATAGATGCGCCTCTGAAACGGAGCAACTTTGGCCATGGCTGCCGGAGTTGCTCTGTTTTTGTATGACTGATACAATGATCCAAGAATGACATGGAAAAGGAAGTGGCGGGATGGATGCCAAAACGGCGGCCAAGGACATCAGACAAGGAAAAGTTTCGCCATTCTATGTGCTGTACGGCAGCGAGAAGTTTCGGATGAATGAATTTGCAGCCTTGCTGGAGGATCAGTTGATTGCCAAAGAGGATCGTGATTTCGCGGTAATCCCTTTCGATCTCTCCGAGACGCCGGTGCAGGCGGTTGTGGAAGAAGCGGAGACTGTGCCGTTCATGGTGGAGCGGAAGCTGCTGCTGGTGCGTGACGCCTCCCTCTTCACTGCGGGAAAAGACAACGCCAAGCTTGAGCATCGCGTAGAGGTCTTAAGTGAATATATGCAGCACCCGGCCAGCTTCAGCGTGATCGTATTTCTGGTCAATAATGACAAGCTGGATGAGCGTAAAAAAATCGTCAAGACGGCAAAAACGGCAGGAACCGTCCTGGCCTTTAACCCGCTGGGAGCGGAGGAGCTGCTGCGCTGGGTAGAAAAAGGGTTCCGTGACCGGGGCTGCGCGGTTGCTCCGGGAACGGCTGAGCTTCTTGTTGCGAATGCCGGGACGGGGCTGCAGGGCTTGTCGGCGGAAATGGACAAGCTGAGTCTCTTCGCCGGCAAAGGCGGTACCGTAGACGCTGCGGCTGTTGAGAGCCTGGTGCACCGGGGGACGGAGCAGAATGTGTTCACGCTGGTGGAGGACATTGCCAACCTGCGCCTCGACAAGGCGCTGAATACGCTGTATGAGCTGTTGAAGCAGCGTGAGGAGCCGATCAAGATTGCCGCGCTGATTGCCAGGCAGTTCCGGATTATTTTGCAGGTAAAGGATTTATCCGCGCAGAGCTACTCACAGGGACAGATTGCCTCGCAGCTTGGGCTTCATCCCTATGCTGTCAAGCTTGCGGGTGAGCAGGCCCACAAGTTCGAAGGCCAGCGGCTGAGACAAATTATGAGCTACCTGGCTGATCTGGACTACCAAATGAAAACAGGAGCCATCGACAAGGTGCTGGGGCTGGAGATGTTCATGCTGCGGCTGGGCGCTTGACCGAAGGGGATGTAAGCAAAGAGCCTGCTTCGCAGCGTCTAAACGCTCGGAGACAGGCTCTTGTTCTGGGCGAGACTAGCAGGCAAGCATATAAAAGAGCACAAAAAAACCTAACCGTATGCAGCATAGCGGTCAGGTTCTTATAGTGCTCATTATGAAAGTAGCCCTTGGCTTAGGCTTGAGCCTTAAGAGCGTTCAATTTCTTCGCCAAGCGGGATTTTTTGCGGGCAGCCGCATTTTTATGAACCAGGCCTTTAGTTACAGCCTTGTCCAGCTTTTTGGAAGCAGCTTTGAAAGCAGCTTGAGCAGTTTCAACTTCAGTACCAGTCAGGGCTACATCAGCAGTTTTCACAGCTGTACGAAGCGCGGATTTCTGGGAAGCGTTCAGTGCACGGCGTTTTTCGGTCGTCTTGACGCGTTTTACCGCGGATTTGATATTTGGCATTGCATTCACCTCCTGAAAGACATTCGAAATCATCAAATGATTCACAACTTAAAATAGTTTAGCATGACGCTCAGCAAAATGCAACACTAAAAGCTTATAATTTAACCTTTTCAGCCTGTATAAACCAAGGCCTTCTCTCGCACACTATCGACAATATGCAAAAGGAGGCTGAACTAATAATGGAACTGGATCTTCAGCTATATTCGGTACGCACGGACTTGGCGCTGGAGGCCAAGGAAATGGCTCAAGGCCCGCAAAAAACGCCGATTCCCGGTGTTAACGAAGAGGTGGAGGAGGCAGATGGCATTAAGGTTACCCGCCTTGCCGTAGCTAACAACGCAGGCTCGCAGGCTATCGGCCGTGCCATAGGAAACTACGTGACCCTGGAGGTTCCAGGGCTGCGCGGGGGCGATACCGGGCTGCAGCAGAAGGTATCCACGGTTTTTGCCCGCGAATTCGAGCAGTTCATGGACAGAATCGGCATTGGACGCAGCTCCTCTGTGCTGATTGTCGGCCTGGGCAACTGGAACGTGACCCCTGACTCGCTGGGTCCGCTTGTTGTGGAGAATGCCCTGATTACACGCCAGTTCTATGAGCTGGTTCCCGATCAGGTCTCTCCCGGCTACCGCAATGTGAGCGCGATTGCCCCCGGCGTACTTGGCTTGACAGGCATTGAATCCAGTGAGGTGGTACAGGGAATCGTTGACCGGACGAAGCCGGACGTTATTATTGCTATTGATGCTCTGGCCTCCCGGTCGCTTGAACGGGTTAATACGACGATTCAAATTGCCGATATCGGCATTCATCCCGGTTCGGGAATCGGCAACAAACGCCGGGGGTTGACCAAGGAAATTCTCGGTATCCCCTGCATTGCTATCGGCGTTCCTACAGTATGTTATGCTTCAACGATTGTGAACAATGTGCTGGAGATGATGAGCAAGCATTTTGGACAGGTTGGAGCAGGTGCGGCTCATACCAAAGAAATTATGGGCATGCTGGACGATATCTCTGAGCAGGAGCGGCTGTCTCTGGTAAAAGAGGTGCTGGAGCCGCTAGGGCATGATCTGATCGTAACTCCGAAGGAAATTGATGAGTTCATTGAGGAAATCGCCAATATCGTTGCGGGCGGACTGAATGCCGCGCTGCATGATGCCGTAGATCCCGGCAATGTCGGGGCCTATACCCACTGACCGTAAATTCAGCCATATCAGGCCTGCTCAGACTGCCGGAAGGCAGCCCCTGGGCGGGCTATTTTCGTGTGATCAGAAGGGTCCCGATATGTGTGTTGCTGTGTTCTCTCATTTTCGGTTCTAGTATTTCTCTCTCACTCATAGATTTGGAGTATAAGAGATTACAGAGGGCTGGAGGAGGACATAACAATAATGAATAGAAAATGGTTTCAGCTATGGAATATCGGCCGGTTACGCAGCAAGCTGCTGGATATTCTGTCGCTGGGGAGAACGATGTTGCTGCTGGCCGGAGGTTCACTTGTGTTTTTTATGCTGCTTGGAGCCGGTGGGGTGGCCGGGCAGAAGCTGAATTCTTCACCCGTTCCGTCGATGAAAGGTTTGGCTGCATCGCTCTCCAGCGGGTTTTTCATGGAGCTGCTGGGCATGGAGGTTCCGCATTTGCCGCAAGGACAAGCCCCTTCCGCATTTTCGGGCAAAAATGTAACCTCCTTCGTTTTCCGCATGCTGACCAGCGTCGATCCGGGAGACCCGAAAAGCCTGCTCTCCCGCGAGATGCCGGGTCTGGCAGCGGATGATCCTTTTCTGCTCCGGGCAGGCTCTGGTGGTGCTTCGGGCGCTCCTGCCGACTACCATCCGGGAACAGACGAAGTGGCGGCAAACGGAGCGGGCGGCAAGAATGCAGCAGGAACAGACGTAACGGAGCCTGCGCATACCGATGGAGCGGACGAGCCCGGCGGTGAAACAAGCACACCGCAGCCGGAAGCTACAGCAGCACCGGATGCGGCAGGAACAGGAGAGGCGGGCAATAACAGCGACTCAGAGAAAACCTCTGAACCCGGCGGCAGCCAGGATACCTCGATCAAGCGGATATTAATCTACCATTCCCATCCCCGCGAGGCTTATAATCCGCTGCTTGGAACAGAGAGCGACAACCCAAGCTCTGCCGTTCCATCCAAAAATGTAATGATGGTAGGCTCGTATATTGCCAAAAGACTGGAGCAGCGCGGGATTGGGACCGTCCATTCCCAGGAGGATTACGCAACAAAGGTGCCGGATTACAATTGGAATTTTTCCTATAAATATTCACGAATTACGGTCAAAGCAGCTTTAAGCGCCAATCAGGAAATGAGTGAAATGATTGACATTCACCGCGATTCGCAGCGGCATGGCAAAACTACCGCCGTAATTGACGGAAAAAGCTACGCCCAGGTGTATTTTATCCTCGGCCATGCGAATAAGGATTGGAAGAAGAATGAGGCATTTGCCAATAAAATTCATCAGCTGCTGGAGAAGAGCTATCCTGGGATATCCCGCGGGATCTGGGGCAAGTCATCCGGTAACGGCAACAACGGTGAATACAATCAGACTCTTTCGCCTAACAGTGTATTAATTGAAGTAGGCGGGATCGACAATTCAGCGGAGGAGCTAAAGCGGACGGCGGATATTCTGGCTGATGCCATCGCCGATGTGTACTGGAACAGTCATGACGCTGAAAAAGCGGCTGCGCCTGACTCTGGCTTGGACACTACGAAGCAGGATGAGAACATGCAAGGCAAGACGGGAAAAGCCGCTGCTGGCGGCGCTTCCTAGGATCAAGCCTACTTGGGCACGTATGAAGGAGTGAAAGTAATGTCGCGGATCGGAAAAAAATTGGTTATGGTAGGAATCTGGACGGGCATTGGAATACTCATAGGCATGCAGTTTGGCGGCAGCGTCGGAAGCAAGGTTTCCCGGGTGCTGCCGGGCTGGAACGGGGCAAATGGGACAGTGCAAACTGCTCCAGCCGCTCCATCCTCCAAGGCGTCAGGACTCCAAAATAATCCGGCGGCGGGTACGGTCCAAGGCGGTCAGGCCTATGTCTACCTTCCAGTAACCGTGGACCCGGTAACCGGCGCTTACACGGTTGCTCCGGTACAGACGCAAAGTCCTGACGGATCCCCCTCCTCCGGCAATCTGCCGCAGCAGGAAGTGAAGGATTACAGCACAAAAAGCCCTGAGCAGCTTCTAATTCCTGAGGAACAGAAGCCTACGGTAGACAAACTTGCCGACAAAACGGCGGGTCTCTTGCAGCAGGCCTCCCAGAAAAGCATCCGCTGGGTGGTATCATTGTTCGACTCTGCTGGGGAGTAAGCTTTCGCCCCTTCTTTGCCCTCCCCCAGGCGACGGGATTGATGGCTGCAGCCCGTACTGCTATAATAAGAGGATTAACATTAGGCTTTCTGTGGGGGTAAGGAATGACTGACGTTCAGAAAAGACAACAACAAATCCGCAATTTCTCGATTATTGCACATATAGACCATGGCAAATCGACACTGGCTGACCGCATCCTGGAATATACAGGGGCACTCACCTCGCGTGAAATGCAGGAGCAGGTGCTCGACCAAATGGATCTGGAGCGCGAACGCGGCATTACCATTAAGCTGCAGGCTGTCCGCCTCACTTATCGTGCCGATGACGGGCAGGAATATTTGCTGAACCTGATTGATACACCGGGGCACGTCGATTTCACTTATGAGGTTTCCCGCAGCCTTGCGGCCTGTGAAGGCGCTCTGCTGGTAGTGGATGCGGCCCAGGGTATCGAAGCGCAGACATTGGCTAACGTATACCTGGCGCTGGACAACAATCTGGAGATTCTCCCTGTAATCAACAAAATTGATTTGCCGAGCGCTGACCCTGAACGGGTGAAGCAGGAGATCGAGGACGTAATCGGGCTGGATGCCAGCGAAGCAGTGCTGGCCTCCGCCAAAGCCGGCATCGGCATCAAGGAGATTTTGGAGCAGGTGGTTAAGCAGGTTCCAGCGCCAGCAGGCACTGCTGATGCCCCGCTGAAGGCGCTGATTTTTGACTCCCACTATGATCCGTACAAAGGCGTTATCGTCTATGTCCGTGTTATTGATGGAAAGATCCGCGCAGGCTCGAAGATTAAGATGATGGCTACGGACAAGGTGTTTGAGGTAATTGAAGTTGGCGCATTTATGCCGCGTATGAGCATTGTGGAAGAGCTCAATATCGGGGATGTCGGCTTCATCGTTGCCGGTATCAAGCATGTCGGCGACACTCGCGTCGGTGACACCGTAACGGATGCCAAGAATCCTACGCCGGAGCCGCTGCCTGGTTACCGGAAGATTAACCCAATGGTATACTGCGGTCTCTATCCGATTGAAACCTCGGATTATAATGATTTGCGCGAAGCGCTGGAGAAGCTTCAGCTCAACGATGCTTCGCTCAGCTTTGAGCCGGAAAGCTCAAGTGCACTCGGCTTCGGCTTCCGCTGCGGCTTCCTGGGGCTTTTGCACATGGAAATTATCCAGGAGCGGATTGAGCGTGAGTTCAATCTGCCGCTGATCACCACGGCACCAAGCGTTATTTACCGCATTAAGCTGACCAATGGCGAAACGATCCAGATCGACAACCCGTCGCATTATCCGGAGGTCGGCACTATTGATTATGTGGAGGAGCCTTACGTCAAAGCGGGGATCATTGTTCCCAACGATTACGTGGGTACCGTTATGGAGCTGTGCCAGAACAAACGCGGTGAATTCGTCAATATGGAGTATCTGGATTCCAACCGGGTGACGATCACCTACCAGATCCCGCTGTCAGAAATCGTATACGATTTCTTTGACCAGTTGAAATCCGGCACCAAGGGATATGCGTCCTTTGACTATGAAGTATCGGGCTACCGCCAATCCAACCTCGTCAAGATGGACATCCTACTTAACGGGGAGCAGGTCGATGCCCTGTCGTTCATCGTCCACCGCGACCGCGCCTACAACCGCGGCCGCATCATCTGTGAGAAGCTGCGCGGCATCATTCCGCGCCAGATGTTCGAGGTGCCAATTCAGGCATCCGTCGGCACGAAGATTGTGGCCCGCGAGACCGTTAAGGCGATGCGCAAGAACGTACTCGCCAAATGCTACGGCGGCGATATTTCGCGTAAGCGGAAGCTGCTCGAGAAGCAGAAGGAAGGCAAGAAGCGCATGAAGCAGGTCGGCAGCGTTGAGGTGCCGCAGGAAGCGTTCATGGCGGTGCTCAAGATTGATGAGTAGCTGCAAATGAATCGCCGCCCTATGCGAGCTGGATTTGTAAGCGGCATGTTATGCAGGGGAAGCCAGACGGCTTCCCTTTTCTGGCTAAATACTTGTACAAAAATATATAAGCTGAGACATAAAAATAAATAAAAGGGCCGAAGTAACGGAGGGGAAGTTTGGAACTGTAGGAGCGGTAGCGTCCGCCTTTGTCTGCGGATTTCCACCGCGAACAGCGGTACAAATCAAGAAATCTGCAGACAACAGCGGCCGGAAGTCCAAACATTCCCCGCAGTTACGACCAGACCCGATATGAAATCTATAGATCAGCTTATTTTTAACAAAGGAGACAGCTATGACAAACGTTAATAATGGCCGTCCCCCGGAGGCCGTATACATTCATATCCCGTTTTGTACGAATAAGTGTTTTTATTGCGACTTTAATTCCTATGTGCTGAAGGACCAGCCGGTCATGGATTACCTGCATGCGCTGGACCGGGAGATGGAGCTGACGGTGAAGCAAACGCCGCCCGGCGTGATCAAGACGATTTTTGTGGGCGGGGGAACACCGACGGTGCTGAAACCGGATGAAATGGCTTATTTTCTGAAATCCGTGCGCACACATTTCCCGCAATGGGATGAGAATATAGAGTTCTCTATGGAGGCTAATCCCGGTACCACTGACAAAGACAAACTGATAGTAATGAAGGAAGGTGGCGTCAACCGGGTCAGCTTTGGCGTCCAGGCTTTTCAAAATGAGCTGCTCAGCGGCATTGGCCGGATTCATAATGTGGATGATGTCTACCGCAGCCTGGAAAATGCACGCAGTGTCGGCCTGAATAATCTGTCGGTCGATCTGATGTTCGGCCTGCCGAATCAGACGGTAGATATGCTGAGAGAAAGCATTCGCAAGGCACTGGAGCTGAATCTGCCGCACTATTCCATCTACAGCCTCAAGGTGGAGGAGAATACGCTTTTCCACACATTATTCAATAAGAACAAGCTTCCGCTTCCGAGTGAAGAGGACGAACTGGAGATGTACCTGCTGCTGATGTCAACAATGGAGGCTGCGGGCTACGGTCAATATGAGATCAGCAATTTTGCCAAACCGGGGATGGAGAGCCGGCACAATATTACGTACTGGCGCAATGAGGACTATTATGGTCTCGGCGCAGGAGCGCATGGATATGTGAAGCGGCAGCGGCATATGAATATCAAGGGCGTCAATCCTTATATTGAAGCTTCGCGCAGCGGACTGCCGCGTCTGGACACCTTCATGATCTCCGAGCAGGAGGCGATGGAGGATTTCATGATGGTTGGCCTGCGCATGCGCGAAGGCGTGTCTGACCGGGCATTCCAGGCGCAGTTTGGAAAAGCGATAGCGGATGTTTTTGCGCAGCCACTCAACAAAATGCTGTCTGCCGGACTGCTGGAGCCAAGCGGAGACAGCTACCGTCTGAGCAAACAGGGCATCCTGTTCGGGAACGATGTATTCGGTGAATTTGTCGGTGCTTTGACAGAGGTTTAATTTTAAAATACCCCTTGAATTGTAATTCACCCTGTTGTATATTTATTCATATTAACAACGAGGGGTGAGTCAAAGTGCTTGTCAAAACGGAAATGTTCCGCCAGCCGGCTCCTGCGGGAGACCATAATGTGATATGCAGGAATGCTACAGTGGAGGATGTTGAGCCGCTGTATTTAATGATAGAGGAGTACGCCCAGCGCGGAATTATGCTGCCCCGTTCCAGGCAAGCGCTGACCCGCCAGATCGACCAGTTCGTTGTTGCCGAATTGGACGGCAAATTCATCGGCTGCGGATCGCTGTTCAGACTGGGCGCTGATCTCGTAGAGGTCCGTTCCATCGGCCTGCGCGATGAGGGCAAGGGCAAAGGCGTTGGCTCGATGATTCTGGAGAAGCTGACAGAAGAGGCCAGACGTCAGAAGATCCCCAAGATTATGGCCCTGACCTATGCGGTGGATTTCTTCCTTAGAAACGGGTTCACCGTTGTTGAGAAGGAAATTTTCCCGGAGAAGGTATGGACGGATTGCATGAACTGCAAGAAGCAGCATGCCTGCGATGAAATCGCCGTGCTTAAGAAGCTGGATTAATCGCAGCGGATGATATAAAATACACAAACCACTTTTCTGCAGGGCGGAAGCCATTTGCGGAAAAGTGGTTTTTTAATAACCTCTGATAACTATAGAAGTGAATAATGCTAAAAATGGGCCGGCAGTCATCGTATGTGCAGTTTAGGGAGAGGAGAATGTATTTCTTTACTATTACTTTTACTTTCCGTAAATCAGCCTCCGCTGCTCTTCCACGAGTTTGGCCAGTTCAGGCGTAGCGTAAGCTGAAGGGGTAAATACAGCAAACATGGTGTTGTAGACTATGGTTCGTTTGGTGCCGTCCATCAGAACTATTTCCAGCCAGTAGTGCCCTCCAACCAATCCTTTGTTTTCTTTATAAAGCTGATTGAATGGAACATATTTAAGCTTAGGATACTCCCGAATGAACACGTCAGCCGCTTCCGGTGAGAAATCCTTCAGAGGGCTGCCATCCATGCCGCTGACAAAACGGACGGTTTTGATTTTGCCTTCGATATCAAGCAGATCGTTAATGGTTTGGGCATTGGGATTATCGCTAGCCACATACAGCCTGTCCCCTGCTATTAGCCGGGCCGAGGTTTTATAGCCCTTTACTTCGTAGAGCTTCGTACCCGCTTCCAGCAAGGTAGCATCTCCATCCTGCATGGGGTCCCGGGGGCAAGTATGATCGGCTTTGCGGTAGCGGATTTCGCCGACTTTTTTGCCTTTTTCCGTCTTGCCGAGGTTTTTTTCATTATAATCCGTATACATGATGCCGTTCCATTGAAAGGCAGAAATATAATCTACCTCACCGTAATAACACTTATATGGACCCATCTTCTTCGGCATCCCGCCCGGTATGGAGCCTGACAGCATAAGCACTGCTATTATCACAGCGGACAAGGAAACAGACCATAATCGAAGTGACTTCATTTCACACCTCCTTAACTATCAGACGAAGAATAAGACGATTGGTTGCTCTATTTTATCCGAAATTATGGATTTGTCTTGAATAAAATGTAATGCTGCTGTATTCTGTCAATTAGTACGTTCGTTCAATTCTATTGAGGATGGTTGAGCTATGAATAAAAGGCATTATGACAGTGACGCGACCCGTTCAATCATTACAGACAAGGCAACACGCCTCTTTGCACAGAAGGGTTTTGCTGGAACCTCAATTGCTGATATTTCCAGAGAGTCCGGCTGCAGCAAGGGGCATATCTATTATCATTTTGAGAATAAAGAAAAGCTCTTTGTCTATCTTGCGCAGGAGACGATGCGTTCCTGGAAAGAACGTTGGGACGAGGTTGCTGTCAACTATGCCACGGCTGAAGAGAAAATGTACGCCATAGCCCGTTTCGTGCAGAACAATTATAAAACTCCGCTGCTTCAGGCTGGTCAGGAAGTGGGCAGCAACCCGGATACTTCACCGGAGACGGTAGCACAACTGAGGGGGCTCGCTTCAACCCCCATGAAGGCGTATTATGAAATTTTCAAGCTGGGGATGGAGACTAGGGAGTTCAACCTTAGAGTAGAGGAACTGGAGTCTACGGGTTTTTTGTTCGGAACCTTGCTTGGCGGGTTGTGCCAATATCTGTTCACGATGGAGCCGGAAGCCTTAGAGGGGCTATTTCAACGGAGTGTGACTGTTTTTGTAAACGGGATTCGCAGTAAGGGGTAACGGGCACTAAATGCCTCCTGCTCGATTAGATTAGAACGATCGTACTATTTTGTTCCAAAGTTGTTATGAGGTTGACCGCATACATATTATTTAGGGGGAGATGAAGGATGGGACAGGCTAAGCAGGTAGGTATCGTTACCGGGGGAGCTTCAGGGATAGGCAAGGCACTGTGCAAAGAACTTCTGCAAAGAGGGGTGTATGTTGTCATTGCTGATCTCAATGCGGAAGAAGGAGTCAAAGCAGTGGCTGAGCTTGAGAGGTTAGGCGGGGAGTGCCGCTTCGCTCAGTTAGATGTTACAGAGGGGTTGGCTGTGGAGGCGCTGGTTAGCAGTGTCTACCGGGAATTTGGGCGTTTGGATTACCTGTTCAACAATGCGGGAATTGCCATGTACGGTGAGATTTGTGACATGACGGAGCAGAATTGGAAGAGGATTATGGATGTGAATGTATGGGGAGTAATCTACGGAGTACAGGCAGCGTACCCTATAATGAAAGAGCAGGGATTTGGTTGTATTGCGAACACCGCGTCTGCGGCGGGTCTGGGGCCGGCTCCGGGAAGCGGTGCTTATTCTGCGTCCAAACATGCAGTGGTAGGGCTGACGGCCTCCTTACATTATGAAGCTGAAGCCTACGGAGTCAGGGTAAGCTGCTTATGCCCCGCATTTGTCGATACTCCGATCTTTGATAGCGGCGAGGCCATTCATATGGATAAGAAGAAGGTGCTTGCTCAGGTGAAAAAGCAGAAGCTGATGACTCCCGAACGGTTTGCCGCTCTCGCCTTTAAAGGATTGGAGAAAAACGAGGCGCTGGTGAACCCGATGCCGCTGCGCCGGACGATGGACATTGTGTTTACGCTTTTCCCCTTTCTACACCGCAAGCTTATGCGGCTGGTTTGCCGTACGGCACGGGAAGCCCGGCTGGGCTGAATTTGAGGCCATCAAGATACTGAACTGACTTGACAATGTCAAGGTCAGTTTGGTATTTTTGTATTAGTGGTTAGCACTCATCTAACCAGAGTGCTAACGAATCGGAGCCGCAGCCGACTGGAGGGAATTATATGTTAACCGAACGCCAGAGAATGATACTTAACGCCATCGTAGATGATTACATTACTTCCGCTGAGCCGGTTGGCTCGCGCAGCATTTCCAAACGCGGTGATGTAGGCTACAGTCCTGCCACAATCCGCAACGAAATGGCCGATTTGGAGGAGTTAGGCTATCTGGAGCAGCCGCACACATCGGCAGGCAGAATTCCTTCGCATAAGGGCTACCGCTATTATGTGGATCATCTGGTACCGTGGAATTCCGCTGAATCGGCAGAGCTGGGCACGATCCGGACTTTTTTTGCCGAGAAGCTTAATCAGACGGAGCAGGTTATCCAGCATGCGGCGATGATCCTTTCCAATATGACGAATTATACTTCCATCCTTTTGGGGCCGGAGGTTTTTCATACTTCATTGCGCCATTTTCAGCTGCTTCCGCTGGATGACAATACCGCTGTGGCGATTATTGTTACAAGCACCGGCCAGGTAGAGAACAAGACAGTGACTATTCCACCGGAAATATCTTTGTCCGAGATGGAGAAGGTCGTTAATTTGCTGAACAGCAAGCTGGTAAATGTACCGCTCTACAAGCTGAAGAGCCAGCTCTATTCCGAGCTTGGAGAAGAGATGCAGCGTCATATCTCCCACTATGAAGAATTAATGAAGGTGCTGGACACGGCGCTGGAAAGCGATCATGAGCAGCGCATTTATCTCAGCGGAGCGACCAATATGCTGACCCAGCCGGAGTTCAAGGACGTCGATAAGGTCAAGAATATTCTCGATTTGCTGGAGGAAACGCCCACCCTGCTCAAAATGCTGGACCCCGTATCCGGAGGACCCGGCATGCAGGTGCGCATCGGCACAGAGAACAAGCATGAGGCTTTTGCCAACTGCAGTCTGATTACCGCCACATATTCGCTGGACGGGAAGGCGCTTGGAAGCATTGGCATCCTGGGACCGACCCGGATGGAATACGCGCGGGTAATGGGTATACTAGGCATACTATCCCGAGATTTGACAGCAATGCTGGCTCACTGGTATAAGTGAACAGAGTGTAATTGATTTCGTGACTGATTATAAGGAGGTGAAGACAACTTGAAAGAGGAAGAAATTCAGGATCAGGCAATAAATGAGAACCAGACGGCTGACGAGGCTGAAGCAGCGGCAGACACCGTGACAGCTAATGCGGAAGAAACCTTCGAGGAGGCTTCGGACACCGGTGAGGCGGCCAAACGCCTGCAGGAGCTTACTGAAGAGTACCAGGCGCGTGCGCTGCGCGTACAGGCTGATTTTGACAACTTCCGCCGCCGTACCCAGAAGGAGAAGGAAGAGCTGGCGCAATACGCTACCTCCAAGCTTGTAGCAGAACTGCTTCCGGTGCTCGACAACTTCGAACGCGCAATTGTCACAGCTCCGGCCGGTCCGGAGTTCGAGGCTTTTAACAAAGGCGTGAATATGATTTTCCATCAGCTTGAAGGAGTACTAAAGTCTGAAGGACTTGCGGCGATGGAATCGGTAGGACAGCCCTTTAACCCTGAATATCATCAGGCCATCATGCAGGTGGAGAGCGAGGAGCACGAGGAAGGCATCGTGACGGAAGAGGTCCAGAAGGGCTATCTCCTGAAGGATAAGGTTCTTCGTCCCGCTATGGTCAAAGTCAGCATGTAGTCCTGTCTATATAAGCTGGGGATACTTAATGATTTTCACAAGTATTATCAATCAATAAATTCAAGAGGGGCCAAGGCTCCATAATATTTTGAGGAGGCACATTACTGTGAGTAAAGTTATCGGTATTGACTTAGGAACTACCAACTCTTGCGTTGCCGTTATGGAAGGCGGCGAAGCTGTCGTTATCCCGAATCCGGAAGGCGCGCGCACAACCCCATCGGTTGTAGGCTTCAAGAAGGACGGCGAACGTATCGTCGGCGAAACTGCCAAACGCCAGGCGATTACGAACCCTGACCGCACAATTGCTTCTATTAAACGCCACATGGGCACAAACCACAAAGAAAGCATCGACGGCAAGGATTACTCTGCACAAGAGATTTCGGCCATGATTCTGCAAAAGCTGAAATCCGACGCCGAGGCTTACCTGGGCCAGCCGGTAACACAGGCCGTTATTACGGTTCCTGCATATTTCAATGACAGCCAGCGTCAAGCTACAAAGGATGCGGGCAAAATCGCCGGTCTCGAGGTTCTGCGTATCGTCAACGAACCAACAGCAGCGGCCCTCGCTTACGGTCTGGAGAAAGCCGAAGACCAAACGATCCTCGTCTATGACCTTGGTGGCGGTACCTTCGACGTATCCATCCTTGAGCTGGGCGACGGCTTCTTCGAAGTAAAAGCAACAAGCGGTGACAACCGTCTCGGCGGCGACGACTTTGACCAAGTGGTTATGGATTTCCTCGTAGCTGAATTCAAAAAAGAACAGGGCATCGACCTGAGCAAAGATAAAGCAGCGGTACAACGTCTGAAGGATGCTGCGGAAAAAGCGAAAAAAGAACTGTCCGGCGTACTGACAACTACCGTATCCCTTCCGTTCATCACGGTTGTTGACGGCGTGCCTCAGCACTTGGAAGTCAACCTGACCCGTGCTAAATTCGACGAGCTGACTGCAGGCCTGGTTGAACGTACACTGGGACCTACACGCCAGGCGCTGAGCGATGCAGGCATGACTCCGGCTGATCTGAACAGAATCGTGCTCGTGGGTGGTTCCACACGTATTCCTGCTGTACAGGATGCCATCAAGAAGCTTACCGGCAAAGAGCCGCACAAAGGCGTTAACCCGGATGAAGTGGTAGCCCTCGGTGCAGCCGTTCAAGCGGGTGTATTGACTGGTGACGTTAAAGACGTGGTATTGCTCGACGTAACTCCGCTGTCCCTGGGTATTGAAACTGCAGGCGGCGTATTCACGAAGATGATCGAACGCAACACCACGATTCCTACAAGCAAATCGCAGGTGTTCTCGACCTTTGCCGATAACCAGCCAAGCGTAGAAATCCACGTCCTGCAGGGTGAGCGCCAGATGGCGAACGGCAACAAAACGCTGGGACGCTTTATGCTGAACGAGATTCCACCGGCACCACGCGGCGTACCGCAAATCGAAGTTACCTTCGATATTGACGCCAACGGTATCGTTAATGTATCTGCAACCGATAAGGGCACGAACAAGAGCCAGAAGATCACCATTACTTCCTCCAGCGGCCTGAGCGATGCAGAAGTAGAACAAATGATGAAGGATGCCGAGCTGCACGCAGAGGAAGACCGCAAGCGTAAGGAATTGGTAGAAGCAAAGAACTCCGCTGACCAACTCGTGTATTCCACCGATAAAGTCATCAAAGACCTTGGCGACAAAGCGGATGCTGCTGAAGTAGACAAAGCCAATGCTGCCAAGGATAAGCTGAAAGCCGCATTGGAAACTGACAACCTGGAAGAAATCAACGCGGCTACAGAAGCGCTGACTGAGATCGTACAGCAGTTGTCCGTGAAGCTGTATGAGCAGGCTGCACAGGCAGAGCAAGGCGCAGAAGGCGGCCAGGGAGCTCCAGAAGGTGCGAAGAAAGACAATGTGGTAGACGCCGACTATGAGGTTGTTGACGACGAGAAGAAATAAGGGTAACTTTAAACGATAAGTTATTTTGTTCGAAGGGAAGGTCAAGACCGGGGCATCCCGTGTTTTGGCTTTCCTTTTAACATGTTACAGGGATAATGAGTATTGATGTACGGAGGTGAAAGCAGTGGCAGATAAACGCGATTATTATGAGGTTCTGGGCCTCGGAAGAGATGCTTCAGACGATGAAGTAAAGAAGGCGTACCGCAAGCTGGCACGCCAGTATCATCCGGACGTCAACAAGGCGAGTGACGCAGAGGCTAAATTCAAGGAAGTGAAGGAAGC
Source organism: Paenibacillus sp. sgz302115 (assembly GCF_056120445.1). Classification (NCBI taxonomy): domain Bacteria; kingdom Bacillati; phylum Bacillota; class Bacilli; order Caryophanales; family Paenibacillaceae; genus Paenibacillus; species Paenibacillus sp. sgz302115. The sequence goes on from NZ_JBVYOK010000004.1 coordinate 229,233, forward strand.
CTACGATGTGCTCAGCGACGCTCAGCAGCGCGCGCGTTATGACCAGTATGGACATATTGATCCTAACCAGGGAATGGGCGGCGGCTTTGGCAGCGGTGGAGATTTCGGAGGACTTGGCGACATCTTCGATATGTTCTTCGGCGGCGGCGGACGTCGTGATCCGAACGCACCGCAGCGCGGCGGCGATTTACAGTACACAATGACCATTGAATTCAAGGAAGCGGTATTCGGCAAAGAAACCGACATTACCATTCCACGTACGGAAACCTGCGATACCTGCTTTGGCTCCGGTGCCAAACCCGGTACCAAACCGGAGACCTGCTCCGTGTGCCACGGCAGCGGCCAACAGGAATTTGTGCAGAATACACCGCTTGGACAAATGCGTAACCGCCGTCCTTGCTCACACTGCTCTGGTACAGGCAAGATTATTAAGGAAAAATGTACGACTTGCGCCGGACAGGGGAAAGTCAAGAAGCAGCGCAAGATTCATGTGCGCATTCCCGCCGGGGTCGATGACGGTGCTCAGCTGCGCATGACCGGCGAAGGCGAAGGCGGCACACGCGGCGGCCCTGCAGGTGATCTGTACATTGTTATTCGCGTGAAGTCGCATGACTTCTTCGTGCGCGAGAACGATGATATTATGTGTGAGGTTCCCTTAACCTTTGCCCAGGCAGCGCTTGGCGACGAGATTGAGATTCCTACCCTGACGGAAAAAGTGAAGCTCAAAATCCCGGCAGGCACACAGACAGGCACCTTCTTCCGGCTTAAAGGCAAAGGTGTTCCGCATCTGCGCGGCTCCGGTACAGGCGACCAGCATGTACGGGTCATCGTCGTTACCCCAAGCAAGCTCAGTGAAGAACAGAAAGACCTGCTCCGCCAGTTCGCCTCCTACAACGGGGAAAATACGCATGAGCAGGAGCAATCCTTCTTTGACCGTGTGAAACGCGCGTTCCGCGGGGAATAAGTGTTGCTGGCCCAGCTTCATTAGCAATTCTGATTATAAATACGCCAAGCCCCCAATCGCTTATCTGGTGATTGGGGGCTTTTTTGCTGCGCACAGAAATGGCCGCTGCCTGTGATGGGGCAGAGTACCTTGTGGATTGAAGGAACAATTGATGTCAGTATCAATCAATGGACAAACGAATCGCGCTGCTGGAGCGAACGGAATGGAATTCGAAAAAAGTAATGGACAGCAAGCCAATTATGTCCGTGGTGACCGGGTACTGGTGAAGAAGGAGAAAAAGGACAACAAGTCCTTGAAGGACTACTATTACCTATACAACGGTCATGGTGATGTTACGCAAATTGTGGATACTAGTGGAAAAGTCGTAAATAGTTATTCGTATGATGAATGGGAAAATATTACCAACCAGACTGAGGAAATTTCGAATCCATTCAAGTATACTGGAGAGATATACGATGAAGAGTTGGTGGATGATAATGAGGGGAGAAGACGAAATGCAATGGATAATTCTAATCGGCAACGAAGATTTTAATCTCAACTTAATTCGAAATCTACAACATAATGGCGAGAACATTTCTACTAGTCTTAGTGAGAATAGATTTGTCGTAGATTACGGTAACGATCATGTTTTTTATGACAGTGTGGAAGATATAATTAATGATTATGAGGAAGATGATAAAAGACGAATTCCGTTTCCAAATCCCCAATTCATTATGATGACGTATACGAGTGAAAAATTGATGAGACAGATATTGTCTCAGGTAAATTTTCCTCGGGGCATCTATATCGACGATGATAATGGAAATATCTTGCCACTAGATGAATTCATAATATCTTAAGGCATTAAACTCGACTTGACCTTGATTGGCTTCGTGCCTTTCAAGGCTCATATCGCTGTCGCAGAGCTGTTTGAAACAGCCCCAATTTTACCTTCATCAGCCCCGCATGAAATTTTTCTAAATAACCGTACGTACAACCTGCCTCCCGAATGCCCTTCTCACAGGTTATTCAGTTGAAATGTCCCGCTAGGTTCACGCCGAGTTTAGGATTGTGGCTTTAGCACTCAATCTACTGAAGGTGGCGGGTATCCGCCTCGCTACCTTCCAACAAAAGCAAACAAACAAAAAACGTTGGACGAGAAACATTACAGTTTTTCGTCCAACGTTTTTATTTTAGGGACTTTTTGGACAGCCCCTTGTTGCTGTCAACCGCTTAAGGCGGCTCAGGTCAGCACCGGAGTGCCTTAAGGGTAGAGGGACTATTCAATCAAGCCAATCTTGCTCAGCAATTCGTAAAGAGCGGCAGCAGCCGTTTCGCGAGTTGCTGGGGCAGTCGGATTGAAAGCAGTTCCTGCATCACTGCCGATGATGCCAGCTTTAGACAGGGATTGCAGACTGTCCTTTGCATAAGGTGCTACTTTGGCATTGTCGGTGTAAGTAGTGAACGAAGGATTAGCGGCCTTCAATTCTACTCCTGTCAATTTCAGTGCTCTGTCCAGAATAACAGCCAGCTCTTGACGGGTTACTTTCTGGGTTGGAGCAAATTTGCCGTTGCCAATGCCCAGAATCAGGCCGGCTTTAGAAGCAGCTGCAACATCTTTAGCGTACCAGTCTGATGATTTTACATCAGTGAAGGTAACGCTGGCATCAGTACGAAGACCAAGTGCGCGAGTTAAAAGTGCAGTGAACTCAGCGCGTGTCAGGTTGTTAAGTGGTGAGAAAGTCGTTGCCGAAGTGCCTTGGATAATCAGCTTGTCGGCCAGAGTCTTAATGGCAGCGGCCGATTTCGAAGCAGCGATATCTGTGAAGGCAGCCGATGGTTTGCTTACTGCGGCGTATACCGAGAAGCCTGGACGACTTACAGTAACGAGAGTCGTTCCATCCGCCTGAGGCGTGAATACGGAAGCAACTGGTGTTACCAGTCCGTTCTCTTCAAAGAGCACACCTGCGGTTTTCGGTTGGATCGCACCCGGTACCGTGAAGGATCTCTTGATGAAGGTATTGTTTGGAACATTCAAATATGTGCTGCCTGTTGCAGTTGTCCAAGAAGCCTCGAAGGAAACCGGAGTTCCGATTACCGTTGAACCAGCTACGCTTGAAGTTAGCTTGCTGGCGGTATCAGGGGATTGCTTGATATCGAGCTTCAAGCCTTGTCCTGCCGGGGAACCAGAGAACAGAGATACCGGTAAGGATACAGCGGAACCGCTAATGCTTACAATTACAGAGCTACCAGCAGGGAGACCCGTCAGCAGCTTCACTTGATCTGCAGTCAGGCTCAGTTGGGCAGCCTTATCAGTTGTAGAGGCTACAGAGATCACAACAGCAGTCTTGGAGGTCGCGGCATTTGCCAGCGCTGCCTTCAGATCATTGTCGGTTACTGTTACAGTAGTTACACCATCCTTAGATGCAACTGCTGGGGTTACAGTTACTTGCTTGGCACCTTCCTCTACCAGAGCTTTGGCTGTGTTTGGGATAACAGGTGTTGCTGGTGTTGCAACGCCACCGCCGCCGCCTGTTGACGGGCTTGAAGCTGTTACGAAGCGGAAAGAGGTATAGGTGCTGTAGTACTTGTCATTGTTATAATCAATCTTAATCGGTCCTTTGGTGTTGTCTTCTGCAGTGATGGCGAGAATCTCGAGCTTGTAAACGCCATCCGTAATATTTGCTACTGCAGGTTTACCGTTGGCGTCAACGATAGGATCACCGTTGCTGTCATAAGGCTGGTAGGTCGCTCCTATTACCGTGCTATAGTTGCCTGGGGCAAAGAATTTATCCGGTTTACCTGTAGTGGATACCTGGAATGAGCCTTTCTTGGCATCATCCAGACCAATCAGATTCACTTCATAGTAGTTAATATCGTCAGCTTTCAGTTTGTAAGAAAGGGTAGCAGTCGAATTGGAGTATAAGATCGGTGAGCTGATCACTGCTTCCTGTACGCCTGTGCCCCAATCAGGCTGTTCAGCCTTATCATTTACATGGACAGTAAATGGCAGATGCAGCGTCGGTTGTCCTTTGGCTGTCAGAACCACTTTCCCTTGGTAATCCAGTTTCGGATCGGCATCAGCTGAAACAGCAACATTCAACTTAAATCCAGTTGTGCCATATGCGGATGCTGTTACAGTGGTTTTGTCCAATGTAGCAGATACTTTATCCGCTTGACCATAATTCCATTCAACAGAAGCGGTGTACGCAACTTCACTGTTGCTGACGTTCTTCAACTGCAGGGTTTTACTATCCGTGGAGCCTGGCACCATCACTCCAAAACTTGTTGAAGGATTGTAGTTGGTGATACTTTGAGATGCATAGTTCTTGTCCAGAATGGAGATAGGTTCTACAGCTTCGAGCAGTGCCGGAGTCAAGATCGCATTTTCAACATTGGCCCGTCCAGGACCCTGAAGATACAGATCTTCTGGATTTCCTTTGTAGAAGATAGGATCTGCAGTGTTCGCTAGAGCGGCACGAATGTCAATTGGCGTATATTCCGGATGCGCCTGCTTAATCAGCAGCGACAAGCCTGCGACATGCGGAGTAGCCATACTTGTACCGCTGATTCGGTTGTAAGCTTTGGAATAATCTCCGCCATATGCTGGCCATGTGGATAGCACTCCGTCACCAGGAGCTACAATGTCTGGTTTGATGCCCAGCTTGCCATCGACATTTGGCCCCAAGGAGGAGAAGGTGCTCATAGTATCCCCTGTTGTCATTTCATGGTTATATTCTGAACCAAAAGTGAAATAAGTAGGGTTGTCTCCATTGGCAATAATAGCTCTGGCTAACTTACGGCCTTTTGAGCCTTCAATGTCGAACGTAGGAATACTCTCATATCCATTGCCAAGATTCACACCGATAAAGCCGGAACGATCTGTGTAGCTCTCGTCAAGAATAGCTTCACTCTTACCATCCACCTTCTTAGCATTGCCGTTGAAAATTACGATTGCTTTGGCATGATGCGCCTTTGCATTCGCAATTTTGTCTGTAAAGGCCAAATCGCCGCGGGATACCAGAACGATGGAACCGCTGATGTCCCCTTTCGGGTAATCTTCGTTAGCTCCAAGGTTTGCATAAACGACTCGAGTAGGTTCTGTGCCGATAATGGTGGCGAAATCCGTTTTTGCCAACTCGTATGCCATCATGTGGAATGGATAATAGGCATCATAAGTAACCGAAGTTACAGAGTTTGCTATTTCTGCCTTGAAACTTCCAGAGTAAGCGTCAATAGGGCTGGTTACGGAACCTACAGAGATCGCCAGCTGAGATGTAGCCGGGGAACCGAGTGAAAAATATCCAGCCTCTCCATTATTGCCGTTGGCGATAACTGCTACTACGCCAGACAAGACGGCATTATTGATAGCAATCGAATCCGGGGAGTTCACATCTTTTTCGGAATCTGAACCCAGGGAGAGGTTGATAACATCCATGCCATCTTTTACTGCACGTTCAATACCGTCAATAACTTGAGCGGATGAACCGGAGGATGTGCTTGGTTTCTCGAGATTGCGTCCCAGTACCTTGTACACATACAGGTCTGCGCCTGGGGCCACACCTTTTTGTGCAACTTCACCTTTAGCGGCATATTGTCCAATGATGGTGCCGGCTACATGAGTGCCGTGATAAGTTCCGCCATAGCCTACGCCATACGGATCTTCTGCAGGGGTCAGCGGAACTTCTTCATAAGGATCTTTATCATTATAAAATGAGTCATAGCCGCCTTTGTAAGCCGCAGCGATATCCGGGTGCTTATAGTCTACACCGGTATCAATTACGCCGACCTTCAGACCAGCCCCGGTAATTCCGTGATCCGCAGCCCAATTGGCGTGAATCTGTTCAAGTGGAGCATTGTCGTTTCTGTAAGTGGCTTCAGTTACTGTCTGATCAGGAAGAGCGTACCAGGTGCTGTTCGGATAAATGGAAGTAACGCCGGAAATCTTGGCCAGCTCCGGAATCTTATTCGCCGGAATAGTGACTTCAAAGCCATTCAAAATGGTGTCATACTTGTAGTTGACGGTCAGATCGATACCTTTGGCTTCAGCCTGGTCCAGCACATCGGCCTGCTGGCTCTTAACCGCAGCTTCAGTAGCTGTTTTGGCTAGAGCTGAGATCCCCTGCTTAGCGGCGTATTTGCCGATAGCTGCAGGCTGGCCGCTTAATTGAACAATGACCCGGACTTTACTTGAGGATTTGGTGTTGAGCTGTGGAGAAATAATGGTTTGATTTGATTGAATCAAAGATGCTAGATGATTGCTTGATGATGACGTCTGCAAGCTGCCGGCGGCGAATGCCGCACCCGGAATCATACCGGCTGTCACACCTAGTGACAAGGCGAGTACGGACAGCTTACGAGGTAGTTTTGTCCACTCCAAATGTAATCCCCTCCAAGTTATGTTGTTAGTTCTGGCTCACATCTCTCCTGCTGCAGACAGTAGCGCGGATTCTCCTTTTCAATTCATCCAGTTTATTTCCGTCTGAAATAGTAGGAAAAATATTAAGAAGATTTTACCACCGGTAAAATGTAAAATCTACATTAAATTTCTGAAGCTTCAAGATTAATTTTCTGTTTGATGATGCAAAATATGACATGATCACTCTCCTTCTAAGGTCTGATCTATCAGAAATCCTCGGAAAAACACATTTTCAAGTGAAAAAATGCGCTTAAAGGAAGATTTCCTCACATATATTCATGCACTGAATAAATTTTTGTTTTTATTCAGGCAGCTGCTCTAATGTGCTCTTCTCTGAGTAGAAATTACATTTATTTTACAATCTAGTGGAGAAACGTTATATACTACTTTTGTACCAAATTAAGGTAATATAACAGCTGTTTGAAATGCTGTAAAAACAATGGAAAACGATGGTATTCAGTTATGATGATAAGAGTCATTCGACACTAATTTGCAAAAACGGCTGCGTATCCTAGACAGGACACGCAGCCGTTTCTTTTAGCATATTAAGCTGAACTTCACATTATTTAGAGCGAAGATCCTCAAGCACCCGGTGCAGGATGGCTGCTGCCTGTGCACGGGTCAGAGTACCTTGTGGATTGAAGGTATTAGCTCCTTCTCCTTTGAGGTAGCCTTTGCTTACAGCAAATGAAATTGCATTTTTTGCATTTGCAGAGATTTTTCCGGCATCCTTGAATGTCAGTGCTGCGGAAGAAGAGCTATCCGCACCCAAAGCATTAGCGAGAATGACAGCGGCCTCTTCACGTGTCAAGACATCGCGGGAGCCTGCTTCTTTAATGCGGGTTGACCAGGTGTCGCCTTTGCCGAGCAAACGGTCGAACAGGGTCAGCAGTTCAGCCTGGTTCAAGCTGTCGGAAGGCTTGAAGCTGCCGTCTGTTCCTTTTCCGGCTACAATACCATGAGCTGCAAGGATCTCGATATCTTCCTTGGCCCAATGCACGCTGAGATCAATAAAGGTAACGTTGCGTACAGCTGCGCCATAAGTGCCGTCGCCGGTAATTGTAAACTGCAGGAGGCCTTCTTTAGGAAGTGTACCTGCCTGGACATAAGTCCATTTGCTATCCGTGGTTTGTTTATATACCCCTGCCTTACGAACGTCCTTCTTACCGGCATCATTCAGATGAATTTGCACGGTAACAGGTTTGCCTGTGGACCAGCCGTTCTTAACAGTTAGCAGGGAAGACCCGGGATCAACCGTTGCTGTGCTTCCCGATAGGGTAGCTTTATCTTTACTGTCTACAAGGCTGACAGTCACTGCCAATCCGCTGCTGGTGATGAAGTCAGGAAGCGTACCTGCTGGAATAAGCAGTGTAAAGCCTGCCCCATTGATACTAAGTGCATTGGCAGCGGTCTTCAGTTTCTCTGCTTGGGCAGAGGTAAGCGAAATTTTCACTTCTCCATACTTAGTGAAATCCAAGTCGCTGACATTAATGACGGCAGTGTTATTCTCTACTTTTTGTAACGCAGCGGTCAACGCTGTGTCAGAAACGGTCAATACTGCTGTTGGTTTACCGCCTGCAGGATTTGCAGTCTCAACCAATTGTCCGGCAGTCAAGGTAGTACCCACGGCTGGAGCCGATCCTCCTGTGGAAATCGCAGGCCCAGATGGTACAGGGTTTGTGACGACTACATTTACGGTCGACAGCCCTGCCGGAACTGTAGCTGAGTAGCTGTCGCTCCAGAGCAGAACATCCGATAGTTTGAAGGTATACGTTCCGGCGGAGGTTGGTGTAAAGGTAAACTTGCCAAGTGAGCCATTACCCGTGCCGGTATAAGCCCCATCCGTTACATGCACGCCGTATTGCAGTACACTCTGTCCATCTTTCAGAGGAATAAGGTTGGTGAATTGCGGCAGCGGCTTACCAGGGAAATTGGTTTCCTGATAGGTAGCCAGTTGTACGCTTGGCACAACGGTTGGTTCATTAAGATTCTTGCTGTAATACAGGTTGAATGTGGCGCCATAAATGCCGTAGACATTGTCAGTAACAGAGAAGCCTACATCAATTGTAACTGGCTGTCCAACTACAGCTTGAATTGGAGATGCCGCAGGAGCTACCTTGGCGCTGTTCGCATCTGTGCTGTAGCGAAGCAGTTGTGCATAATCTCCGTCTGCCGCACCGTTGCCTGCTGTATCATACACGTAGATATAGAACTGGTTCAGCCTTTCAGCGAGAGGGACTTCGATTTCAAAATATCCGGATGGATCAATAACTCCATCTGCCTGCAGCAGTTTACCATTAGCTCCTGTAAAGACTGCGGCAGCTCCGAATAATTTGTTAGGATCTTGGCCTGCGGCTACGAGTTCCAAAAGAAGGTCATCAGCAATAAAACCGCTAATTGTTGCACTTCTTGGCTCTTCTGCAGTTGTCCGGTCATGTTCTGTGATTGTCAAACCGGTAACTACCGGAGCTTTCCGGTCAACAACAATGGAGATCGCTTGATCATCAGGTACAGCAGTACCATTCAGAACAGGTGTAATGGAATAAATTCCATCCGGCAGCTGTACCGGTTTTTTAGTTTTTTGGTCAACGACCGTACCATCCCAATCGGTCGTTTCATAGAAACCACGGTAATATTTCTCACCAGTCGCGTATACATCACCAACAACTGTTCCAGTGAACACATCAGCTACTTCAATATGCAGACTGTTGATTGGCTCATTTACAGAGAAGGAGAAGTCGGTGTTGTCCAGATAACCATCATTATTTGGGGAGATGATCTTTTGTCCCGCATAAAGATTCGTAAGCGCATCCGGCTTGTACTTGTCACCTACTACTACACCTATAGGCAGTGTTAAGGTTTCTTGGCCTTCAACTTCCGTAAGTGTCAGTGTAGCTTCATAGAACCCTGGAGCGGCTGTAGCATCAATGGTTAGAGGAACATTGAAGTATCCTCCGGCAGTGATATCACTAAAGGCTGGGAGAGAAATTCCTTTGTGTTCCGCTGTGCGCCAGTCAACACTGACACTGTAGGTCTTAGGTGCTTTTGAAATGGGATCTACATAGACGGTCTTCGTTACGGTTCCAACAGACTGGAGACCATAGGACAGTGAACCCGTATCATAATCTACTGTTGGTACTGTTGGATTCCCCGTATCGAGAACCTCGGCAACTCTGGCGAAGGAGCTTGCCGTTACTACCTTGGAAAGATCAATGAGTCCTGCACCTTGCTCATAGACACTATAATATTTGCCTGTACGGTCCTTGATTGGAGTTGCACTGTTGGATAACAGAACTTTGACCTGATCCGGTGTCAAGTTCCTATCCCAATCCAGCAGCAGGGCTGCTGCTCCGGCTACATGCGGGCTGGCCATACTGGTGCCGTTGAGCTTGGTGTATCCATTGGAGCTTTCCCACACAGGCACTGAGGAGTTTATCCCTACGCCAGGAGCCAGGACATCCGGCTTGATATTCAGTTCCGGAAGTGCCGGTCCGCGTGAACTGAAACCGGCAAGCAAATTGCTGGTATCCCATTTAACCTCGAAATTTACTGTATTACGCCCTGCATTAATCTCTTGCTTAATCAAGGCGCCTTCAGCTTTGGTAATGCCGTAGGTAGGAACGCCGGTGGAGTCAATGGCCATGCTTAGCTCCCCATCAGCGTTATTGGCGATCAGCAGCCCGATTGCACCGGCTTTCTTGGCGTTAGCGGATTTGGATACAAAAGTATAAGTTCCGCGGTCAACGAGCGCTATCTTTCCTGCTACACCAGCCTTGGTATAATCCTCTACCGAGCCTCCCAGTCCGGCATAGACGATTTCTTTTCCACTTGCTGTTACAGGAAGTGCGGCGGATTCAGCAGCCTGAATGCCATAGACATTATTAACTACACCAACTTTAAATACATTAACCCAAGTTGGTGTAGTGCTGGCGCCGACGGAGATGGTACGATGCGCACCACCCGGAGTGCCTACAGTTTCTGTGCCGGGACCTGCATTGCCCGCTGCTAGTACAACAGTAACACCCGCTTTGGCGGCATTGTCCACGGCAATGGCATCGGGTGAATACTGCTGGTTCACATCGGAGCCAAGCGAGAGGTTGATGACATCAACGCCCTTAGCTACCGCCAGCTCGATGCCTTCGATTACATCGGCAGTAGATCCCGAGCCGTAAGGTCCAAGTACACGGTATACATAAATATCCGCTTTTGGAGCTACACTGTGGACGATACCGGAGACATGGGAACCGTGAGCAGTCTCATATGGCTTGCCGTCTCTTGGCAAGTAACGTGGGTCTGGCTTCGTTTCAAATGGATATTCGTCGTTATCAACGACGTCATATCCACCTTTGTAGACACCTTTGAGGTAAGGATGATCATAGTCGATACCGGTATCAATAACAGCTACTTCAATACCTTCTCCAGTAGCACCCTTGTCATACAGGGCTTTTGTATGAAAGATATCGCCGTTACCTACAGGCACTTGAGCTGATCCACCTGAAGAAGGTGGCGCTTCAAAATCTGTGGCTGTTTCCAGCGCATGAACAGTCGTGTTGGGGAATACGGCCTTTACGCCTGGCAGTGCAAGCAGCTTGTCCACCTGATTGCCTGGAAGTGTGACTTCATAGCCGTTAAAAACCTCGGTATATTCATGACCCATTACAGCGCCGATTAGATCGGCAGCCGCTTTAAAAGCGCTGTGCTCCGTACGGAGAACGTTGTGCTGCAGTGATGGTGCAGAGCCTTTGAGGGATGGGCTTTGGCTTTCTGCAACTTTGATCGGGTCTTTCTGTAATTGGACAATGAAGGTAACAGGTGCTGAAGAAGTGCTTGTTCCGACATAGTTTTGCGGCTTAATGGCTGAAGCTTTGTAGCTCTGGATGAATTGACTCAAGGAGTCCGAGGAGAAATCCAGCTTCGGATTCAGTTGTGGAGCCTGGTCTTGAAGATTTGGAGGCGCGGGCAGAAAGCTGCCTGCACTGGCATAAGAGGCGGAAGGAAAGAGAACTGAAACTGCTAAGCTTACACTTGCTGCGCCAATGCCAAATTTACGGATGGAGCGTTTGAACATTTACATATCCTCCCCAGTATCAATTAGTTCATATAGTAGGAACTCACTTAAACCTAACGTATCCCTCCTTGTTTCGAGTATTGTAGAACTGAACGAATTATTAGTGAAAATTAGATATATTTTACAGGCTAATTACCAAATGTTATATCCTACTTTTGTACTATATTCAGGGGAATAGGCGTAGAAAAACGAATAAATTCTGCACCCGGAATACAGAATATGAAGGTACACAATTGCGTATGGAAATTCAGGCAGAGAGCAGGGATACACATGTCCGAAAAAAACATACTTGCATATTTCAAAAGTCCAGAAGAGGCAGAAGGGGCTTCCCGCAAACTGCAGGCACTTAGAGTGATCGATATGTCGATTGACCGTTTCAGCAAATACCCGGGGGGAGCCCGATACACAGGGAATAATCCGGTAACAGGGGATATTCCCAGTCTGGCTACCATGACGCTCAATTCAACGCTCGGCAGCCATTCAGCCGGTATACTGGCTGCTGCAGACTCCAGTGCCAGTGGGATGAGCCATGGTGGAGACGGCGGGCCAACCGGCAGGGATGTTTTGCTGACGGTTGTTCTGAATTCGGAGTATTTTGATCAGGCCATGTCGATTATCGAAGAGGCGGGCGGAGTGATTTAAAGGCTATAACGACAGGAGGCCGGATAACAGATGGATAGAGAGAACTCGAAAATTTTTTCGAAGACCGACAAGATGAAAATGCTGTATGAAGCCAAAGCAGAGGACGTAGAATTTTCTGCGGCGGAAGCAGACCAGGATGATCTGGAGGCGCAGGAGCGTTCACTGGAGGCGGACAAGCGGCAGCTTCACGAAATTTTGAAGAAGGAATAGCAAAAAAATTGCAGAAAATGCCCCACTGCTGTGGGGTGTTTTTGTGTATATATATAATATAGCCGGCGTAGCCGTTCTGCTTGCGAGGTGTGTATAATTATGAAGATATGCCAAGCCGGAGGGATGAACATGAACAACTATATTTTATGGGGCGGGCTGGCGCTGCTGGTTGCGCTGCTTACTTTTTTGAATCAGAAGCAGGTCTACTCTTCCAGAGTAAAACGGGCTTACCGCGAACTGCGTGAGCTTGCCGGGAAAGTCCGCAGCGGGCAGTCGGAGGCTGCTGATCTGAATATCTGGGAAGCTGCGATGGCGGAGATGGACAAGCATCCCAATGAATTCAATAAGCTGGAGGCTGAAATCGGATTACGCCGGGCATTCGTTATGTATTTGGAGCGCCATTATCCGCAGGACACGCGTCTCCCGGATCTGCAGGAAGCTGCAGCATATCAGAAGGATTCGGTCTGGGGCATTAAAATAAGGGGCTACGGTTCAAAAAAGTAATATTTACTGGCCAGATCCGAATAGAGACAGGAATTGTCAGGCCCGTATAAGAGTAACGAACATAGTGGACAAAAAACCTCCATATGCTTAGAAGTAGTTGGATTTTATCTCTGCAAAGGAGGGGTAGGGTTGGATATGTTCGTTACCCGGTCATTAGATGAAATACGCTTTTGGTCGAGGATCATGAAGGAGCATTCCTTTTTTTTGTGTTTGGGATTCAGAGTGGAGGACACTCAGCTTAGGCAAGAGGCGAACCATTTTTACGCTATTTTTGAGGATATTGAGAGAAGGTCCCACGAATTTCAGAGCGACGCTGACCCTCACACGATCCGGGAGTTTAATACAGAGGTTGGTGTGGCGGCGACGCATATTTATGCCTTTAAACGAAAGGTGCTAGGGCTTATATTGCAATGCAAGCTTCCGGGACAAACCAACTTTCCTTTGCTGGTGGATCATGTAAGCCGGGAGGCCAATTATTTCAGGAACCGACTGGAGGAGCTTAATTCGGGGACACTCGAACCGCTGCCCGATGCCATTATTGATGAGAATGTCTTTTTCCTAAAGATCATGGCCGATCATGCCAAATTTATAGGTCATCTGCTTGACCCGTCTGAACGGAAGCTGGTTGATCAAGCGCGGGAATTCAGCAATGATTTTGATAAGCTTGTGTTCCAGGCGGCTGATTTAAGTCATATGCGTCCCCAGTCTCAGACCGTTCCGCTGCTCAGTCAATTCGTTGACGAAAACCGGGTTTCTGTAAAATCATTGCGTGATTTCAAGAAAACAGCACGTGATTTAATTTATGAGTGCCGGATCAAAAGCATCATTCATCCTTTGCTGGCGGATCATGTATTCCGCGAGGCCGAGCGTTTCCTCATTATTCTGGATATGTTCGATCAATCTTTATCTGGCGCTAAAGTGAATAAGCGGGAAATTGTATACTAAAGTTTATTTAAAAGTGATGAGACCGCAAGGCTATATGCCTGCGGTTTTTAGTTTTTTTAGAGATTTCTATAAATTGTCCTTTTCTGTAATCTAAAACCGAAATTTTACCGTTATTATAGAGTAAAGTCAAACAATGAAATTAGGACAACCTCAGATATTCTAAAATTGATTCATACGGGGAGAAATTGCTATGAAGAACCTGCCAACACAAGAAGTCACCGATGCACTGGTTGTCAAAGCTTTGGAAAAGAATCTTGCCCTCATCCGGTTTACTCTTGACCGCCGGGTGGCTTATGTCAATGAAGTATTTGCCAGTTCCATGAAATACAGCGCTGGGGAAATGTACGGAATGTACCATAAGGAGTTTTGTTTCCCTGAGTTCGCGAATAGTCCTGATTACGAAATATTCTGGGAGGATTTGCTGTCCGGCAAGAGTTTTCAGGATAAAATCGTCCGGATGGACTCCGAAAGGAATCCGGTGTGGCTGGAAGCTACATATATGCCTATTTATGATGAATTGGGCGAGCAGGTTATCGGTGTGACGAAGGTCGCAACGAATATTACCGTCAGACAGACGAATATGAGCAATGTTGTGGAGCACATGCAGGGAATGGCCGGAAGTCTGAACCAGCGTGCGGAAAAAGGCATCGAGCGGAGCCGGGAGCTGCTAATGAGCATCGACAGCATCGCCGAGGTGTCGAATGAAAATAATATGACACTTACCAATCTGCAGCAGAAGGCCGGAGATATTCAAGGCGTGGTGCAGACGATCCGTGATATTGCTTCGCAGACCCATCTGCTGGCGCTTAATGCGGCGATTGAAGCGGCACATGCCGGAGAGTTCGGCCGGGGTTTTGATGTCGTAGCCAAGGAAGTCCGAAAGCTGTCCGCTATGGTACAGCATTCCATTGGCGAAGTGCGGGAGAGCGTCAAGGCGATTACAGAGGAAATTGCCAGAATGTCCGAGGGAATCTCCCAGGTTCAGGGCAGTGTGGAAGAAAGCCAGCGGCAGATTGAGGTCGCCCTGCAGGATTTTACAGGGGTTGCCACGTCCGCCCAGGAGTTGGACAATCAGGCCCGCGAGGTGCTGAATATCATCTGATTTGTGCCGCAGCGTATGTATGTTGATATGAGCTAGGAATATTAGATAAGCAGTGTGGACCTCGCAATTGGAAGGAGGGCATGCTGCTTTTTTCTTGAGCGGGACTTTTGAAGTGAACCTTTTTCGAGGTTTGTTTGTTGAATACATACGTAGACAAGAAAGGAGGGCACACGGATTGGAAAGCAACCGGGAATTGTTCGAAACCTACAACAGGGATGTGTACCGAACCTGCTATTACATGGTGCATAATCCGGCGGATGCCGAGGATCTGTGCCAGGAGATCTTTATTACGGTTTTCCGCAGCAATTGGCAGGACATTGAATATCTCAAGCCCTGGATAATGAAAATCGCTGTAAATGCCTGCCTGAATCACTTGAAGCGGCGGCAGAGCCTGCAGCAGAAGCTGGCGGCGAATCTGCATCTTTTTCAGGGCAGAGGTACGGAACACACGGTGGAGCGGCTGGTCGAGCAGAAGGAAACCTCACAGGAGTGGATGATCCATCTGTCACGCCTCCCCGTGAAAATCCGGGTGGTGCTGACCCTGAGATACATGCATGATCTCAGTCTGGCCGAAGTGTCGGACGCACTGTCCATTCCGCTCGGAACGACCAAATCAAGATTGCACAAAGGACTAAAGCTGATGAAGAATGTGCTGCTGGAGACAGGAATGCCGGAAGCCGCATGGAAGGGAGAAAGCTATGAACAAGCTGGAGCGTGCACTCAAGTATCAATTAAATAATGATGAGAACGTGCCTTATCCGGATTTCGAAGGGATGTGGAAACGGATGGAGGATTCTGGCCACACCGCGACGGCTGAGAGTGATACAGTGAAGCCGGTCATCCTCCGGCGGTCCAAAAATTGGAGCAGAATTGCCGGAATTGCTGCGCTCAGCGCCCTGCTGGCTGCGGCTCCTGTATATGCGGCGATTCATTATAACTGGGACATTCTTCTGCGCGGCAGGGAGGGAATTCAGTCTGCCCTGGACCAGAACCTTGGGCAGCAGCTCGGGCAATCCATTACCAAGGATGGGGTGACGCTTACGCTTCATACGGCGATTGTGGATGAGAACCGCACGGTCATTCTCTATAATCTGGATGTTGACAAGCGTGCGGACAATGAATATTGGACTGTCAAGGGAATGTCGCTGAAGGGCGAGGCGGACAACAGCGATACGGAAGACAACAGCAATACCTTTGTACGGTGGGATGAGAAGGACAAACGGTACAATGGGTACTTTGAAAGCGACTGGGCACCGCAGCAGGAGAACTCCAAAGCTAAACTTTTGATAGACGGCCTCTACAGTTACCAGGCGAAGCAGTTGGAATTTCCGAAGATCAATCTGAATACGGCTGCCCCGCAGATCATTTCTCTCGGACAGGATGGCTTGCGTGATGTTAAGGTGCAGGTATTTGAACAGGGAGAGAAGCTGATGTTGACCTCCGCCATCTCATATGATTCACCGGAGGCAAAGCAATGGGACAATCCGCAAATCGTGCCTTACAAGGACGGAAAGCCTGTGCGGATCCTCCCCGGCAGTACTTACGGTAAGCCTGGAGAAGAAGGTGAATATACAGCGATCCAGTTTTTTAACCGGGCAGATCTGGTGGAAGGGCAGGTTGTCTTCAAGCTGGATTATGCCAAACGTGAGAAAAACATAACGGAACCTATCCACTTTGATCTGGAATTAAGCAAAAAGCAGATGGAAAGCGGAACAATAAAGAAGAAGCTGAATGTACCGCTGGAGCCGGGCGACAATACCAATACTGTTGAGAGTCTTGTAGTGACGCCTACTCAGATCCGTGTCTCGATTCGAACAAAGGATAGGGTTTTCCCGCGGATTCCTTATTTTAAATATGAGCTTGAGGCAGGCGGCAAGACGCTTGAGGGGATGCTGTACAGATCTCCAAAGGATGATCCTTTATTGATTACACTACGTTTTGAGCGTCCGGCGGATTTAGTAGTCGGTAAAGACACGCCAATTACCTTTGTGGGGAAATATAAGGTTACGATTCACGAGGAGGACAAGACGCCGCTTCAACTTACGAATATTTCTGCCGGCAAACAGACGCTGATCCGCAATACCGGCGGGTTCCCGGTCAAATGGACCTACTATATGCAGGGAAGCGACTTGATTGTAGAGACTGAAAGCGAAGACGCCCGTTTTGGCGGAGTCAACCAGACTCACATCGGTATAGGCAAGGAACGCATTCTGGGCAAGCCGGTAACGACCAATTTTGACGGGGACGGGAACAGCAAAGCGATTGATGTCTATAAGGATTTCAAAGGGACGAAAGCTTCAATATACATGTTCTATTACACCACTGACGAGCCGGATAAAGAGACACGGGTGAAGCTGCAGCCTTAATGCCAAAGTTATTATTTTAAAAATAAGAGAATAGTGTACAAGTAATAGAGGTGTCCAAAATCCCGGGAGGGTACGGGCGCCTCTATATTTTGCTGCGAATCCCCGCTGCCTCAAGTACTTAAGCAAATGCCTCCAGCCGGATTGCCGCCACCGCAACAAATTTGGTACGATTACCAAAGCGTATATCCGAATGATGAAAGTAACTGCCTACACATGGAAAAAGGAGAGAGCCACTTGACGATTACACGCTGTGCCTGGGTCAACCAAGACCCGCTGTATATAGCTTATCACGATGAAGAATGGGGTAAACCGCTGTACGACGATGGGAAGCTGTTCGAGCTTCTGATGCTGGAGGGCATGCAGGCGGGACTAAGCTGGTACACAATTTTGAAGAAACGGGAGCATTACCGGCAAGTGTTCGACGGATTCGATCCGCAGAAAATTGTCCATTATGATGAAGCGAAGATTGAAGCGCTGATGCAGGACACGGGGATTATCCGCAACCGCTTGAAGGTCAATGCCATCATTAATAATGCGGCTGTGTTCCTGAAGATTTGCGAGGAGGAGGGGAGCTTTGCGGATTATTTGTGGAGCTTCGCCGGAGGTACCCCGGTTATTAATGAGTGGAAAAGCATCTCCGAGGTTCCGGCTGTCACCCCTCAGTCCGACCAGATGAGCAAGGCGCTGAAGAAAAAGGGCATGAAGTTTGTCGGCTCTACAATTTGTTATGCTTTTATGCAGGCTTCCGGCATGGTGAACGACCATACCACGGACTGCTTTTGCCATAATAAAGTTCCCGGTTCCGGGAGATGAGCTGCAGTTTGGCGCTGCCCATAGAAATAGTGGTGTAAAAGGGCTGTCCAAGCGGCGATTTACCGCTTATAAGACAGCCCCTTAATAGAGCAGTCACAGCAGTGTAACAGCAGTCTACCCAGCGTGTTATTTTGCCGTCCCGGCGGCCTCATACATCAGGCAGCGCAGCGTTTTCTCGGGATAACGCAGCTCGGCGTTGTAGGTGCTCCCGTCTTCCAGCTTGATCAGAATGCTGACAAGCCCGCGTTTCAGATATGAAGAATCGTCGTTGATTTTTGTGCTGACGATTTTGCGCGTTTCGCCCTGCTTTTGTGTAACAATCTGTTTAGCTGCTGCAATCCAGCTTGCATCCTTTTTAACCTTCTCCATTGCTGCTGCACTGATCGCCGTCCGTTTGTAAGACAGGTCTACGACTGTTGTGTCCAGCACCACCCCGGTCTTGGCATCCAGGAGTACATTATAAGACAGGAATTTCTCCCCTTTGGACCGCAGGGTGTCCGATTTATACGGCCGGAAATCAACAAACCATTGGTCCTGTTTGGCTGGGCCTTGCAGCGAATAGTTGGCATGGGTGTCCAGCTTGGAGATATCAATGTTGAACAATTTCTTGATGCTTGCGCTGGCCAGCTTGACGGCTTCGGCCTTCTGGATGTCTTTAGCGCCCGGAACGGGAAGCTGTTCGTTGTTGCGCTGATTCAGCGCATACATCTCACGGTAAGACCAATCAACGAGCTGCAGCAGCTCTTCATCCGTCAATTCCCGGCTAGGCAAGGTGAAAGACCCCTTTTCAAGATCCAGATAGAAATCAGCAACGCCCGCCTTCAGGGGCAGGAGGGCTTTGGGGCGGACGCCTTCATATACATATTGATCGTTCAATGCCAGCCGCCGGTTGACCTCCGTTTCGCTCATCTCCCGGTTGAACTTGATGCCTTCCTCATTGTGGTTGTCGATGTACGTATAAATTTGCTGCATTTCCTGTTTCGTCATCTTTTGCTTCAAGTATTCTTCAACCGTCGAGACCGGGGCGGCGGCCTCCACCTTCAGTACAGGCACCTTGCCGTTCGTCAAAGACACAGTTCCCTGCAATTTCTCCATCTGAACATGCTCCGCAAGGGCTGTTGAATTCACCATTCCGGGCACAATCACTGCACTGAGCGCCAGCAAACCGCCGGATACGGCAACAACCGCTGTCGTTAAGAGGCTTTGCTTGAGTTTCATCCGTAATTACCTCCATATTGTATTAGGCTTGGCCTATGCCTACTTTATTAAAAAGTTGTTATGAACCAGCGACGCAGTTGTTATGAAGTTGTAAAAAGATGCGGAAGCGCGTACCCTCATGTTTTGCCGATTCCAGAGTCAGCCTTGCTCCGTGCGCCTCGGCGATCTGCTGGCACAGGGACAAGCCAAGACCGGCTCCGCCGTGGGCTCTGGATCGTGCGTTGTCAGCCCGGTAAAACGGTTCAAATGCCCGTTTGGCCTGCTGTTCCGTCATCCCGGAGCCGAAATCGCGTACCTCCAGCACCGCTTCCGCATTTTCTTTGTAGGCCAGCAACCGGATTTCGCCGCCTGCGGCAGAGGCGTGAATCGAATTGTCAATGCAGTTGACCAGGAAAGCCGCAAGCAGATCGGCATCCCCCCACACGCTGTCGATAGCCGGATCAAGCACCAGCCGCAGCCCGGCATCCTGCAGATGTTTCATCTCCGTCTGCTGGACGGATCGGAACAATTCCCTGATGTTCACCCGTTCCAGTTCCAGGCGTTTATGACGCATGGCTGAGAGGTCCAGCAGCTTGAACGCCAGCTTTTTCAGCCGCAACGTCTCGCTCCAGATATATCGGCTGGCCGTCATCCGTTCCTCTTCGCCGATATTGGCGGTATTCAAATATTCGGCAAAACCCTGCATACTGGTCAGCGGTGTCCGCAATTCATGGGCCAGATTGTCAACCAGCCGCTGTTTTTCTTCGGCCATTTCAGACAGTTCCGTCACATGCCGCTCCACGGCTTCGGCCATCCGGTTGAAATTCTGCGCCAATTCGCCAAATTCGTCCCTGTTGCTAAGCTGAATGCGTTCCGTATAATTGCCTTCAGCAATCCGTTTGGTAGTTTCCGACAACAGTCTGAGCGGACTTGTCAGCTTGCGGATCAGGATATAGAGCAGGATGGCCAGTATGGGACCGACGGTGAAGTTGATGATGACAAAAAAATGATTCAGCTCATTTTGCCTGGCATACAATTCCCCGATCTCGCGTTCATATACAAAAAGCAGGTGCTCGTAAGGCGCCGATAGTCCGCCAGCGATGCGGATTATATGTACGCCCTGTTCCTCCACCTGACCGGCCTGCACTGCCGGCTTTTGCCGCTGACCTTCACCGGCGGGATAGACCAGCTCGTCCTGGTCCCATAGCTGGAGCGTAATTCCCTGCTGGCGGTAATTCTGGGCATAGGAGCGCATAACCTCGTACAATACCGGGCGATCCACACGGGAGCCGCGGGCCAGGAGCGAATTCAGATTTTCATACACATTGTTGGCGATTAAAGCCTGTTCGCTGGATGCTCTTTGCGTTTCACGTTCCATATTGAGCCGCCAGCTTTTGTTCATCACCATAATAACACTGACATCCAGTGCTGCAATAAAAAGGGCCAGAACCATCAGCAATGTTTTATGCCAAAATTTCATGCCTGACCCTCCGTGTCCAGACGGTAGCCCAGTTTGAAAATGGTTTTGATGCGTTCTTCCCAGCCCAGTTTTTTGCGGAGCTGCCTGATATGGACATCTACGGTACGGGTTTCACCCTCGTAGTCGTATCCCCAGGCCAATTCCAGCAGCTTTTCCCTGGACAAGGCGATATTCCGGTTCTGGATCAGCACCTCCAGAAGTTCAAATTCCCTGGCAGTTATCTCGACCGGCCGGCCGTCTTTATAAACCGTCCGCTCCTGCAGCCGCACCTCCACCTCATTGAGCACAAAGCCGGCATGACCCTTGTCGTTGCGGCGGAGCGCCACATTGACACGGGCAAGCAGCTCCAGAATCTCGAACGGCTTGATGATGTAATCGTCGGCACCGAGCTCGAAGCCGGCAATGCGGTCGGCCAGTGAGTCCTTGGCGGTAATGACAATGACCGGAATATGCAGATTGCGGATGCGCCGCATCACTTCAAACCCGTCCATTTCGGGCAGCATGATGTCCAGCAGCAGCAGATCGACTTTTTCATTTTCCAATATCCGCAGCGCATCAGGGCCGTTAAAAGCTTTGAAAAAATGATGCCCGACCAGCTTCAAATTCATCGTGATCAGATCGCTGATTGATTGTTCGTCTTCAACTACCAATATATTTGCCATTAGTCTCTCCCTGTTTTACCTTTGTTTTGCTGCTTATCGCAGATAAAGCCCAACTTCCATATTATAGTACTCTATCTTTGCCTAACAATCATATAGGGAGCTGGGAAGGCTCTGAAAGCACCGGAATAACGGTCTGCTATCCGCAGTTTGGCGCTGTACAGGGAAGAAATGTTATACTATACAAAGTCACATTTTTGTGAGCTATTAATCGCACTTGAAACGGGAGGATTTATAAACAATGTTATGGCATGAAGTGACTGTACATACAACGGAAGAGGCCCAGGAGATGATCTCCAACTTTTTATATGAAGCGGGCGCCGGCGGGGTCTCGATTGAGGAATCGGGCACGCTGGCCAAACAGCGGGAGACGCGTTACGGCGAATTGTATGATGAGCCGTTGAACGACATTCCCGAAGGCGAGGCGGTGATCAAAGGCTACTATGCCGAAGCTGTGCGGATGGAGGACGTGATGAAGGAACTGGCCCCCCGCATAGAGGAACTGCGCCAATACGGCATTGATCCGGGCAAAGGGCAGCTTTCCTGGAAAACGGTGGACGAGAACGATTGGGCGCATGCGTGGAAGCAATACTTCAAGCCGCTGCGTGTATCGGAACGTCTGACCATTAGACCGACATGGGAGGAGTATACGCCCGCCAGCCCGGATGAAAAGATTATTGAACTCGATCCCGGCATGGCCTTCGGAACAGGTACTCATCCCACTACTGCGCTGTGTCTGCGGGCTCTGGAAAAGCATATCAGCGGCGGGGAAGAGGTTATCGACGTTGGAACAGGCTCCGGCATTCTCGCTGTAGGTGCGGTCCTGCTCGGAGCAAAGTCTGTGCTGGCGCTCGACCTGGACCCGGTGGCGGTGGACAGTGCCCGTGAGAATGTAGCGCTGAACCGGCTGCAGGAAGCCATTACAGTCAAAGAGAGCGATCTGCTGTCGCTGCTCGGCGGTGAAGGCGCCGCAGATACGGCTGCGGGAGAGATGTGGCCTTCGGCCAGACCGAGCCATACCGGGGCTGATGAAGCTGCTGAGCCGGGAAGCGAAGCGGGGCTGGGAGTAACGCTTCCAGTAAAAATTGTGGTAGCGAATATTTTGGCGGAGATTATTGTGCTGTTCACGGATGATGTTTACCGTGCGCTGCAGCCGGGCGGGATCTATATCACCTCCGGCATTTATAAGGATAAGGAAGAGCTGGTGTCGAAGGCGCTGGCGGCTTCCGGTTTTGAAATTATGGAAGTATCCCGCGAAGAAGATTGGGTGGCGTTTACAGCCGGAAAGAGGTAAAGATGGATATCTTGCAAAGTTTTATACGTGTGCCGCTGGAGCAGTTGCCGTTCTTCCTGATCACACTGGTCATCGCTTTTACGGTGCATGAATTCAGCCATGCTTATTTTGCCAACAAGTTCGGTGATCCGACAGCACGGCTGCTCGGCCGCATGACGCTGAATCCGGCGGTTCATTTCGATTTCTTCGGGATTATTCTGCTGCTGATCGCCGGCTTCGGCTGGGCGCGTCCGGTTCCCGTCAACCGTGACAACTTCAGCCGTCCCCGTCTGATGGGCGTGATTGTGTCCGCCGCCGGCCCGATCAGTAATTTGCTGCTGGGTATCCTGGGGGCGTTCATCTATGCCGTGCTGCTAGGAACGGGAACAATTGATATGATTAAGAACGAGCAGCTGCTGCGGGCGATTGTCTGGTTTTTTGGGATTTTTATTCAATTTAATTTCTTTCTCTTTCTGTTCAATCTGATTCCGCTGCCGCCGCTGGATGGTTATCGTATTTTGGAGGATGTCGCACCGCATCCGGTTCGCGGAAGACTGCAGCAGTATGAGCAGTGGCTGTCTTTTCTCTTTCTGCTGATTATCTTTATCCCCGGCCTGCGTACCTATACGATTAGCCCGATTGATCATTGGGCCACCCAGACCGGAAATGATTTCCTTCAATTATTCCTGAAGCTGTTCGGATACTGAGGCTGGGACTGTTCACAACCAGGCAAACGTTGTATGATGTAATGTGGTATTTTTAGAAGGATAGATGCAAGTAGAGCAGCGGCAGGGAACCTGGAGAGCAGGAACGCTGCCGCTTTCATGCTGAATAAGAACAGGATGATGAGAATATGCAGCGTTATTTCGTAACACCGGAGCAGTTCGGGCCGGATACAGTAAGGATTGACGGCGAGGACGCCCGCCATATTGCCAAGGTCATGCGCGGCAAGGCCGGGGACAAGCTGATTGTCAGCGATGGTGTATCCCGTGAGGCGCTGGTGGAGATCGCTTCAATTGAAATTGGAGAAGTAACAGTTAGCATACTGGAAATGCTGGAAATGACCCATGAGCCGCGGATCAAGATCACGGTGGCCCAGAGTCTGCCTAAGGGAGATAAGCTGGAGACGGTGATTCAAAAATGCACCGAAATCGGCGCGGTGGCCTTTGCCCCTTTCCTCTCGGAGCGCACGATTGTGCAGTACGACGAGCGGAAGGAGAGCAAGCGGGTAGAGCGCTGGCGCAAAATCTGCAAAGAGGCCGCTGAGCAGGCACACCGGAACATCGTTCCCGCTGTACATTCGCCGCTTAGCTGGAAGCTGCTGCTGCAGAGCTTCAGCGAATATGACGCTGTATATTTCTGTTATGAAAAGGAAGAAGGACTGCAGCTCCGCAGCGCAGCCGCGCCGTGGCTGTCTGCATTGCCGCCGCAGGCATCCGGCAAGGTAATGATTGTGGTCGGTCCTGAAGGCGGCTTCAGCCCTGAGGAATGCCGCGCAGCCGAAGAGGCCGGGGCGGTCTCCGTCGGGCTTGGACGGCGCATCCTGCGCTGCGAGACGGCAGGCATGGTAGCCGCAGCCTGTATTTTGTACGAATCTGGAGAAATGGGGGGAGCTTGAAGAATGCCATCCGTAGCATTTTATACTTTAGGTTGTAAAGTTAATTTCTATGACACTGAAGCCATCTGGCAGCTTTTCAAAAATGAAGGTTACGAGCAAGTGGATTTCGAGGGACCCGCTGATATCTATTTGATCAACACTTGTACTGTAACGAATACCGGCGACAAAAAAAGCCGCCAAATGATCCGCCGCGCCGTGCGCCGCAATCCCGAGGCTATTGTTGCCGTAACCGGCTGTTATGCGCAGACCTCGCCCGGCGAGATTCTCGATATTCCCGGTGTCGATCTTGTTATCGGCAACCAGGACCGTGAGCACATCATGACCCATGTGAAAAATATTCAGGAATCACGCCAGCCGGTGAATGCCGTGCGCAATATTATGAAGACACGCGAATTCGAGGAGCTGGATGTCCCGGGCTTTGCCGACCGGACGCGGGCTTTTATGAAAATCCAGGATGGCTGCAACAACTTCTGCACCTTCTGCATTATTCCGTGGTCGCGCGGTCTGTCGCGCAGCCGTGATCCGAAGTCGATTGTAGCCCAGGCGCATCAGCTGGTGGAAGCCGGATATAAGGAATTTGTTCTGACTGGCATTCATACCGGAGGCTACGGGGATGATCTGGAGAATTACCGGCTTGCTGATCTGCTGTGGGAGCTGGACAAGGTGGATGGACTGGAGCGGGTCCGCATCAGCTCGATTGAAGCCAGCCAGATTGACGAGAAGCTGCTTGAGGTGCTGAACCGCAGCTCCAAAATGTGCCGTCATCTGCACATTCCGCTGCAGGCCGGACACAACGAAGTTCTTAAGGCGATGCGCCGTAAGTATACGACAGAAGAGTATTACGCAAAAATGCAGCTCATCCGCCAGGCGATGCCGGATGTGGGCATTACCACCGACGTTATTGTCGGCTTCCCGGGTGAAACCGAGGAAATGTTCCGTGCCGGTTATGATTTCATGAAGGCCGTCAACTACTCCGAAATGCATGTGTTCCCGTATTCCAAACGGACAGGCACTCCGGCGGCGCGGATGCTGAATCAGGTTGATGAAGAGATCAAGAACGTCCGTGTTCAGGAGCTGATTGACCTCTCCGAGGACATGCAGCTTGCCTATGCGCGTAAGTTCGTCGGCAAGACGCTGCCCGTCATTGCCGAGCGTTCGGCCAAGGATGCGCCGCAGCGCAGCACACAGCACGGCTTCAGCGACAACTATCTGCAGGTGTTCTTTGACGGCGATGATTCGCTGCAGGGAGAGCTCTGCCAGGTGAAAATCACAGAAGCGGGCGTGAATGAATGCCGGGGCGAGCTGGTCAGTGTGAGCCGGAGCGGGCTTCGGGAAAGTGTCCTATAGCGTATAACATAGCCTTCATTGGCCTAATGAATTTGCAGATTTATATCTACGATAGGTGGAATTAGTACAACTAATCTGCTGAAATCCTTGCCGCAGCGGGGTTTAGTGGGAATTTGTCCACTTATTTCGGAGAAAATTGCGTGTTTATGGCCCGTTTGCTCCGATTAGGTTTACTTTTTCCACTCCGGTATATAGTTTGATCTACGGCCCCACTTTGATGGGGCTGTTTTGGTTGTGGGAGAATATAGTTACAAAGTCCTGAATTGAGCTGGAGCTGAAATTAAACTGAAAATAGGGTAAAGACTCAGGCCGAAATAACCGATATAGTGGAAGAGTGTGGAAAAACAGTATCCATAATTTTACTGCCTAAGGAGAGAAACGATGACCGTGTACAGGAAAATGACGAAAATGCTCCTCATAATGATGTTGCTGACTGTTGTAGCTTTTCCGGTAAACGTCTTTGCAGCTACTGGCGACACTATTTCTATTGAATTCGACAGTTCGGCAAAAGTAGACCTTACCGTTGGGCAGACACCCAAGCAGCTTAAGGTGTATGCCAACCTGGAAGGCACTTCTTCCAAAAGAGATGTAACGGCTGCAGCCTTGTGGATTTCATCCAAAACCGATGTGGTTAAGGTTGTTAACGGGTTGCTGACACCGGTTAACACCGGTACGTCAATGATTACAGCAACTTATAATAATGCAGTTGCATCTATTGAAGTGTCTGTTACATATCCATATAAGGATTTAACTCTGGAGAAAAGCTCCGAGGGCGATTATAAATTAGGTGACAGCGAAGCGTCGCTGCTTGTGAAAGCGAAGGTTACCGGCGGCGAGACGGCTACTTCCGTGAAGGAAGTTACTGCTGATGCTGAATGGAGCAGCTCTAATGCTAACGTGCTCACCATTGCCAGCGGCAAAATTACCCTTGTGGGTGAAGGTACGGCGACGGTTACAGCCAAATATAAAGGCTTGACAGCGACCTTCAAAGCTGTGGTGAAACTGCCTTATTCAGCTATTGTGCTGAAAGATAAGAAGACTAATACGGCTGTTAAGGAGCTTGAAATGCTGGTCGGAGACAGTCCGTTACAATTAACTGCGATGACCAAAGCATCTGAGGACAGTGCCGAGAATGATATTGCCGGCAAGGCAACCTGGACAAGCTCAAATGAGAGTATTGCCAAGGTAAAAGCCGGAGAGATTACGGTGCTGGGCACCGGCAAGGTGACCATTACAGCGAGCTATCTGGGTGTTTCCAAATCAATTGATGTCTACGTGCGTGCGCCTTATGAGGCGCTGCTGCTGAATCCAAGCGGCGATCAATCTCTTTTCCTCGGGGAAAGCCTGAAGGTTAAATCGTCTGTGCGGGATGCTGTGAACTCAACCAAAAATCAATCTGCGGGTACGGTATGGAGCTCCGACAACCAGCTTACAGCAACGGTTACGGCTGACACGGTAGCTTCAGAAGATGCCGCGGCTACTGTAACTGCCAAAGCGGTAGGTACTGCGGTGATCAAAGGAGATTACCTGGGAGTCAATAAGACGTTTAAGCTGACAGTGTATCCTAACCTTACAGACCTGACTATTGAAAAGAAAGAACAGGAGCTGTACACAGCGGACACTGCAAGCCTGCCGAAGGTAAGCGGAACAAAATATGACGGAACCAAGCTGGACATCAGCGATGAAATCGCCTGGACATCCGCAAACGAAGAAATTGCTTCGATTAAGGATGGCAAGCTTGTCGGCGGCAAAGCAGGCACAGTAACCCTTACCGGCAAAATAAAAGAAAGCCCTGTTGCATCACCTGCCTCAGCCATCCGCAGCAAAACTGTTGAGCTGAAAGTAACGGTTCTGAATAAAGTGCTTGTTCTGATCGGGCCGGAAAATCCATTTGGTCTCGTTATTGGTGAAGATAAGGCATTGCCTGCTGTGCAGGCGGTGCTGGAGAACGGCGATGAGCTGGATGTTTCTTCGTTGATTAAATGGGAGGTTACCGGCAGCAACGCGGTGATCAAGCAAACGGCGAGCGGCAAGACAATCAAAGGCTTGGTGAAGGGCTCCGCTACACTGAAGGGAACCTACTCCAACAAAACGATCAGTATTCCGGTTACTATTGAGCAGAAGATTACGAAGCTGCTGGTGGAACCAAGTACACTTGAGATGAATCTTAGAGGCTCCAAGACCATTAAGGTTACCGGAGTTTTCACTAATGGCAAAACGGCGGTGTTTTCCGGGGCAATGAACTGGGAATCATCCAATCCGGCTGTTGCTACTGTTACTGGCGCTACTGTAAGAGCTGTTGCCGAAGGCACAACAACGCTGACCGGATCCTATCAAGGAATCTCCGCAACCGTCAAAATTACTGTAGTTCCCAAGCTGACCAAGCTGACCGTCAGTGAAAACAGGCTGCAACTGGCACCGGGAGCCTCCCAGGGCATAGTGGTAACGGCGCAGTATGATACCGGTAAAACGGAGATTGTAACAGGAGCCGTAGCATGGACAAGCACTAAGCCTTCCGTGGCCAGAATCAATACCTCCGGGACGATTACGGCAGTCAGCAAAGGCACTACCTCATTCAAAGGCAAGTTCAACAACAAAACAGTGTCGGTTTCAGTTACGGTTAAATAACCTAAGTTACAGCGTGAATCCGCAATAAAACATCAGGACCTGCAAAGCCTCTTCACGGCGGTTTGCAGGTCTTTTTGTGCTCAGAAAAAATTCTCCTCCCCTATAGTAATCCCTACTAAACCAATGTATAATATCTGAAAAAGTACATAACAAATCTAATTAGGGGAGATGAAGCAGGTGGCCAAGCAAAAGGTATTATCCATCAAAACGATTGTAGCAATTGGCATCGGTTCGGCGTTATTTGTAATCTTAGGGCGGTTCGGCTCCATTCCTTCCGGCATTCCCAATACCAGCATTGAGACTACATATGCATTGCTTGCGCTGTTCGCTCTTTTGTACGGACCGGTTGCAGGACTGCTGATCGGCCTGATCGGGCATACGCTGAAGGATGCGATTTTCTACGGATCACCTTGGTTTAGCTGGGTTATTTCCTCCGGGCTGGTCGGGTTGGTCATCGGGCTGCTTGTGACGAGAATAGCAGTTCATGACGGGGAATTCGGCAGAAAAGAAATCATTAACTTCAATCTGGCCCAGATTGCGGCCAACGCCATCGCCTGGTTCGTAGCAGCCCCGCTGCTCGACATTCTCATTTATGCAGAGCCGGCTAATAAAGTATTTACGCAGGGACTGATCGCCGGAGCGTCCAACATCGTCACGGTGGCAGTCATCGGTACGCTGCTTGCGGCGGCATACGCCAAGACGCGGACAAAGCAGGGTAGCCTCAGAAAGCTTGGATGAATTATAATAATTATCGAAGGCCGGTGCCCGTCACCGGCTTTTCTGTTTTTTACAATACTGCACGCAGGCAAAGAGGAAGGTCATTCATGAGTAAAACGGTACTCGAATTCAAGGATTTCACGTTTAAATATCGTGCCCAGCAGGAGCCGACCTTGCGCGGAATTAACCTTCGGATTCACGAAGGGGAGAAGGTGCTGATTGTCGGACCTTCCGGCTCAGGCAAAAGCACGCTGGCTCACTGCATTAATGGCCTGATCCCTTTTGCTTATGCAGGGGAAATGAGCGGAGCCTTGAAGCTCATGGGGCAGGACACCAAGGAACTGGGGATCACCCAGCTTTCGAAAGCCGTTGGAACGGTGCTGCAGGACCCGGATGGGCAGTTTGTCGGTCTCACGGTTGGAGAAGATATTGCCTTCAGTCTGGAGAATGCGGCAACTCCGCAAGCTGAGATGAAGGATAAGGTGGCGGCTGCAGCCAGAGCTGCCGATATCCAGGAGCTGTTGTCAGCATCCCCGCAGGAGTTATCCGGCGGACAAAAGCAGAAAACGATGCTGGCCGGAGTGCTTGTCGGCAATGTGGATATTCTGCTGTTCGATGAGCCACTCGCCAGCCTTGACCCGTTCACCGGCACCAAAGCCATTGAACTGATTGACCGGGTTCAGCGGGAGACCGGCAAGACGGTCATTATCATCGAGCATCGCCTCGAAGAAGTGCTGCACCGTACGGTTGACCGGATCATCGTCATGAACGACGGAGCGATAGCTGCGGATATGCCGGCTGCTGAGCTGCTCTGCTCCGGCCTGCTCCCGGAAACGGGCATTCGCGAGCCTCTCTACATAACTGCCATGAAATATGCCGGCTGCAGGATTACGCCGCAAATACAACCGCAGCATTTGCACGGGCTTGACCTGGAAGAAAGTGTGGACAAGCTCAGACAGTGGTATGACAGCAGCAATAGTACACTGGAAGTCCGGGAGAATCCCCCGCTGCTTGAACTGAAGGACGTTTCCTTCGGCTATGACAAAAACACTCCGGTTCTGCAGCAGCTTTCATTCAGCGCCCGCCGTGGCGAGATGCTCTGCATCGCCGGAAGGAACGGCGCAGGCAAGTCCACTGTATCGAAGCTGATTTGCGGCTTTTACCGGCCTTCTTCCGGGTCGATCCTGCTGAACGGACGTGAGATTGGCCGGGATACGATTAAAGAGCGGGCTGAGCATATTGGCTTTGTGATGCAGAATCCGAATCATATGATCTCCAGAACGCTGATCTATGACGAGGTGGCCCTGGGGCTTCAACTGCGGGGCGTGGATGAAGAATTGATCAGGGAGCGGGTTCATGAAACTCTGAGAATATGCGGCCTGCATGCCTTCCGGGAATGGCCGGTTTCGGCGCTCAGCTATGGGCAGAAGAAACGTGTTACGATTGCTTCGATTCTTGTGCTGGAGCCGGAGGTGATCATCCTGGATGAGCCGACGGCTGGACAGGACTTCAGGCATTACAACGAAATGATGGAGTTTCTGCTTGCGCTTAGCGGCCGGGGGATTACGGTAATTATGATTAC
Organism: Paenibacillus sp. sgz302115; assembly: GCF_056120445.1. NCBI lineage: Bacteria > Bacillati > Bacillota > Bacilli > Caryophanales > Paenibacillaceae > Paenibacillus > Paenibacillus sp. sgz302115. Next base: position 259,746 of record NZ_JBVYOK010000004.1, read on the forward strand.
GCACGATATGCACCTGATGCTGGAGTACGCCCAGCGGACGATTGTGCTGGCGGAGGGCGTGAAGCTGGCGGACGACCGCCCGGAACGGATTTTATCGGACAAGAGTATTGTAAGCAGCGCCCACCTGAAGATGACCTCGCTGTTTGCTCTGGCAGAGAAGGCCGGAATGGAGCAGCCTGAGGAATTCGTCCGCCGTTATATCGCTCATGACAGGAAGGTGCGGCGCGGATGAAAGCCAAGATGCTGACGTTTACCAAACAGGATTCACCTGTTCACCAGCTTACTGGGGCGACCAAGCTGATTGTGTTTACGGTCTGGTCGGTATCAGCGATGGTCACCTATGATACCAGATGTCTGCTTGTAATGCTGCTGATCAGTCTGGCAATCTTTAGAATCTCCCGGGTCCGGTTCCAGGATTATGCTTTTGTGCTCTATTTTATATTGTTCTTTTTTCTGCTGAATCATCTTGCGATCTTTATGTTTTCTCCTTTGGAGGGTACACGGATCTACGGCACCAGGCATGATCTCCTTCATTTAGGCGGACGATATACCTTGACGGCGGAGCAGCTCTTCTATCAGTTCAATATCGCTCTGAAGTATGCTGTAGTAATTCCAATGGCGCTTCTGTTCCTGCTGACGACAGATCCCAGTGAATTTGCGGCATCGCTGAACCGGGTCGGGGTGAATTATAAAATTGCTTATTCCGTCTCGCTGGCGCTGCGGTATATCCCGGATATTCAGCGTGACTATGAGAATATCTCATTCTCGGCCCAGGCACGGGGAATCGACATCTCCCGCAAGGAAAAATTGCCGAGGCGGCTGAAAAACATCGTTTCGATTCTGATGCCCCTGATCCTGAGCAGCATTGAGCGGATTGAGAAGATCAGCACCGCGATGGAGCTGCGCGGCTTTGGGAGCAACCGCAAGCGTACCTGGTACAGTGCCCGTCCGTTCACCAGAAATGATTATGTGGTGGTTGTGCTGATTCTGGGAATGGCGGTGGCGGTCGCGGTGATCACCTTTTATGATGGCTCGCGGTTTTATAATATTTTTAAGTAGCCGGGTACTTGAAGTATAATGGTACAGCGATAATGTGGCCCGGGGAACAGAGTGCTATTGAAGCTCCGGGTCTTCCCTGAAGGCACGGCAGGATTTGCATGTCTATGTTTGGAGCCGTTTTTCCAGCCGGGTCCATACGGGCAGATAACACAGCGGCAGAACGCCAAGGGAGCAGACGACATTGAAGATCGTCTGGGCATGGGCGAGCTGTGCGGCGGGGCCGCCGCCGATCCAGGCCGCGACGGATTGCAGCGGCTGGATCAAGGGCAGGAACAGCAGTGCGCCGCCTACATTAAGCGCCACATGCGACCAGGCGACGAACACGCCGGAAGGCGAGCCGCCGATGGAGGCAATGACGGCGGTGACGCATGTGCCGACGTTCGCGCCAAGCACGATGGCGATGCCAAGCTCCGGCGGCATCACCCCGGAGGCGGTCAGACCCATCGCTATGGCGATGACCGCCGCGCTGCTGTGCAGCATTGCGGTCAGGCAGGCTCCTGCCGCCAGGCCCCACAGCGCACTGGTTGCGGCATGGTCCAGGAACCAGCGGAACAGCCCGCTCGCCTGCAGAGCAGGGCCAATCGACTGCATGACCGCGATGCCCCAGAGGACCATCGCGAAGCCGGCCACCGCCAGGCTGATGAACTGCAGCGGTGTGGAGATTCTGCGGCAGGCCTCCGCCGCACGCCGGGCACTGGCTGGCAGCTCGCCGAGCATGACGGCAGCAGCCCAAAGGCATAGCGAGCCCGCCAGCAGCGGTGTGGCCATAGAGCTGATCCGCAGTCCGATCAGTTCCGTGGTGAGGCATGTGCCGATGTTGCTGCCGAGAATAATGCCCAGCGTGCGGGCATAGGAGAGCAGCCCGGCATTGACCATGCCAATGGTCAGCACGGTTACGGCCGTGCTGCTCTGCAGCAGCGCGGACAGCAGGCTGCTGGCGATCAGCCCCTTCAGCGGGGTGGCTGTTGCCGAATGCAGCCCCTTGGCCAGCAGCGGACCGGCCAGCCGCGCGAGCGCGGCTTCCATGAGCTTCATACCGGCAAGGAAGATTACAAGACCATATATGACAGGGAACAGCACATCACGGATCATAGGGGGCAGGCTCCTTTGGCGCGGGGTTGTACACCAATATATGAATGGAATCATTGGGACATGTATGTAATCGCAGCATTTCACAGCAAATTAGAGAAATTCACAGATCATAAGGGAGTTGAAGTCATTGGCATCGGTTACTTTGGAGAAGAACCGCAAAAAAAGACTGGAGCAGGGCCATCCCTGGGTATATGCAGGGGAGGTAGCTTCGGTAGAGGGGGAGCCGCAGGCCGGAGGGCTTGTGGATGTCTTGAATCATCAGGGGCGTTTCCTGGCGGTAGGCTATTACAATCCGGCATCGCAAATCCGGGTCCGCATTGTGTCGCAGGGACCGCTTGCGGCTATGGATACGGCATTTTTTGTGGAGCGTTTCACACAGTGCCTGCGGCATAGAGAACGCTTCCTGCCGGGGGCAGATGCGTACCGGCTCGTTTACGGGGAAGCGGATTTCCTGCCTGGGCTGATTGTGGACCGCTTCGGCGAGGTGCTGGTTGTTCAGTTGCTTACGCTTGGCATGGACAAGCGCCGTGCTGAGATTGTAGAGGCTCTGGTTCAGGTGATGGCGCCACGCGGCATTTATGAGCGCAGCGATGTCAGTGTCCGCGAGCTGGAAGGCCTGGAGCAGACAACAGGCGTATTGTATGGAGAATGCCCGCGCCATGTGACGGTAAGCGAGAACGGACTGAAGCTGACCGTCGATATTGAAGAGGGCCAGAAGACGGGCTACTTCTTCGACCAGCGCGAGAATAGAGCCTCCATCGCTCCGCTGATGCTGGGCTGGGGCGGACGCAGCGGCATTGTGCTGCAGGAGATGGAGGGCGAAGACGGCCAGAAGATGGCCTTGCCGGTGAACAAAAGCGGCAAGGTGGTTACATTCCCGTATTGGGATGGGGCGACGGTGCTGGAATGTTTTGCCCATACGGGGAGCTTCACGCTGCATGCCTGCAAATATGGCGCCAAGAAGGTGACTTGTCTTGACGTCTCCGCTCATGCTATTGAGAGCGCCAAGACCAACGTGGAGCTGAACGGCTTCAGCGACCGGGTCGAATTTGTGGTGGACGATGCGTTTCAATATTTGCGCAATCAGGTGAAGGGCTTGGAGGAGCGGGCCGAGCGGGCAGCCGCCGGCAGTTCTGAGGGAGCCAAGAAGACTGATACGGCGAAGCCGATGACCGCAGGGGGAGGACGGACCTGGGATGTCGTTATCCTGGACCCGCCTGCTTTTGCCAAGACGAAGGGTGCGGTGGCCGGAGCCGTTCGCGGGTACAAGGACATCAATCTGCACGGGATGAAGCTGGTGAACGAAGGCGGTTATCTGGTTACTGCAAGCTGTTCTTACCATATGCAGCCGGACTTGTTCCTGGAGACGATTGCCGATGCGGCCAAAGACGCCGGCAAGGTGCTGCGCCTCATCGAATGGCGGGCCGCCGGCAAGGACCACCCGCAGATTCTCGGCGTGAACGAAGGACACTACTTGAAATTTGCTATTTTTGAAGTGCGCAGTAAGAAATAGCCCGCAGCTTAGCTGCTGAACAAAAAAGAGTCTCTATAACAGAGGCTCTTTTCTATATGAACTAAAGAAAACATAAAAAGGGCAGAAGTGACGGAGGGGAAGTTTGGAACTGGAGGAGCGGTAGCGACCGCCTGAGAGCTTTCCGTAGGAAAGCTGGCATCGTAAGCATAGGCTGTCTGCGGATTTCCACCGCGAACAGCGGTACAAATTGAAGAAATCTGCAGACAACAGCGGCCGGAAGTCCAAACATTCCCCGCAGTTACGACCAGACCCCATATGAAAATCTATAGTTCAACTAATGTAGTTGCCCAAAGCCTTACTTAATATACTGCCTGCGGTACTGATAAGGAGTCACGCCATATTGATCCTTGAACAGCTTGATGAAATACTGGTTTTTCTTGTAGCCGACCATATGGGAAATATCGACTACGTGCAGGCTGGAATCTATTAATAGCTGCGAGGCCTTCTCCAGTCTTTTCATGGAAATGTAGGCGGACAGGTTTTCACCGGTTTCCTGTTTGTACAATTTGGACAGATATACAGGATGGAGGTGTACGATTTTGCCCAAATCCTCCAGGCTCAGGCATTCGCTGATGTGATCGGTAATATAGGTCTGAATCGTATGTACAATCTGATTATTAGCGCAATCGGTGCTTTTGTTCCATTCACTGATGCTCTGCATTATGGACTTAAGAGCCGTATCCGGCTCCGACAGTTGATGGAATAGTAAGGCCGCAACCTGGGCAGGCTGCAAGGAGTCGGATGCATAATATACAGAATGAACGAATTCCAGAAGATAGAGCAGCTTTTGTTTTCTGGTGGTCAATTGGGCGAATTTCTTCAGCATATTTTTCCGCACAAGCTCCCACTGCGCAGCATCAAATTTGACGGGTAAATTCCAATCCTTCAATCGGGCAAAGTCACTGGCAGCCATATCCTCATGATGGAAAAAGCTATAAAAATGATGGCGTACCGTATTTCTTTTGGACAGCTCAAAGCTTTGGGAAAATTGAATATGCTCCACCTTGTCTTGCAGACTGTTCATTCTGCTGGTTAAGACAAGCCCTGCCAATCCAGACGGCGTCCGCCAAATAAAAGCCTCCAGACCATCAGAGTTGTCTCTAAGCGTGATTTCAGCCTGCCCCCCGGCACCTGGAACTTGAAAAAAACAGAAGGCTCGATTGTTCAAGGAATAATTATCGCTGCTGTAAGGATTGGCCGGCTGCTGCTGCTCGCTGATGGCGGACAGCAAATAACCCATTCCATCAAGCTCCTCCTTGTCCGGGGGAGTCTCACCGATGTGCTTAACAACACTCTGCATGGCCTTCTCCATATCCTCTTTATCCACCGGCTTCAGCAAATAATCGAGCGCCCCCAGACGGATGGCGCTTTGGGCATAATCAAACTGGGAATAACCGGACAGGATGATCACCTTTGTTCTGAGCATATGCTTATTCACATGTTCCAGAAGATCAAGGCCGGAGACCTCGGGCATACGAATATCCGTAATCAGAATATCTGTCTGGCCCTGATCCAGAATCTCCTTAGCTTCAATGGAGTTGGTGGTGGTCTCGATGTGGTCAACCCCGTATTTGGTCCAATCCAGCAGATGCTTTAAATATTCCACGATATAAAATCCGTCATCAACGATTAACAGTCTCATGCTGCCCCGCCCCCATCAAGTGAAAAGTCAATGTAAATCAGTACCGACAAGCCTCCCCAGTCATTATTGAAAAATCTTAGCCCGCTTAGCGGACCATACGCATTGATTAACCGCTGATTGATATTCCAGAGGCCAATTCCCCGGGTTCCTTCAGGCGGCGTTTCCTGCTTGACTGCGTCATCAAGCTGCTGCATGCCTTCAGGCGTCAGCCCTTTGCCGTCATCGGCAATAATAATGAGCGCCCCGTCATCGAGAGCTTTGATATCTATGGAAATGCGGCAGGCGCCCTGGCGCTCTTCAATCCCATGCTGAATCGCATTTTCAACAATAGGCTGAATAATAAGCGGCATAATGCGGTGCTCCCCCAGCTCGGGCGGCAAATTAATTTCATATTGGATTTTTTTGCTAAGCGACATGATGGACAGATAATGCCCGGCAAGCTGCAATTCAGACCTGAGTGTGGCATCATGCGCATCCAGTTTGGTCAAATAGCGGTAGTACTCGGCGAGATGCTTGCTCATTTGCATGACAGCTTCCGGTGAGGACTTAGCCATCGACATAATAAAGAACAGACTGTTATACAGAAAATGCGGATTGATTTGCGCCTGAAGCTGCTTGATTTCCGCGTTCTTTCTTAGCTCTGTTTCAATTTTCAGGGATGCGAACAGGGTCTGGATTTTGCTGACCATGTGGTTGAAGCTTTTAAAGAGATTATGGAACTCATTGACCGGGTTAGCGCTGATTCGGGTGCTGTAGTTCCCAGCCTCCACTTGATTGAACTTCTTATCCAGCAAATACACATTCCTGAAAAAATTCCGGTAGAACATGAGAATGACGATAAGGCCGATGATCAGAATGACCAGAATGCTCACGAAGAAAACCTGCTGCTGCAGGTAGAGCGGATTCATTAATTCACTCACCCGTGTGTAGGTAACGAGATAGGTGTCGATAGGCTCGATGTACTTGGACAAGACATAATAATCTTCATGGTTGATATGATAATCAAATTTTAAAATATTCTGCGGATCAGGTGTTATCGTTCCCTTAGCCTTCTGTTCGATTGTGCGGTCCACCGCTTTGTCGCTGAGCAGGATGCTTTTGTTTACGAGAAAAAAGGCATTGGAGCTTTCGCCGTTCACCGCCTTGTTCAGCAGACTGGTGAGATAATCCGTATTCAGCTTAACGCCTACAACATATTGAATATTGGCCGGATTCTTGGGCTGATGGATATACGGATAGACAGAGAAATAATACAGGCTGTTATTGACTGTTTGCCACCCCCGGCGCTTTACCTTCTCAAAAGGCAGCTTATCCAGCGGATTATGTCCAGTGGAGATAAAAGTACCCTCGGCCCGCCAATAGATCCCGATGGATTCAATGGCTTGACTGGAGAGAAGGGGCTCAGAGATCCGGTCAAAAATATCATTTTTTTTCATCTGGGCATCATAGTTGCTTAAATCCTGTATCCGGCTCTGATAGAAACGCACGGAGTTGTCAGCTGTGAACTGAATGCCGTACAGACTGGCTTCCGATACTACACCATCAACAATGCTCTCTGTATAAGCAAGCTGGTTTTTGGAGGCATTGATCAAGCTCTCTTGAATGGTTTTTGTGCCCAAGGAGTTCAGAATAAAGAACAAGCCCAAGGTAAGCAGAAGGAAAAAAACGAAGAAGTATATAAAGCGCTTCATATTTACTTTTCTGATGATGAACACTTCCCCAGTAAGGTATATGAATATAATAAACCCTAAATTCCAAAAGAAAAGCCTAATGCGTCCGATAAAATGAAAGCGCTTATAAAGTGATTAAATCATTGGCTATGATGTTTAGATTGAGACATTTTAGAATGAAAGCGCCTTTGCTATCATGAACCTTGAAAAGAAACAGACTACAGGGAATGGTAAAAAGGGGGTAAGGGAAATTACTCAGGTGATGAATGCCCAAGCTAAAAAAAATCCGTGGAGAAAGGAAGTCAAGAAGCATTGGCCTTTATATGTGTTATGTCTCCCGGCCTTGATTTTTGTGCTGATCTTTGCCTACGGTCCGATGGTTGGTCTCGTCATAGCATTCCAGGACTACAAGCCCTGGCTTGGCATCACCCGCTCAGCCTGGATCGGGATGGATAACTTCGCGAGAATATTCCAGTACGAGGAATCGACGCAGGCCATCATCAACACTCTTATTATTGCAGTCATCAAGATCATCGTGGGGATTATCGTTCCAATTATCATGGCAATCCTGCTTAATGAAATCCGCCATGTCGGAACCAAGAAAAGCATTCAGACCTTGGTGTATCTGCCACACTTTCTGTCCTGGGTAACGATAGCAGGGATCATGATTGATATTCTGGGGCTTGACGGCGGGATTAATCATTTGCTGACCAGCATCTTTGGAACGAAGCCGATCTTCTTTCTTGGAGACCCGGCGTTATTCAGACCTACCATTATTATCAGCGACTTATGGAAAAACTTTGGATTTGGCATGATTGTCTATTTAGCCACCATTACAGGGATTGATCCTTCCTACTATGAAGCGGCTGAAATAGATGGTGCTTCGCGGAGACAACAGATCCGGCATGTTACGCTGCCCGGCATGATGCCGATGATCATTGTAATTGCCACGTTAAGTCTTGGCAGCGTTCTCGATGCGGGCTTTGACCAGATTTTCAACCTGTACAATCCGCTTGTATACAGCACGGGGGACATTATTGATACCTATGTGTACCGCTCATCCCTGCTGAACGGACAATATGGCTTCGGTACCGCCGTCGGCTTGTTCAAGTCAGGCATCAGCTTTATCTTGATCGTCATTTCCTACCGGATAGCCTATAAGGCCGCCAACTACAAAATTTTTTAGAAAGGAGGAAGGAGTGTGTATCATAAGTCCAAGGGGTATAAGGTATTCTCGGTATTTAATTATTTCTTTCTGATTCTCATCGCATTATCGTGTTTTCTGCCGCTGCTCCATTTGCTGGCGCAATCCTTCAGCAGCAAGGCGGCGGTCAACGGCAGCCTGGTATCCTTCTGGCCGGTTGATTTTAATACGGATGCTTATGCCAAAACATTTAGAAACTCGAATTTCACGGGCTCCATGCAAATTTCAGTGGTTAGAACGGTTCTGGGCACCTCAATCGGGATGCTGATCATTACGATGGCAGGTTATGCTTTATCCAAGGATTTTCGCGGGCGCAATGCGCTGATGTGGATTTTCGTATTCACGATGCTGTTCTCCGGCGGCTTGATTCCTTCTTATATCCTGGTCACTAAGCTTGGACTCAAGGACACGATTTGGTCGCTGGTGCTTCCGGGTGCTTTTGGAGCGTATAACCTGATCCTGATTATGAATTTTTTCAAAACGATTCCCAAAGCGCTCGAAGAGGCGGCATTCATTGATGGAGCTTCCTTCTTCGGTATTTTCCGCAAAATCTATCTTCCGCTGTCCCTCCCCGGCCTGGCTACCGTTGGCTTGTTTATCATGGTGGGGCACTGGAATTCATGGTTTGACGGGATCTTATATATGTCCAATACGACCAAGTATCCACTCGCCTCCTTTTTGCAGACGGTAGTTGTCCAGAGCAATGCCCAGAGCATGGCCATGAGCCAGTCAGAGGCGGCAGCGATGTCGGAGCAAAGCATAAAGGCCGCACAAATCTTCATCAGCACATTGCCGATTATTCTGGTGTACCCCTTCTTGCAGAGATATTTTGTCAAAGGGATTGTGCTGGGAGCCGTGAAGGAATAACCAAATTACTTAATAGAATAGGGGCCTAATTTATGAAAAAGACAGGAATAACGCTCTCCGCTTTACTGCTGATGACAGGACTGCTTGCAGGCTGTTCTTCGGACAATAAAGGGTCGAATTCGGCAGCCGAGGCAACGCTTAAAGACGGCAAATATGATCCGCCGATCAAGATCACCATCGCGAAGCAACTGGACGAAAATGCCGGCAAATATATCAATGGCGAAAGCCTGAACGATAATGTGCTGACCCGCTGGGGGACCAAGAATCTCGGGATCACTGTTGAAACGACGCTGCTGGGCGGTGATGCGGCTCAGTATAACACCAAGCTGCGGCTCGCGCTCACCGGCTCCGAGAAGCTCCCGGATGTTCTGCCTGTGTATGATACTTCGCTGGAGAATGATTTGATTCAATCAGGACTGGTCAAGGACATCACTGAAGACATCAAGAAATATATGCCGGACCGGTTAAAAGAAATCTATAAGCAGTATCCAACCACGTTCAATCCGGTGATCCAGGACGGCAAGGTGTACGGCATGGCGATTTCCCCCAACCTGACCGAAGGTGAAGTGATGCTGATCCGCCAGGATTGGCTGGATAAATTGAAGCTGAAAGCTCCAACGACGATTGATGAATTTGAAAAGGTAATTGCCGCCTTCACGAATGATGATCCGGACGGAAACGGCAAACAGGATACCTACGGGTTTGATTTCTCCGGTAAAGATTCATACAACACTGGTTGGGTCAGCGACCCGGTTATGATCTTCAGCGCATTTACCGGCAAGAATCTTCCGGGCTCATGGCATGAAGAGAACGGCAAACTTACCTACGGGTCGGTGGCGGAAGGCAATAAGGAAGCGCTGGCCAAACTCCGCGACTGGTATTCGAAGGGTTATTTGAATAAAGAATTGGCGACTCAGGGCGCTTGGGATGCTCTCGCTGACTTTACCGAAGGCAAAGCTGGGATTATTATTGGCCGTCCTTGGCTGTATGGCAGCGTGAAAGACGTTGAAGCCAATGTTAAGGGTGCGAAAATCAGCGCTTATCCAACGATCAATGGGGTTAGCGGAGACAAGACTTATCAATCGGGTCAATTGAATGACGGTGTGTTCATGTTCAATAAAGACTTCAATAATATGGAAGCGTTCTTCCTCTATTATGACAAGCTGTACGATGCCGCCTTTGGTACCGGGGACTTCAAATACGGTTATGCTCAAGGCTATGACTATGACATTGTGGACGGCAAGGTTACCTTTGACTCCAAGAAATTTAACACGCCTCTGGATGCTGTCCAAGGGGTAGGGAAGATGGCATTCACCAAAAATACGCCTAGTGTCGATGGTCCGGGGAAATCCTTCGATGAGCTTGCGAATGGCGCCAAGGCGGATACCGGAGTGCTGATGAGATCGGATGCACTGGATCAGACGATGAAGGACGGTTATGTGATTTCTTATAAGAACAGTGAGTCCTTGCTGCCAAGCGCGTTCAACGGTCCGCCAACCAAGACGATGCAAAGCTCATGGGAGCAGCTTACGACGATGGAAAAGGAAACCTTCACCAAGATTATCTACAGCAAGGAGCCGCTCAGCGCTTATGATGATTTTGTAAAACAATGGAACGAAAAAGGCGGTACCCAAATTACGGAAGAGGTCAACGCATGGTATGAAAACGCCAGCAAGGTGGATGTTATGTCCAATATGGGCTTGAATTGAGCCTCCAACACGGCTAAAGCCGTGGGATTCCTAGCTAGTTAACGCACGCAAGCCATTTCTGTTTTGTGCAGACTGCTAAGTCAAGAGCTAGCTCATTAGCTCGTCCTGGATCAGAGCCTATAGCTATCCAGGCTGATTGACTGTTACCATCAATCACAGGTGGGTGGTCAGATGTTTTAACGTCTTTGGCGTGACGGACTTCATAGATTTTACGCTCGGAAAGTCTTCTTTATGTCCGAGCAACCGCATATCTATGCTGTTTTCAAAAGAGCGAACACCTGTTTTGATTATATCAGATCAAACCATGTAGGACAATTAAGCTGTCCAAAGACAGTCCTTGTCCTAAGCCGATTCATCCCATGCCTGAAGACGTTGGGCTTTCTCGGCTATATACTGTAAGAGCTATCGGATTTGGGCGTTCCAGAGAACGGGTTGTAAATCTCCTATTCGTTTTATTTACGGCGCCGTTATATTCAGTTTAGCGATGTGTTCCTACACTACAAGCCCATGATTTCAGGAAGGCTAGTGCCGCCTCCAGGTTTGAATTGACTTCCGATACATAAAATGTGGTAATAATAATTAACAAGGTTTTATCAGATTATAGGGAGAGGAGTGGGCAGAGTGAAGTATCCAGAATTGCTGCGCAAAAAAGCCCTGTATGAACAGGCTAAAGACACACTCCCGGAAGTTACAGTCCAAAGCTATGTGCGGGCATTCGAACTGGAGTATACGCATAACTCCACAGCGATTGAAGGCAACACCTTGACGCTTCTGGAAACCAAGGTAATCCTGGAAGATGCCCTGTCTGTGGGCGGAAAAAGACTGCGGGAGATCTATGAGGTCATTAATCATAACAAGGCTTATCAGTATGTAAAGGCAAGCATTACACAGGGATTGCCCCTGGATGAAAACATCATTAAAGACATTCATGCCATTCTGATGGAAAATATTATGGTGGGCGGCATCTACCGGAATGTAGAAGTATATATTTCTGGAGCGGCCCACACGCCGCCTGTACCTAGTGAAATGTACCGCCAAGTGAAGAATTTTTATGCTGATTTGTCGGAAAGAGATGCCACCGACGTAATTGAGCTCGCGGCCTGGACGCATGCGGAGTTTGTCCGAATTCATCCGTTTGCGGATGGGAACGGGAGAACCTCACGGCTGATTATGAACTACCAACTGATGGTGAACGGCTTTTTACCTGTTTCCATTGCCAAAGAAAGCCGACTGGATTATTTTATTGCTCTGGAAGCCTATGCCGTGGATCGGAATTTGAAGCCCTTTGCTGATATGATCGCTTCGCTGGAGGAGGAGCAGCTTGACCGCTACCTGGGGATGATCGAAAAACGTTAAACGGAAGCAATCACATGACCAACATGTGGTTGCTTTTTCTATTAAACGCCTTCCCTCCGGTATTTACTCGGGGAGCATCCGATGGCTTTGAAGAATTCCCTGTTAAAATAGCTGATATTGTTAAAACCTACACTTTTCGCAATATCGGCAATTTTCCAATCCGTCTCCATTAGCAGCGAACAGCTTTGCAAAAGCCTGTAGCGTATGACGTAGGCAATGGGCGGCATGTTCATCACCTCCTTAAACGCATGGCAGAATTGCCCCTCGCTCATCGGAAGGATGTCGGCCAAATCTTTTAACGAAATCTCCTCTTTATAATTTGCCTGAATATAAGCCAGGACTGGCTGCATTCGCTCTATTTTATAGTTTTTGCTGTCTCTGGAGTGGGAGGCGGCAGGTGCTGCATTCTGGTAGCAGTAATGCCAGATTTCAAACAGCTTGCTTTTGAGCAGCAATTCGATGTCATGCAGGCCATAATCCTGCAGGGAGTCGATTTCCTTCATGCGTTCAATCACCGTTTGCTGCCATACCTCACCGCTTTTTAGAACCTTTTTAAATTCGATATCGCCCTTCAGGAGCGGATATACAAATTTGGAGTAGGCAGATCCCTGCTTGTTATCGCTGAACAGGTTCGGATGAAACACCACAACGCAGGCTTCGCAAGGCATCCCATCATATGATCTGGCAGCGTGAAGCTGATTTGATGGAACAAACAATCCTTCTCCCGCCATAACACAATATTCTTCATCCTCAATGGTATATACGATTGCGCCCTGGAGAACCACAAGAAACTCAAATTCATAATGCCAGTGAAGGAAAAAAAAGTTGCCTGCATTCGGAGGATAGCTTAAATGATGAATTGCAACCGGAAGAAGGGCTGTCCCGTGAACTGCTTTTTCTTTCAAGAACATTTTGGGCTTCATACTATCTCCTCTTTGTTTCGATAATCGGAATATTGTGTTAATCATTAGCAATTTACTTAAAGAATTGAGTGAAAACAATGAATATAATACAACTATAGCACCAAATTTTGTATGTTAGAAGGAGGGGCATAATGAAATTCAGCAGAATCGGAAATCGCTTGATCGGAAAATCGGGTGCAGAGACAATATGGATCGAACCTTGGGGCGAGAATTCCCTGCGCGTCCGAATGTCAAAAGAAGCCACGATGGACCCGAATGACTGGGCATTGCTGGACACGCCCGCCGCAACTTCGCTTGTTATCACCATTGATGAGATCGAACTGATTGAACCGTGGATACCAGAGTCAGAAAAGGCCAAGCGTACAGTCAAAAGTGAAATCGCTTCCATTCAAAATGGTGAAATCATTGCTTCCTTTAATGCGGAAGGCTGGCTCTCTTTTAGGAACAGTGACGGACAACTGCTTACGGAAGAATATTGGCGTGACAGAAACCGGATTGACCGGTACTGTGCTCCGCTGCGAATTGAAGGAAGAGAGCTGAAGCCTCTTACCGGCACAAGCGATTACAGGCTGACCTTACGTTTTGAAGCGTTTGAGGACGAGCAGATTTTCGGGCTTGGCCAATACCAGGAGAAGGTGCTGAACAAAAAAGGCGCAACGCTGGAGCTGGCCCACCGCAATTCCCAAGCCAGCGTTCCGTTTATGCTGTCCAGCCGCGGGTATGGGCTCTTGTGGAATAATCCGGCGATTGGAACGGTCACTTTTGGTACAAACCGTACGGAGTGGGTGGCAGAGAGTACGAAGAAGCTGGATTATTTCATTACCGCCGGGGCAACACCTGCACAAATCGAGGAGCAATATGCAAATGCTGTAGGGAAAGCGCCGATGATGCCTGAATACGGCTTGGGATTTTGGCAGTGCAAGCTTCGCTACCGCTCTCAAGAAGAACTGCTTAACGTAGCCAGAGAATATAAACGGCGCGGTCTTCCCCTTGACGTCATTGTGGTGGATTTCTTTCACTGGACGAAGCAAGGTGATTTCAAGTTCGAACCGAGAGACTGGCCTGATCCTGAAGCTATGATTGCAGAATTGAAGGAAATGGACATCGAGCTGATGGTATCGGTATGGCCGACCATAGATAGCCGCTCAGAGAACTATGGCCCTATGTCCAGCGAGGGATATTTAATCTCAGCCGATAGAGGTATGAACATTAATATGAACTGGATGGGGGAGACGGTCTTTTTTGACGCTACACATCCTGGGGCAAGAGATTATGTCTGGCAGGTGTGCAAAAAGAATTACTATGACAAGGGAGTCCGCTTATTCTGGCTCGACGAAGCTGAACCTGAGTACGGCCCTTACGATTTTGACCTCTACCGGTATTACCAGGGACCGGCGCTGCAGTGTACGAACATCTATCCTCTGATGTATGCCAAAGGTTATTATGATGGAATGACGGCGGAAGGCCAGGAGGGAGTCTGCAATCTGGTGCGCTCCGCTTGGGCAGGGGCTCAGCGGTATGGCGCGCTGATCTGGTCGGGGGACATTTCCTCTACCTTCAGAGCTATGAGGGAGCAATTGCAGATCGGCCTCAATATGGGGATCGCGGGGATTCCTTGGTGGACAACGGATATTGGGGGATTTTTGGGCGGACATGTTGAAGATCCCGGCTTTCAGGAGCTGCTGGTGCGCTGGTTTGCCTTTGGCGTGTTTACTCCTGTATTCCGTCTGCATGGGGAACGCGTTCCGCACATTGAACCCGAGCAGGCCGTTATTGACGGGGTAAGCCAGATGATGACCGGCAGCGATAATGAGATCTGGAGCTATGGTGAAGAGAATTATGAAATCATGAAAGCATATATTCTAATGCGCGAGAGACTGCGTCCTTATATTAGAGAGTGCATGGCAGTGGCCCATGAAAAAGGATCGCCAGTTATGCGCACGATGTTCTACGAATTCCCTGAAGATGCGGCGTGCTGGACTGCGGATTCGCAGTATATGTTTGGCCCGGATATTCTGGTAGCTCCTATATTCGAACTGGGACAGCGGAGCCGGGAAGTATACCTTCCCAAGCACCAAAGCTGGAAAAACGCCAAAACGAATGAGGTCCTGCAAGGCGGCCAAACCGTTACCGTCGATGCGCCGGTCAATGAAATTCCGTTGTTCGTAAGAGCGGATAAGAGCCTTCCTATTTATGAATAGCGCCGTTAGCCCTGAAAGGAGATATAGGAATGCTAAAGGAAAGTGGAAAATACAGCTATAAGTCGATATCCGTGCCGGGAGGCGGATTTGTTACCGGATTTGTTTTTCATCCTACGGTCCCGGATATTTTGTATTGCCGAACGGATATCGGCGGTACTTATCGGTTCGATTTCCAGAATAAATCCTGGGTATCGCTGATCGATCATGCAACCGATCCGAATATGTGGGAAACCTACCCCCTTGCCATTGCGCTTGACCGGCAAAACCCAAGCTACATTTATGTCATGGTAGGGCTGTATCCTACGCATAAAATTGCTTTTTCCGATGACTACGGTGCACATTGGGTGTACTTCGACCCCCCTGTTATTGACGAACAAGGGAATACGGCGACGATTCATGGAAATGCCCCAGGCCGTTCCACGGGGGAGCGGTTGGTTGTAGATCCAAATGACTCGAATATTCTGTATATGGGTACGATGGAAGATGGCTTATGGAAAACTGTGGACCGCTGCAAAACCTGGACCAGGCTTGCGGTAGCTTCTCCGGGTAAAGTCCCGGAAACGAATATCGCTTTTGTAGAAATTGATTCTACCAGCGGTGTTAGGGGCAGTGCCTCCAAGCGGATTGTCGTGGCTACGAGCGGCCAGCAAGGCTCCCCCGGTAACAACGTTCGCGGGCAGAGCGTGTATATCAGCCATGATTCGGGAGTCACCTTTCAGCCTTTAGCAGGAGAACCGTCACCGGTTATTGGCGGCTCTACGGATTATCCCGGGTATGTGGGACAACGGGCTGCTTTTAGCGGAAAATACTTATATATTTCTTATGCCGCGTATAACATTGGATGGTCGAATTGGAACAGCTATGGCTGCGATACGGGAAAATGTTATGATGGAGCTCTTGTCCGCTATGAGCTGGATAGCAATGGAGATGTCGTAGAAGCGCTGGATGTTACACCTCTGAGCATCGTGGAACCTCATTTCCATGACCCGGAGGCGCCGGAGCGCAGGCGGGGTTACGGGATTAGCGGAATCTGTGTAGATTCACAAATTCCAGGAACCTTGATCTGCTCGACGATCACGGCCTCACCGGACACGATTTATCGTTCTACCGATTATGGACTGACGTGGAAGCCGATCATGTCGGGGCTGAATATCGGGAAGATTGATTTTAATGTGTCTTATCAGAAGCCCGAATATAACGGCAATGATTCCCTGATCCACTGGATGGCAGATGTGAAAATCAATCCGTTCAACAGCGATATGGCGCTGTTTAATACCGGTGCCGGCATATTTATGACGATGGACTTGACTGGGGCGGATCAGGATGAGACAGTGACCTGGGCTTGCTGCGATACAGGCGTCGAAGAAACCGTTCACTTGAACATTTACTCTCCACCGGCTGGTGATGTTCAATTGATTGATATCATTGGCGATTATGGCGGCTTTGTATTTACCGATCTGGATCAGCCGGCGGAGAATACTTTTGCCAACCATAATCAAGACAGATGGATTACGGCCATGAACGCGGATTATCCCGACAGCAATCCTAATCTGTTAGTGACAACACCCCGAGGGAACTGGAAAGGGAAGACCAAAGGGGGGCTGATCCTGTCGAGGGATCAAGGCCGCACATGGGAGCAATTAAGCAATCCTGTTGGCCTTGGTGAAGCTGTGGATTACTGGGTCCGTTACTTGCAGACACCTAACGTGACCTCGGGCTGGACTGCCATATCTGCCGACGGAAGGGCGATTCTCTGGGTGCTGGGACTTCCGGTGTATGCATCCAGATTGGTCTATACGCATAACTTCGGAGAGACCTGGAATAAGTCTCAAGTATATGATCGGGAAGGGAACATTCTTGATCGGGATTCGTTGCCCTTTAAGGTTATGTCTGATCGTGTTAATCCTGAACTTTTCTACGGTTTTAGTGACAACACCAATGGTAAGGGATTCTATGTCAGTCTGGACAAGGGCAAAAGCTTTCATCAACTGAAAGCGCCGGATGGATTTCCTGAAGTTGATCTTGCCGGGATCGACAGTGAGCAGCATTACGAGATTAGGCTCGAGTCCGGCAAAGAAGGGGTAATCTGGATGGCTATGCAGCAGTATGGGCTTTGGCGGGTGGCCTATGATCGTGCGCAGCATGTCTTTTCTGGGCATAGAGTTTCGAGGGCTGGCGACGTGATCAAAAGAATCGGGCTTGGCAAGCCAAGCGAAGGAAGCGATATCCAAACGCTGTTCACCAGCGGAACGATCCAAGGAGAGTATGGCTTCTATCGTTCCCATGATGGGGGCGCAAGCTGGAAGCGGATTAATGACGACAACCATCAATACGGTGATATCCGCTCCATAACAGGCGACCCGAGAGTGTTCGGACGGATTTACGTTGCAACCGGTACAAGAGGGTTAGTGTATGGTGATATTATTTGGGAAGAGTAAATAGGATTTAATCCAGAAGACGCTTTGGGACCTCTTCCCCAAGGTGTCTTTAATTTTGGCGCTCTATTCTACATGGTATAATAGCTTTTGTTATTCAAGTTATATTTGTGGAGGAAAATGGATGATTAAATACGACTGTCTAATCGTTGATGATGAAGAAGCGCTGTCGAAAAGCACCTGCGAATACTTGAATATGTGCGGAGTGAAAACCTTTTGGGCAGCAGATGAACAGGCGTGCTTTGATTTTTTTGCAGAGCATGAAGCCGACTTAGTCCTGCTGGATATTAATATTGGGGAGCAATCCTCCGGATTTGAAATATGCAAAAAACTGCGGAATTCGACGAATATACCTATTTTGTTCATAAGTGCACGAACAAGTGACGATGATGTGCTGCTTGCCCTAAATATCGGTGGAGACGACTATATCCAGAAGCCGTATGCACTCAGCATTATTTTGGCTAAAGTAAAAGCGGTATTGAAAAGGTATAGGGGCGATGTTGAGGTTTTAAGCTTTGGGAGCTTTAAAATGGATCTTGTTACGGAAAAGCTCTGGAACGATGGCAGCGAAATTAAATTAAAGGCTATGGAATACAAGCTGCTTGCCTATTTAATCCAGAACAAAAACCGCCCTCTTGCCAAAGAGGAATTGTTCTCTAACGTTTGGAACGACGCTATCACCAGTGATGGAACCCTAAATGTCCACATCCGTAAGCTGCGGGAGAAAATTGAGGTAAACCCAAATGAGCCGCGCTATATTAAGACGATATGGGGAACCGGTTATGTATTTGAGGCCAACTAGGGGTGGAAGATGAACATCAAAAAGATAACGGGCTTGGCGGTAGCCATTCTATTCATTGGCATCAGTGTAATTCTTTTTGTTTTTCGCAGCTTAAATGAAGCAGGAATTGATGTTGTTGCTGTGAATGATATTACACAATCGCTTGTTGAGCATTGGGACAGTCTGGACCAGTCAGACTTGCCAGGACGTCAATACAGCCTGGAATATACTGTACTGGATAGCCGTGGGGAGCTGATCGGGGCCACAAGGCGCGGATTAAGTGAGGATGTTAACTCTGCCATCAATAATCGGGATACGATTGTGGATATTACGCGGGATGGCACGGTTTTGGGAAAAATAATTATTTTTAATAATACAAGTGAGCTGTGGATGCAATACAGGGATAACCTGCTTATTCTTTTTGGAGTAATCATGTTTTTTATCATTTTGTTTTGTCTTATCTATGCGGAATACATCGACAGATCAATTTTTCGTCCGTTTCGTAAGCTGCAGGCCTTTGCACGTCATGTGGCAGAGGGCAAGCTGGACATGCCGCTCGAAATGGAAAAAGGCAATGGGTTCGGTGCATTCGCAGAAAGCTTCGACTTAATGAGAGAGGAGCTTGCGAAAGCGCGCGAGAACGAAAGAATAGCCAATCAGAGCAAAAAGGAGCTGGTAGCCTCACTCAGCCATGATATAAAAACACCAGTCGCCTCCATCAAGGCTGTCTCCGAGGTAATGATTATGAAATCTGCTAATGAAGATGACATCAGCCAGCTTGAAGTAATTAATTCAAAAGCTGACCAGATCAATACACTGATCACAAATATGTTCACTGCCACATTAGAAGAGTTACAGGAGCTGAACGTTACAGTAACGGAGGAGTCAAGTGCTGTGCTGGGGGATGTAATCAAAAATGTTGACTATAATAACAGGGCTACTATATCGTCTATCCCTGAATGTATTGTGCTCGTAGATATGCTGCGGCTGTTGCAGGTCATTGACAATGTAATAAGCAACTCCTACAAATACGCAGGTACATCCATTGGTGTAATGGCAAGCATCAAAGGGAAATATCTGGAGATCGAGTTCAAGGACTACGGACATGGGGTCTCCCGGGAGGAAATCCCGCTGTTATTCAATAAGTTCTATCGTGCCAAAAATTCGGTGGGCAAAAGCGGAACAGGGCTTGGCTTGTACATATCCAAATATCTGATGAACAAAATGTCCGGAGATATCAATTGCAGGAATATGGATGGCGGCTTTGCGGTGATCTTAAGATTACATATCGCGTAAAAAGATTTTAGAATTGGTTAAGAACTGATTAAAGACCCGTTAAGAATATATAAGCTAAGATAAGACTGTAAATAGAACAGTCTTATTTTTATTAGGGGGGCAAATTATGAGTCAAGTAATTATCACAACCGATAAGCTTAGCAAATCGTTTTCAAGCGGAGGCATGCAGCAGCATGTTCTTAAAAATCTTGATTTGGAGATATTGTCCGGGGACTTCACTGTCATCATGGGTTCATCCGGCGCGGGGAAATCCACGCTCATGTATGCCTTATCGGGTATGGATAAGCCGACGCTCGGCTCCATTACATACTTGGACCAGGAAATCGCCAAGCTGTCCAATGATAAGCTGGCGGTTTTTCGCAGATTAAATTGCGGATTTGTATTTCAGCAAATGTTCCTGCTCGATAATATGAGTATCTTGGATAATGTTATTGCCGCAGGACTGCTTGTTAGTAAAGACAGAAAATCTATCACTGCAAGAGCAAAAGAGCTGCTTACGCAGGTTGGATTAACCGAAACGATTTGGCGGAAATTTCCTACCCAATTATCTGGCGGAGAAGCGCAGCGTGCTGCGATTGTGCGTGCATTAATCAACCAGCCAAAGGTTGTTTTTGCCGATGAACCTACAGGTGCCCTTAACTCCGCGTCCGGTAAAGCGGTGCTTGATGTGCTGACCGACCTGAACAGCAAAGGGCAAAGCATCATTATGGTTACCCATGATTTGAAATCTGCAAGAAGAGGAAACCGGATTTTATATATGCGTGACGGTGTTATTCATGGCATTTGCAACTTGGGCAAATACGTAAGCGGCGACAGGGAGCGGCACGACAAGCTTCAGGCCTTCCTCTCTGAAATGGGGTGGTGAATTTGCGGAAATTAGTTATGCTCAGCTTTGCAAATATACGAAAAACCAAAGGACACACGGTTTCACTGTTGCTAATGTTCCTCATTGCCGGATTGCTGTTAAATGCGGGCTCGCTCGTGTTTGTGAATTTTGGCAGTTTTTTTGAAAAAGTCACCAAAGAGCTTAAGACAACTGATGTGTACTATATCATGCCAAGTCATTTATATAACGGAGAGGTAGATAAGTACATCAGAAATAATAAAAATGTATCAAACATGCAAAAAGAGGAAGCAATATGGGCTCAGGCATCCATCCCTTATAATGATGATACACGCGAGATGAGTTTTATTCTAAATGATGCAGATAAAGAACGTGATTTCTCCAAATGGAAATTTGTTGGCGAGCATTTACCGCCTGATTCAATGTCGATTTATGTGCCGTATGTATTGAATATTGACGGTGGCTACAAGCTGAATGACAAAGTTGAAATGAAATTTGATGATGCAGCCCTTACATTTACAATAAAAGGATTTACAGAAGATGCCTTCTTCAGTTCTCTTGATACTATAAATTTAGGAACTTATTTGCCCCATGAAACCTATGAAAAAGTTGTACAAAAGCTGGGTGACAAATATAGTGCAACACTTATTTTTGCTGATCTTAATAAAGTAAATAATGAAGTTGAAACAGGGATAAGAGAATTAGTACAAACAGATCAAAAGGCTACTCTTTCTATGGTAGAAGATACCAGCACATTGTCCAGCTTGGATATAGAACGGTTGAGAACGTCCCGTACTTTTATGTCAAGTATGGTGTCGGTAATGGCGATGGCTTTCGCTTTTATTATCGCAATCGTATGCCTTATTGTGGTCCGGTTCAGAATTGGGAACAGCATAGAGGAAGATATGAGCAAAATCGGGTCTTTAAGGGCGATCGGGTACACCAGCAGACAAATTATATTGTCAATTGTAATGCAGTACATGCTTATTGCCTTGGTTGGCAGTATAGCAGGCATATCGTTATCCTATTTAACAACGCCAGTACTTTCTGATATTTTTGCACATCAATCCGGGCTCATGTGGGTGCAAGGCTTCGATGGAGCAATCAGCAGTATTATTCTATGTACAATTTTATTCGTTGTTATCATTGTTTCTTTCATTTCTTCGGGACGAATTCGTAAGCTTAATCCGATTGTAGCCTTAAGGGGAGGAATCACAACCCATAACTTCAGAAAAAATTATTTGCCGCTTCATAAGTCAATAGGCAGCCTGCCGGTCGTTCTCGGGTTTAAATCCATGCTGCAAAGCAGGA
Source organism: Paenibacillus sp. sgz302115 (assembly GCF_056120445.1). Taxonomy (NCBI): domain Bacteria; kingdom Bacillati; phylum Bacillota; class Bacilli; order Caryophanales; family Paenibacillaceae; genus Paenibacillus; species Paenibacillus sp. sgz302115. The sequence goes on from NZ_JBVYOK010000004.1 coordinate 281,670, forward strand.
AGCACAGCTTCATGATTGGAGTTATCCTTGCTGCTGTATCTTTTGCCAGTACATTTGGTGCTGTGATGTTTTATAACACCGTCATTGATACAAAGGCATTTGCAAAGACTCCCGGAGTCGAACTTTCAAATGCGGTGGCTGTTTTGAATTCGGATAAGGATCAACCAAAGCTTGTTGATAACATTAAAAACATGAAGAATGTAAGAAAAGTCCAGTATATTGATGAGTCCAAAGTTAAAATAGAGAACTATGATGTAACTGCTTATGTGATGGAGGATTTTTCTACAAAAGAAACGAATACCGTCTATAAGGGCAGATATCCGCTCCACAGCAATGAAGTTGTACTTGCTGGTATCTTAGCGGATAAGATGGACAAAAAGATCGGTGACCGTGTAATGATAAAAGTCGGCGCTAAGCAGGCCGAATATATGATCACAGGCTTATCTCAAGGTGCGAGTATGGGCGGAATGAATGTGTCTATAAGATGGGACGGCATCCTTAAGGTTAACCCGGACTTTAAACAGATGAGCCTGCAAATCTATTTGAACAAAAATAGTAAAGCTGATGAATTTGTAAACAAGCTTGAAAGCGACTATGGAGATTCAATCGTAACATCAGTAGATATGGATAAAATTATGGACGATGGCATGGGCATGTACATATCGATTGTCTCGAAGCTTGGTATTGGTATGATGGTTATAACCATAGTTGTCGTGATTCTGGTTCTGTATTTTGTTATTAATTCATCGGTTATTCGTAAGAAACGTGAACTGGGTATACAAAAAGCAATTGGTTTTACAACCTTCCAGCTAATGAATCAGCTCTCGCTTGGTTTTTTGCCGCCTATCATTATAGGCGTATTGCTCGGAAGCGCAACTGGAGTTACCCTAACCAACCCACTCATGTCAGTGGCGATGCGTACTATGGGGATTATGAAGGCGAATTTTACTATCACGACGTCGTGGATTAGTTTGTTTGGAGTGGCAATTGTCATTATTGCCTACTTGACCTCGATGCTGATTACGTATCGCATTCGTAAAATATCCGCGTATGCTTTAGTAAGCGAGTAAGTTCAGGATAATGGTAACAGCTAGGTCATTCATTAAAGACGCTCTGGGCAGCTTCCCCAAAGCGTCTTTATTTTTAGACTGTGTTCACTTCTCCGTCTGTTCAGTCATGAGTCCCCAGCGAAAGCCAAACTTATCAATAAGGGAGACCATACAGGAGCTATATGTCGTACTGCGCATGGGATGAATGATCGTACCTCCGGTCTTCAGAACTTCGTAGGCCTTTTTTACATGGTCTGCGGTTTCAAAAGTGACCGTAAGGAATAAGGACGTGCTTGCAGCGGGATCAAGTTCTAATTCATCGGAGAGCATCATGCGCTGTTCCCCAATATAGGCCTCAGCATGATACACATAACCTTGTTGTTCATCAGTTAATTCGATATTCCAGTCGCGGCTATCGGCGTCTGAGTAATGCAGGATGAAATCAATTCTTAAGTCAAAAGCTTGTTGATACAAACCGAGTGCCTCTTCGCATTGTCCATGAAAGTGTAATGTAGGGGTTACAATCATCTCTTCATCTCCACTCCAGTTGACTCAGTGATTCTTATGGGCACGAAATAATCCATCTGGCCATATCCGATTGCTTGAATTGCGGATTGGGGAGTAGGGATATTGCCCAGGTATTCTCTGGTGGGATCTTCTTCGAAACAAGCTCGGCTGGAAATGAACGCTTTTATTGAATTAATGACTTCGGTACTGTCCTTGCCATCCACTTCAGTTGCCACTGCATATAAGCCGCCGGGGAAATCCACGATTTCAAAATCAGCAGGAACATCCATCCCCTCGTGATATATGTAGTACCATACAAAGCCGCCCCTTTGCTTATCCATCCACAGAAAATCTTCGGGAAACATGGTTTTAGGCTGCTTGCTGAACCATTCGTCGAATTTCTCAAGCTTGCCGTCGCCGAACATGCCGCACTCAGAGGATACCATTTTGCATGCCGGAATTTCATAAACACGTACATTTTCCATACCGTTGACCTCCCCTTCAGAACCTTGTGATAACCTCATTTTACCAATCTCCCCTATGTCAAAGTCAAATCTTAAAAATTGTGGTAATGCAGAGTGCAAAAGGATTTGATATTGTAAAAAGGTGGGGGGAGCATTGATGGACAAATCTATCCGTTTCAGAAGGTCTATACAGTATATCGAGGAGCATTTGCATGACAGCATTCATCTTGAGCAAGCCGCACAAGCCGGGTTCACCTCGCTGATGCAGCTTTATCGGGATTTCTATACCTACACGGGCCACTCGGTTAAGGAATACATTCGCAAACGCCGGCTGTCCAGTGCGCTCAGTCTGATCAAATGCTCGAATCTGCCGCTTGCCGAGATCGCATATTCTTGCGGCTACAGCTCGCAGCAGGCCTTATGCAAAGGCGTGAAATCCGCTACCGCCATGACACCGCTGGAATACCGGAAGAGTGAAGCCTACTATTATTTCCCCAGATTCGACACCGATGCGGTGCGGCAGGTCACCGTTATGCAAGAAACCATTCCCAAGGCCATATGGGCCAAATTCTATCATCCCAAGCTGCAAGGTATTGAGCATCAGGCACTTTGTGCGCTCAGGTCGCTGCTTCCTGAATACCGGGGCAGAATCTTCGGTAAAAACGGACAGCAGGTAGGCAGCCGGTTCTGCTATGAAATCTCTGTAGAATATGATCCTGCCGTGCTGAACAAGCTGAGAAGCAGTGTCTTTGTGGAAGCAAGCGTGCTTCCCGAGACCAGTCTGACCTTCGCAAAAGCCACAGTCAAGGATGATGAGCAGGAGATCGGACTGGCGTGGAACTACCTGTACCATAGCTGGCTGAAGACCAGCATGTTCACACAGAATAACGAGAGCTACTTTGAAGAATACATACATAAGAATGGGGTCGTGAAGAAGCTTGTGTTATATATGCCTGTGACGAGGCGGAAGGATTACAACAAAATCAGTCTGAGGAACTGTAAAAGCATGCTGTTTCTGGTGTCGTCCAGCAAGGGGCTTCATGCAGAGGAAGAGGCTTCGCAAGCGGTGATGAACTATCTTTCGCGGCATAATCCCGGTGCGATAAGAAGGGCTAGACAATTCTATGTCGCCAGAACGGGGATGAGCTGCACCTGCGGCATCAGGATCGAACAGGAGCTGGAGCTTCCCTTAGATAGCGGGCTTGAGAATCTGCGGCATGAAGAGGGCAGCTACGCTGTTATCGAGAGCGATTGCTGCAGTGACAGCCGGGTATTTGAAGCGCTTTTAGATACATGGATCAATGAAAGCGGGTTCAAGAAGGGCTCGCAGCCTGCCTTTACTATCTATGAGACAGACGGCACATTTGAGCCTGAAGCGATTAAGACGAGGGTTTGGATCAAGCTGGAAAATGTTAAAAACGGATAATACAGAATGTCCGATTTCCGGTACATTGGGGGTAAGAGAGGAGTGCTAGATATGGAGGCTGTCAAAAAACTTTCATTTCAGGAAATGCCTCAAGATTATTCCCCAAACAAGCTGCCTGAAATCATCAAGCTTGCCAGAGCACTTGGCGGGCAGGAAGCGGTTATTTATCAGACTGCGGCGGCAAAGCCTTTTCTGTTTGAAACCAGCCGGCTGATGATCCGCCGTTTTTACCCTGAGGATGCGGCAGGTGTGCATGAGCTGGCGAACAATCGGCAAAATTCAGAGATGAAGAACTTCGATCATCAGTGGCCAACAGATTACAAGGGCAGCAAGGAGGCGACAGACTGGTTCTGTACCCAGGAGAATATGTGGGCGGTATGCCTTAAGCCGGAATATACCTTGATAGGCATGATTGTGTTCAACTCGGTGGACGCGAATAACAGGGTGGATTTGGGCCATGTATGGCATACGGAGTACTGGAACAGCAGGCTGGATACGGAGGCGATCTCGCTGATGGTTCAATACGCTTTTGAAGAGCTGGGTGTTGATGGCGTTTACGCCGGAAATCCTCTGGAGTGCGCTCCGCAGATCGCCCCTTTGCAGGAGATTGGCATGGAAATTACGGAGACCCGGCAGGCTTCATTTGTAAATGATGAGCAAGGCCAACCGATTTATTTTACAGGATGTACGATGGAGATTACCCGGGAAAGGTGGAATGCACGATGAACAAGCAAAGAAAGGCGATGTCGGAGCAAGCAGCCGAAGGTTATAGTCCCCTTGTAAAGCCGGCAATCCTGCGAATAGCGGAGGAGAGAAACATGGAAATCCAGGATGAAATTTTTGTTCAGCAAGTCAGTGAGTTCTGCAGCATTGTGGACAGGCCGGAAATGAAGCTTGTGGGCATTGCGCTGCCCATTACCTATGAAAGCCGGGGCTACGGCGGTTTCTATGGCTTTGAGCATGCGAACTGTATTATGAACGATTATTTTTTCACCAAAAAATTGATCGCAGAAGGTGATATGGCCCTGCTCTCCGGCACCATCGGCGGACAAATCCGCAGCAAGGACATTGTCACGGCAAGAACGGAGGTTGGCGGAGACGGCAATTACAAGGTCATTGTGGGTTATGAAATAGGCAGCTTTGAAGCTTTGCCTGATGCTTTGCCGGAATATACGGAGACGGTTACTATACCTGCCTGCCGTTACGCTAAAGTTCTCATTAACGAGACCAAGCAAGCGGACCGGATCGGTTATGGGGAGCGGATGCACGCGGATGAATATTTCATCGGCTCCTTCCGCGAGGATACGGGTTATGTCTACAACCCGGCCGGGTACGGATTTAATACTTATGACACTTCGGGAGATATCCTCACCAAATATGAGCCGGTGAAGATCCCGTCAACCGATTCGGAGCGCTACGACTCTTTGCGCTTCAAGCCGGTTGTTTTGCCGGAAATGAAGCTTGCCTGCAGCGTAACTCCGCCGGATTCCGAGGAGTTTGTGATTTCCAAGTATTTCGGCGTCCAGGATCAGGTATTTGCCACCGAGGCAGCCAAATACTATTTGCATGATTATTACGGGTTCCCTACGAACAGTGATCAGGAAGGGAAGATCAATTCCTGCTTCGGCACAAGGGTCAGCAGCTTTGAAGGGATTCCCGATTGCGTCGAAAAGCTTACGCTGCCAGGCGGGATCTATCTGCACATTTCCCAGCTTGAGGTGAATGGAGATAATCCATCCCTTCCGTATGATGCGGCCTTTAACCATATCGAGGAGCTGTTCCTGTCCTCCCATCCTGAGTACCAGCGCGACTGGAGCAGACATGTCATCGCCCGGTTCCGTCAGGCCAATTGCGCTTCTGTGTTTGTGCCGCTTACGAAGTGAATAGAGCGCAATAAGCGGGATACGCTGCACGTTGAGTGCTGTGTGTGTTTGTGAGAGAATAGTCACAGAGGAATGAAGGATTATTCTCTCTAAACCGCATGGACCTCACAGAGAAGGAAGTGGACAAGCTATGGATTTAGAAATGGTTATGCAGGAGCTTGAAGCCCGCGGTAAGGAACGAACCAAGAAAATTTATATGTCGAATGGCGCGCATGAACCGCTTTTTGGCGTGGCTACAGGAGAGATGAAGCCCATCGCCAAGAAGATCAAGCAAAACCAGCAATTGGCCGAGCAGCTTTACAACACCGGGAACTATGATGCCATGTATTTTGCCGGCGTAATTGCAGATCCGAAGGCAATGACCGCAGCGGATTTTGAGCGATGGATAAATGCCGCATATTTTTACATGCTGTCCGATTTTGTGGTTGCAGTAACCTTGGCAGAGACAGATATAGCGCAGGATGTTGCCGATAAATGGATCGCAATTGGCGAAGAGCTGAGAATGTCAGCGGGCTGGAGCTGCTATTGCTGGCTGCTCGGGAATCGCCCGGACAGTGAATTTTCCGAACCCAAACTCTCCGATATGCTTGAACGGGTACAAAAGACGATTCATGATTCACCCGAACGGACCAAATACGCCATGAATAATTTTATATACACAGTGGCGGTATCCTATTTGCCCCTCCATGATAAAGCAGTCGAGATTGCAGAGACAGTAGGCCCGGTAGAAGTCAAACGGGATAAGAAAAAAAGCAGCTTCCTGAACGCTTCCGAAAATATTCAAAAGGCAGTAACAAGAGGGCAGCTTGGGTTCAAGCGCAAATATGTAAGGTGCTAAGAGTTCTCCATTCGGCTGTGGAAAAATGAAATCACCTGCTCAGCGATTCGGTCAGGATAATCAATCCCTTTGGCCTGGCAAATTTCCGCTGCGTCCTGTTTGAACAAAGTCATGCACCGCTCTACCGCTGCCTGTAAATCGTGAAAGTCTGCATTGGCAAAATAGCCTTTCAGATGCTGTTGCTTCTCTTCCGGCACACAGAGCTTTACTTTGCTCTCCCATGCACCCCAGTCCAGCGTGTCATACCGGCTTAACAGCAGGTCAACATGCGAATGGAACAAGATATCCATGTTTTTGATGATTTTGAAGAGATCCTGCCGCTTAAAATATTTAATGACCATCTCTATATGTAACCAGTAAGTATCCATAGCCCTGACAGGATCGGGGATATCATTATCTGTACGATACCCTTTATCGAGGAACGCCGCGGCTTCTCCGGTTCTGTCAAAAATAAGCTGATCCCTTGTACAACCCTTACAGTGCTGTCTGCACATCCAATCTTCAGGATAACCCGAGTTAATGATGAAGAAATCAAACTGGTGCAGTTGATCGCCCAGACGAATCACACTGCAATAGTTTTTGAAATGCGCATCATTAAAGCTCTCCCCCCAGAAAACTATAAGCTCATCCGAAGCTGCTGCAAGCATTTGGGGAACATCTGCGGCAAAGGCTTCAAAGTCCTGATCTGCTACGAGAAAAACAGGATCATAATCCGAATACATATCCTCCGTTCCTCTGCTGATCGACCCGTAGTGCCATCCGCCTTTGCAGCGCTGGTCTTTTTTCAATATCTCTACCACTCTGTTAAAGGCTGCTTCTAAATCCTTGTGCATGATATCGCTTCCAATCGTTGTTTGATGCTGTCATATTATCACAAACGCTCCTGGAAAAATTGCTCGTTTTTAACCAGTTGTAATACAATTTCATGCACAGCCCGCAGATTGCTGCTATAGATGCTTATATTCAAACTCTGCCTTATCTAACTTGGTATGTACGCCCATTAGCTGTACGGGTTCAGATTGACGGTTGGTTATGAATTTCATTAGAAAAAGAAAACAGGCTCTTGCTTATCCAAGCGAGAGCCTGTTTCTTGGAGAACCGGTAGGCAATAAGCCTGCGATTCCATGCTTTCCGGTATCTCAAGCCTCCATCTTCTGCGCCGTGTAGAGCCTGTGATACAGCCCTTGGCGAGCCATCAGCTCATCATGGGAGCCGCTCTCGGCGATGCCTTTGTTCGAGACATACATGATGCGGTCACAGTTTTTGACGGTGGATAGACGGTGCGCGATAATGAACGAGGTTCTTCCCTTGAGCAGCTCATTCAGGCCTCTCTGGAGCAAGCGCTCGGTCTTCGCGTCGATGGAAGAGGTCGCTTCGTCCAGGATCAGAATGCGCGGATCGGCCAGAAGCGTTCTTGCGAATGAGATAAGCTGCCGCTGTCCCTGGGACAGCTTGGAGCCGCGCTCGTTGACCTCCGTCAGGTAGCCCTGCTCAAATTCACGGATGAAATCGTCGGCACATACCGCCTTCGCCGCAGCGATGACTTCATCCTCCGTAGCATCCAGTCTGCCGTAACGGATGTTGTCCAGGATCGTGCCGGAGAAAATGAAGCTGTCCTGCAGCATAATTCCCATCTGGCTCCGCAGGGACTTCAGCGTAATCTGCGAGATGTCCTGGCCGTCAATCAGAATTTTGCCGCCAGTAAGGTTATAGAAGCGGGAGATCAGATTGACGACGGTTGTTTTGCCTGCGCCTGTTGGTCCTACCAAGGCAACGCTCTCTCCCGCCCTGACATCGAAGGAGATATTCTCCAGGATGTTCAGACCCGGGTCATAGGCGAAGGTTACGTTGTCGAAGGTGACCTTACCCTGAACGGACGGAAGCTCCTGTGCATTCGGAATATCGCTGACGGTAACCGGCTCATCCAGCGTTTCGAAGATACGCTCAAGGTAGGCGACGGCATTGATAAAGTTGTTGTACAGGTTCGAGAGGTTCAGGATCGGCTGCCAGAAGCGGGCGGCGTAAGTGCTCATAGCCAAAATGACACCAAACGTTACGTCCTTGGGGTCCAGAGTCAAGAGGCCCACAAGAAAAATCAACGCAGAAACGATGGTAGACAGGTTATCGACCGAAAACGGGATCAGCAGGTTGAAATTCATTGCCCGCATCCATTCCTTGCGGAAATTGCCGGCCAGCCGTGTGAAGATGCCCTCATTGTGCTGTTCACGGGAGAAGATCTGCGTTACGCCAATACCGCTGATGCTCTCCTGTAAGTAGGCGTTCAGGTTGGAGCTCTTGTTGGATACAGCCTGCCATGCCCGCCGCTGCCGGGTTTTGATAAGCAGCATGATGCCCATGAAGACAGGCAATCCGGCAAGAATGACGAACGAGAGCCGTACATCCACGGCGAACATGAATGCGGCGATAAAGATCAAGTTAACGATTTCGAGAATAAAGTTAATAATACCGTTGGATAACACATCCGACACCGAGTTGACGTAGTTCACGACCCGGATCAGGATTTTGCCCTGCGGGCGGTCGTCGTAATATTTGAACGGCAGCTCCTGCAAATGCTTGAACAGATCCGTACGGATATCAAAAATAATGTCCTGCCCGACGCTGGTCATGATGCGCGAGCGGATGGTTGCCAGAATGACGCTGACCACGATGGTCAAAAGCATCAGCGCTGACCAGCCCAGCAGTGCAAGCTTATCTCTCGCGGGAATGGTGACGTCGACCACATGCTGCATAATAAGCGGTGCCGACAATCCAACCGCCGCCGAGATCGCACTGAGCACAAATGCAACAATCATCGGCGTTTTCTTCCGTTTAATATAGACCATTGCCCGCCGGAAGTGCTTGATGTCAAAAGGGGATTCCAGGTTCTCGTCGACGTCGAATTTATTTCTGGCCATGAGCGGTCACCTGCCTTCCAATACCCTCGTTCTGCAGCATAAACACATCGTAGTAATACCCCCGCTGCGCCAGCAGCTCGGCGTGGGTGCCTTCCTCAATCAACCGTCCGCCGTCAAGGATGAGAATGCGGTCAGCCTCTGCTGTAGTGGATACCCGCTGCGCAATGATAAGCTTCGTGCAGGGATAATCCAGCTCACGCAGGCTTTTCTGAATATGCTCCTCGGTCTCCAGATCCACGGCGGAGGTCGTGTCATCCAGAATCAGGATGGGACGGTGGACCGCCAGGGCGCGAGCGAGCGCAATACGCTGCTTCTGCCCCCCTGACAGGCCGACCCCGCGTTCACCGACAACGGTATCATACCCTTCAGGCATGCGGGAGATGAAATCATGTGCGGCTGCCAGTCCGGCATATTCCACCACATTTTCCTCCGGTAATTCTGGGTCGCCATAGGCGATGTTTCCGTCGATGGTATCGGAGAACAGGAGTACGTCCTGGGTCGCCATGCCGATGTTGCCGCGCAGCTCATCCAGCTCCAGCTCACGGACGTCAACGCCGTCCACCAGCACACGTCCGCCGGACACGTCATAGAAGCGCGGGATTAGATTGATGAGCGATGTTTTGCCCGAGCCCGTTGAGCCCATAATGGCAATGGTTTCCCCCGGCTCCACCGTAAAGCTGACATCATTCAGCACTGTAGCGCTGTCATATTTGAAGCTGACGTGCTCAAAGGCAAGGCGGCCTTCATAACGGTGTTTGGTTACAGGTCTATGCTCGTTGACAATCGAAGGATGGGCGTAATAAATCTCGACGATCTTGCTCAAGCTGGCAAAAAATCGCTGAATGTCATTGATAATAATGCCGATGTTCCGCATAGGGTTGGCTATAGCCCATACCAGTGAAGAGAACGCCGCGAATTCGCCAAAGGTGATCCGGCCGTTCATCAGGAACAGCCCGCCGGCCAGCATCAGGATGACGTTGAAGGCCTGGGCGAAGGTTTCCAGATACGGAAAGTAATCGAGCCAGACGAGTGCGGCTTTTTTGTTCGCTGTGGAATAGTTGACGTTCTTCTCCGTAAATTTCTCAATCTCGTACTCCTCACGTGCAAAAGCCTTGACTACCCGGTTGCCTGAAATATTCTCCTGAGTAGTTGTGTTAAGCTGAGACAGCCGTTCACGCAGGTCCACATACATGGGGCGCACGTGTTTGGCAAATATGTAGGCCACGATAAAAATTAGCGGCGACAGGGTCAACATCCACAACGTCAGCCCGGTATCAATGGTGAAAAAATAGATAACAGCGGCAACGAAGATGGTAAAGGATTCGATGATCGTTTTGAAAATCCACGCCATCGAGTGCCGGACCATGTCGAGGTCCCCTGTCATTTTGGTCATCAAATCGCCTGTTCGGTTATGGTCGTAATACTCTCTGTCTTGTCCCTGAATCTTGTTGTACAGATAAATGCGGATACGGTAGAGCATGTTCTGCGAGGACCACTCATACTGCATAGTTGTGAGATAAGCAAGGCCCGTGCGCAGCAGGGAAAATCCGATCATCCCAAGGCAGAGCATGATGAGCAGCCCCCGCTTATCCGTCAGATTCTGCATGGCATTGTCGCCCGCAATAAACGTATCAACAATGCGCTGGCTGAGGTACGGATTCACTATGGTCAGACTTGAGCCAATTACCGATAGACACAGCGCCAAAATATACCGTGCCCGGTTGCCCTCCAGATTCTGCCACAGCCATTTTAATTCAAACATCTGATCACCTGTTTCTGTGTGTTCTTAATTCCCTGAGGTTGCTGCCGCAGCAGCCGTTGCTGCAGCCGCCGCACTTGCAGCCTGCTGCGCAATTACAATATTGGTAATGCTGGTGGAGAGCATCGTGCTCACAACGCCGCTTTTTACCTCATCTACATACTTAAACGCCACTAGCCCGGCCGACAGCAGCAGCAATTCCTGCTTCGTAATGGACCAATTGCCAAAGCCTTTTTTGGTGCGCAAAAATTCGTACGACTCCGAGACATCATTCACGATGTTCTCCTTGCTGCCGGGAAGCAGCGACAACACGCCAAGCGAGGAAAGGGTGTATTCTTTGTCCATTCGCAGGCCCCGTTCACGGAAGGCATCGCGTAATGCAAGTACTCGGCCGGCTGCTTCTGTGGCTTCTCCTCCAAGAACCAGCACCTGGGTCAGAGCCTGCACGCTGTTCCCTGACAGGAACTCGGGCTTCAGCGTTGCATAAAGCTGCTCCATGCGTTCAACACCGCTGTGGACATCAATATCGGAGAGTCCGAGCATGGCGGAAAAGATATAGTCGTCCTGCCCTGTAAGGAAGCGGTGCTTCGACTTCATGCTGTCGTAAAATGCTTTTGCCCGTTCCACAGTCCGCAGATATTGCTCCGGTGCAGTATTAGCAGCAATCTGATAGGCGGCAATGACGAGATAATCCGAGGCTCTGAATTTGGCGTCCTTCAACAGATCATACACGGCCATAGTGTTTGTAAGCTGTGTCGACCTGTCGGCTGAAAGAGAGAGCATTGCGGCAATGCTGATTACAGAATTCCCTCTAAACGCAGAGAAGCTTCCGGTATTCTCCTTGATTAGCTCATAGCTCGCCCGAATCGCTTCATCATCGGCAATTTTGTTCTCCGCGGTGTAGAGCAGCGCCGCCAGCCGGTTAACCATTGCATTTTTCCAGACGAAGACCTTTTTAACCCGCTGCGAGTTGTCAGCGAACAATTCAAGCCTGGCTGTATAAGGCTCCTTCAATATAAACACTCCTTAACAAAAATAGAAATTATTTAACATATTAATTATGGATACATTTTCATACTACTACAAAATGCAAAAGTTGCGGACATTCATCTGATTTTCAGAATAGGTCCTTATAATACTTCTATTATATTGCCGAAGCATATGCTTCCGAAGCTAGTTTTGTTTGAAGCAATATCGACGAAGCATCGCTCACAAAACTTTTAGGAGGTTATCCATTGATAAGGGGAACTCAGCGAATATTGTATTTCATGTTTGCTTTTTTTACAGCGCTTTTTATCGCTTCCTCTTTTTTTCTCAGGGCGGAGTATAACTATTTCGCATTCGGCGATAAGCCGGTGCTGGAGAAGCAGCAGCCGGTTCTTTTTATAGCGCTAATTGCAATCGTTCTTGCTCTAAGCTTCGTCCTGTACAGAATGTGCTTGAGGCTTAACAGGTACAGCGCCAAAATCGTGATTCCGGCTACGCTCCTGTTTTCTTTTGCCATTCAAATTGTGATCATCTTCCTGTTCACCAGACTGCCTACAGATGATTCGCAAACGGTGCTGTCACTGGCAATGGATATGCTGTATCGGCAGGATTATTCCTCCTTTCAAACGGGGGGATATCTGCACATGTTCCCTTTCCAATTCTCCATCGTCCTGTACCTAAAAACGCTGCTGCAGTTATTTCCCGATAACTATCTGGTGATCAAGATATTCAACATCCTGTTCACACTCATTACGGCGTTAATGATCTACTTGCTGTATAAGGAGCTCAATTCTAAGTCCAAGAGCCGTGACTATGGTGTTCTGGTATTTGCCGCAACCTATATTCCGTCCCTGTTCATGAGCAATCTTATATATAACGATGTGATCGCGACGGCTTTTCTGACCAGCGCTTTATATTTCGCCATCCGGTTCATTCGAACTAAGTCTATGAAGGATATTCTGTTTGCTGCAATTTTACTGGCTATCGGCAATTATTTCAGAAGCATCGGGATGATCTTTCTAATCGCCATTATTCTTAGTCTTATATTTAGCATGCGGACCCTGGGGATCAAAAAGGCTATCGCTGCTTTGTGCTTAACGCTTCTATTATTCAATGTTCCGGGCTGGACTCAGAACGCTGTGCTGCAGGGAACGGGCATCGTAGATGAGCCGGTTAACCGTAATTCCGCACCTGTCTATATGTGGCTGAATATGGGGATCAATCTGGAGACGCTTGGATTCTGGGATAACCAGGAGAGCTATAACATCTACCAAAGGGAAGCGAACTATAACAAGGCGGAAAGTGTAGAGCTGTACAAGGAATCTATTCGCAATAAAATCTCAGGTGCCACGGTGGGCGAATTAGTGGAAATGTACTATAAAAAGCTGGTATGGACCTGGACGGAAGGAACCTACCAGATGGAAAGATACGGCCTTGGCAATGATAGCTCGTCCAGCACCAGGGGAAGAATGGGGTTTGTAATGGACCGCTATATCTATAGCACCTTTGCTTCGGATTTGTTCAAGGGAGATTCGAATTACAGAAGCGGGCTGCTCTGGGTGCTGTATGTGATGAATTTTCTGATGTATTGTTTCATTCTCGTCCGGTTGATTGGCGGCATCAAAGCCAAAAGGTTCGAAGAAACCTCCTTGATACTAGTGGTACTCGGGTTCATCGGGTTCTATCTGTTATGGGAGATCAAATCCCGGTATATTTATCCGGTGTATCCGCTGTTGATCGTGTTGTCCTACATGGGCTTTAAGGATGTCTATGATTATATGTTTAGAAAAAGGGGGGCATAAGATGCGGACTAAGAGGGGTTATATCTCTTTGCTGATCGTAGTGCTTGCCTGCTCTTTGGTGCTTGTCTCCTGTGATGCCATAACCGCCCAAAAGATCACAGATTCGGACTCCGGCTCCAGGATGAACGGGTTCCCGGGAATGAACGGCGGCATGAATTTTAACGGGGGAGGCCGTGGCATGGATGGTGGCGGACCTGGTATGAATGGGAGGACACAAAGAAATGGCGGTCAAGGGCAAGGAACGGACGGGGGAACAAGCGGCAGAAGGTGAGGGCGGTAGCGGAAGAGAGACCCGGGGCCGGAGTGCGGTGGATGCTCTTTCCCGCTAGACAGCATTACACCTGAACGCTGTATTTCTTCCATTTTCTGATCTTTGCCCGGAAGGTTGTAAAAGGTGCAGCCGAATTGATGTGAATCCATCTGGCCATCGGCCAATTCTCCTTGCTGCCTGTCCATTTGCGGATGCCTTGTGTGAAAAGCTCTTCCTCTGTCAATGTGCCGACCCAGATTAGCCACTGCCGTTCCGCCTGCCGGAATAAGTCCCGCAGCTCAGAAATGGAATACTCGGCGTATTTCTCATAAAAAGACTGGTATAGTCCGCCAAGCTGGTTCCATTTATAGCCCGGGGCGGGCATGATCACTTCACGGCCTTCCCGTTCAGCTTCATCCCAGCCCATCACAAGCTGAAGCCAGCCTAGCTGGTAGGCGATAATCTCGGCCGGAGTTTTATCCACCTCGGGTATTCTGGCATCCCGATGGCTGTTATCTATGTCCTCAAATTCTGCGTCCAGAAGCACATATTTGGCGTGGATACTTTCTAATAAATCTGCTTTGGACGAATACTCATAGCTTGCCATGCGCGCACCTCGTTTTTAATTTAGTTATAGCATGGGGGAGTGACAGCAGTATGTCATGTTTATTGAATATATAATCAGTATATAATTACTTTTACTTTATAAAATGAATTGTGGTATAGTGTGCCGAACATGAACATCAGTGACAACGCTTGATAGCAAGTTTTTTTAGATAACGGATGGTGTTCCGGGAGGATGAACAATGGTAGTTACGATGAAGGAAGTGGCGGAGCGTGCAGGGGTATCCAAGAGTACGGTTTCCCAGTTTCTGAGCAAAAGATACAACTATATGAGTCTGGATACCAAGCGGAGGATCGAGCAGGCGATTGAGGAACTGAACTATATTCCCAATGAGGTTGCCCGCAGCCTCAAGCATAAGAAGACGTACATTGTGGGCGTGATTTCTTCCACCATTCTATCGAAATTCACTACAGAGATTGTACGGGCGATAGAGGATGAGTGCCAGCTCAAGGGAATCCAGGTTATCATCTGCAACACTGACGACGATTCGATCAAGGAAAAAAATTACGTCCAGTCAATGATCGCGCGGCAGGTGGATGGTCTGATCATTTTTCCGACGGAAGAGAATAAGAAGCTGTATGCTTCCCTTGTGAAGAACGGGTATCCCTTTGTATTTGTTGACCGGAAAATCGACGAGATTAGCGTAGACACGGTGCTGCTGAGTAATGAGAAAGCCAGCGAGCTGGCCGTGGAAACCTTCGTTCAGCATGGTCATACGAATATTGGAATGATTACATTCCCTTTGGGCAAAAAAACAATCACCACCCGTATTGAGCGGCTGTCCGGCTACCGGAAGACGATGGAGCATTATGGGCTGCCAGTTAATGAAGACTATATCAAAAGCGGCAGGCTGGAGGAGATGCCGGCGCTCCTTGCGGAGCTGTTCCACATGGACAATCCCCCCACTGCGCTCATCGCCACCAATGATATGATTCTGGAGCAGGTATTGATCTATGCCAAAAACAACCGCCTGACCATCCCGGAGGATTTCTCCCTGATCGGTATTGATGATGTATCCTTTGCAGCTTTGTATAGCCCGCCGATTACTACGATCT
Source organism: Paenibacillus sp. sgz302115 (assembly GCF_056120445.1). Lineage (NCBI taxonomy): Bacteria > Bacillati > Bacillota > Bacilli > Caryophanales > Paenibacillaceae > Paenibacillus > Paenibacillus sp. sgz302115. The sequence goes on from NZ_JBVYOK010000004.1 coordinate 297,230, forward strand.
CCCAGCCCACCTTCGAGATGGGGAAGAGAAGCGCCCGGCTGCTGCTGGACAAAATCGACCGGAAAGAACAGGAGCAGGAGGAGACGTCCGAAATTATCCGTTTAAATCCGGCCATTAACCATAGAGAATCAGTGCGACGATTGAATTAAAAAATGAAAGTCATCAGTGACTTCTGCATCCGGGTTGTATATCGCTGGTGCAGGTGTTAAGCTGTTTATAGTTCATTACTAAATCGATTTAGTGGAGGAGTTATTCATGTTTTTTAAAGACCAGGAGATTCAAACCGATACTGTTGACAGCAACACCACACGCAAGGTTCTGGCACACAGCGAACAGCTCATGTATACCAAAGTGATGTTTGCCAAAGCCCAGCAGGGCGAGATTCCGCTCCATAAGCATGTTCATGAACAGGTCACCTACGTGCTCAAGGGCAGCTTCCAGTTCATGATTGACAACGGTGAAACCAAGGATGTGCAGATCGTCAAGGAAGGCGACAGCATCCACTTCCCGTCCGATGTGCTGCATGGCTGCATTCCGCTGGAGGACGACGGCATCCTGCTGGATGCTTTTACCCCGGCGCGTGCGGATTTTCTGAAGTAATAAGAAAAGTGGGAGAAAGGCAAGTGTGAGAAAAGAAAACATGCCGAACCGTTTGGTCAGGGGTCAGAAGCTGATGGGATGGGGCGGCGTGTTTTTTTATTTTCCATCAGGGTAGATCATATGATAGATTAGGTGACAGAAGGAGGGATATGTATGTTTGTAATTGAAGCGAGAGAGGAAAGGCGGAGTTGGATCTCGGGTATTTTTGAAAATGAAGAGAAAGCCGATGCCTATATGTGGGTGATCCCTTCCGAGATAAGTTCAATCCAACGCAAGATTCCTCTACATGAAATCCAATATCCTTTTTATATGATTGAGGAGGGTATGGAGTTCAGATACATAAATCAACGTCATATTAAAGAATTTTTAGATGGCCTGAGACTGGTTGAGGATGAGGACTGGGTCTATTTTAATTTGTACTACATCACTGGAGACTTCAAACCTAGCATTCCAGGAACCGATTACATGGGGATTATTAAGCATCTTCATATTGATAACCGTATTATGCAACACTACAAAACCTTTGGAAAAGACATATTAATAAGAAACAATATGGCTTAGGGCGTAATGCAGCGGCCAAAGCACACGCTTAGGCAAAACTTCCAGCCTAAGGAGACATCTATATGGACCAACAAGAAACATGGAAACAACCTGCTGACGACCCTTCCGCACCCCGCGAAATTTCAATCAGAGCAATGACGGCAGAGGATCAATTCCGCAGCATGGACCTAGGGGATTCTTTTACCGTAGATTCGGTGCTCGTCCTGTCATTCGCGGAGAATCAGTTCAGCTATACGGTGAAAGACATTCTAAGCTACGAGAAGCGATACACGGAGGAACGCAGTGAACATGAAGACACAACTGACTATTCCGAATATATCAACAGTCCGGATCAAGCGGTTTACGTGGCATTTGCGAAGCAGCAGGCGGTAGGTTATATCATGTTAAAGAAAAATTGGAACAATTATGCGCTTATCGAAATGATTCAGGTGGATAAAAGGTTCAGAAGGCACAGGGTTGGCAGTCAATTGATGGAGCAGGCCAAGCGCTGGGCTCAGGAGCGGGGATTGCCCGGAATGATGCTGGAAACGCAGAGCAACAACGTTAGGGCGTGCAGGTTCTATGAGAAATACGGGTTTGTGATCGGCGGTTTTGATCTCTGTGTGTATAGAGGGGTTCCCGCAGTAAGCGATGAGGTGGCGGTGTACTGGTACTTGCTTTTTGAATAACGAAACCCATGGACTGAGGTGGAATTTCTCCACTTCCTTCTGCTGAATGACCTCTACCAGGGTGGTTAGTGGGAAAAAGTCCACTTAATTTCGTATAAAATCACCGGATGGACAGAAACGGAGAGGATTAAGTCTACTTTTTCCAGCTAATCATCAAAAAATCGGTAAAATTCATAAATTAGTTTGCCTTTTTCCACTTCATATCGCAATCGGCTGCCCTCGACGTTCCTTTAATTGCCTTGACGGTCTGAGCGATGTTCCGCCGGGCTTGTTTATCAATCAAGCTCCGGCGGAGTGCCTAGCTACAGAAGCTGCTCAATACTTTCCTGGATCTGTTCTATCGAATCAATCGGTTCAAAACGTCTGACAACCTGCCCTTCGGCATCAATCAGAAATTTGGTGAAGTTCCACTTGATGGCATCGCCGTGCAACCATTCCGGGGCCTTATCGGACACCATCAATTTGAGCAGCTTGGCCTGTACGTCCGTTTCGTCAAAGCCTGCAAACGGCCCCGACTTCTTCAGAAAGCCATACAGCGGATGTGCTGTTTCTCCATTGACATTAATTTTGGAAAACATAGGGAATTTCACTCCGTAGTTGATCTGGCAGAAGGACTCGGCTTCCTGACTGCTCCCCGGCTCCTGCTCCGCAAACTGATTGCAAGGAAACCCGATAATTTGAAGCCCCTGCTCCTTATACTTGTCGTACAGCTTTTGCAGGTCATCGAACTGATGCGTGTATTTGCATTTGCTTGCCGTGTTCACGATCAGGACAGGCTGTCCTTCATATTGATAGAGCGGAAATCGTTCTCCGCTGGTTTTCATAACGGTAAAGTCGTAAATAGTTGGCATACTGGCGCACCCCGCATTTTTGTGTGTTTTACAGCTTCATATATTTTCTACAGTAACTATACCAAAAAAATAAAGAAAATGGCCTATTTCTTTGGCGGCCTACCTGGTAAGCTCAATAAACTTGCTGGCCGCACTCGTCAGCGGCATATTGCGCATGGTCATCATGCCGACCTGGGCCGGGGGAAGCTGTACGTCCAGCTTAATTTCGAAGAGGGAGCCTTCTTCCAGCTCCTTGGATACAAATTCCCGGGTGACGAAGGAGATGCCGAGTCCTTTGCGGGCAAATTCGATTAGCAGGCCCACGCTGCCGACCTCGAATGCGGGCTTCAGCTCATAGCCATAGTCACGGAATAAGTCCGTGATCGCCATCCGGGCGCGGCTGCTGCGGGAGAAAAGGGTGATAGGATACTGGAGCAGCTCCTTGATGGACAGCACCTTTTGGCTAAGCTCGGCATAGTGGCTGCCTGCGATGAAGCAATCCTGAAGCTGCAGCCCCTGCCGCACTTCAAGCTGGGGATCGGCGATAGGTATGCGCACCACACCCAGGTCGACTTGCCCTTCTTTTAAATAGGAAATGACTTCCGGGGTGGTTCCGTGGATCAGATGCAGCCGGATACCGGGGTATTTCTGATGAAAGATTTCAATAAAGGGCAGCAGGTAATGCTTGAACAAGGAGTCACTGCCGCCAATCCGCAGCTCGCCGTTGTCGAGATTTTTCAGCTCGGCCATTTTTTTCTCCGCTTGGGTAATCAGGATATGGGACTGCTCGATATAGGAGTACAGTGTAGCGCCTTCCGGCGTCAGATCGACGCCTTTGGAATTCCGGGTAAACAGAGTGAGGCCAAAGCTGTCCTCAAGCTGCTTGATGGCATGGCTGACGCTCGGCTGGGTGATATACAGGGATTTGGCGGCTTGGGTCAGGCTACCGGTCTTAGCAGCCCAATAAAAAACCTTATACAGCTCAAAGTTGTTCATAGACATGGTCTATAGCTCCTGTAAAATATATTAATTACATGTATGGGTCGTATTTGTATTATAGTGTAACCAGGAAAGATAAACCAGAGTAAAAGGAGAATGGAGATGGAGGCAACTACGTTTGTTTTGTTTGGGGCGACAGGAGATCTGGCCCGAAGAAAAATCTATCCTGCGCTGTATAATCTGTATCTCGACCACAAGCTGCACCATTCATTCTCTGTGGTAGGTCTTGGCCGAAGAGAGCTGGCTGATGAAGTTTTTCAGGCAATGGTTGAGCAGTCGCTCCGGGACTTTTCCCGGCGTGAAGTGAATGACCCTGAGTCTGTAAGCAGCTTCCTGAAGGCCTTTAGATATCATGTGCTGGATGTAGGGCACAAAGAGGACTATCTCAAGCTTTTGCAGGGAATTGAACAGCAGGAGAAGGGTATGGGCAGTTCGCCTAACCGGATGTTTTATTTGTCCGTCGGCCCTGAGTTTTTTGAGACGATTGCCTTGAACATTAAGGAGAGCGGGCTGGGTGCGGCCAAAGGCTGGAAGCGTCTGGTGATAGAGAAGCCCTTCGGGCATGATCTGCAGTCTGCGCAGGAGCTGAATCTCAAGCTGAGCGAAGCTTTTACAGAGGATGAAATTTTCCGCATCGACCATTACCTCGGCAAACCGATGGTGCAGGAGCTGGATGTGTTCCAGCAGACGAATCCGGTGCTTCATGCGCTGTGGAACAACCGCTACATCGCCAATGTGCAGATTACCGCAGGTGAAACGGTGGGCGTGGAAGAAAGAGCGGGCTATTACGATCATGTGGGTGCGCTCCGGGACATGTTCCAGAACCATATGCTGCAGCTCCTGATGATGCTGGCGATCCGGCTGCCGAAAGACAGTACTGCAGATGAGGTGCGCTTCAAAAAGAAAGAGGTTATGGAAGCCCTTGTGCCGCTGAAGGAAGCAGATGTCCAGTTTAATGTGATCCGGGGGCAGTACACCGCAGGCGCCATTCAAGGCAAGCCGGTCATCGGGTATACCTCTGAGCCAGGCATTGCCGAAGGATCACTTAATGATACATTTATTGCAGTCAGATTGCAGATTGATGATCCTTTTTGGAAGGACGTTCCTTTCTATATCCGAACCGGAAAAAGAATGAAGGAGAAATCGACGCGGATTGTCATCGAGTTCAAGGAGCCGATGAAGATGAACTCTTCAGCCGCCGAGGACGATATCCCTAATCTGCTGGTGTTCGAGATCAGCCCGAACGAAGGCATCACCCTGCAGCTCAAGGCGAGAGATCCTAAGCACAAAGGAAAATTCAAAGCGATGCACATTGATTTTCATACCAGCCACATTGATGTGCCGGAAGCCTATGAGAATCTGATCTATGACGCGCTGAATGGAGACCCGTCGTTCTTCGCGCACTGGAATGAAGTGGAGCTGTCCTGGAAATGGGTGCAGCCGATCTTGGATGCTTTTGCGAAGAATTCGGTTCCTCTGTATCATTATGCTGCGGGCACGTTCGGTCCTGCCGAATCGGATCAACTGCTTGCGAGAGAAGGGAATCACTGGTGGTTTGACTCGGCAATTGATGAAGAAAGCGAACTGCCGCTGCCTGATGCTTCAAATTTTTAATATAGCAATTAATTCAACTAAAAATGGAGGATTACGATTATGAAATTTTTTATCGACACCGCAAATGTAGAGGATATTAAAAAAGCATACCAGATTGGCGTATTGTCCGGGGTTACAACCAACCCTTCCCTGGTAGCCAAAGAAGGCGTGAAATTCGAGGACCGTATTGCGGAAATTCTGCGTACCGTGCCTGAAGTGGAATCCGTATCCGCCGAGGTTACACCGGATGCCGTTACCGCCGAAGAGATGATTGCACAGGCGAACGAGCTGATCAAGATCAACAACAATGATAAGAACATTACCATTAAGCTCCCGATGACGCTTGCGGGTCTGGAAGCCTGCCGTTACCTCTCTAAAAAAGGTGTAAAAACCAACGTGACGCTGATCTTCACCGTGAACCAAGCGCTGCTCGCTGCCCGTGCAGGAGCTACCTATGTATCGCCATTCCTGGGCCGTCTCGATGATATTTCGGAGGATGGTGTGCAGCTGATCGTGAAGGTTGCCGAGCTGTTCCGTATCCATAACCTGGACGCGCAGATTATTGCCGCTTCGGTCCGCCATCCAGACCACGTAACCCGCGTAGCTATGGCCGGCGCGCATATCGCCACCATTCCGTTCAGCGTGATCGAGCAAATCTCCAAGCACCCATTGACCGAACAAGGGCTGGAGAAATTCGCTGCCGACTGGAAGAAGGCACCGCAGGTTTAATACGGTTAATAAAAAATCAAAGCTTGATCAGGGGGCCGAAGTAACGGAGGGGAAGTTTGGAACTGGAGGAACGTCAGTGACCGCCTTTGTCTGCGGATTTCCACCGCGAAGAGCGGTACAAATCAAGAAATCTGCAGACAACAGCGGCCGGAAGTCCAAACATTCCCCGCAGTTACGGTTTAAGCCCCCTATCACAGACTTGATTCACCACATATCATTAGGAGGTCATTAACGATGGGTAAACAGCAGATTGGCGTGGTCGGCTTAGCCGTCATGGGTAAGAATCTGGCCTTGAATATGGAGAGCAAAGGGTTCTCGGTAGCCCTGTACAACCGTTCTTCGGAGAAGACGGATGAGCTGCTCGCAGAGGCGGCAGGCAAAAATTTCAAGGGTGCTTACAGTATCGAAGAGTTCGTGCAGTCCCTGGAAACGCCGCGTAAAATTATGATTATGGTCAAAGCCGGCAAGCCGACAGACGATACAATTCAGCAGCTCGTGCCTTACCTGTCGCCAGGGGATATCCTGATTGACGGCGGGAACGCCTTTTTCCCGGATACGCAAAGACGGAACAAGGAACTGCAGGCTCAAGGCTTCCGCTTTATCGGCGCAGGGGTATCGGGCGGTGAAGAAGGCGCGCTGAAGGGTCCGGCCATTATGCCGGGCGGGCAGAAGGATGCCTATGAGCTGGTGGAGCCGATCCTGACAGCCATTTCGGCCAAAGTGAACGGCGATCCTTGCTCGACTTACATCGGCGAAGACGGTGCAGGACACTACGTCAAAATGGTTCATAACGGCATCGAATACGGCGATATGCAGCTCATTGGCGAAGCGTATCAACTGCTGAAGGATGTGCTGGGACTTACCACCGAAGAGTTGCATGAGATTTTCTCCGAATGGAACCGCGGCGAGCTGAACAGCTATTTAATCGAGATTACGGCGGATATCTTCGCCAAGACAGACCCGGATACAGGCAAGCCGATGGTTGATGTGATTCTGGATTCTGCCGGACAAAAGGGAACAGGCAAATGGACGAGCCAAAATGCCCTTGATCTGGGCGTTCCACTCTCGATCATTACCGAATCCGTATTTGCGCGCTTCATCTCCGCGATGAAGGAAGAACGCGTAGCTGCAAGCAAGCGCCTGCAGGGTCCTGCGGCAAAGAGCTTTGACGGAGATGCCAAGGAATTCATCGAAGCGGTCCGCAAAGCGCTGTATGCCAGCAAAATCGCTTCCTACGCCCAGGGCTTTGCCCAGATGCGGGTAGCTTCGGATGAATATAATTGGAACCTGAACTATGGCAGCATTGCGATGATCTTCCGCGGGGGCTGCATTATCCGCGCAGGCTTCCTGCAGAATATCAAGGATGCCTATGACCGCGATCCAGAGCTCAAGAACCTGTTCCTGGACGAGTATTTCAGCGGCGTAGTTCACAACTACCAGGAAGCCTGGAGAGAGGTTGTTGCGGTTGCGGTGAAAAGAGGCATTCCGGTTCCGGCTTTTGCCTCCGCACTGGCTTATTATGACAGCTACCGTTCCGAACGGCTTCCGGCCAACCTGCTGCAAGCGCAAAGAGACTACTTTGGAGCACATACCTTCGAGCGTGTAGATCAGCAAGGCAGCTTCCATTTTCAATGGATGGACAATAAGTAATAACGGAACCAGCGTTTTCTATAGATCACAATGAAGAATGAAGTCCGGGTGTAAAGCTCCGGGCTTTTTTCTTTTTCAGAACAATCCATTAACAAATCATCCGGTTCCATGCTTTATAATGAAGGAGAACGTTTGAGGATTTCAGCCGGAGGGAACGATAGGAGCAGAGCTTGAATCTACCAAAGAATATTCAGGAGGAGTCTTGTCATGCCAAAGATTGTTACGAATTTATGGTTTGATACCGAGGCGGAAGAAGCGGCGAAATTTTACACCTCCATATTCAAAAATTCAAAAATCATCAATACGTCGTATTACGGCGAAGGCGGCCGGCGGCCAGCGGGAATGGTGCTGACAGTAACGTTTGAGCTGGACGGACAAGTGTTCACTGCGCTGAACGGCGGCCCGGAGTTTACCTTCTCAGAGGCGATTTCTCTGCTCGTCAACTGTGAGGGACAGGAGGAAGTGGACGAGCTGTGGGAGAAGCTGTCCGCAGGCGGTTCGGAAGGGCCGTGCGGGTGGCTGAAGGATAAATACGGCCTATCGTGGCAGATTTTTCCGACGATTCTGGGGAAGCTGCTGAATGATCCCGATCCTGTAAAAGCGCAGAGAGTCACGCAGGCTATGCTGCAAATGGGCAAGCTGGATATTGCCGCTCTGAAGCGGGCGCATACGGGCAGCGAGAACAACTGATACTCAAAGGGTTAAGGCAAAGGATGCGGGCGATACGCATTCTTTTTTTTGTATTTATTTGGATGAAAACGATTTCTCCCGCTCTATTGTGTTTCCATGTGAATTATCTTACAATTTTGTAGGGTAACTCTGCGTCGCGTTAAAGACATAATAAGGCACACATCGAAGGGGAGCGTTCTTTTGGAGGCAAAACAACTAACTAGAGGTCTTAAGACACGGCATATTGAACTGATTGCGCTTGGCGGTACGATTGGGGTAGGGTTATTTATGGGCTCGGCAAGCACGATCAAATGGGCGGGGCCTTCGGTGCTGCTGGCCTACTTGCTGGCAGGAATTATTATGTTTTTTGTCATGCGGATGATGGGTGAAATGCTGATTGTGGAACCAGTTACCGGCTCCTTCGCCACGTTCGCCCACAAGTATATTCATCCTCTGGCTGGTTTCCTGACGGCTTGGAGCTATTGGTTCCTGTGGGTTACGGTGGGAATGGCAGAGGTCACCGCGATTGGAATTTATGTAGGCTACTGGTTCCCGGATATTCCGCAATGGCTGCCGGCATTGGCGGGCGTAGGGATTATAGCGGCAGCCAACCTGGCAGCAGTGAAGTTTTATGGAGAGTTTGAATTCTGGTTTGCCATAATCAAGGTCGTTGCGATTTCTGTGCTGCTCGTTGTGGGAACAGGGATGATCTTCTTCGGTCTGGGGAATGGCGGACACCCGATTGGACTTTCGAACCTTTACATTCATGGCGGATTTTTTGCGGGTGGTCTCAAGGGTTTTCTGTTTGCGCTTTGTATCGTAACTGCGGCCTATCAAGGAGTAGAACTCATAGGTATTACTGCCGGAGAAGCAGAGAATCCGAAGCAAACGCTGAAAAAAGCGATCAAAAATATCATCTGGCGTATTCTGATTTTTTATGCGGGCGCGATCTTTGTGATAGTCACCATCTATCCCTGGAATCAGGTGGGCGAAATCGGCAGTCCCTTCGTGATGACCTTTGCCAAGGTAGGCATTGTGGCCGCTGCCGGGATCATTAATTTCGTGGTTCTGACCGCAGCCATGTCAGGCTGCAACAGCGGGATCTATAGCGCAGGGCGGATGCTGTATACGCTGGCGAAGAATGGACAGGCCCCGAAAATTTTCGGCAAAGTCTCGAAGAGCGGTGTTCCCCGGAACAGCATTATTACGACAATAGCCCTGCTGCTCGTGGGCGTGCTTTTCAACTACCTGATGCCGGACTCCAAGCTGTTCCTGTACATTTATAGTGCCAGCATTCTTCCGGGAATGGTGCCGTGGTTTGCCTTGGCTATCAGCCAATTCAAGTTTCGGGCTAAATGGAAGGAGGAACTGGGGGATCATCCGTTCAAATCATTGTTCTTCCCGGCCAGCAACTATATCACGGTTGTTTTCCTCCTGCTGGTGCTGATTGGCATGTGGTTCAACCCGGATACCCGTACCTCCTTAATTGTCGGAGTGGTCTTCATTCTGATCGTCATTGCCGGGTTTTATGTCTTTGGGATGGGGAAACGCCAGGGCTTGGAAGAGATAGAGAGGGATTAGTCAAAGGATGAGCAGCCAGGCTGAGTAAAATATACCGGTTAAGGGGGCACGAGTGATTCGTGCCCCTTATTTTATGCGCTATAGTTCTATGCCAGCTACACGAAGGTACTGTATAATTTAGGAATCATGATTAGTAAAACCAAGGGAGGCACGATGATGATCAGAGCAACAGAAGACAATGAATATGTTGAATTAACAAGCCCGACCCTGCTGCCCAAGGCTTCGGGGTTTCTGTGGAATGAGAAGATGATGATTCACGTGAACTGCCGGGGGTATGCGGTAGCCCAGTTTATGCAGCCTGAGCCTTCGAAATACTCTTATGCGCCTAACCTGGAAGCGAAGACATTTATGCAGCCGGAGCAGCCTTATTATGCGCATCATCCCGGCCGTTTTGTGTATGTGAAGGATGAGGAGAGCGGTGAGATTTTCTCTGCGCCTTATGAGCCGGTACGCGTGCATCCTGATAAATATACATTTGCCGTAGGGAAGCATAATATTGTCTGGAAGCTTGAACATCACGATATCGCCATCGAAATGATCTTAAGTCTGCCCAAAGACGATGCCCTGGAGCTATGGCGGGTGAAGGTGAAGAATCTCGCGGACCGGAAGCGGAAGCTCAGCATTTATCCTTATTTTACCGTAGGCTATATGTCGTGGATGAATCAGTCCGCAGAGTACAATGAAGATTTACAGGCGATGGTTTGCTCCGCAATTACGCCTTACCAGAAATATCAGGACTATGCGAAGATCAAACTGCTGAAGGATAAGACCTTCCTGCTTGCAGATCAGAAGCCGCGAAGTTGGGAGGCTAGCCAGGAAGCCTTTGAAGGAGAAGGCGGGCTTGCCAAGCCATCGGCGGTTCAGCAGGAAGTACTCTCCAAAGGGGATGCCCGGTATGAGATGCCACTGTGTGTTCTGCAATACAGCCCTGAACTGGAGCCTGGGGAAGAGAAGGAGTACCGCTTTATCTTCGGACCGGCCAAAAATGAAGAAGAGATCACGCATATCCGCCAGCATTATTTCCTGAATAGAGCTTCCGACGGGGAAGATGGCTTTGCTGTAGCTGAGAAGGAATATGGAGAGTACATACGGGAGGGCCGGGGCTGTATCGAGATCAAAACCCCTGACGCGGAGCTGGACAACTTCGTGAATCACTGGCTGCCGCGGCAAATGTACTATCATGGGCAGACCAACCGCCTGACAACAGATCCCCAGACCCGCAACTACCTGCAGGACAATATGGGCATGAGCTATATCAAGCCGCAGATGGCGAGAAATGCTTTTCTCACGGCGTTAAGCCAGCAAAATGCAAGCGGTGCCATGCCGGATGGCATTATTCTGCATGAAGCAGCCGAGCTGAAATATATCAATCAGGTTCCGCATATGGACCACTGTGTCTGGCTGCCGATTTGCCTGAGCACTTATTTGGACGAAACGAATGATTATACAGTTCTGGACGAGGTGGTTCCTTTTGCCGGAGGAGAGGAAACGGGAACGGTCTTTGAGCATATCAACCGGGCCATGCACTGGCTGATGAATGCAACAGATGAGCGGGGCTTGAATTATATTGATCAGGGCGACTGGTGCGATCCGATGAATATGGTAGGCTACAAAGGAAAAGGCGTTTCCGGCTGGCTGACGATGGCTTCGGCGTATGCTTTTCTGATCTGGGCGGACATCTGCGGCACAAGCGGACGGCAGGACATGCGCGAGGAATTTGCCATAGCGGCGGACAAGACGAACGCAGTCATTAATCAGTACTTATGGGATGGCAACTGGTACGCCCGGGGGATTACGGATGATAATGTGGTGTTTGGCATCAGCAAGGATACGGAGGGGCGGATCTTTATTAACCCTCAGGGCTGGGCTTTGCTGTGCGGGGCCGCGGATGCATCTCAGCAGCAGAAGCTGATGCAGGCGGTTAAGGAGCAGCTCGAAACCCCTTACGGTCTGGAAAAGCTGGCACCATCCTACACTGCGATGCGCGAGGATGTGGGACGCGTGACGCAGAAGCATCCGGGAACCGCCGAGAACGGTGCGGTATATAATCATGCGGCGGCCTTTTATATCTACGCGCTTTACGCTGTGGGTGAGCCGGATGATGCCTACCGCCTGCTGCGGAAAATGCTCCCCGGACCAGGGTCTGAAGACCTGGTCAGACGTGGCCAATTGCCTGTGTTCATCCCCAACTATTATCGCGGGGCCTACAGACAATTTCCCCGTACCGCCGGGCGCTCCAGCCATTTGTTCAATACAGGGACGGTTCCGTGGGTATACCGCTGCCTGATTGACGGCCTGTTCGGCGTGCAGGGGAATGAGGCGGGAATCCGCATTCAGCCGCAGCTTCCCGCGCACTGGCAAGAGGCTGCGGTCAGACGTACCTTTAGAGGTGCGGAGCTGCATATTGAAATGAAGCGCGAACCTGGCGTCACCGCCGCAGAAGTATATGTGGACGGCAATCATGTCGTAGATGGAAGAGTCACAGACTTGGAAGCGGGCAGGAGTTATAACGTGCAGGTCAAGTTGCCGCTAGTGAATAGATAAATAGTACATCCCTGCTTGTTCTCTGCCGGAGATAAGCGGGGATTTTTTCTCTGAAGAATAAGCTGGAGACTCCGAAAAGCCGATAATAATATGGAGCCAAAGAAAAACTCCATGAAGGGAATTACCTGAGCTTGAAGACTACGATCAGAGCAGCCTTTTCCAAAGCACTACCGTTTATCCTGATTGCCGCAGCCTACTTTTTTTATACAAAAACGAAATCAATGACAAGCCAGCAATTAGAGGTTATCCAAATTTCTCCGTATGTTATCGCTTTTGTGGGAGCTGTGCTGTCCTGGAAGTTTAACCGGAGCCGGGAATTTTATATCCTGATTATCCTTACAGTGAGTCTAGCGTTAATTAATGATCTGCCCGAATTCTACGGTACAGCATTGCGGACTGAGGATATTTATACCGTCGTTTGTCTGGTAATTCCTCTGAACATCGCGCTGTTTTCCTTTTTCAAGGAAAGGGGCATTCTGAGTTTATGGGGGATGCTTCGATTAGGTGTGATACTCGCGCAATTCTTGCTTTTCGCTTGGCAGATGAAGTCAGGAGCAAGAGAACTCTTCAATCTATTGAATAAAGACCTGGTGCCTGTAAATCTTCACTCTATGACTCCGGTGTCCCAATTGCCGATCATCGTCTTTTTGGTTGCCTTTATTATCCTTATCGCCAGGGCGATCATATACAGATCCTCTTCACAGGACATTTCCTTTACCGGTGTTCTGCTTGCATTGTTTTTTGTACTGCATAATAATAACAGCCCCGTGATGTATACCATCTTCTTCGGGGCTTCGGTAATTATTCTGATCACTTCAATTATTCAGGATTCATATTCGATGGCTTTTTCGGATGAGCTCACCGGTCTCCCGTCACGGCGGGCGCTCAAGCAGGATATGATGAAGCTGGGTTTTAACTACGTGATCGCAATGCTGGACATTGATTTTTTCAAAAAATTCAACGATACCTATGGACATGATACGGGTGATGAAGTGCTCAAGCTGGTTGCTTCCACCATCAAGGACGTTACGGGCGGGGGAAGAGCTTTCCGCTATGGCGGAGAGGAATTCACGATTCTTTTTCCGGGAAAAAGCATTAATGACGCGCTTCCTCATCTCGAGGAGCTGCGGGAAAAGATATCCAAACGCCCCTTTACCATACGCGGGAAAAGCAGATCCAAAGGCAAATCCCGAAAAGGCTCCCAAGGCTCAAGGTCCACAAAACAAATATACATAACTGTAAGCATCGGCGTCTCGCAAAAAAATGAAAAGAACAAAACGACGGATAGTGTGATGAAATCCGCGGACAAGGCTTTATACCGTGCAAAGAAAAAGGGCAGGAACTGTGTTAGTAAATAGGGGGCATGAAGAAATAATGGAGGCTGATCACTATAAACTAGACTTTGCGAAGCTGTGCCTGAACTACAAACTGGGTCAGCCTGTAAGTGAGCCTGAGCAGATTTTTGGCGGTTTCCTGCATCGAATGTACCGGCTGAAGACAGACCAGGCAGAGTACGCCGTAAAGGCTTTGAATCCGCAAATTATGCAGCGCAGCTCAGCCATGAGCAATTATATTCTCGCGGAGCAGGCTGCGAATCTGGCGTACCAGAGTGGAATAAACGCTCTGCCGGCTATCGTGTCAGATGGAAGTTTCATGCATAAGGTTGACGGTCAATATTATCTGCTGTTTCCTTGGGTACAAGGGAAGTCGCTGGCCGCAGGGGTCATTGATATGGAATGCTGTAGAGTGATCGGCGAGAATCTTGCGAAAATCCATCGAACAGATTTCTCTGAGCTGCTTGCTGATGATGCACGAAGTGAGGAGTGGCACGCTTTGGCAGCAGATTGGAAGGGATATGCCGGGCAGGCGGCACAGCAGGACTTGGAGTGGGCTTCCCTGCTGTCTGAGAACCTGGACAATCTGCAACTTTGGGGGAATCTCGCGAATACCTCGGGGGAGTTGTTGATGAATAACAGAGTGATCAGCCATAGGGATCTGGACCCTAAAAATGTACTATGGGACGACAAGCATCATCCGATTCTTATTGACTGGGAAGCTGCTGGCATGATCAATCCTGTGCAGGAGCTTCTTGAGGTAGCCCTGTATTGGTCGGTTGCGGATACGGGGCATCCAAGCAAAGAAGCATTCTTAGCGGTAATTGCAGCTTATCTTGATAATGGTGGAACGGTTTGTACCCGCTGGCAGGATGCATTGAATGCCGGTTTCTACGGTAAGCTGGATTGGCTGGCATATAATATTAGACGTTCTCTAGGACTGGAATATACGGATGCCGCGGATCAGGAACAGGGAACCCTTGAAGTCCCCCGAACACTGCATGCGCTCCATTCTTACGCTGAAGTCGTTCCGGTTTGTCTGGAATGGTTAATAGAGGTTGACCGATAGTTTGGTATGAATATACGGTATACTGAATAAGAGTAAATGGAGAGTAACAAAAGAAAAGCGGGCAGTTCAAAGAGGAAATCTTTGTGACTGTTCGTTTTTTTATGTTGTATTAAAATCCAATATATAGGATAATAACCCGAAGGAAATAAAATCCATGGTGATATTTTCTATCTAGCATCCATATGATAAATATGACTCGCATAGTTAACTGTTAGTTATATTAATTAACGTATTTTTAACTATTAATAGGTTGAAAGAAAATAGTCTGTGAGCATTATTGGGTGGTCAGGAATTATACACCATTAATTAGGACGAACACTAGGTAAAAAACTAATAAAAAAGTTATTGACGTGAGAATTATTAACATGTAATATAAACCATAATTTATAAGGGAAGGCTAAGCCTCCCAAGCAGGTTTTATGTTTGGCGCTAATTGACCGACGGTCTATTTATAGGTTGAATGGTCAAGAAAGCGAGAGAGTTTGCTGTGAGGTATTGTTACATACTTTGGGAGTCGATTGTGAGAAGGTCTTGACTTGCGCAAGGGAGGTTGAACTAAGCTTCAACAGAGAGAGCATGAATGCAGTGCGGCTACACTGGCAGCAACATTACACGAACCCACTAAGGAGGAGTAATTGGATGGCGAAAAAGAAAAAATGGTGGTCTGGTCTGCTTGTTCTATCACTTGTAGGGGCTCTATTCACAGGTTGCAGTACGAATGACAGCTCAAGCAATTCACCGAGTGCAACAGCAAGTACTGCCCCGGCTGCGAGCGATGCTGCCGCTTCTTCTGAACCGGCTAAAGATGGACCGGTTGATGGCGGAACCCTCGTAATGAGCACATTCTCCGATATTGTTAATATTAATCCTCTCATGATCAATGATACTTCTTCCGGTGATTTGGCTGAATTCGTATTTGCTAAACTTTACAATCTGGACCGCGAAGGAAACGTAAAGGCAGAGCCTTGGTCTCTGGCAGCGGATGTGCCGGAAATCTCTGCGGATGGATTGACTTATACAGTGAAGCTGAAGGACGGCATCAAATGGAGCGATGGCCAGCCGGTCACTGCAGACGATGTGGTGTTTACAGTTGATATGGCGAAGAATCCGGAAACCGGATCACCGCTTACCAGTCAATTCGACAAAGTGAAGACTGTTGAGAAAGTCGATGACAAGACAGTGAAGTTCACAATGAAGCAAGTTTACGCGCCATTCTTATACGCCTTGGTTCAGGCTGTTGTACCGTCCCATGTTCTTAAGGATGTCAAGCCGAAAGAAATGCAAACTAATCCATATGGTACCGATCCGGCTAAAACTGTTACAAACGGACCATGGAAATGGACTTCCTGGAAACAGGGCGACAGCCACACTATGGATGCTGATCCAAACTACTGGGGCGAGGTTAAACCTCATATTGCCCAGCTGGTATACAAAATTTATGCAGACCAAAACACCGAGGTTCAAGCTCTCCTGAAGGGCGACACGGACCATATCAGTGCCATTCCGGTTACTCAGGTTGAAGCGGTCAAAGCTAACGACACGATCGACATCATCCAAAAACCAGGTGCTCAGTATGAATATGTAATGTTCAACTTTGACTCCAAGAACTTTAAAGATAATTATGGACTATTCGGTGGACAGAAGACCAGACAGGCGATTGCGCATGCACTGAACCGTCAGGGTATGGTCGACAACATTCTGAAGGGTGTCGGCGCGCTGATGAACGCACCGTTCCTGCCAGGAACGTGGGCTGATCCAGGTGATGCAGCAGTCAATTATGATTACAATGCGGAAACTGCGAAGAAGCTCCTGGCTGAAGACGGCTGGGTTGCCGACAAGAAGGACGGCATTCTCACTAAAGATGGACACCGGTTCTCATTCGAACTGCAGTACAATGCCGGTAACAGCAGACGTGAGCAAGTAGCGTCAGTTATTCAACAGAACCTGAAAGAAGTAGGCATTGAAGTTAAACCGAAGGCTATCGACTTTGCGGCATGGATCGACCAGAACGTTACACCAGGTAAATTCCAAGCTCTGCTGTTGGCGTGGTCCCTGAACACTCCTGACCCGGATTCAGAGAGCGTCTTCTCCTCCAAGTACTTCCCGCCTGCTGGCCAGAACAGCGGCTGGTATAAGAATGAGAAGCTGGATAAGCTGTGGGTAGATGGATATTCTACCGTTGACCAAGCCAAACGTAAAGAGATCTACAAAGAAGTAGGTAAAGAAATCTCTACAGATCTGCCTTACGTGTTCCTGTATCAATATGGTCAAGCCATTGGTACAGGGCCTAGAGTTCATTGGGCAGACGAAGATGCTCCAGAGCCGTCACTGGGCTATGGACAGTTCTTCCATGCTATCAAATGGTGGGTAACTGACTAAACAAACAGACAGACACAGGAAATAGAATTACGGGAGGGGAAAGAGAATTCTCTTTCCTCTTCTCCTTTTGTCAAAAAGGAGTTTCGGGTTCTATTGCCTTACCATCTCTAGGAGGACATTTGATGACAGAATATTTGATCCGCCGCGTATTGCAATCGGTGCTGGTAATCTTTTTGATTACCATTGTTACCTTTCTTCTTATTCATGCGGCCCCGGGAGGGCCGACCCAAATGATGCTGTCCCCTGGCCTTTCGCCGGAAGTCTTCAAGCAGCAAGCACATAATTTGGGCCTGGATAAACCTATCTATATTCAATATTTTCGCTGGGTCGGCGATCTGCTGCAGGGCGATCTGGGATATACTTTTAAAAATCATCTGGCGGTCTCCGATTTGCTGTGGCCGCGCATCGGCAACACCTTTATCTTGATGGGGGCAGCTTGGCTGGTATCCCTGGTCATTGCGATTCCGTGGGGTATCTATAACAGTACCAAGGTGTACGGGTTATCCGACCAGTCCGCATCCTTCATCTCCTATATCGGTTTTGCAATGCCGACTTTCTGGTTCGGGATTCTGCTGCAGCAGTGGTTCTCTCTGAAGCTGAAATGGTTCCCCTTATCAGATATGCACACACGGGGCAAAGAAGGAGACATCGGGGATCTATTCATGCACCTTGTGCTGCCGATAACCGTTCTGGCCCTTGGTTTTCTGGCGTCTTATATGAAATATTCGAGAGCAAGCATGCTTGAAGTGCTGGATCAGGATTATATCAGAACAGCACGTGCAAAGGGTGTCAAAGAACGCAAGGTCGTTTTCCACCATGCGCTGCGCAATGCACTTATTCCGATCATTACCGTTCTGGGTATGGATCTTCCTATATTGGTGGGAGGGGCCGCATTGACCGAGAGCGTATTCAACTGGCCGGGCATGGGCCGCTGGTTCGTGCAAATGGCGACCCAGCGCGAATATTCAGTCCTCATGGCTATAACTATCGTAACGGCGGTTATGGTAGTACTAGGCAATCTGCTGGCGGACATTCTGTATGCGATAGTAGATCCTCGTGTCAAGCTTGGCAAGCAAGGAGGCAAGGCGGCATGAGTATAGAGCAAGCACAACTTCCAACTGATCCATTGAAAGCAGAATCTGGGCTGCCGGCGGCAGAGCTTAAGCGACCTCCCGGTCCTTGGGTCATGCTGTGGAAAAAGTTCTCGCGCAATCCATATGCTATGAGCGGGCTTTTCGTTCTGCTCTTTTTCATCATTCTGGCCATACTCGCTCCGTTTTTAACCAAATATAAGCCAGACGCTATTGACATGATGTTCCCCAACCTGAAGCCCGGCGCTGAAGGGCATCTATTGGGGACGGACGAACTGGGCCGCGATATTCTCACCCGGCTATTGTACAGTGCGAGAATCTCCCTGATTATCGGGTTTTCAGTAGCCTTTGCTTCAGTAGCCATCGGTTCGATTGTCGGCGCAATTTCGGGTTACTTTGGCGGTTGGGTAGATACGGTATTCATGCGTATTGTTGACGTGATGAACTCCGTGCCTACGCTCTTCCTTAACATTCTGGTGCTGGCTATCTTCGGTTCAGAGATTAAGTATATGATTCTGATCCTGGCCTTAACCAGTTGGATGAGCATTGCCCGTCTGGTACGGGGAAACTTCTTGCAGCTTAGGGAGATGCAGTATGTTGAGGCTGCCAGAGCGATTGGGGTATCGAACTGGGGTATTATTTTCCGGCATCTGCTCCGCAATGCGAGCTTTCCGATTATCGTCAATGCCACTCTGATGGTCGGCGGTGCGATTCTCAGTGAATCGGCATTGTCCTATCTCGGTCTTGGCATTCAGGCTCCGGCCACAAGCTGGGGACTTATGCTCAGCAACGCACAGGAATTCATGCTGATAGATCCGATGCAGGCCGTTTATCCTGGTCTCTGCATCCTGCTGGTGGTGCTGGCGGTTAACTTTATCGGCGATGGCATTCGGGACGCTCTTGATCCCAGACAGCAAGTAACGAAATCCCGGAGGAGGCTGGACAAATGGCGGAAAAATTACTCGAAATCCGGAAACTGACCACCGGCTTTGTAACAGAGAAGGGGCTGGTTAAGGCAACGGACCAAATCTCCCTCGCTGTGGATAAGGGCCAGACGCTGTGTCTTGTCGGTGAATCCGGCAGCGGTAAAAGTGTGACCTCACTCGCAATTATGCGGCTTATTGATTACGCCGGCGGAATGATTCTCGAAGGAAATATTGATTTTCACGGACAGGATCTTGCCGCCAAGAATCAGGAGGAGATGCGTGATATCCGCGGCAACCGGATCGCGATGATCTTTCAGGACCCGATGTCCTCATTGAATCCGGTGTTTACGGTAGGTGATCAAATTGCCGAGAGTCTGCAGCTGCACCAGAACAAACCTGCCAAAGAAGCTGCACAAATGGCGATTGACCTGCTGAGGCTGGTAGGGATCCCGGCACCGGAGATTCGGGCGAAGCAATATCCTCATGAGCTGTCCGGCGGGATGTGCCAACGTATTGTTATCGCAATTGCCCTTGCCTGCAATCCCGAGCTGCTGATTGCCGATGAACCTACGACGGCTCTTGATGTTACGGTACAGGCGCAAATCCTGGATCTGTTGCGCAAGCTTCAGGCAGAGCTTGGCATGTCCATTCTGCTGATTACACATGACATGGGCGTGGCTGCGGAGATTGCCGACCGCATCGCTGTAATGTATGCCGGAGCCATCGTGGAAGAAGGCACGGTTGAAGAAATATTCGACCACCCGAGTCATCCTTATACGATTGGGCTGCTGCAGTCCATTCCCGGGTTTGAAGGCGGGCGTGGCGGTGAGCTGTATACGATTAAAGGGACGATTCCGCCCATTGGTCAGCTTCCGACAGGCTGCCGCTTTCATCCGCGCTGTCCGCATGCCATGCAGATTTGCCGGGAGCGGGAGCCGCAGGATTTCATGCTCTCGGAGGATCACCGTGCTGCCTGCTGGCTGTTCGGGGATAAACCGGCTCAGGCTGACGATAGAGAAGAGGTGAACCATGCATGAGCACTGAATCAGCAGTCAAACCTGTAATTAAAGATGCGCCTCCCGCCGAGGTGCTGGTAGAGGTAAAGGATGTCAAGAAGTATTTCCCTATCACCAAGGGCTTGCTTAACCGGACCGTTGGTCAGGTGAAAGCTGTGGATGGCGTCTCATTGTCTATCCGCAAAGGAGAGACGTTTGGCCTGGTTGGCGAGTCTGGCTGCGGCAAATCCACCTTCGGGCGAGTATTGCTCCGGCTGCAGAGCGCAACCGGGGGAGAGGTGCTCTTCAAGGGCCAGGATATTCACTCGCTGGGTCATCAGGACATGCGCAAGCTGCGCGAGGATTTACAGATTATATTTCAGGACCCGTTCGGTTCACTGAACCCGCGTTTTCTGGTCAAGGATATTATCGGAGAACCGCTGCGGATTCACCGGAACCTCTCGGCCAAGGAGATTGATGCCAAGGTCGTAGAACTGATGGAACTGGTGGGACTTGACGCTTCACGCCGAAATCGTTATCCGCATGAATTCTCGGGTGGTCAGCGTCAACGGATCGGGATCGCACGTGCGATTGCGCTGAACCCGCAGTTCATTGTAGCCGATGAAGCGGTATCTGCGCTCGACGTATCTGTGCAGTCGCAGGTCATTAACCTGCTGATGAAGCTGCAGAAGGAGCTTGGACTGACATTTCTGTTCATTGCGCATGGCCTCAATATCGTCCGCCATATTTCGGATCGTGTAGGGGTTATGTATTTGGGCAAGCTGGTTGAGGTGGCAGAGACTGAGGCGCTATTCGCGGCTCCGCTGCATCCTTATACAGCGGCCCTGCTCTCGGCGATTCCGAAGCCGACGCCAAGACGTAAGCAGGAGCGGATTGTCCTGCAGGGAGATGTTCCTTCGCCGGCGAATCCGCCTTCCGGTTGCCGGTTTCATACCCGCTGCCCGATGGCCCAGGATAAATGCCGCCAGCAGGAGCCGGTGCTTACGGAAGTGCTTCCTGAGCGTATGGTGGCCTGTCATTTTCCACTGACAACTTCGTAATATTGCATGAATTACAGCCTTTCCCTTCTCGGGAGAGGCTTTTTTCTGCCCGGAATGACCAGGACGTGTTCGTCGTGCTAAGCTTAAGGCAAACTCAAATCTACAGAAATGATGGTGGCTATGCAGATTCAGCTTCAAGATCAAATCATACAACTTCACGTTCAATATGCAAAACGGAAGAAAATTTCCCTTCATATAGATATGCTGGGACTGATTACAGTTAAAGCTCCTACGGGCACAAGTGAAGAGATGATTCTGGGCGCGGTGCAGCGCCATGAGGAGTGGATTCTGGAGAGTCTGCACAAGATCGCAGCGGCCCGGCAGGTTCCGGTGCCCAAGGAGTATCAGGAGGAAGGCAGATTCTTGTACCTTGGACAGGAGTATCCGCTGCATGAATTGATTGAGACCGGAGAGCAGGATGCAGAGAAGCTGAAGCTTGCGCTGAAGAAATTTTATTTTGCCAGCCTGAAAAGGATTGTTGCCCAGCGGATTACCGGGTACCAGACGATGCTGAAGGTAAAACCCAAGTCCATTGAGATTGTAGAGTCCCATACCAAATGGGGGAGCTGCAGTGCGGATAAAAAGCTGACCTTCAACTACCGGCTCGCGATGGCACCGCCCGAGGTGATCGACTATGTAATCATTCATGAGCTGTGCCACCTGCTGCATATGAATCATGACCGCTCTTTTTGGCGGCGCCTCGGAAGTATTATGCCGGATTACAAGGAGAAGGAGGCTTATCTGGCCCGGCACGGGCAGTTTATGACACTCTAGGCGAAACCTTCCTGATACCAGCGCTCAAAGCTTATGCCAAAAGTACTGCCGGCAAGCTCGGACAAGCTTCTTCGCAGTGCCCCGTTGTTTTTGTAATCCTTCACAAATATAAGTTCTTGTGTCATGTCAGCAGGTCCCATAGTCTCAACTCCCAGAAAATGTTTCCAATTAACCATAACATAACCTTTATTTCCTGTTCAAATGGGTATGTTATACCCTTTTTTTCTAGCTTAATACCACAGAAATCCAGCTACGTCAATACGCTAAAGGATACCTAATTGTACCCGCAGGTGTTATTCACATTTAATAGGAAGAACGGTATCTTATATAGTAAGAAATGTTCTTTATTAAGAACTATGAGAAAGCTTAGCTTGGGTGCTTTAGACAAGCACGGGGGAGGCTTTTGAACCAGGTGGGGGTCTTATGATGAGTGCGATTGCCGGAATCTATCATTTGCAGCATCAAACATTGGACCCGCAGCTGGGACTTGACCTTATAGAGCAGCTTAAGCGTTACCCGGCTGATGATATCAGTGCGTGGCAGAGCAAGGATATTTACCTTGGCTGCTTGTCGCAGTGGATTACTCCTCAGTCCGTGGGGGAGACGCTTCCTTATTATGATTCTATGCGCAGGCTGGCTATTACGGCTGATGCGATTATTGACAACCGGGAGGAGCTGTGCGAGCAGCTTCACGTGCCGCATGGGGACAGAGAGACCATACCGGACAGTCTGCTAATTCTGCTGGCTTATGAGAAATGGGGCGATCAGGCTCCGGTCCATCTTGTCGGGGACTTTGCCTTTATGATCTGGGATGAAGAGAAGCGGTCGCTGTTCGGGGCCAGGGATTTCTCCGGGAACCGGTCGCTGTACTTCCACCGCTCCGGCGGGCTGTTCTCCTTCTGCACCGTCATCCACCCGCTGTTGTCTATGCCTGGGGCGAGCCGGTTGCTGAATGAGAGCTGGGCATCCGAGTTCCTGGCGATCCAGACGCGGACCGATGTTATGGACCTGTTCTCTACTGTCTATCAATCGGTCGAACAGCTGCCGCCGTCCCATTCTATTTCCGTAAGCGGAGGGAACATCGTGTTCTCCCGCTACTATACACTCAAGGCTCCGCCGGAGCTGCGTTTACGTTCAAGCGGGGAGTATGAGGAAGCCTTCCGTGAAGTCTTTGGGCGTGCGGTGCGGGACCGGCTTCGGACTCATTTGGCGGTTGGCGCCAACCTTAGCGGGGGGCTCGATTCAGGATCGGTGGTCAGCTTTGCCTCTGCCGAGCTTCGCCGCCGGGGCAAGCCTCTTCACACCTTCAGCTCTTATCCGGTGGACAGCTTTGTCGATTTCAATCTTGGCAAACGTGTGGCCGATGAGCGTCCCTATATCCAGGAGACCATCAATTATGTAGGCAATATTCAGCCGAGCTTTCTGAACTTTCCCGAGCTGAGCCCCTACAGTGAAATTGACGAGTGGCTGGATATCATGGAGATGCCCTATAAATTTATTGAAAATTCCTATTGGCTAAAAGGAATCTTTGAGCAGGCGCAAATGAAGGACATCGGCGTACTGCTCAGCGGACAACGCGGCAACTGGAGCATTTCCTGGGGGCCGGCCCTGGATTACCAGGCGAAGCTGCTTCGGGAGTTCCGGTGGCTGACTTTTTACCGGGAGAACAAGCAATATAACCAGTCGATGGGTGCGAACCGCAGGAAGGTGCTGCAGATTGTCGGCAAAAAAGCGTTCCCGTCCCTGACGCGGCTGCTGCGGGCCGGGCAGGAAGCACCGCTGGAGCTGATTCATCCTGATTTTGCGAAGCGTACGGAAGTGCAAGAACGGATAAACAGGGCAGGGGTGAACACCGGTTCAGCTTCCCAGACGATCTATGATATCCGCCGCAAGCATTTTGAACAGCCGCATGTCTGGAATGTCAACGGAACGGTGGCCACTAAGCTGTCGCTGAAATATCGGGTGTGGGACCGTGATCCCACAAATGATCTGCGTGTTATCCGCTTCTGCCTATCTGTGCCGGAAGGCCAGTATGTGCAGGATGGGGTGGACCGCTCGCTGATCCGCAGGTCGATGAAGGGGTTGCTGCCGGACGAGGTGCGCCTGAACCGGAAGCGGCGCGGCGTTCAGGGGGCGGATGGGATTTACCGTATGCTTCCGCAGTGGAATGCTTTTCTTCAGGAGCTCAGGGAGATGATCAAGGACCCGCGTACCTCCTCTTACCTCAATAGTACCGGGCTCGCCGGATGTTTGAACCGGCTGGGTAGTGAGCCCGCACCAAGCATGATTTTCAACTCGGATTTTCGCCTTCTGACACGGGGACTTGTATTCTACCGTTTCTTGAAGCGTCTGTCCTGATGAAGCAATGCCTGAAAGGGGGTGAGAATATGAAGAAGGAATACAGCAAGCCTGAATTGGAAGTGCTCGACGTCAAAATGACAATGGCTGGACCTGGTGTCGCTATCGTTGACTCATTCCAGGATGATCCAGATGAAATTCAACACTACTCCTAAAATTTCTGGTTCTTGCAGCCCTCATCCCCCTGTGCTTGCTGAGGGGGATAAGGGCTATCTTTTAATAATACGGTGAGATGGAGTGAACCGCATGGAGAGTACCGTTCAAGGTCTGGCCTACCAGGCATTTGGCCTGCAGATTCACAGTGAATTTCCTTTGCCGGAGCTTCCCCTCACGGATAAGCAGGGGTTGGCAGGCAGCGTATCGGTGGTTCAGGCAGATCTGGCGGAACGCTGGCAAGCGATACCGAAGGTTACGCCCAGCCTGGGAGTATCCGGGAATGAGGTCATGTTCGAGGCCAAGGGTACGGCTATTTTTTCAATTCAAGGCGGCAATACCATCACAGTATCTCCTGCACCGGAAGCAGACCCGGACTGTGTCCGTCTGTTCATTCTGGGAAGCTGCATGGGTGTGCTGCTGATGCAAAAACAGCTTCTCCCGCTCCACGGCAGCGCGCTTGTAATTGGCGGCCAGGCTTATGCGCTGGTTGGGCGTTCAGGAGCAGGCAAATCGACGCTCGCTTCCTATTTGATGGATCAGGGCAGCCCGCTGATCAGTGACGACGTTATTCCCGTTATGGTGCAAAATGGACATCCATTAGCTGTTCCAGGTTATCCGCAGCAGAAGCTGTGGCAGCAAAGCTTGGACTATTTGGGAATGAATTCGTCCCTCTACCGTCCGCTTTTTGAGCGGGAGACCAAATTTGCTGTGCCGGTGCATGACCGTTTCCATAGTGAACCTCTGCCGCTGGCCGGAGTGTTTGAGCTGTCGGTTACCCAGGAGGGGCCAGTCGCTCTCCAGCCGATTGAGGGCATGCAGCGGTTTCACACGTTATACAATCATACCTATCAAAGAGCAATTGTGGACCGGATCGGCATCCGTGAGTGGCATTTCGGTATGCTCGCTTCGTTCATTAACCGGCTGCCGATGTACCGGCTGACCCGGCCTGAGCAAGGCTTCAACGCTCCGGCGCAAGCAGCGCTTATCCTTGAAACGATTGGCAACAAGTGAAGGAGAGATAAACCAATGAATATGAAGCCAGCAGATGTATTGTCCCTTGAATCGGTGCTCGTGCAGCGCGAAGGCAATATTGCCAGCGACATGGATGGCGAGAAGGTCATGCTGAATGTGAAGAACGGAAAATACTACAACCTTGGAGAGGTTGGCGGAGAAATCTGGACGGCGCTATCGTCGCCGGTTACTGCGGGCCGGGTGGTGGAGATTATTCAGATGAGCTTCGAGGTTTCGGAAGAGCTTGCCCGCCAGGATGTGTTTGCCTTTTTGCAAAGTCTGCTGGATGAGGATCTTGCCGAAGTAGTAAGCCAGCCATGATCGCTCTCCGGCGCATGCGTAAGCTGCTGACCCATGACAAAGCCGCCCTGGCGCTCATTCCTGAGGCGCTTTGGAGGCTTTTTCTCGTAAGAATCCAGCTGTTGTTTCCTTTCGCCAGGACCGCACCACAGCTTGGGATACAGTCCCGGGAGACCCCGGCAGTATCCAAAGACGTTGATATTCCCCGCATCCAGCATATAACCAAAGCCATCCGGGTCATGAGCCGTTATACCCCCTGGAAAAGCACCTGCATGGTCAGAGCGGTAGCGGGACTCAAAATGCTCGAAAAACGCGGGATCGAGAGCACTCTGTACATGGGGGTCGCCAAGGATAAGCAGGGCCGGATGATTGCCCATGCCTGGCTGCGCAGCGGGGCTTATTATGTCTCCGGCGATGATGCCATGAAGGGATTTGTCGTGGTGGAGAAATTCGCCAAAGTGTTACATGCCGAGTAATCGAGGTGGTTCCATGCAAGTCATAATCCATTATATCCGGCAGCTTCAGCGCTTGTCCGGGGTCAAACTTTATCTGAATCTATTGGGGATGGTGATCAGCGGCTTACTGGAGAGCTCTGCCATGCTGCTGCTGGTGCCGATGCTGGGTATGGCGGGTATTCAGCTTGGCGGAGCTTCGGTGGGTTACAATCTTCCAATGCTCGGCTTCATATCGGAGCTGCCGCAGACGGAAGCACTAATGCTGGTGCTCGGTGCTTATGTACTCATCGTTCTGTGTCAGAATCTGATCTCACGATTTGTTGCTGTGCGCAACGTGGATATTCAACAGACCTACAGCCGGCAGTTGCGATATGAGGTGTACAGCGCGTTGCTGCGGGCCGAGTGGTCTTTTTTTCTGAAGAAACGCACCTCCGATCTGATTAATGTAATGACCACCGAGATAGCGAGAGTGCTGGCGGGAATCAGCGCTTTTCTGCAATTCCTGACTTCACTGCTGTTCACGCTGGTGCAGATCGGCTTCGCCTTCTGGCTGTCTCCTACGATGACGCTTTCTGTACTCGTATGTGCCGTCCTGTTATCCTTATTCTCACGCCGGTTTATCCGCAAGGCCAAGAAGCTGGGCAGCCGCAGTTCTGTGCTGGGCCGGCAATATCTGGCCGGGATTACGGATCAATTGAATGGCATCAAGGATATCAAAAGCAACAATCTGGAGCACTCGCGGCTGAGCTGGATGCATGAGTTCACCGGCGAGGTCAAGGACGAGCAGCTGGATTATACGCGGCTGCGCTCGAACTCCCAGATGCTCTATAAAATGTCCTCCACGCTGCTGATCGCAGTGTTCATTTTCGTGTCTTTCCGCTTCCTGCACGTGGAGGGGCCGAATCTGCTGCTGGTGATCCTGGTCTTTGCCCGGCTGTGGCCGACCTTCTCCACGCTGCAGTCCCTGATGGAGCAGCTCGCTTCCGTGCTGCCTTCCTTCAAGCAATTGCAGCTGCTTCAGGAGGAATGTCTGCAGGCTGCGGAGCATGGTGCGCAGGAGGGAGGGGAGGGCGCGGTGACTCCGCTGAGCCTGAAGACGGGGCTGGAAGCGCGTGGTGTTGACTTCCGCTACCAGCCGCAGGAGCCGAAGTATTCACTGCAGGGTGTGAACGTGGTGATTCCGGCCAACCGGATGACGGCGATTGTCGGACGGTCAGGCGCGGGCAAAAGCACGCTGGTCGACCTGCTCATGGGCCTCATGCAGCCGGAATCGGGCGAGATTCTGGCGGACGGGCTGCCGATTACGGGGGAGAGGCTACTTCCTTACCGGCGCTCGATTGGATATGTGGCGCAGGACCCTTTTCTGTATAATGCAACGATTCGCGACAATCTGACAATGATCAAGCCGGATGCAAGCGAGGAGGAGCTGTGGGAGGCGCTGGAGTTCGCTTCATCGGCAGACTTCGTCCGCAAGCTGCCTGAGGGGCTGGATACGCTGCTCGGCGACCGTGGCGTCCGCCTCTCCGGCGGAGAGCGGCAGCGGCTCGTGCTGGCCCGGGCGATAATCCGCAAGCCGTCCATTCTCGTACTGGATGAGGCGACAAGTGCGCTGGATACAGAGAACGAGAAGCGGATTCAGGAGGCACTGGAGCGCTTGAAAGCTTCAGTGACGGTAATTGTCATAGCCCACCGCCTGTCCACCATCCGGGGAGCGGATCAGATTCTGGTCATCGACCAGGGCCGGGTCATTCAGCAGGGCGTGTATAACGGCCTGGCCTCCGAGACAGGCGGCATGTTCAGCCGTCTGCTCAGCAGCCAGGAAGAAGCAATGTAGGAGGGAATGGGGAGCGGCTACAGCTCTGGAATTTCAACGAAAAAAAGGATTCTAATGCACACTGTGCAGTAGAATCCTTTTTTTGTACAGTGGGTTATTTTCTTAGCTTGCCTGGTATTGGGATGTGCCTGATAGACTCAATTGGATGATAGAGCAGCATCCACGGACCTGAGTAACGCATAATATCCTTAATTCTTTGACGGTAATCCTGTTTGTAACAATGGATAGGGCACTTTGCGCAAGCCGTTTTCTCTTCACCGAACGGGCAGAGGGATAGTCTATGTATAGCATAATCATTCAAGTCCTGACATTCCGCACATAGCACTTTTTGATGATGCTTTTTCTTGCAATATATTCGAATCATTTTTGATACTATTTCTTTTTCTTTTCGGATTTTCAGACCATCGTTCAACTGCCGTTTTACTTCTATTGTCATGTTGGAAAGATCCCTTTCAGGTGGTATAAACAATGCATTATGTATTAACTATATCATCTAATTATTCAAGAAAACGGGTATGTTATTTTACATTTCTAAGGCAATTTCATATTGTATTGTGTTTACTATGTAGACGAGTTAAAATAAATATAGAACGTATGTTCGTGTTATTTTCGTGAGACGGGTCAATCAAAGTATGAAGGTGTGTACATAAGAAAATTAATATACTGAGGTGATAAAACGATGTCAGAGGTTATAGATTTACTTGGCCAAAAACTTAAATCAAATGATTTGGACTTTATGAAAAAGCCTATTCTAATAGGCGGAATGGCTATGGAATATTACGGGATGCGAAAGTCCGGTGCAGATATTGATCTGCTGATTTGCGACGAGGACTATCAGTCACTCGCTATGAAAAATCCCGATAAAAGGAAGGATTTATACGGCGATTTAGGCGTTGTTACTGATTCATTTGAAATATGGAGAAGTATAGCACTTTTAGATTATGATTTTTATCTTAAGGATGCCATTGATGAAGGAATTGCATTTGTTGTTTCGCTAGACAGATTGCTGTTCATGAGGGTTATTGCTATGGATGTTGAAAAATATATGAATGATTTGAAGAGGATGAGAGAGTATTATTACGAAAATTTTCGTAATCAAGCTTTTTTGCAAGAGGCGGAGAAACATCTATCATCCTATGAAAAAAATAATGGCGTAGTATTTGAAGGCAACTATATTGATTGATGTGAAAAATAAAATGCTTTGCACTTGATTCTTAGTCTATTTGATAGAAATCTATACTGTTTCTGGAAAACTGGTTAATCTGAGCTTACACCCGGCCGGGAAAAATGTGAGATAGCTGCACTTTATGCAGCTATTATTAGCCGAAATAGCTATTTTTGAGATATAAATGTAGTTTGTGCAATTAAAAATGAGGAAGATGAGCCATTCTGCTGATTTCAGCCTATATACCTGTATGAAGTACAGTTATCCCCCGGATGTCCCTCGATAGCGAGACTTTAGCTGTACGAAGTACAGTTAATCCGCCCCAATGGAGAGACTCGGGTGGGATGACTGGTGGGGCAGAAATATAGTCTTTTTTACTTTTCCCCGCCGCTCACTTTGCGCCAGGTCCACAGAAAGGGACGCAGCGGGAAATACAGCACATGCAGCGGCTTGGGCAGCGGGAGTGTCTTCGCATCCACCGCATAAGGATACAGAAAACCGGCCATATACAAGAACTGATGCCAGCGCGTCAGAATTGCCGGCTGATAATATTTGTAATGCCGCTCGACCTCCGGCTCCAGGGGTGGATTATGCAGGTTGACCATTCGTGTCACATAGAAAAGGGCAAGCTGAGCGATACGGCGGGACTTGGGTCTGTCCGCGAGGCTGGACAGAGCGGGCTCGACAGGTGCCGCCAGTAAATCGGCGGCAAGCAGCAGCGCCTGCCCGCCAGCATCGGTGTAATTATACCGCCGCAGCAGCACGGTTAACCTGGCGGGGTCCGGTTTTTGCAGCAGCAGCTGCTTGATATCCAGCAGCCATCTCAGCCTGGACCAGCCATGTCTGGCTCCGTGGGCGGCGAGGAAGAGGAACAAATCCTCCTGGCCTAAATAATGGACATGCTGCCCGAAGTGGCTGCTGATCCGCGAGCGTTCCCACAGCTCGTCAAACCCCGGCTCCTTGGACGGCCCCGGGCTTAATCTCCAGTGGACCTCCACCTTGATGCTTTTGTCGGGATGATTGAATGTGGTATGATGCTCCCTCCATTTCCAATCCCCCAGAATACTCTCGAAATCCTCTTCCTTCACATACCCAAGACGGACCAGCAGCGCTTCCGTTTCAGCGAGCTGTGCCATAGGCACCAGAAAATCGAGATCACGCGAGGTCCGCTGCGAAATTTCGCCGTAAAGCTCCTGGGCGAGCACCGGTCCCTTCAGGAACAGAGAACGTATATGCAGCTTGGCAAGCTCCTCGCCGATAAATCCCATTTCCCCGCTAAGCTGGAGCATTTGGACAGTATTTCTGCGATATTCCCATTTTATACGCTGGGTGACCGTGCCAGGCACATACTCTTCACGCATCCGGCTAAGCTTGGGATAGATGTACGGAAACACACGATGATGCAAGGACAGCCGTACCCATAGCTCCCAGTCGATATCCTTGAATAATTGCGGATTCTGTTCCGCCGTTTCATTGATGTCGTCACTATTCAGAACTGCAAGCAGAAGCCGCAGCTCCTTGGACAAGCTTTCCTTATCCAGGCTATACCCGTCAGTCATAGGAAATCTCCTTAATTGGATTTGTAACGTTTTGACGGTGAATTTTTGTGAAAATCAGTTCGGTGTAGAGAACGCACTGTGAGCGTACCATCGTTTACAGAAATCTGTCAATTTATTGGGCTGTGCTGAATTCTACAGTATATATACCATTGAAAATAGGTTGTTGACGCAGTTCGAGTGGCTGGTAGACTAGGAAGTATGCAGATTCTGGAATGCGCAGGCAATCTTTTTTCCTGGAGGGGTCATTATGCAACATTTAATAGAAGCCATAAAGTATAACAAGGACCGTCGGTTTCCCCGCGAAGAGGTGGAAGAGATCATAAGCAGAAAGGATGAAGCTATTCCATACCTGCTGGAGATCATGAGTGAATTGCAAAAGCATCCTGAGATCGCTGAGGAAGCGTCACGCATTGATTTTTTGTACGCCAGTTATCTGCTCTCGCAGTTCCGTGTCAAGGAATTATTCCCCGTTCTGATTGAGCTGTTCTCACTCCCGGAGGACTTATGTGACCTCATCTTTAGCGACACTCTGACGGACGCCGGAGGAAGAATGCTCGCCTCGGTCTATAATGGTGATTTCGCTCTGCTGCAGCAGTTGATCGAGAACAGGAAAGCGTCCCAACATGCAAGAGGTCAGGCGCTTAGAGCACTTGTCATACTTGTGTATAGCGGTGAAATTCCAAGAGAAACGGCCGTAAGTTATTTGGGAGAGCTGTTAACAAGTAAACGCTCGGACAGTGATCGTTACTTCAATGCGGAGATCGTATGCTGTGCGGAAGATTTATACCCGGAAGAAGTATACGCTGATATTAAAAAACTGTATGAAGACAGGGCTATTGACCCTTATGTCATTCAGTTGGAAGAAATTCAGTCAACGCTTCTTATGGATAAAGCCTACCTGCTGGATAGAAAAGGTAAAGACATGGAATCTGAGTTTATAGATGATACCATTAAGGAGATGGAGAACTGGGCTTGCTTTGGTCCAGAGAGGTATTCTTCTTCAGAAACACTTAAGTATGAGGCGCCTAAGAGTCTGCGTGACCTAAAAACAATCACTGTGGCTGCCAAGCCGGGCCGTAACGACCCATGCTCCTGCGGAAGCGGACTTAAATACAAGAAGTGCTGCGGGAAATAGGATAGTAAGATACAGGGAGCGGCCTACAGATTCTTTTTCAAATAGTAGTGGTTGAAGCCTCCGGCATTTGGAATGGTGCCATACACCTCGAAGCCCTGTTTCAGATAAAAATCCAAGGCTTGAAAGCTTAAGGTGTCGAGTTTGATGAAATCGCAGCCTTTGGACCGGGCAAGCTGTTCCGCTTCGGATAAGAGCATGCTGCCATAACGGGATTTGCGGCAGGCCTCCTCCACGTACAGGTATTGCACCTCCAGCCAGTTCCAGCAGATTTCACCGATCAGGCCGCCAAACGTCTCGCCTTCGGCGTTTTTTAGCAGCAACTGAACCTCCTGGTATCTGCCCTTTAATGCGTCGGGGAAATGCTGCCGGTTGAACTCGATCATTTTATTCGTTACATAGGTTTTGCCGGCAGGGGTTGATTCGTGGGAGATGAACAGCTCCATTATGTAATTCTTCCCTTCACTTTGAGTGGGTTCACGTAGTTTAAGCTTATCATATGCTGCGGGGGCTTGGGGATAAATCCGGTTCATTTCGCGAATTTGTCCAAAAGATTGAAATCAAGGAGTACAGTACGGTAGAATTGGGACTATATTTAACCAAGAAGGGGATTGTATCGTTTGAATAATGAAGAAGTGAACAACGGGCTGCCGGAGAATTACGCGGAACTGAAGAAGGCTGCCGGACGCTCCGCCGATTGGAGAGCGCGTCTTGAGGCCGTGGAGGAGCTTGGCCGCCACAACCACAAACAGATTATCGACATCCTGAACCGTCTGATGGTCAGCGATCCTGTATATACCGTTCAAGAAGCTGCATACGAGAAGCTGAAGGCCTTCGGCGAAGATGTAAAGGTACCGTCGAAGAACAGAGCTGAGCTGTTCAAAGGCATATCCAAGATTGTGCTGCGGATCAAGAAAAGTCTCCCAAGAGACCATTCGTATGAGGAGTTCAAGGAGAAGCTGAAGAAGATGCGGATTGACGTCTACGATGCTTATGAAGGTGAGAAGGGCGAGAATTTTGATGCCTGGCTTCAGAAAATGTGGGCTTCTGCCACTAAAGGATGATGATATGCTAAACCATCCATCAATCGAACGATTAACCGTCAAATTTCAGGAATACCTTAAGCTATCAAGCGGGCTGCGCCCCGGCTATACTGCCAGTCTGGGAACCGGCGGGGAGAGCGTGACGGCCAAGCTGGGCAGTCTGATGCCGAGTGTGCCGGATGTATTGCAAGCGATTTATAGCCAGGTTTCCGGTACAAGCAGCGAAGAAGAGGAGCCGAACCTGATCGAGTTCATTCCGGGCTACAGACTGATCCATATTGATGAATA
This sequence comes from Paenibacillus sp. sgz302115, assembly GCF_056120445.1. Classification (NCBI taxonomy): domain Bacteria; kingdom Bacillati; phylum Bacillota; class Bacilli; order Caryophanales; family Paenibacillaceae; genus Paenibacillus; species Paenibacillus sp. sgz302115. The sequence continues at coordinate 330,584 of NZ_JBVYOK010000004.1, forward strand.
CGAGCAGGAAATCAAGGTACTGGAAAGTATTCTGGTGGAAAAAGGCTACAGCGGCGGAGGCACAGTGCTGCCGCTCCTGACCAACTACGGGAGTGATTTCATCTGCTATTTCCAATCGGAGGATGGCGTGGAACGGGTATGCGATCTGCTGCATGACTACGGTGATCTTGTAGTGATGTACGACTCCCCGGAGAACTTCCTGGAGACACTCTACGAGTTCTATAAGCAGGAGGTTTATTTTGTGGATGAAGAGGGTTATCTGGACTGCGACCTGATCAAAGAGGGCGAAGTAGGCGCGGCTCTGAATCCTGAGGCAAACTATTGGTCGGAATAACAATAAAACGGGTACCCTTCACATGCGGGGTACCCGTTTTTGTATCAGCAGGCAGGCCTGGTGTTACTTCTGAGCGGTCTTCTTTTCCTGTTCACGCAGTGCGACTCTGCGGATCTTGCCGGAGGCGGTTTTCGGAAGATCGGCGATGAATTCGATTTTGCGCGGGTACTTGTAGGGAGCGGTCCACTCTTTGACGGAGGATTGCAGCTCCCGCACCAGTTCAGGTGTACCGGTGTGGCCGTCTTTCAGTACAACGAAGGCCTTTACAATTGAGCCGCGAATTTCGTCCGGACTGGCCACAACGGCACATTCCTTGACCAAGGCGTGCTTCATCAGAGCTTCTTCTACTTCAAACGGTCCGATGGTATAACCCGAGCTGATGATAATATCGTCGCCCCGGCCCTCGAACCAGAAATAGCCTTCCTCATCCTTCCGCGCCCGGTCCCCAGTGATAAAATACTCCCCATGCGAGCTGTTAGCCTTCCGTTCAGGGTCCTTGTAATAGCTCTTGAACAAGGCTGGCATGCTAAGATGCACGGCAATATCTCCAACCTCTCCCGCAGGCAGCGGGTGGCCGTCTTCGTCAACAACCTCTACAATGCCCGGCGCAATCGACTTGCCCATTGAACCGATTCGCAGCGGTTCATCCTTCAGCGCCGCGATGATCAGCGTGCTCTCCGTCTGCCCGTAGCCATCGCGGATCGTAATACCAAAATGCTGCTGGAAGGCGTTGATTACCTCCTGGTTGAGCGGCTCGCCGGCGGACACTGCGCAGCGCAGCTTCGACAGGTCAAACCTCGACAGCCCTTCCGTCTTGGCCATCAGGCGGTATTCAGTCGGTGTGCAGCATAACACCTGGATGCCCTGATCCTGAAGCAGCTGCAAATAACGGTGCGGGTGGAAAGAGCCATTGTAGACGAAGCCTGTTGCACCATTGCCGAGAACGGTCAGGAACGGGCTCCAGATCCATTTTTGCCAGCCTGGTGCGGCGGTTGCCCACACGATATCCGACTCCTGAATATCCAGCCACAGTGAGGAAACGATCCGCAGATGGGCGTATCCCCAGCCGTGGGTATGAACGACAGCCTTAGGGTTGCCGGTCGTTCCGGAGGTATAAGCCAGGATGGCGATATCGTCACGGCGGCTGGCAACGGTAGGGAAGTTGTCCGGCTGGCCGTCCATCAGGCTCTCCAGACCCGTCCATCCGCCCTGCAGCTCATCTTCAGCGCCGCCAACGGAGAGCCGGTAATCCAGTGCAGGCAGATCCTCGGTGATTTTATTGACTTCAACGGTTACCTCTGACCAGACAATAACGGCTCTGGCCTCGGAGTGCCGCAGGCGGTAGGCGAGGTCCTTGGCCCGCAGCATTTCGGAAGAAGGGATGACTGCAAGCCCCAGCTTCAGACATGCCAGATAAATAACGTAAGCGATAATGCGGCGCGGTACCATTACGAGCACCCGGTCGCCCTTCTCAAGCCCGAGACCAGACAGCCCTCCGGCAAGCCGGCTGGCCTGCTTCATCAGCTCACCGTAAGTGATTTCTTCATAATCCCCATTCTCATGCAACCATTTAAGCGCAATCTTATCGGCAGGATGCTGCTCCATTTCCGAAGTGATATTGTAGAATTCAGGTGCAACCCAGCGCGCATTCTCCACAACGAACCTCTCCTATCTCCTATATAAACATAATGGTTTCTAATATCTACAGTATAGCACGTTCTCCTAGTACCAGGTTCTAAATGGAAGGGGTGGCATTAGCGAATGTTCTGTGACTATTTTCAAAAATATAAGAAAGTATAAGTTTCATGCTATACTTTATCCTTATATTTCTTGCTGAAACGGATCCCGTCCTTTTTAAGGACGGCGTAGCCGTTTCTACTTGTTTGCTATAATACAGAAACTAACCAGAAAGCAGGTAGAAAATTAATGAACCCTACAGCGTTTGATGAAATATTCGCCATAATGGAAGCTTCTTTTCCAGTCAGTGAGATCAGAACCTACAGCGGACAAAAGTCGTTGCTGGACAATCCGAATTACCGTGTATACACCGAGCGTGATGCTGAAGGCAGGACAGTGGCTTTTTTAGCGGCATGGGAGTTTCCGGAGCTGCGGTTTGTTGAGCACATCGCGGTGAACCCGGAAATTAGAGGCGGCGGAATCGGCAAAATACTGATGAATTCGTATATTAGCCGCTCGGACAAGCCCGTTCTGCTGGAGGTGGAGCCGCCGGAAGGTTCGCTTGAGCAGCGCAGAGTCGGCTTTTACGAGCGTCTGGGCTTCCATCTGAATCCTTATCCTTATGTGCAGCCTCCGCTGCGTGAGGGCCAGGCCGATCTGCCGCTGATGATCATGACCTATCCCCGGGCTGTAAGCCAGCAGGAATTCGAGCGGTTCAGAGAAATTTTGTACACTGAGGTATATCAAATACCGGCAACCGGTTTGGAATCACTTCTTTACAATCACGATACAAGTTCGAAACAAGTTCATGATTAAATTGAATCATAGCAAGGCACACAATACATGAACTCACAAGGAGACGATATTCAATGAAAAGCAAAAAAATGATCATAGCAACAATGGTATTCGGAATGGCAGTGACAGGCTCGGCGGGGGTATATGCGGGAACGAACATGCAGAAGATCAGTGCATACCTGAATCACAGCATTGGCTTTACAGTAAACGGAGCAGAATATACACCAGTGGATAACAATGGAAAAACGCTGGCCCCAATTACTTACAAAGATACGACTTACCTGCCTGTCCGTGCGATGGCGGATGCGCTGCAGGTGCCGGTAACCTTCGATCCTTCAACCAATCAGGTGGTTTTGGGTTCAGCAGCAGGGACAACAACACCGGGTAACGGTTCAGCGATCACTTTGGACGCAGTACAGTACAATGCCGCACAAAAAGAAGCAATCACCAAGGCCTTCGCAGCCTTCCAGGGCTTTGAAACTGCTTATGCACCGACGCAAATGACCAGCGGAGATGTTTTCCAGAAAGCAGCCCAAGGCTCCGATGGCGTAAGATTCCTCTTCAAACATATGAACGTGGAGATTTCACCACGGGACTACTCCTATGATTACAAAGGCACTACAGTGAAGCTTTCGACCGGAGCTGAAGGCAAATGGTATACCCCTTCGGATATCCCGATGCTGACCTTCAAGCTGGATGACCGTTACGTGACGCTTAGCTCGCCGGACAAAACACTGAGTAAGGCGAAGCTGGAGAAAGTGGCTGCAAGTGTTGCTAAACTGAGCAAATAAGATTATTTAATCCGAGGGTACAAAAAGGGATGTCCGTCGAAGCCAATCAATCGGCTTTGCGGGCATCCCTTTTGTGCAAATATAGATATATCCGGCTGAATCAGGCGCGGCCGTTCGGTACTTATTTATTCGTGCTGTGCTGTTTGTTCGACAGTCTCGCTTCCGGCGAGCCTTTGCCGCGGCGTTTGTTTTTCTCGGCCTTCTTCATATTCTCCCGAAACTTCTCCACGAACTCATGTGTGTCCATCGTTGCCCTCCTATTAGTTTTCCCAGACCTGCTGTTACTGTGTCCACTTCTGGTAAAGTTCATTCACTGTAAGGAATCTCACAGACAGGAGAGTTGACTTGAGGGCAAAGTAAACTTATAGTTTACTTAATAACACTATAGTGCAATTTTAAGGAGGGGACAGGGTGGGAAGCGGAGAGCGCAGAGAGAAGGAGAAGGAAATCCGCAGGAACGATATTATCGAAGCGGCTGAGGCAGTCTTTTTTGCCAAGGGATATAATCAGGCGACTATGGATGATGTAGCCAAGGCGGCAGAGTTCAGCAAAAGAACCTTATACGTCTATTTCAGCAGCAAGGAACAAATCTATTTTGAGATTATGACCCGGGGCTACAGGCTAATGCTGGAGATGCTGCGGCAGGACATCCGTGAGAATCCGGCTGCCAACGCTTTGGGGGGGATTAGGCAGATGGGTGATGTATTTTACCGGTTCAGCAAAGAGCACCCTGAATATTTCGAAGCAATGATTCAATATGAGACTGCGGAAATTGACTTCATTGCCGAAGCTGCTGACAAGACGAGAGAAGAATGTTATGCCTTGGGGGAAGAGATCACAGAGCATTTAATCGGGATGCTGCGGCGGGGAATGGACGAGGGGGTTATCCGTAAGGAGCTTAACGTTGTACATACCGCACTTATGCTGTGGTCGAGCGTCATGGGGGTGCTGAACACAGCGCTGAAGAAGGAGAATTATCTCCGCCACATGCATGCGACAACGCCGGATGAGCTGGTTGCGGCAGCTTTTAGCCTAATGGTTGAATCTATAAGCGTATAGAAGGGGTGTTCTCAAGTGAAAGGGAAGAAACGGGGGAAAAAGATTATGTTGGTCGTTGTTTCGGGCATTGTCGGTCTGGTTGCTATTGTATTTGCTTCCTTGCTCCTTATCAGTGGAGTATTCACCCAGCAGCGTTATTTGCAGCCCTGGAAACCCGGCTATTCCGCAAAAATGACTGATCCGAGACTGCAGCTAACCGCTCATGGTCTGCTTGCTGCCAGCGGGCATAATATGCAGCCTTGGCGGATCAAGCTCGATCCCAATAATGATATGGTTTTTTCGCTGTATGCGGACAGCTCCCGGGTATCTCCGGCAGTTGATCCCGACGCACGGCAGTTTATGGTTTCACAGGGAACCTTTCTGGAGTATATTCGGGTTGCCGGAGCGGAGCTTGGTTATGACGCTGCCATTAAGCTATTTCCTGAAGGGGAGTATGAGGAGAGCAGGCTTGCCGAGAGCATGGACAGCAAACCCGTTGCGCAGATCACCCTTACGAAGATCAATGCCGCTGCCGGGCCGCTCTATTCATATTTGTTCCAGCCGGATACGAACAGGGGAGGCTATAAATCTGATCCGCTTACTGATTCGCAGGTACAGGAGTTAATGAGCGTTAATAAAGACAGTGATATGACTATTGAGATTTTCCAAGATGCCGCTAACATGAAGAAGCTTGCAGACTATGCCAATCAAGCGGCTAAGGTAGAGGCGGGGGTTAGCCGTGTAATGGAGGAGTCGGCCCAAATCTTCCGTGCCAATGAGCGGGAGAAAAATAAATACCGCTACGGCTTCTCCGTGGAAGGCCAAGGAACCAGCGGGCTCATGCGCCATATTCTGCAGGGCGCTGTAACCTTGTTTCCGTCTCTGAACAAGGGGCAGGCTGCTTCCGACCAGCTTATCCAGTCCACGGAGGCCTCTGTGAACAAAACGCCTGCTTACGCACTGATTATCAGCAGTGATAACAGCCGCACAAGCCAGGTCAGAAGCGGGATGCTGTACAGCAGGCTAATCCTGACCGCCCACAGCTTGGGGCTGGCCATGCAGCCGTTAAGCCAGGCGATCGAGGAATATCCCGAGATGAACGGAATCTACAGCGATATTCACCGAAGCTATGCCCCCGGCGGCGGAACCATTCAAATGCTCGTGCGTTTGGGAACCCCGCTTACCGAGGTGCCGTTAAGCATGCGGCGGGATGTGCAGGAGCTAATCATCAGGAACTAGATTTGCCAACGGGAACGACCAGCGGAGTGCCTGTAACCGGGTCTTCAATGATTTTGCTGGACAAATTAAATACTTCTTCGACCAGTTCCTCCGTAACAATGTCCTTGGGATGGCCCTGTGCGACAATTGCACCGTCCTTCATCGCAATGAGATGTGTGGCGTATCTGGCTGCATGATTCAAATCATGCAGCACAGCCACCAGCGTATGCCCTTTCCTGTTCAGCTCCGTAAAAAGCTCCATCAGCTCAATCTGGTGAGCAATGTCAAGAAACGTCGTAGGCTCGTCCAGGAGCAGCAGAGGAGTCTGCTGCGCCAGCGCCATTGCGACCCACACCCGCTGGCGTTGCCCGCCGGACAGCTCATCCACGAGACGATGCGCCAGGCTGGTTGTGCCTGTAGCCTCCATGGCTGCGGCAACAATATGCTCGTCCTCTTCCGTCCACTGTCTGAAAATGCTTTGGTGAGGATAACGGCCGCGTGCCACCAGATCGGCTGCCGTAATGCCTTCGGGAGCGATGGCCGTCTGCGGCAGCAGCCCCAGCTTGCGGGCAATCTCTTTTCCCTTGCAGGCTGCAAGCTCCTTCCCGTCCAGCATAACAAGCCCGTGCTCCGGCTTCAGCAGCCCGGACAATGCACGCAGAAGTGTAGACTTCCCGCAGGCATTCGGACCGATAATAACTGTAAAAGAATTCGGCGGTATTGCCACCGACAAGTTTTCTATAATGGCACGCTTGTCATAATTAACGGTCAGATCCTTGGTCCACAGCGGCGAGGCTCCAGGCATGCTGTCTTGAGCGTATTTTTTTTCAGATGTTGTCATGTTCATTCCTTTCTTTTCCTGGCCTGCACGAACAGCAGCCACACCAGATAAACTCCGCCAAGCGACAAAGTTACGACGCCAACCGGAAACACGGTTCCACGGACAAGCCGTTGCGCCAGAAAATCTGATCCCAGCAGCAGCAATGAACCCATTGCAGCTGCCGGGATCAGACTATGCGATGCTCCCGCAAGCCGTTTTGCCATCTGGGGCGCTGCCAGAGCAACAAAAGAAACCGGACCCATAACGGCCGTAGGCACAGCGGTTAACGCTACGCCCGTTGCAATAAGCAGAAAACGGGACTTTTCAACCGCGACGCCATGTGCCTTGGCTGTATCATCTCCGAGCTCCATTTCCCGCAGCGGTCTCGTCTGGAGGATGGTCCCCATAAGAAGCTCGATTACCATAATCGAAGCTGGCGTTACCTGTGACCAGTTCACTCCGTTTAAGGAGCCGACGCCCCACGCCGCGGCTGTAAATGCCGCATCCGGCTCGCTGCGCAGAAGCAGCATGGAATTAAGGCTACCTAACATTGCGGATATCCCGATCCCGACGATAATCAGGCGGAAGCCTTTAGACCCGCCGCGAAACGCCAGCACATACACGATAACAGCCGTTCCGATACCGCCGATTATCGCACCTGAAGCCACCGCTGCAAAGGAAACCGCTCCTGTACCAAGCAGCACCAAAAGTGCCCCCGTATAGGAACCGGAAGTAAACCCGATAATGTCGGGCGAACCGAGCGGGTTTTTGGTCAGCGACTGAAAAATCGCCCCGCTGGCTCCAAGTCCCGCCCCGAACACAATAGCGGCAACGGCCCTTGGGAGCCTCCATTCCACCACAACGGTCCGGGCTATGCCTTCGGCATTCCCCGTTATTGCCTTGAACACATCAACCACGCTTACCGGCATCGTACCAAGAGTCAGCGATAATACTCCAATCGCGATAACTACGCCAAGCATCGCCAGCGTGGCCAGTATCGCCTTGACCCTCAGCCTGATCTTCCACGGCCAGGCTAATACCAGCTCGCGGCGGCCATATTGAACGGGTCGCAATCGTCTCATCTCCTTTATGTCGATATCAACCCGTTTAGAGGTCGCTTGCTCTTTTTCTTCGTATCAGCAGAATCAGTATGGGAGCGCCGAGGAAAGCCGTTATGATGCCCACTGGAATTTCGGCGGGCGGCATCAGCACTCTGCCAATGACATCTGATACGAGTAATAGCAGCGGCGCTGCCACCAATGAATATAGAAAAATCCAGCGTTGATCCGGACCAATGAGCCAGCGGATGCTATGCGGCACCATCAGGCCGATAAACCCGATGGGGCCGGCTACAGCAGTCGCTCCGCCAGCCAGAAGGGTAACGGCGATCAGGCAGATCAGGCGGGTACGATGAATATGTACACCCATGGAAGCGGCCCGCTCATCTCCAAGTGCAACTGCATTAAGCGCCGGCGATACAGCCAGGGCCAGCAGCACTCCAACCAGCATAAACGGCAACACCGGCCATAAATCGCTCAAGCTTCTTCTGGATAATGAACCCATGCTCCATTGCAGCATTTGGGAAAAAGCTTCGCTGTTCATCATCCGAAATACGGTTGTAATCCCGCTCAAGGCCGCTCCAAGAGCCACTCCCGCAAGCGTAATCTGCACCGGTGTCGGCGAAATCCGCCCTGCACCGCCGCTGATGATGTAAACGGCAATTGTAGTAAGAAGGGCTCCCGCAAAGGCAAACCACATATAACCGGATAGGCTCGATACAGAAAATAAGCCTATCCCTGCCGCTACTGCGAACGCAGCGCCTGCATTCACACCCAGAATTCCGGGATCGGCCAGCGGGTTTCGCGTAAAAGCTTGAATAAGCGCACCGGACAAGCCCAAAGCGCTGCCAACCGCCAAAGCGAGCATTGTACGCGGTACCCGCGACTCCAGTACCGCTGTATGGTCATAACTTCCGTTGGAGGATGTCAGTGCGGCCCATACGGTAGCAGCAGAAAGCGGCTTGGTGCCAACCATCAGGCTGATCACCATGCCGCCCGCCAACAAGACCAGCAATATCAGCAAGCCTGCTGATCTTGTTATTGTCACTCTTGGGTTGTGCGCATTTCTGGCTTCCTCCGGCCTATCCTTTTTCATTGATCGACTGGCTGATGCCACAACAGCTTACTCCTTTCCTTTCAGCGCATCTGCGAATTGAGGAACGAGATTCTCCACTGTCCACAGCAGGGCAGGGATGCTTCCCGTCGAAAACGCACGTGAGGATTGCCGGTCCAGCACCAATCCTCTTCCAGCAGCTACTGAAGGGATTTTTTGAAACAATGCCTGTTCAGTCACAGCGCTTGGTTCCACGCCAATCGGCACAATAACGGTCAGATCCGCATCCAGAAGCTCCAGACGCTCATCAGCTACCTTGATGGCGAAGTTGGAGTTCTCTATTGCTTCGATTTCCGGCTTCGTAACAAATCCGAGACGCTTAACGAAATCAATGCGCGTGCTTCCTGTTACATAGGCGCCAAACCCGCTGGCCTGGTAGGAACCAACAACCGCTGTTTTGCCGGCAAATTCCGGATGCTCGCTTGCAGCCTTGGCGAACGCTTCATTCACCTTAGCCAGCAGCTCCTCGCCTTCTTTCTCCTTGTTCAATGCTTTAGCAATAATGCGAAGCTGGTCTTCGGAGGAAGTTTTGTAACGGTCCGCTCCTTTCGGAATGCCGATGGTAGGGGCAATTTCGGTTAGGCGCTTGTAACGCTCCTCATCACCGGAAGATTTAACATCAAGAATCAGGTCCGGCTTCAGGCTTGCAATAAGCTCGTAGTCTGGCTCAAGCGTTCCAATAATTGTTGGTGAAGTATGATAGCTGCCTTCCAGCCAAGGCCCCACACCGTCGCCGCCGAATGCTACCCAATCGCTGGCCCCGATCGGTTCCACGCCAAGACTGAGTACCGTTTCGGCATCTCCCCATCCAAGCGCCACGATTCGTTTCGGCTCAGCCGTTATTTCTACCGTCCCGAACTTGGAATCAATAGAGGCATGATAAGGCTGTGATGCCGCTGTCTCCTCCGTAGCAGACTGAACGGCGGCGTTTTGCTGAGTAACAGCAGAGTTCTGATTCTCCGGCGTATTTTTTGCCGCTCCATTAGTACCGCCGTTCCCTGCCGAACAGGCGCTAAGCGCCATAGTAAAACATAGCAGCATGGTTACTGCCCACTTTTTGCTGCGAAACATTGGTGAATCCCCCTCTTTGGTGTACAAATAAGAATGATAATCCTTATCAATACTATACTGTGCCCAAAAAGGCTCTCCAATGTCATATCGTGCCAACCCTGATGTTATATATGGACACTCTGAGGCATAGCGGTTTTCATTTCGATAGCGAAGAGGGGATGTGCCGACATGCTTTTTGAACATTTTGCTGAAATAATAACTGTCGGGCTGCCCGATGCTTTCAGCTATTTCCTGAAGAGTGGCATCCGTTGTGACGAGAAGCTCCTTGGATTTCGTAATCCGCAAATGAATAATGTAATCAATAGGACTTTTCCCGGTCTCGTTCTTGAATATTCTTGAAAAGTGGCGTGAGCTGCAGCCGAGCCTTGCCGCGAGTTCCTCAAGCGTGATGGACCGGGCATAATTAGCTTGTATGTATTGAATTGCCCGGGAGACCAAATCATTGCGGACAAGCAGTGCTCCACCGGCGTTGGCCTGATGAAGAACCTCGTATACAAACTGGTACATCAGCGATTTTACGCGAATCTTCTGAAGCTTGTCCCGGGCCTGGCTTTCCCAGGCCGCAAGCATCTCCTGAACCTGATGCAGCAAAAAGGCCGAAGATATCGGGGCTACGCTGTAGCTTTGATGATATGCGCCGTTTCGCTCGTTTCCAGATAATAATCTATGCTTAATCAGTTCGGGCAGAGCAGCGCCATAATAAATCAGATAGTACTCAAAGAGGGTTTCAATTTTGTCTATCGCAAGTACACTGCCCTTAATACCATGCAGGACAAGAAAACGCTTGACGGGCTGATCGGCATCCTCCAGACGGATTGTCGCTGCTCCTTTTACTGCGTATAAAAAACAGTTTGCAGGCAAGCGATACGAGCTTGCTTCCCCCTCATATTGCACAATGCGGCGGATATCCAATACGTTAATGTGCGAATAGCTCCAAACGAGCAACTGCTGGCCCGCTTGCATGATATGTCCACCTCCTCGATCTGCCTTAAAACTAAAACTATTATAATATAATTGAGAACAATTCTCATTACAAAATAACGAAATTTTATGAAACAGGCGGATAGAGGAGGCTCCCTGTCTTTATTTTTTACAGTAAACCTTTATTTTTTACCCTATGTGCGATACTGGCCATAGCTTATTGTTGAAGTATATAAGTTGAACTTGAAAGCCGACAAAACATATATAATGAGGTGTAGTTCATTAGGCAACAAGAGCAGGAGGGACATCTGAGATTATGCTGCTTCCGAAATGGTATAAGAAGCATTTTAAGAACAATCTGTTTATGAAGATCATCCTGATTTTCTCCATTATAGCCGTGGTCACCACGATTACGTTCTCCTACCTGATGTTCCTCTTAATGTCGCAGCCTGTGGTGCAGAGGCAATTGGATATCCAGAAGCGGACCGTAGAAAGCGTGAACAATTATATTCAGAATAAATACGACGCTGTGCAAACGATGATGCGCGATGTCTACAGGGACAGTGAGCTTGCATCCAATACGTCCTATCTGCTGGAGCATCCTTATCAGGACTATGTAACCTACAGGCTGGACCGGTATCTGAATGAGAGCAGCATCACTACAGACAGCGTGCAGTTTTTCCGCAACAAGCTGGAGGATGATCCGGATATACGCAGGCTGCTGCTCTACAGCTCTGCCAAGCAGCAGTTGTATGTGTTCAATGAACGGAAAAATTTCAATATTATCTCCACCAACGCGGCGCGTTCGCTTGTACCGGATGCCTTGTATCTGGAAGAAGCCAGCAGCGTGACAGCTCCGAACATCTGGGTCCGCAAAACCATATCCCTCGCGGATTCCCCCATGTTCTCGATCCGGGTGCCTATCAATGACAAGCAGTCGCTGCGCAATATCGGGCAATTGCTGGTGTTCTATGATGCGGAGCATATCTGGGATAGCATGGGCGACTATAAGGATGATTTCAAAGGCAACATTGTTGTGCTCTCGGCGGACAACGATGTGTTGTTCGACAGCTCCGGGAAGCTCTACGGCAAGAAATACCCCTACCCTGAACAGGTTGAAGCGATCTTCTCAGACGGTGAAGAAGTAAACGGGATGATGATTACGAAGCTGACGCATAGCCAGGGCGGCTTCACGGTGCTTAGCGCAGTCCCGGAACAGGAGCTTGCAGCGACTTATAGAGGTCTGCGCAACATGATTATTATCATCTGCCTGATCTGTATTCTGTTTGCGGTGATTACGCCATCCCTGTTCATCAGCAATTTCGCCTACCGGGCGCATAACATTATCCGCTTTACCCGCAAGGTGAAGAATGGCGACCTTGCCGCCCGGATCACTGATGTGAAGGAAGACGAGCTGGGTCAAATCTCCAAAAGCTTCAATGATATGCTGGATGAGCTTAATCTCTATATCGACCGTGTTTTTAAGGCGGAGATCAAGCAGAAGCACAGCGAAATCTCGGCGCTTGAGGCTAGAGTCAACCCGCATTTCCTATACAATACACTGGAGGTAATCCGCATGCGCGCCATCTCCCAAGGGGCGCCCGATGTAGGAGAGATGATCTACAGCCTGTCTGTTTTGTTCAAAAGCTATGTTCATCCCAAGAGCAAGCACACTATGAAGGATGAGCTTGAAGCCTGCCGGCTGTATCTGGAGCTGTTCCGCATCCGGTACAAGGACAAATTCTCCTATGAGCTGCATTGTCCGAAGGAGCTGGAGGGGCGGGTAGTCCTGAAGATGTCACTGCAGCCCATCGTCGAGAACTATATTCTTCACGGGATGAGAACAGACCGGAGCGATAATCACATCTCTATTCAACTGGTCAAGGAAGGCGAGATTCTCCGCGCCGTGGTAGCGGATAACGGCCGGGGCATTCAGCCCGAGCGGCTGCAGCAGATCCAGAGTGGTCTGCTGCATACAGACGGCTCCTCGCAGTCTTTTGGCCTTCGGAGCATTCATGAGAGAATGATGCTGCTGTACGGAGCGCCGCATGGGGTCCAGATAGAAAGTATAGAAGGTCTTGGGACAACTGTGACCGTATGTTTTCCCGATTTGGGAGAGGAGGAGCCAACCTATGTATAAGGTATTTATTGTGGATGACGAGCCGTTTATTATTGAAGGACTCTACGATATCGTCGATTGGGCCGGAATGGGGATGGAGATTGTCGGCCGGGCGGAGAACGGGCAGGACGCGCTGGAAGCGCTGACCTCGCTCCGTGCAGATATTCTGATCACCGATATTTCCATGCCGCTGATGAACGGGCTGGACCTGATTCGTGCCGTCCGCAAGATTCAGCCGGCGCTGAAGGTCATTATTCTCAGCGGGTACGATGAATTCGGTTATCTCAAGGAAGGCATGACGCTGGGCATCGAGAATTACCTGCTCAAGCCGATTAATCTGGAAGAGTTCAAGGCTACACTAAGCAATGCTGTAGAGAAGCTCAACATGAGCAAAGCCGAAGATGAGATGAACGCGCATAGCATTTCCATATTAAGAGACAACGTGATGCACCGCTGGCTCAGAGATCAGATTGCTCCGAAGGAATTCCATGAACGGGCGGAGCTGCTGGGCATACAGATGAACAAGCCTCTGCTGCTGGCCGCATTGCTGCGCCCGGGCACGGGCTTCGGCAGTGCGGAATTCCTCAAGGCGGTAGGGGAAGCGCTTGCCGGCAGCAGCTCTATCATTCTGTTTCAGGATATCGAAGGAGATGCTGTGCTGCTGCATGGTCTAAGTGAATACCAGCGCGGGAAAGAAGAGGTGGAGCGCTGCCATGAGCGGCTGATTGGACAATTGTCCTCCTTCCAGCCGCTCCGCCTCTCGCTTGGCTCCGTTGTGGAGACCGAAGGGGGCGCGGCCCAGAGCTATGCGCAGGCGAAGAAAGCTCAAGAATATTTCATGCTGTTCCCGGAGCGGAGCTTGATCCGGTATGAAGAGATAAGAAGCCGCACTGAAGCGGACGGGCGGGAAGTCACCCAGAATTGGGAGCAGGTGCAGCGGCTGATTCTGGCCAAAGACAAGGAGGCGCTGCTGCGGCGCATTGACGAGCGCTTTGAGCAACTGCGGCATATGGAGGGTGTGACACCGGAAATCCTGCAGGATTTTTCCATGGAATGGCTGATCCGTTTCAAGATGCAGCTCAAGGAAATCAGACACTCAGAAGAGCCGGAGCTGTACCAGGAGGGCTTCCGCAGAATCCGTGAGACGGCGTCGATCCATGAGTGGATTTATATTTTGAAGGAAGCGGCAGCGTTTACAATAGACCTGCTGATCCGAGATGTGAAAAGTCCGGTCGTACAGCAGGTGCTTAATTTTATCCATGAGTCCTACTCGGAGGATATTTCGCTTAAGACACTCGGTGCGCAGTTCCATATCCATCCGGTATATTTGGGGCAGCTATTCAGCAAAGAGGTGGGGGATACCTTCACGGAATATATCAACCGCTACCGGATTGAGAAGGCGAAGGAAGAGCTGCGTTATACCTCCTGCAAGGTCCAGGAAATCGCCAGGAATGTAGGCTACTGGGAGACAGGATACTTTTATAAGCAATTCAAAAAATATGTGGGCATTTCACCTACCGAATACAAGGGGCTTGTCTAGCGGACGTTCGCCGGGCAAGTTCTTTTCTTTATTTTCTACAGGATTTATTTAGTTTAGCTTCTGTTTGAGAATGCTTACATCAACTACAGTTAAGGTAATCCTTGAAGAGGGCGGCGGCGGTCAGGCTTCCGGATGTTCCTGCAAAATTCGAGGTGAATAAAGGGGAGGTTATCAAAGAATGAGCAAGAAAAGAAAACGGTTTTCCCTGTTACTGACATCGCTGATGGCATTCACGGTGCTGCTTAGTGCCTGCGGCGGCGGTTCTAACAATGCTGCTACGAACAATGCCGGGACAAAGGACACTGCTTCCGAAACGAAAGACACTTCTTCGGAGAAGCCGGTTGAGCTGATCTGGTATACCATCGGCGCGCCGCAGAAGGACCTGGACATGGTCGTAGCTGAAGTCAACAAATATACCAAAGAAAAAATCAATGTTACCCTCAAGGTCAACATGATCGACTATGGGGACTACTCGCAGAAAATGCAGGTCAAGGTTGCCTCCGGTGAGCCTATGGACATCATGTTTACCAGCTCGTGGGCTTTGGATTATGTGCAAAATGCCCGTAAAGGCGCATTCCTGGAACTCGACAGCCTGATTGACAAGTACGGCAAAGGCATCAAGGATACCATCGACCCTGCCTTCCTGGAAGGCTCCAAGGTAGACGGCCATAACTACGCTATTCCTGCCAACAAAGAGCTCCCGGCTCAGGAAGTATGGCGCTTCAATAAGGAACTGGTGGACAAGTACAAGCTGGACATCAGCAAAGTGAAATCACTGGAGAGCATTGAACCTTTGCTCAAGACGATCAAGGAAAACGAGCCGGGCATCACGCCTTACGCGATGGTGAAGGATTTTATGCCGGTGCTGCCTTTTGACTATATCATCGAAAAAATGCCAATGGCGGTATATCTGGACACTAAAGACTATAAAATCGTCAACATTCTCGAAACTCCTGAACTGAAATCCAATCTTGAAACCGTACACAAATATTACAAGGCAGGTTACCTCTCATCGGAAGTAGCGACAACTACCTCCGTGGATGACCTCTACAAATCCGGCAAATGGTTCATGGACCGCGCCACCACCCAGCCAATGGCTGACAATCTGTGGACGGCAAGCTACGGTTATCCTGTAGTATCGACTCCTGCCGGTGAATCTTACATCTACAACTGGTCCGTTATGGGTTCGATGCAGGCGATTTCGGCCAACTCCGAGCATCCAGAGAAAGCTATGGAATTCCTCAACCTGCTCAACACCGATCCGGTTCTTCGCAACATGATGGACTCTGGTATCGAAGGCGTGCATTACGAGAAAGTCAACGACACTACGATCAAGAATCTGCCTGAAGCGCAGAACTATGATATGCCGTCCTTCTCCCTGGGCAATATCATGCTCAACTATTTGAACGAAGGCGACCCTGCGGACAAATGGGAGCAGTTCAAGAAATTCAATGAAGCGGGCGTAAATGCGCCGCTGCTCGGCTTCAACTTTGATACCTCCAAGGTAACGAATGAAATCGCCGCTGTGCAGAACGTGAAGGAAGAATTCTGGGCTCCGCTCATGACGGGAACCGTAGATCCTGACGAATATCTGCCTAAAGCGATTGAGAAATTCAAAGCTGCAGGTCTCGACAAAATCATCGCAGAAGCACAGACACAAATCGACGCCTGGAAAGCCGCGAACAACAAATAATTCATTCATTTAAGGAAGATCGGGCGGGTGCCAAGCCTCTTGCCCGGTCTTCTTTACAGTTAAGGAGGGCTCCACGTGAAAAGTGTTGGCGGATTCATCCGAAATATCATCAAAAACAAAGTTATGCTGCTCATGGTCCTACCGGGCGCGCTGTGGTTCCTCTTTTTCTCATATCTGCCGATGGTGGGAACGGTCATTGCTTTTAAGGAATACCGTTACAGCCGTGAGGGCTTCTGGGCCAGCATCATCAACAGCAAGTGGGTGGGCTGGGACAACTTCAAATTTCTGTTCACCACAAACGACGCGTATGTCATCACCCGCAATACGCTTTTATACAATGCAGCTTTCATTCTGCTAGGGCTGGTACTGTCGGTGACGATGGCGATTGTGCTGGCGGAGATTGCCAACAAAAGACTTGCTAAGGTCTATCAGACCGGCATGTTTCTGCCGTATTTTCTGTCATGGGTTGTCGTAGGCTACTTTGCCTTCAGCTTTCTCAGCTCCGAGAGCGGTGTGTTGAACCAGATCCTGAGTTATTTTGGCGCTGAGCCGATCAATTGGTATTCTGAGAAAAAATACTGGCCGCTCATCCTGATACTGGTGTATCTGTGGAAAGCGCTTGGCTACAACAGCGTAGTCTACCTGGCCGCTATCATGGGTATCGACAAATCGCTGTATGAAGCTGCAATGATCGACGGTGCAGGCAAGTTCCAACAGATCAAGAACATTACACTGCCGCTCTTAAGCCCGATTATCACCATTATGACGCTGCTCGCCATCGGGAAAATCTTTTACGCCGACTTCGGCTTGTTCTATCAGGTTCCCCGCAATTCCGGGACGCTCTACAGTGTTACGAACGTTATCGACACCTATGTCTACCAAGGCCTCAAATCTACAGGTGAGATTGGCATGAGCACTGCCGCAGGTCTGTATCAATCCGTTGTCGGTTTTGTGCTTGTTATTACTTCGAACTTCATCGTGCGCAAATTCAACAAGGACAGCGCCTTATTCTAATCAGGGCGAAAGGAGTGAACCAGATGTCCACACTAGTCAAAAAAGAACGCGATTTTCACAAGCTCTCCAAGACCTGGAATGTGCTGTTCAATTTGTTTGCCGGCATTTTTGCTTTTCTGTGCGTCTTTCCTTTTATCTTTGTAGTGATCATTTCCTTCACGGATGAAGGTACGCTGGCCCGGGATGGCTACAGTCTGTTTCCGGCCAAATGGAGTCTTGGTGCCTACAAATATGTATTCGAGTCAGGCGATATGCTGCTGCGTTCTTACGGGGTAACCATTCTCGTGACCGTACTCGGTACGCTGATCAGCCTGTTGTTTATTGCTTTTTATGCCTATGCCATTTCGCGTAAAAGCTTCAGATACCGCAATTTCTTTGCGTTCTTTGCCTTTTTCACCATGCTGTTCAACGGGGGGCTCGTTCCGACCTACATCATCGTTACGCAGTTCCTGGGACTCAAGGATTCGATCTGGGCGCTTGTGATGCCGCTGGCGGTCAACGCCTTTTACATTATGATTCTGCGGACGTTTTACAGCACCAGCGTTCCCGATGCCATCATTGAATCCGGTAAAATCGACGGCGCGGGCGAATTCCGCATTTTCCTGACACTTGTGTTGCCTCTGTCCTTGCCTGGTCTTGCTACGATTGCCCTGTTCAGTACCCTGGGCTACTGGAATGACTGGTTCAATGCGCTGCTCTATATTGATAACCCGAATCTGGTGCCGCTGCAGTCGATGCTGATGCGGATTGAGACCAGCATGCAGTTTATAATGCAGAACTCCACCAACAGCTCGCTCAGCCTGGAGGCGCTGCGCTCCATGCCGCAGGATACGTCGCGGATGGCGATGGTCGTGCTCGCGACTGGACCGATTATTTTTGCTTATCCGTTCTTCCAGCGTTATTTCATTCAGGGTCTTACAGTAGGGGCCGTCAAAGAATAAGAGTGTCAGCAGAAAGGGCGTGGAGAAATGAGCTATAAAGATCCGGGCAGACCGGCCAAGGAACGGGCGGAGCAGCTGCTGGGACTAATGACCTTGGAAGAAAAGGCCGCACAATTGGTTCAGCCCTTCGGCTGGCAGGCCTATGAACATACAGATGGAACCATTACGCTTACAGAAGATTTCAAACGCCAGGTGGCGGAGACGGGCATCGGGTCGCTATACGGCATGCTTCGTGCCGACCCATGGACAGGTGTAACTCTGGCGACCGGGCTGTCTCCGCGCCAGGGCGCGGAGGCGGTCAACGCCATTCAGCGCTATGCCATCGAGCATTCCCGGCTGGGTATTCCAATTCTGATCGGGGAAGAATGCTCGCACGGGCATATGGCGATTGGCGCTACAGTGTTTCCGGTGCCGCTCTCGCTGGGCAGCTCCTGGAATGTGGACCTGTACCGGGAGATGTGCCGGGCGGTGGCGCTGGAGACCCGCAGCCAGGGTGGTACAGTGACCTACTCGCCTGTGCTGGATGTAGTGCGCGATCCCCGCTGGGGCCGCACGGAGGAATGCTTCGGCGAGGATGCCTACCTGATCAGTGAGCTGGCCGTCGCCTCCGTAGAGGGGCTGCAGGGCGAATCGCTGAGCAGTCAGGAAAGTGTCGGCGCTACGCTGAAGCACTTCGTCGGCTACGGCAGCTCCGAGGGCGGCAGAAATGCCGGCCCGGTGCATATGGGCTGGCGCGAGCTGCTTGAAGTGGATCTGCTGCCGTTCAAGAAGGCGGTGGAGGCGGGCGCGGTTTCTGTTATGCCTGCCTACAACGAGATCGACGGCGTTCCCTGCACGACGAATACCGCGCTGATGGAGGATATTCTCCGGGGAGCGTGGGGCTTTGACGGCCTTGTAATAACCGATTGTGGCGCGATCGAAATGCTGGCTTCCGGCCATGATGTCGCCGAGGATGGACTGGATGCTTCCGTGCAGGCCATTACCTCCGGCATCGACATGGAGATGTCGGGCGCGATGTTCGGCGAGCACTTAGTGAATGCCGTCCGCACGGGCAGATTGGCTATCGAGGTTCTGGACCGCGCCGTGCAGCGGGTGCTGGAGCTGAAGTTCAAGCTTGGCCTGTTCGAGCAGCCGTATGCCGATCCGGATGCAGCCGAGAAGTTCATCGGCAGCGAGAAGCACCGGGAGCTTGCCCGCAAGCTGGCGGCGGAGAGCATCATTCTGCTGAAGAATGATGCCGGCACACTGCCGCTCTCCAGTGGCTCCGGCAAGGTTGCCGTCATCGGCCCGAATGCCGATGCCCCTTACAATCAGCTTGGCGACTATACCTCGCCGCAGCATCGCTCTAGCATCGCTACCGTACTGGACGGTGTGTGCAGCAAGCTGGGGCCGGAGCGGGTGCTGTACGCGCCCGGCTGCCGGATCAAGGGCGACTCCAGAGAAGGCTTCGAAGCGGCGCTGTCCTGCGCGGCGCAGGCTGATACCGTGGTGATGGTGCTCGGCGGATCCAGTGCCCGCGATTTCGGTGAAGGCACAATTGATCTGAAGACCGGAGCCTCGAAGGTTACGGAACATTCCTGGAGCGATATGGACTGCGGCGAAGGCATCGACCGGATCTCGCTGGCCCTTTCGGGTGTGCAGCTGGAGCTGGTGCAGGAGATTCACAAGCTGGGCAAGCCGGTAATTGTGGTCTATATCAACGGACGTCCGATCAGCGAGCCGTGGATTGAGGAGCATGCCCACGCCATTCTGGAAGCCTGGTATCCGGGTCAGGAGGGCGGCCACGCGGTGGCTGATATTCTGTTCGGCGAGGTGAATCCTTCAGGCCGATTGACGGTTTCCTGGCCAAAGGATGCCGGGCAGCTTCCGGTGTACTACAACGGCAAGCGTTCCCGGGGCAAAAGATACCTCGAAACGGATTCGCAGCCCCGCTACCCGTTCGGCTTCGGGCTGAGCTATACAAGCTTCAGCTACTCTGAGCTTAAGGTGGAGCCGCAGTCCATCACTGCGGGCGAAACCGCAACGGTAACCGTACAAGTGACTAACACTGGCGAGCTTACAGGGGCTGAAGTCGTTCAGTTGTATATTTCCGATGTTGCCAGCAAGGTTTCGAGACCTGCCAAGGAATTGAAGGGCTTCCGCAAAATCACGCTGTCGCCGGGCGAATCGCAAATCGTGGAATTTGAAGTCGGTCCGGAGCAACTGCAATATATCGGCCCGGATTATCAGCCTGTCTTGGAACCGGGAGCCTTCAAGGTGCTGGCCGGCAGCCATGTAAATGATGTGCTGGAAGCCGCGCTTGAGGTAATGGAGGGTTCACATGGAGCGGATTAAAAGATTGATACGCGAGCTGTCCGAGCGGCAATGGCTGGAGCAGCGCACGCTTGAGGAATGGGATATCCAAGCTTCGGTATATACCGTGCCGGGCCAATATGACGGAATACGCCCTTATACCGAAGGGGATTTCAGCCTGTTTCCAAGTGTTCAGGGAACCACGTACTTTTTCCGCCGTACGCTTGCAATCCCCCGTGAATGGGGGCAGCAGCATGCGGGTCTGATCTTTGAGTCAGGAGGCGAGGGCTTGCTGAGGGTCAATGGCGAATCCCGCCAGGGCCTCGACCGGAACCATACCTTTGTGACGCTTGAAGCTTCCCCGGACGGAAGACCGCTGGAGCTGGAGATCGAATTGTTCGATCCGATCCCGGAGCCGGTGGACCCGCTGAACCAACAGGCGGTGATTCAGCCGCCGATCCGGGCTATCCGCACGGAGCTTGTGCTCGTGAATGTTCCGGTTCAGAGCTTGATGTATAGCACCATCATTGTCCGGGATGCGGCCATTCTGCTGCCTGAAGCAGATATGCGCCGGACCCGGATGCTGGAAGCCCTATACCGCGTAATGGATGAATTTCTGAATTTATCTGAGGCAGTAATCCGTGAGGGGAAGGCTGTCGCTGCCCTCGAAGAGAAGCTGCGTGCAGACATTGCGGGAATTGGCGGAAATGCGGAAGGCACCATTCATATGGTCGGCCAATCCCACATTGATATTGCCTGGCTGTGGCCGGCCCGGGAGACCGTGCGGAAGACCAGCCGGACCTTCTCGACCGTGCACGCCTTGATGGAAGAATACCCTGAATACCAATTTGCCCAGAGCCAGCCGCAGCTGTTCGCATATCTCAAGGACAATGACCCCGTGCTGTTCGCCAAGGTAAAAGAGAGAATCCGCGAAGGCCGCTGGGAGCTTGTCGGCGGCATGTGGGTGGAGCCGGATCTGAACATCCCGAGCGGAGAATCGCTGATGCGTCAGATGCTCTACGGGCAGCGCTTCTACCTGGAGGAATTCGGTAAGACTTCGGACATTGAATGGCTGCCGGATACCTTTGGCTATTGCGCATCGCTTCCGCAGATCCTGCGGCATGGCGGCGTGCGTTATTTCATGACCACAAAGCTCGGCTGGAATGATACCAATGTGTTCCCTTACGATCTGTTCCACTGGATCGGCATTGACGGCACCGCCATGCTGTCCTATCTCAATCATGGAGTGAATGAGAATACATTGCCGAAGGATGTGCATGATCACTGGCAATCCTTCCGCGAGAAAAAGACCCATAACGAGCAGATGCTGCTCTACGGTCATGGCGACGGCGGCGGGGGCGTGACCCGCGAGATGCTGGAATATATCCGCCGGGCGGAGCTGATGGTCGGCCAGCCGGCCAGCCAAATCAGCAGTCCCGCTGATTTCTTCGCAGGCATCCTGGAACGGCAGCCGAAGCTGCCGGAATGGCGCGGCGATCTGTATCTGGAGCTGCACCGGGGAACCTACACCACCCACGGCCGCAACAAGCGGAACAACCGCAAGGCGGAGATCCTCTACCGCGAGGCAGAGCTGTGGCAGACAGTGGCGGCTTCCTTCATGAAGCCGGAAGAGCGGAGCAGCAGCGCCGAACAGCTCCATAAAGGCTGGAAGCTGGTGCTGCTGAACCAGTTCCATGACATTATCCCCGGCTCGGCGATCACCGAAGCCTATGAGACTTCGGAGAAGGAATACCGCGAGGTGTTCACCCTTGGGCAATCGGCGCTCCAGCCGGGTCTTCAGTCCTTGGCGGGTCAGGTGGCGGCAGAGGGCGAAGGTACGCCGTATGTGCTGTTCAACAGCCTGGGCTGGGCACGGGACGTGGTAGCTGCAATTACTGTGCCGGATCGTACGGAATTGGAGAATGCAGCGCTGGGGAACATGCAACTGGCAGGTACGGAAGTGACCAATACAGGACTGAACAATAGTGGGTTGAGCAATGCGGAATTAGCAAAGACGACACCAACTAAGGCGACAACTGCCGGGAAGACATCGGCAAACCTGACCTGGACAGCCTATGACGAAGACGGTCATTCACTTTCGGTTGATCTTGTCTCTGAGCCGTCTGCTGCCGCCGGATCTCCGGCGCAACTGACAGCCTATATCCATGTCCCACAAGTCCCGGCCTTTGGCTATAAGACAATCTGGCTGAGATGCGAAGAACCGGCTGTGTTGGAGGCTGAGGGAGCTGCACCTGCAGAAACCACTGAAGCTGTGGCGGCAGTGGAGCACGCTCCGCTACACGATAGCTGGGACACCTTTCACTACCGCCTTGCTTTCAACGAACGGGGCGAGATTACCAGCCTGTTCGACAAGACAGCAGGCCGTGAAATCGTGCAGCCAGGCGGACGCGCCAACCGGTTTCACTTTTTCCATGACCGTCCGACGCTCTGGGATGCCTGGGATATTGACAGCCGTTATGAAGATCAGCCTGCCGGTGAGGCGGAGCTGGTGGAGAAATACGTGCTTCACTCCGGCACGGTCCGGGATGTGCTGAGATTCCGCTGGAAGCTGGGCCAATCGGAAATTACGCAGGATTTGATCCTGTATGCGAATGACCGCAGGATTGACTTCAAGACACATGTGGAATGGAATGAAGCCCACAAGCTGTTGAAGGTTGGATTTCCGGTGGACGTGGTTGCTGACAAAGCCACCTACGAAATTCCGTTCGGTGCGCTTGAGCGCCCGACCCACCGCAATACAAGCTGGGAGCAGGCTCAGTATGAGGTGTGCGGTCATCGTTTTGCCGATGTGTCCGAGCATGGCTATGGCGTCAGTCTGCTGAATGACTGCAAATACGGCTATGACGTTCAAGGCAGCACAATCCGCCTATCTCTGCTGCGCGCGCCGAAATGGCCGGATGTCACTGCTGACCTGGGCAGCCATGACTTCACCTATTCCTTATATCCCCATGAAGGGGATTGGCGTAGTGCGCACACGCTGCGAAAGGCAGCGGAACTGAATCATGAAGTGCCGGCCATTGCAGTGACTATGAAGACTGGACAACTGCCATCCACTGGAGCATTAATCGGCTTCAATGGGCAGCATGTTGTGCTGGATACGGTGAAGCCATCTGAGGATGGACAGGGCAGCATTCTGCGGCTCTATGAATCCTCCGGCGGACGCGAAGCCGTGAAGCTTAGCTGGAAGCAGCCTTTTAGCGAAATCTATCTGTCCAATGCGCTGGAACAGCAGCTTGAACCCGTAGCTCACCACCAAGGTGAATTTGAGCTGCATTTTGCTCCCTTTGAGATCAAGACTATCTACATTCGCTAGCCGGTATTGCTGCTTAACCCCACATCAGCCGCCAAGTTGGAATTTGTACAGCTATTTTGCCTAAATCCCATTCATGGCGGCAGCTAGTGGGAATTTCTACAACTAAATTGATGGATTTTTAGGATTAGCGGCTTGAAAGCTCTGATTAGGTAACCTTTTTCCATCTAACGATGGTTCGAGCTGTTAATGGGCTGGAATAGTTGGAGTTTTTCCACTTCGTCTCATAGACCAGGCTTCAGCCACTCCTATCCATATCCCAGCATGCATATGCTCAACCCTTACTACATGAACAAAGGAGTGTACTTTCCTTGGAACAATTCAGATTGCCTAAGATCCCCATGTCGAAACTTAAGCTGCCTCAAGCGGTACAGGAGGTTCTGGCCGAAGCGGAAGAGAAGCTGGCCCACCGGCCAAAGCTGCTGCAGCTATTTAAGAACTGTTTTCCCAACACACTCGAGACGACAACCAAGCTGCTTGATGATGGCACAACCTTTGTCATCACCGGAGATATCCCGGCTTCCTGGCTGCGCGATTCGGTGGAACAGGTCATCCATTATGTACCGCTGGCCAAAAATGACCCGGAGCTGCAGCGCATCATCGGCGGCCTGATCAAACGTCATATCCAGTACATCCACATTGATCCGTACGCCAATGCTTTTAACGAATATGCCAATGACTGGCACTGGAACACCACCGATGTCACCGAGATGTCCCCGTGGGTCTGGGAGCGGAAGTTCGAGATAGATTCACTTTGCTTCGTTGTGCGTCTGGCCTACACCTACTGGAAGGAGACCGTCGTAACCGACTTCTTCGATGCCGGATTCAAGTCCGCCCTGCGTACCATTATTGATCTGTTCAAAAGAGAGCAGCGCCACTTCGAGCAATCGCCCTACCGCTTCAGCCGCAACAATGGCATCCCTGAGGATTCGCTGCGTAACAGCGGACTCGGCATGCCGGTGAACTATACAGGAATGATCTGGTCCGGCTTCCGCTCCAGTGACGATGCCTGCGATTTCCACTACAACATTCCCGGCAACATGTTTGCCGTTGTAGCGCTGCGCCAGATGCAGGAGTTCGCCGAGTGGGTATTCCGCGACATGGATATGCTCGCCGAGCTGAAGGAGCTGGAGTTCGAGGTTGATCACGGCATCAAGCTGTACGGGATTTACCGCCATCCTGAATTCGGGCCAATTTATGCCTACGAGACCGACGGCTTCGGCAATTACTGCCTAATGGATGATGCCGGAACCCCCGGACTGATCTCCATTCCGTATCTTGGCTATTTGAAGAACGATGATCCGATCTATCAGAACACCAGACGATTTGCGCTCAGTAAAGAAAATCCTTTCTATTATGAAGGAACAGCTGCCAAAGGCATTGGCAGTCCGCACACACCCAAGAACTATATCTGGCATATGGCCTTGTCGATGCAAGGGATAACGGCGGACACCAAGGAAGAGAAGCTGGCGGTGATCAGCATGCTGGAAGCAACGGACGCCGATACCGGCTTCATGCACGAAGGCTTCCATGCGGACGACCCATCCGTGTTCACCCGCAGCTGGTTCGCCTGGTCGAACAGCCTGTTTTCCCAACTGATCTGGCGGGCGCTACAGGAAGGAATTCTCTAAGTTATTTCGGATACTGATGACAAGATGGAGTAAGGTACTTTTTTATATGAAAAGGAGACATGAGCATGAGTACAATTATTGGAGAAAATCTGTCAAATATCCCTTGGGAGGAGAAGCCGGTAGACACCAACGCACCCGTGTGGAGATATTCGGCCAATCCGATCATTAACCGGGATGCCATCCCAAACTCCAACAGTGTGTTTAATTCGGCGGTCGTCCCCTTTGGGAATGGTTTCGCCGGCGTCTTCCGCTGCGATTCCAAATCGGTCAGCATGGATATCTTTGCAGGCTTCAGCGAGGATGGCGTGAACTGGACAATCCAGCATGAGCCGATTGTCTTCCAAGGTGACGAAGAGGTCATTAAACGGGAATACCGCTATGATCCCCGGGTCTGCAAGATAGATGATCGTTACTATATTTCCTGGTGCAACGGCTATCATGGGCCTACCATCGGACTCGCGTACACCACCGATTTTCAAACTTTCCATCAATTAGAGAACGCCTTTCTGCCGTATAACCGCAATGGCGTGCTGTTCCCGCGGAAGATAAACGGGCATTATGCCATGCTTAGCCGTCCAAGCGATACCGGGCATACTCCGTTTGGAGATATTTTCTACAGCGAAAGCCCTGATCTTACCTTCTGGGGCAAGCACCGCTATGTGATGGGCACGGTGAATGGAGATGCCTCCGCCTGGCAGTCCAAGAAGATTGGTCCAGGTCCTATTCCGATTGAAACCAGCGAGGGCTGGCTGCTCATCTATCACGGCGTAATCAACACATGTAATGGATTTGTCTACCGCATGGGCTGTGCGCTCCTGGATCTGGATCAGCCTTGGAAAGTGAAAGCCCGTTCGCGCAATTATATTCTTGGACCGGAAAAGTTGTACGAATGTGTGGGAGATGTGCCCAATGTGACCTTCCCTTGCGCGGCTTTGACAGATTCTGCTACAGGACGGATCGCTATCTACTACGGGTGTGCGGATACCGTTACGGGCCTTGCCTTCACCACCGTAGATGAATTGCTTAAATATATGAGGGAGTTCCCTTTGGAGATTGAGGAATAGCATCAATGAACAGTAGCAAGGCCATAACATTAAGGCATAATAGAGACGACAGAATTTGAACCTGCGGCTCCTTGCTCCCGAAGTAATGCTGCACCTGCCATTCCGGGCGGTTTCGGAATATGGCCTGGAAGCGCTGGAGGCTCAGCCGCCGAACCTGATTCTGCTGCCAAGTGCGCACAATTTGGACGATAGCGCGATGGAACAGCTGATTGCTTTTATAGATCGCATTGGAACAGTGCTTGTAGTGACCGGAGCACTTGGACTCAACTCCTACTGGCAGCCGTCCGATCGCCTAGGAGGGATTCTCGGTACGTGTGAGCTAAGCAACGTGCGGTGCGAGGAGCGGATGAAGCTTGGTGATAGAACCGTTGCCGTATCCTACGGCCAGCGCCGGATCGCTGAATTGGTCAAGGAAGTCCAAGTAAAAGAGGTGTCCGCGCCTAATAATTCCCTTGAATCCGGAGATACCGTAATCGATCTTCCACCCGGCAAGGGACGCCTTATCTGGTGCCCGCTCCCGCTTGAACTGAATGACCACGATGAGCCGATCACCGGACTGTACCGCTTGCTGTGGAGCACTCATCTATTCCTGCGCGGTGATCTGCCGGGAGTCTACGGGCGCAAGCTGGATTTTGCCGGAGGAGCACTTTATATTTTCGTATCCGAATATGCCTGGGACGCTGACATTGAGGTTAGAGACGCGGAGACTGGCATGAGCTACAGCTTCAGGCTGGAGAAAGAACGGTCCGTACTGTTTGCGGCAGACCTGCAGGGGCAGCTGATCTCCGTGTACAGAGCGGGAGAAACTGCGATTACAATACATTAAGCAAGATTTAAGGGGAGAGACGGGATTCATGACGAAGAAAAAAACCGCGCATATCGTTTCCCACACCCACTGGGACCGGGAATGGTATTTGCCCTATGAGAAGCATCATGTGCGTCTGGTAGAACTGGTGGATGCACTTTTGGATAAATTGGACAGCAGTACGGCCTTCCGCAGCTTTTATCTGGATGGGCAGACTATTATTCTGGAGGATTACCTCCAGGTCCGCCCGGAGAACAAGGAGCGTCTGGAGCGGCACATCCGGGATGGCCGGATTCTGATCGGTCCGTGGTACATTTTGCAGGATGCGTTCCTTACGAGCGGCGAAGCCAACGTGCGAAATATGCAGATTGGCCATCAGGATGCCCTGAAATACGGCGAGCCTTCCAAAATCGGCTACTTCCCCGATACCTTCGGCCTCGTCGGTCAGATACCGCAGCTTATGCTCCAATCCGGCATCAAGAACGCCTTCTTCGGCAGAGGAGTCAAGCCGACTGGCTTCAACAATACCGTATCGGACAGCGGTTATGAATCATCCTTCTCCGAGCTGATCTGGGAAGGGCCGGACGGCTCCCGGATCCTCGGCATTCTTTTCGCCAACTGGTATTCCAACGGCAATGAGGTTCCTGCGGACGAAGCGGGTGCCCGGGAGTTTTGGGACCGCAAGCTGGCGGATGCTGAGAAATATGCTTCCACAGGCGAGCTGTTGTTCATGAATGGATGCGACCATCAGCCGCTGCAGCTTGATTTGCCGGAGGCGATTGCCACAGCACAGGCGCTGTACCCGGAGGTAGAGTTCGTTCATTCGAACTTCCCGGATTACCTGGACGCGTTGAATGCTGATCTGGAGCATAACGGGCGTGAACTGTCTTCCGTCACCGGCGAGCTGCGCAGCCAGCGGACTGACGGGTGGGGCACACTGGTCAATACGGCCTCGGCACGTGTATATCTGAAGCAGATGAACCAGAAGGGCCAGACCCTCCTTGAAAAAATAGCCGAGCCACTAGCCTCCATCGCCAAGCTTACCGGCAAAGACTATCCGCATCATCTGTTCACCTACGCCTGGAAGACGCTGATGCAGAACCATCCGCATGACAGCATCTGCGGCTGCAGCGTGGATGAGGTTCACCGCGAGATGGTAACCCGTTTTGATAAAAGCCGCCATGTAGCAGAGAGCATCATCGAAGAAAGCGCCAGATTTATCGCCGATGCTGTGGATACTTCTGTTTTTGACGGATATTCAGATAAAGGTGAGGCTGTTCCCTTCGTGGTGATGAATACCACCGGCTGGAGCCGCACGGGGACTGTCAGTGTCGAGCTGGACGCAGCCCGCTTATATCTGCGCGAAGGTTATGGCTTGGAAGAAACCTCGCGCAGAATGCAGGAGACAGATCTCTCCGGCCGTGTACTGGTGGATGACAGCGGCAACGTGTTGGCTTGCACCGTAGAGGATTTGGGTCTGGAATTTGGCTATGATCTGCCGGATGACAAGTTCCGCCAGCCTTACATGTGCCGCAAAGTGAAACTCACCTTCGCAGCGGCCGAGGTTCCGGCACTTGGACTCCGCACCTATGCCTGGATCACACAGCAAGCAGCAGCTCCTGCGGCGCAGCAAGCTTCTCTTTTCAGCAGTGAACATGTGCTGGAGAACGCAGTGATCCGTGTGGAAGTGTCTGCGGATGGCTCCTTCAGCCTTAGTCACAAGCAGAGCGGAGCTGTGTATCGTGATCTTGGTGTTTATGAGAATACCGGAGATATCGGCAATGAGTATATGTACAGACAGCCTAATGGCGAGACTCCATTGACTACCAAAGGGCTGAATGCAGCAATCACAGTACTCGAAGACACTCCTTTCCGGGCGTCAATTGAGATTAAGCATAGCTGGGAAATTCCCGCCTCGGCAGATGCTAAATTGAATGAGGAGCAGCGCGCATTAGTATACTATCCGGAGCGCAAAGCACAGCGCAGCAGCGAAACGGTGATTTTGCAGCTTCGCACTGTCATTTCTCTGGAGCGTGAGGGCAAGGGGCTGCACATTGAATCGACGATCAATAATACGGCCAAGGATCACCGGGTACGCATGCTGTTTCCTACAGATTTGCAAACAGCGGTGCATCATGCAGATTCCATGTTCGAAATCACCAAGCGGGACAACGAACCTGCAGCAGAATGGCTGAACCCGAGCAATACACAGCATCAGCAGGCTTTTGTAGATGTCAGCAGTACAGAAGCAGGCATGACGGTAGCCAATCTCGGTTTGAACGAATACGAAGTGCTGCGTGACGGGCGCAATACGATAGCTGTTACTTTGCTGCGCAGTGTGGGCGAGCTGGGAGATTGGGGCTGGTTCCCGACACCGGAGGCGCAGTGCCTGGGCGAGCATACCGCTCAGCTAATGCTGATTCCGCATACCGGGGATGGGATAACTTCAGGCGCCTATGCCGAAGCTTATCAGTTCCAGACGCCGTGGACCGTCTTCCAGACAGGTGTACATGCAGGAGTACTTGCCTCCGGGTATTCTCCATTAAGTTGGAAGAGTACAGAAGCAGCATTCTCCTCCATGAAAATGAACGAGCATACCGCTGACCTCCTGCTGCGCTGGTACAACATGAGCGGCCAGCAAGCAGACCTGGAGCTGAAGCTGGGGCTTACCCATGAACATCTGTACAAGACAGGCATCCTAGAAGAGAGTACGAATCCGCTGCCTGAGTCCAGAGATACAGAACATCATCTGCAACTGGGTGCATGCGAGATTGCAACATTCGGCATCCATCTGTGACCTTACTTATATGACAAAAAAGAACCACCGGCGCTTCCCTGCCGGCGGTTCTTTTTACTTACTTCCTGCGGTAATCCTTGCTCCAATTCTGGATAGCCTCAGCTAACGTAGGTGTTCTAAGTCTTCTCCAGTCAGAGGTTTCCCATTCTTGAATCGCCTGCTGCTTGGTTTTGTAGAAGCTGTAATCGCGGATATTCCAAGGGCAGTAGACCTTTCTGTACCATTTACCATCAGAGATCCCGCGGGTATAGCGGCGGACGGCTTTGCTCGCCTGTCTTTTAGCCCAGACAGAGCCTGGGGATCGCTGGTCGTTCCATACCGGATGTTTCTTTACACTTCTGCTCATTGTGACTCTAACCTCCTTGCGGGGAAGGGAAGCTAGAAGTCGTGAACTCTTTTCAAAAAGCAGTCACCTCTTTCGTAACACGTATCCTTCTTGCTTAAAGGGGGAAGATACAATCATGGACGTTAACACTTGAATAAAGTTTCACATCAGACTATGATATCAAAGCAAGAAACGGGCCATGCGGAGTAAACACAAATAAGTTTTAAATAAATGCTTGCAATGAATCTCTATACATGGTATATTCTTATTCCGGCCAAGAAAGTTAAACGCTGAGCTCGAAAAGAAATTAAAAAAAGAGCTTGCATTAATCGGTCGAACATGATATAGTATAAGAGTTGCTGCTGACGAGAACATCGTCGCCGACAACGAGCTTGATCTTTGAAAACTGAACAACGAGTGAGTGGGATTTCACGAAAGTGAAGTCCAAAAATGAGAATGCAAATTCTCGTCAGATGTTTCAAAATGAGCGAATCGCTCTTTCTAATACGTTTCGGTTGGTTCTTTTCTCGAAGCAATTCGGGTGAAGGATCGCTCGAAAAAACCTTATTGGAGAGTTTGATCCTGGCTCAGGACGAACGCTG
>NZ_JBVYOK010000005.1:0-342034 GCF_056120445.1 Paenibacillus sp. sgz302115
AGGCCGTGCTTTTGCCCCCGGCTTCCTTCAGATTCCACCTCGCGATGGACACCCTTGCCCTTGGCTAACGGTAGGCGCTTGCCAGCCCCCGCTCGGGACTTTCACCCTAGAGATGACGCCCATGCTGGGCGTACGCACAAAGAACCCCCTGCCATGAAGGCGGGGGGTGGTTGTCCGGCTTTGAGGGTCAGCTTAGAAGCCCATTCCATGCTCCAGTACTTTGAAAGATCCGCCTTGCCCTGCAGGTGCCTCCGGTCCGATCAGGATGAAGCTAAATAATGCCAGAACGCTGAATGCCATTAACAGTGTTTTCTTCATTTTTCCTCAGCTCCCTTATAGTTTCGCCATATTTCTGTTGCTGCTGCTCGGTCGCATAATTCCTGTACGTCTCAAACAAAGTTACACAATCAATTATGTTGCTGGCACCGTTCAGCCGGATGGCCAACTGAAGCGACTGCAGAATACTATCTACCCCTTGATTATACAACTCACGGTCGAGAAGGTACATCGAAATTTGATAGCGGAGCCGATATAACCGGTCAATGTTGATCGGGTCCATAAATTGCTCAAATCGCACCATTTCCCGGGAGAACTGCGCGAGAACATTGTCTACAGAGAAGCCGTAGCGGTTGGCCGACTCTACAATGACAACCAGACCAGGCAATATTTCACCGGGGTTGTCAGCCAAGAAGGTTGTATAAGCCGGGAGGGCCTCCTCATTGCCGATCATCATCTCCAGCGTAAACCCGTTGGCTATGGCAAAAAGGCTGAAGCTCTCGACAATATGCCGTCCTTCTTCGTCCAGAATTTCAAACCAGCTCAGGTCCGCATATCCGGCGGTATATTTCTTTGCTTCCTCATAGTTGCCCTGTTTGGTAAGTGCGGTTGCCTTGGCTAGATAACCGTGGCCGTAATATATGACAAGCGGACGCTCCAGATTCAATTCCTCGTGGCGTCTGCTGGATTTTTTCCTGAGCTGCTCCCGGTAGATCCCGTTAGCGAGTGCTCTCAGCTCATCCGCGTACTTCTCCACGTCCTTCCACTTGTGCAGTGTGAAGCAGACGTTGGCCAGCTTAAGCAGCCCATCAAGCTGCATATTCTCCGGAAGACGTCCGCGAAAAGGTTCAAAGGTGATAACTGCCCGCAGTTGTTCTTCCTTATCCACGACGGATTCCAATGACTTGAAAATACGGTACTGGCTTATGGCCATACGCTCAGAATAGCTGTCCTGCTCATTGTCTACGATAATTTTATAGAAAATAACCGACTCCTGGATTTTCCCGCTGCCGAATAATTTCTCCGCCACGGAATACAAAATATCCAGCGGCTTCGAATATTCCATGATCCGGCTTAAGACATCCTCTATGCAATGCTGCTTGCCAAGCTCGGCACAACGGATTAAAAAAGGCTCCACCCGGCGGCGGGAGATCCTCTCCTCGCTGAAGCACTCATCCACATATAACGGATATAACCATCCTTCCGGAAATCCGAAGGCTCTAGTGAACGCATCAAGTTGCCGCAGTGAAATTGGCTTAGGCGGGTTCCCATGAAGAATAGCACTGAGACTTCCGCGGTTCAGGCCAGAAACCTTCGCAAACGAAGCGAGATTATAACCCGAGCGGGATAGATGTTTCTCAATTTCTGAGCGTATGGTTGTCAACTTCGCCTCCACCCGGCCACCCCCTCCGTTAACTCTGATAATGCCCTTCTATTAATTGCCATTATAGGTGATGCTTATAGAAAGCACAACAAAATGGCCCCACAAAGTGAGGCCATCCGGTTCAAAGGTTTTGGAGAAATTTCACATATTACAAAATCAAATAGAAAATTTATTGTTGCAGCGCGGCTTTGCTTCGCGCCCTGTGGGTCTTTGGTTTCTTCCCGTAGGAAGTTGCTGCGCTCTTGCGGCTGCGCAAACTTTCCATCATTTTGTTCTGGGCCATCACGATGTAGCCATCCAGACGCTGGCTTAGCTCCAGAACCACGTGGTCGCTGAGACTGCGCTCCTGTGCAACCTCAAGCAACTCACTTCTAAGACTCTCTATAGTAATAAACAGTTCATCTTCTCTATACTCTTTTAAAAGTTCAACAGGGGAATTTTGGTAAAGGCTCATGATTGCTCACCTTCTCTCTATCAACTTCATCCCTATCATAATTCATGATGCCAAAAAACATATTTTGAAAAAAAAGAAAAATATGTCGATCACAATACAATATTTAATTTCGTTATTTCTTCTCTCCGGCTCCCGGCGGCAAATACCGTTCTCCCAGCACCTTCATGGCGAAGTTTATCCATTCGCGTGCTGCGAAGGACAAGTACCGGTCTCTGCGCCAGATCATACCGAGCTGCCAGGGAATGACAGGCTCCGTCAGCGGCACCACGGAAATCCGCGTACGGTCCATGTCCCGGCAGATGGTCTCGGGGAGCAGGGCGATTCCCATTCCGGCATCCACCATCCGGCTGATCAAATCCCATTGCGAGCTTTCATATACGACCTTGGGCTGAAATCCTACCTTAACACATTCAGTGATAATCCGGTCATGCAGGGCAAAATCCTCCCGGAACAGCACAAACTCCTCCTCCGCCAGCTCCCTCAGCGGCACAGCCGCCGCTCCGGCCAGCCGGTGTCCCGCAGGTACCAGCAGTTTGAGCTTCTCCTCTACAAAGGTGAAGCAGTGAAATTTCGCTGTGTTCACCGGCAGCACAATCGCTCCAATGTCGAGCAGCCCGGTCTCTACATCATCCTCCACTTTTTTGGCTCCGTCTTCGTGCAGGCGGATCGTCACGTCCGGGTAACGGCGGTGAAACTCGCCAATTACGGCAGGAAAGAAGCTCGCGCCGACCATCGGCGGCAGCCCGATGCGGATGTGGCCCTGCTTCAAATTGCGCAGGCTGTCCAGCTCCGAGGACAGGCTAACGAACGCTCCCACGATGTTCTGCGCCTTGGTCAGCAGAATCTCTCCGGCATCCGTCAGCCGGATGCTTTTGCCCTCGCGGTAAAAGAGGTCCGCCCCAAGCTCCTCCTCCAGATTGCGGATCATTTTGCTGATTGTCGGCTGGGAGATGTACAGTGATTCCGCTGCTCTGGAGAAGCTGTTCAGCCGGGCTACCTGGACGAAATACTGCAGTTGCCGGATATCCAAATTCGCCGCCTCCTTGTATAGATAAATGGAATGTCACTTATTCAATCTATTCATTTTACCTATGAAAGAAATGGATGTAAACTTTCAGTAATGAAAGGAGCGAAGCCTTATGAAAAAGCTTGGTATAGGCTTGCTGCAGGTAGCCGGACTCACCATATTCTCAATGTTAATCAACTCTTTGACCCCACTACTCCATATTCCCATTCCCGGAAGTATCATCGGCATGATTGTTCTGTTCCTGCTGCTGGAATCCGGTGTCATTCGTCTGAACTGGGTAGAAGTCGGAGCATCCTGGCTGCTCGCCGAGCTGCTGCTGTTCTTTATCCCTTCAGCTATAGGTGTTATGAAATATTCCAAGCTGCTCGAAGCGGATGGCCTTCAAGTGCTGGCGGTTGTGCTGGTCGGTACCTTTGCCGTAATGGCCAGCTCAGGGCTGCTTACGGGAGCTATATTTAAAGTAAAGGAGCGTAGAGGATCATGATAACCGGATTATTGCTGCTTGTACTGACTGTCGCCGTCTATCTGCTGTCCAAACGAATCTATGCTTCCAGTAATAAAATGTACGCTTCCCCGCTCATCATTACGCCGCTGCTGATTATCAGCTTCCTGCTGATGACGGGAATTCCCTATGAATCCTACAATGCGGGAGGCAAATGGCTAACGGATCTGCTGCAGCCGGCAACCATCGCTTTTGCAATCCCTCTTCATAAAAACTTCAAGGTACTTAAAAAGCACGCCGCCGAAATTGCGGCAGGCGTGCTGTCAGGGACGGTAATGGCAGTACTCTCCTCGATGCTGCTGGCCAAATGGATGCATCTTAGCGGCGACCTCGCCACCAGCCTGGTACCTCGTTCGGTAACTACACCGATCGCCATGAGCATCTCGCAAAGCATCGGCGGCGTTCCGAGTATTACGGCAGTTTTCGTAATTCTGACCGGGGTGCTGGGTACGCTGATGGGGCCTTCTGTCCTGCGCCTCTTCCGCATTGACAATGAAATTGCGCGCGGTGTATCGCTGGGAACCGCTGCACACGGTACGGGCACCTCCAAAGCCTTCGAGCTGAGTTCGCTGACCGGCACCATCTCCAGTATCGCGATGATTCTGACGGCGCTGCTGTCCATAGGAGTTGCGCCGGCTCTCCTCGCGGTTTTCCTCCACTAGGCCGCCCCGGCTTGGGCCAATAGACCTGCCAGTTCAGCAGTGCTGAGCCGGCGGGTCTATCTTTTTCTTACAGCTTCACTGGCAATCCGCTCTGCGCCGAATCGTACGCTGCACAGGTCACCTTCAGCGTCTTGTAGCCATCTTCATAGTCGCTGAGAATACGCGAACGGTTACCGGTCCGCACCGCATACAGGAACGCTTCGCTCTCGGCGGCGTAAGGATTACCAGCGTTCGCATACTCCTTGCTGTCGCCGCTGCGCACCTCAAGCAAACGCTCCGGGTTCCAGTCCAGCAGGCCGTTATCATTATAGAAGCTCAGACCAACACGCCCTACCTCGCCGGGCAGTACGCAAGTGTTCGAAATATTCGCCACAATGCCGTTGTCCAGCTTGAGCGATACAGTACCGACATCCGCCACCGTTACCCCCTCATGCTGCTCATGCATGATCCGGTTGCCGAACATGCCGTAGACCTCGGTCACCTCACCTCCCAGATAACGGAGCAAATCAACAATATGCGTCGTCTGCTCCGTAAACTGGCCGCCGGACTGCTCCTGGTTGCGCCACCATGCAACTCCCGGCATACCGCCCATCCATTGTCCGACAATCATTCCCACCTTGTCGCCGCTGAGCGCCTTCTTCAGCCGGGCTATGTTCTCCTGATAACGGAAGTGATAGCCGACGGAGGTCAGCAAATTATGCGCTTTAATGTCCTGCAGCAGGCTGGCCGGAATCTCCGTACTTGAGCCCAGCGGTTTCTCAATGAAAAAGGGGATGTCCCTGTGGATCAGCGCACGCTCAATCGCTCCGTGCGATTGAGGAGGTACGCAAATATATACCGCATCCAGCTTGTGGGCATCCAGCATCTCTGTAATTTCACCATAGCCGGCGGCTCCGTAAGGGAGAGCCATCTCCTCCCCTTTTTGCTTGCTGCTTCCGCACACGGCCTGCAGCTTCACATCGTCCATTCCCGCCAGCAAATCCGCATGCACCTTGGAGAACCAGCCTGTCCCTACAATCCCTATATTCAGTGTCATCATATTCCCTCCTGTAATATTCGAATGTATGCCTTTTCATAGATTATACGCTATCAGCCCAAGACTGTATAAGTTGAACTTTAGATTTTCATATTAGGGTCTGGTCGTAACTGCGGGGAATGTTTGGACTTCCGCACTCCTACCTTTTTCATGATGTTTATAAGTTCAGCTTATTACCAGGTAGTCTCTCCACTCCTCCGGGAGCAGCTCCACATACGGGTGCTGCAGGAAACGGTCATCCGCCAGCATAATTATTCCGTTGTCCTGCTCGCTGCGGATCAGCCTTCCTCCTGCCTGCTGCACCTTGCACATACCCGGGTAGACGTAGGCATAATCAAAGCCATTCTTGCCCTGGGACTGAAAATATTGCCGCAGCAGATTGCGTTCCAGCCCCACCTGCGGCAAGCCGACACCGACGACCATCACCCCGTTCAGGCGGTCGCCGGGCAAGTCCACACCTTCCGAGAAAATCCCGCCAAGCACAGCGAAACCAAGCAGCGTCTTCGGATTATCCGGCCGGAAGGAGGACAGGAATTCCTCACGCTCCTGCTCGCTCATCCCGCTTCCCTGGACGAGAGTCGTCACCTCGGGATACTTGTCCGTGAACACCTCAAAGACATTCTGCAAATACGCATAAGAAGGAAAAAACACCAGGTAATTGCCCTTCCTTGCAGCTATCCCTCCCAGCGCGTCGCTTAGCGGAAGGAAGGAATCGGCACGGTCGCGGTAACGGGTGGACACCGGAAGTACGGATACCTCCCACTGCTCCTTATGGAAGGGCGAAGGAACGCTCAGGCTGTAATCTTCCTCAGCCGCCCCGATCATGTCCCGGTAGTAGGACATCGGGGATAGCGTTGCAGAGAATAGAATCTGGCTGCGGAAGCCCTTCGCCATTTGCTGCAGCAGGTGGGACGGGTCCAGATTGAATAGCTTCAGCACGACATCCCCCCGCTGGACCTCAGCATAGGTTACATACCGTTCATCATAGGTTTTGAAGGTGCGCAGCATGCCCTGTACCGCATAATAGGTGTCCAGCAGACTGCCCGCCTCTTCCGTATCCGGTGCAATGAGCGCAGAGGGAGGACTGAGCAGCTCCAGCTCCGCTTCAGCGGAGAAGGTCTCCAGCAGCTGCGGCAAGTCTGCGGGGTAATCCGGCCAATGTCCTTCTCCTTCTTCGCCGCAGCTTTTGCGCAGGGCGATGAAAAAAGCATTCACCGCTTTGGCGGCTGCGGCAAGGCTGCGGTTCACCGTCTTATACTGCCGCTGCAGCGCCAGGAACGGCGCTTTGGTCAGAGAAGCGGAGTACATCTCCCTGCCCCGGTCCACCAGGTTATGGGCCTCATCCACCAGCAGCACCGTCTTCTTCTTCCGCTCCTCCGGCAGCCGCTTCAGGCTGATCCGGGGATCATAGATATAGTTATAATCGCAGATGACCATATCGCAGGCATAGGCTGTATCCAGCGAGAACTCAAACGGGCATACCTGATGCTTGCGGGCATACTCCGCAATGATCTCCTGCGTCATCAGCGTTTCATGCGCCAGCATATCCAGCACCGCTTCATTTATCCGGTCATAATACCCTTCAGCAAAAGGGCAGCCGTCCTTGCCGCACAGCCCCTCCTCGCGGAAGCAGGCCTTCTCCTTAGCGGTCAGCGTGATGGCATGCAGATGAAGGCCGCCGGCAATCAGCAGCAGGACCGCCTCCTGCGCTGCAAACCGGGTGACCGTCTTCGCCGTCAGGTAGAAGATGGCCGTTAGCTTGCCCTCGCCCAAGGCTTTTACCGCCGGGAAGAGGGTGGACATCGTTTTGCCGATGCCTGTAGGCGCCTGGGCAAACAAATTAACGCCCTCCGCAGCCGTCTTGTACACGGCTGCGGCGAAATGCCGCTGCCCCTGCCGGTAAGCGGCAAATGGAAAAGACAGCCCGCGGATGCTCTCCTCCCTCCGCCCTTCATGCGCGACCCTCAGCTCCGCATAAGGAGCATATCTTGCCACCGTGTCCATCGCGAAGACCATAAGCTCCTCTCTGGACACCTGCCTGTACAGACTATGCTGCTCTTCGCTGCCTCTGCGGACGTAGGTAAGCTTGACTTCAATAGAAGGAAGCTCCTGTTCAAGCGTAATCATATAGGCGTACATGAGCGCCTGCGCCCAGTGAACCTCCCGCCCTTCGAAGGTGGAATCCAGAGGTCCGGCTGTAGACTTAATCTCCTCTACAATCAGGCTTCCATCCTCGCGGACAAGCAGGCCGTCACAGCGCCCGTCGATGATGAACAGCAGGCCTTCATAAGGAATCTCTGTCTTCAGATAGACCTCTTTGCGGTCGCCTTCCTTATATTGCTTCTGAATATGCTGATGGATACGTGTGCCTTCGGCCATTGCCGCACCGCTGCGGAAGCCCGGCTCCAGGCTGCCGCTGCTGAAGGCGTACTCCACCAGCGCCCGCACGGACAACGATACCTCTGCGTACTCCATGTTCCGCCTCCTCCATGTCCACGCCTTTTTTGCAGGCGAGGGGCCATTTTCGTTCTTATAACACTGTATAATCCCTGATCAAGCAGATAATCTCCGCTTCACGCGCTTGCAATTGAATTTACGCCTTCCCCAAAGGTTATACGGCTGTTCTGATTTTTGACATTCCTCACCCAGCGCTGCATAATTAGGTCTATTGATAAGGGTGCAGCCGGGAATTGGTGTGTTTATTTTGCAGAAAGAGGGCGAAGCTGTGTCATCCCCAACATTTAAGAGGTGGCTTTTCAAACCATTCGTATTTTTCTCGATTCTATTTATTTTAAAGAGCTTTTTGGCCTGGGGCGTTATCTTTGGAGAATTGCTCTCCTGGAAAACCCTGTTAACTGAGATTCCTTTTGTCTGGGCCCTGTTTGCCCTGATTGAGAGATTTGCCTCCAAGCGGAAGCTAGGCTATTATATGACGGTCAATTTGCTCGTTACCGCAATCTTTTTTGCCGCCATTATGTACTTTAAGTATTACGGAGTCATCGTCACTTATCATGCGGCGGAGCAGGTGAATCAGGTTACGGCTGTACGCAACAGCGTCTTCTCGCTGATGGACCCGTATTATCTGCTGATTTTTGCCGATATTATCGTTCTGGGCTTCTACTTTTTCTTCAATAAAAAGGGTCGGACCTATAAGAAGGATAACATTAATTACCACCGCGGGAAACTCTCGCACAGCCTTCTGTTCATCGTCTCGCTAGCCCTCTGCCTGTTCAATATCCTGCCCAACAAGGCCAGCATGAATGAGATCAAGAAGGCGCAGGAGATGGGGATTTTGAATTATGAGGCCTACACGATATTTGCTAATGACAAACCGGAGATCGTGAACGCCAGTGAAATTACACAGGATACAATCGACAAATTGAAGAGCATAGACACGTCTGCTGTCTCCCCGCTTCAGGGCGCCGCCAAAGGCAAGAACCTGATTATTCTTCAATTGGAGTCGTTCCAGAACTTTCTGCTCGGGCTGAAGGTGGACGGACAAGAGATTACGCCGAACCTCAACCGCCTGATGAAGAACAGCTTGTACTTCCCTAACTTCTACCAGATGGTCGGGCAAGGGAATACATCGGACGCCGAGTTCGTAGTCAACTCCTCCTTCTATATTCCGCCTCAGGGCGCGGCAACGATGTCTTATGTCGACAAAGAGCTGCCAAGTTTGCCAAGGCTGCTGCAGAGTAGCGGCTACCAGACAGCTACCTTCCACACCAATGATGTGGAGTTCTGGAACCGCGGAGAGCTGTACAACGCGCTTGGCTGGGAGAAATATTATGATCATAAGTTTTTTGGCGACGAGGATTCCTTTTTCTTCGGAGCTTCGGATGAAGTGCTCTACCGCAAAACCGCAGATAAGCTGAAGGAAATGGATGCAGACAGCAAGCCTTTCTACGCCCAGGTCATTTCGATGTCTGCCCATCATCCGTTTACCATTCCTGCGGAAAAATACAAGATGAAGCTGCCGGAGCGGTATGAAGGCACATTCGTTGGTGACTATATCCGCGCCCAGAACTATGCCGACTATGCGTTCGGACAGTTCG
The DNA here is from genome assembly GCF_056120445.1 of Paenibacillus sp. sgz302115. NCBI lineage: Bacteria > Bacillati > Bacillota > Bacilli > Caryophanales > Paenibacillaceae > Paenibacillus > Paenibacillus sp. sgz302115. The sequence continues at coordinate 9,397 of NZ_JBVYOK010000005.1, forward strand.
TGGATGAGCTTAAGGCGAATGGACTATGGGACGACAGCCTGATTATGGTCTACGGAGACCATATGGGATTGCCGATTTATTCGCTGGACCATGATGATAAGGAATTAATGAAGGAAATCTACGGGCATGATTATGAATATGCCGATATGCTCAATATCCCGCTGATCATTCATGCAGAGGGCGCCATTTCGCCGCAGACGGTGGATCATGTTGGAGGCGAAGTGGATATTATGCCTACTGCAGCCAGTCTGCTGGGTGTATCAATGGACAACAATATTCATTTTGGCCAGGATCTGTTGAGCCAGTCCTACAATCTGCTGCCGCAGCGGTACTATCTGCCAACCGGCTCCTTTATCGCCAGCTCCGGGCTGCTGATTCCCGGCAACAGCTTCGAGGATAATACCCAGTTCACTCTTGCAACCGGCGGCAAGGCGCCTGCTGGAACCGAGGATGAATACAACCGCGCTTTGCGATTGCGCCAGCTCTCGAACAGCTACGTTATGCAGCTTCCGGATAGAGTGAAAAAAGCAGAATAAGCTATACGTATAAAAAGCCGCGTTCCGGATTTACGGAGCGCGGCTTTTATTGTTCAAGCTGCTGCTGTCAACGTTCCTGCTTCTCAAGCATCAAATAATAGTCGGCAAGGTTTTGCAGCTCTTCCGGCTTCAGGATTGATAAATGTTCGGTGAGCAGCAGCAACGAGCGGTATTTCGCTTCTTCAAGCACATTCTGACCCTTCGTGGTAAGGGTGACAATTACGGCCCTCCGGTCATTCTCATCCGGCTCACGCGCACTGAGACCCAGCAGCTCAAGACGGTCCAGCATTACCGTAACTGCACTGGATTTGACCTCCAGCTTGTCAGCCAGTTGAATGACGCGCGCGTTTCTCTCCTGGGCGATCATCCGCAGCAGTCCGAATTGCGGCACGGTAAGGCCGATTTCCTTATGCAAGGACATCTGCGACGCAATTTTGCGTTGAACCTTCCACATGGATACTCCTAACTGCTCTACGAGCGGATCAATTTGTTGCGACATCCCTTTCAGCTCCCAGTCCGTTTGTCCTACTCCAAGCGTACCATTACCACAGGCCATGATTCAATCCTTTCGTAGCCCATTCGACACAAAATTACTATATTCTCGCTAATACTCTACTATCAGTCATGATATATAATCGTAGCAGCAGTGATAGCAGATATCACTGAAAACAATAAGAGTCAGGGCTGGTGATGCAAATAATGAAGTTGGCTACAAAATTAACCTGGATGATGCTCGTCGTGTTGCTTCTCGTCGGGTCCTCCATTGGATTCTTCGGATACCGCGCTGCGTATCATCAAGTGGATGAAGCTGCCGGGATCGAATTGGTAGGCTGCGCCAATATTACGACCGGTCTCGTTGATCCCGCTGATATATCGGCACTCGCCGGCGGAGATAACAGCAAGGTTGCTGCCGTCGAAGACCGGATAGGCTGGATCGTGGGGCATAAGCCTATTTTTAAAGAGGCCTTTATTCTGTCTCTGGATGGAAAAATACTCGCTGCTGATGCCAACCTGAAGAAAAGAGGCTACAAAGCAGGGGATTCCTTCTACTTCACGGATGAAGACAAAAAAATGATAACTACCATGAAGCATTCCGCATATTCCAAGGTTTATACATACCAAGGAATCTCGCTCAAAACCGGATACGGCCCCATTTACCAGGATCATGATCCCACAAAACCAATTATTGCCTTGATGGCTATCAATTTTGACGGCCCGTTAATCAAGGAACGGACAATGGATATCATTGTTCAGCCATTCATTATTGGCGCCTCCATCCTGGTCGTGGCGATCCTTGCCGCCTATCTGTTGATTCGCCGGATGGTAAGTCCGCTGACCAAGCTGTCAAGCTCAGTGAACACCGTTGCCAAGGGAGATCTTACCCGCGATCCGCTGCTCTTCACAAGCAAGGATGAGATCGGGACACTGGCACGCGACATTGGCGCGATGACGCTGAATCTGCGCAACCTGATTACCCAGGTCAATGATACCTCTATGCTGGTCGCCTCTTCGTCCCAGGAGCTGTCCGCCAGCGCCCAGGAAACGAACCGGGCCGGGGAGCATAGTGTGAACATTACCATTGAGCTGGCAGATGGCGCGAACACCCAACTGCATGACCTTGAGGGAAGCTTTAAAGCTGTACAGGATATGTCACGCTTTATCACCGAGATAGCCGGCAACGCGGACAGCGCAATGAACAAGGCTGCAGAGAATGCCCAAAAAGCCCGCTCCGGCCGGGAGTCGATGGAGTCCACCACCTCTCAAATGGGCGTTGTGGGCGGAAGCATCGACGACCTATCAGCCATCATTGAAACGCTGGGCAGCCACTCCAAAGAAATCGGGAATATTATCGGTACGATAACCAGCATCGCGGAAGAGACCAATCTGCTGGCGCTGAATGCCGCTATTGAAGCTGCGCGCGCCGGAGAGGAAGGCCGGGGCTTTGCCGTTGTCGCTGGCTCCATTCGCAAGCTTGCAGAGCGTTCTTCTGCATCGGCAAGACAAATTGGCGAATTGGTAAGTCTGATTATTACCCAGATGGACAAGGCCTGGGAAACGATGCTGCATTCCTCCCATGAGATGCATCAGGGTCAGGAAATGATCAAGTCTGCCGGTCATTCCTTCTCCGAGATTGAGCTTTCCGTCTCCGACATGTCTGCACAAAGCCAGCAAATTTCGGCAACGGTCCGCGAGCTTGCACTGATCTCGGAAGGACTCGTTGAAGCGATCCAGAAGATTGTTGCTATCTCTAACCAGACGGCTGACGGCGCCGCGACACTCTCCGCCTCCTCACAGGAGCAGCTTGCTGCAATGGAGGAAGTCGAATCCTCCGCTGCCTTCCTCTCCTCACTAGCGGAGAAACTGCAGGTTGTTGTGGAGAACTTCAAGATCTAAGGTTTCTAGCCAGCGGTCATTTGTCCGCTGGCTTCTCTTTTCTTCCAAGGTTCCATTACAAACCGGAAAGAAAAAATCCGGGGCTTCTCCAGCCTCAAGTAACCTCAGCTTTTTATCCCCGCATCCATAACGGCTGGATGATCCACTTGCTCTTTTTCCTGGAAATCCCTCCGATAGAACCATCCGACCAAGACAGCAATTGTCGTCATAGCCGCAGCCAGCAGATACACCTGGACCATTCCAAAGCGGTCTGCATACCAACCCAAGAACAACAAAGATAAACCAAAGGCAAGGTTCGTAAGCACATCAATTCCTGCCATCACTTTTGGGAGCACGGCAGCCGGAGCGCTGGTTTGCAGCAAAGTACGGCGAATAATTCCAGCCATTTGCACCGGTAAACCTGAGACGGCAAAAAGAACAAGCGCAGCGACCGGTATCGTATTGAGAGCAAACACTGCTGTAATCAGCACATACACGAACAATGCTCCCAGCATGTACAAATAACTGCTCTTTTGCAGCCGTTTGACCAAGCCAACAACAAGCAGCCCGCCCAGAATTGTACCGGAGAAAAAGGAGGCATTCATAAACCCCCACCAGCTTGCATTCTTATGCAGCACCTGAGTTACATACGCCAGAATAAATGCACCAAGCCAGGAGGTTCCCCCAATGGTGTCTATACTGTCCACGATCATTAGGGAACGAATGCGGCGGTTATTCCAAATGATCCGCCACCCTTCCCCAAGTTCTTTCCAATGAGAGCCCTTTGATTCGGCTGCTGCCGGACGTTCAGCGGGGATTGGAGATTCGGAGCCTGATTCCTGTTGATCCAGCGGATCACGAATGAATGAGGTGACAGTTGCCGCCAGCATATAACAACAGGATGCGATCAATAGCGTATTCAGTGAACCGATCCAGGCTACAATAATCCCGCTGAGAGCCCATCCTGCACATTTAACTACTTGATCACTAACTGCTACCAAACCATTCGCGCGCATGAGTCCCTCACCGGTTGCCAAGCGGGGGACAAGCGCATTTCGTGCCGGGTTAGTCCAGCCATCCAGAAATGACATGCCAAACACCATTATAAAAATGAAAAAAAACGCCCCTTGTCCAGGCACGGTCCGCAAGTAAAGAAGCAGCAGTGTAAAAATGATAAACTGCCCAAGCTGGGAGAACAGCAAAATCCGCGTGAGCCTGAACCGGCTGAGAATTATAGGTGCAACCAGTCCGCTAACCACTTGGGCAGACAAACGGAACAACGGAATTAAAGTGGTCTGCAATAGAGAATTGCTTGAGCTGAACACCAATACCGTTATACTCAAAATGTAGATAATATCTGCTATATTCGAGATCGTCTGAGACCCCCACAGATAATAAAAAGAACGCTTGATCAAAAAAATTCACCCTTCCTTTTCCATAGCCGATTTTTGAATTCCTTTATATGTCAAGTTTATACATTCTATATACACCCTTAAATTTCCTCTTTTTAATTATAAAGGAAATTCAATTGCCAATAACCAACAACCCATTTGCTTCTTACGGACTCAGGCAAAGTCCTCAGCCGGACAAATAAAAACGGCTACACCGTCCATAACCGGACAGTGTAACCGTTTTGAATTTATATATGTATCCAATTACGCCGTATTCTCGCTGAACCATTGCCCCAGCTCGCTGACAGGCATCGGCCTGCCGTAATAAAAGCCTTGCATCACCCGGCAGCCCAGAGATTGCAGCAGTTCAATCTGTTCCGTCGTTTCCACGCCTTCGGCGACAACCTCCATGTTGAGATTGCTGGCAATGGCGATGATATTGCTGATAATCGCTTTTTTGGAGTGCATCTTGCTCTTGCGGATGAACACCTGGTCAATCTTCAGCGTATTCACCGGAATTTCATCCAGATTGCCGAGGGAAGAGAACCCGGTTCCGAAATCATCCAGCGACACCCGGACCCCAAGGTTCCGCAGCTTGGAGAGCTGGGCCACCGTCTCTTCCATATTATTCATCGCAATGGACTCCGTAATCTCCAGTTCGAGGAAATGCGGCTCCAGGCCAGAGCGCACAAGCGCTTCCTCAACCACATCGCAGAGACTGCCGCCATCGAACATGCGGGCCGACATGTTGATGGAGACGGCAACACTCGCCACCTTCGCCTTATGCCAGAGCATATTCTGGCCGCACACATCATGCAGCATCCAATAGGTAATCGGTACGATCAGTCCGGTCTCCTCGGCAATGGGGATGAATTCAGCCGGGGAAATAATTCCGTGCTCCGGATGTCTCCAGCGCAGCAGCGCTTCAAGTCCAACCGTCACATTCATCAGCGAATCCCATTTGGGCTGGTAGACAACCATGAATTCCGAACGGGCCAGCGCTTTGCGCAGATCCTTCTCCAGCGACATCCGGCGAAGCTGGTGGCGGTTCATTTCCTGATCGAAGATGCTGAATTTATTCTTGCCGGAATCCTTGGAGGTATAGAGTGCAGTGTCGGCCGCCTTCATCAGCGCAGAGCGGTCCGTCCCATGCACCGGATTCATGCTGATTCCGACGCTTGCCGTAATATACAGCTCGTTGCCTACAATGCTGTAGGGCTTCTTCACTTCCTGCAAAATATGCTGCGCCGCTTCCTGGGCTTCATCTACGGTACTCTCAGGCAGCGCAATTAGAAATTCGTCACCGCCCAGCCGGAAAACCTTCCCCTTCGTGCCGATGCAGCCTCTCAAGCGCTCGGCAACCTCCTGCAGCAGCATATCGCCAATGTCATGGCCCAGCGTGTCGTTGATCGACTTAAAGCGGTCCAGATCGACAAAAAATACCGCACCCGAGCTGCTGCCGAAGAATTCTTCCTTGAAATACCGCTCAAGCCCATGCCGGTTCGGCAGCTCCGTGAGCGGATCATTGTAAGCCATCCGCTCCAGCATATGCCGGTCCAGGAAGACCGCGCCGCCGGATACAGCAAGCATTAGCAGCGTTACAAGTGAAACCCCCGTCAGCAAAATAACGTCCGTATCTACCTGAAAGGGCTTTGTAACGAGCCAGCTTTCGTAAGCTATATGGCTTGTTCTCAGACTGATATAATGCATCCCGGTGACCGCGAGTCCGATGAACATCGCCGAATACAGCTTCCAGCGGCTGAAGCCGGTATAATCCTTGAACTTTCGGAGCAGAAGCACTCCAACATATGAGGCTGAAAAAGCAACCATAATGGACAGTACCTGGGTTGCCGACTCATAGTGGATCTTCGCTTCCATCTTCATGGAGGACATTCCAACATAATGCATGGCGGCAATGCCGCTGCCGAGAATAAGCCCGCTGGCTACAAGCCCCATCCTTTGACGGAGGACAGCGGCGATCCACAGCGACAAATAGCAGGCAAGCATGATGAGCAGCAGCGACGACACAGCCCGGCCCAGGTCATAGCTGACCTTGAAGGGCAGATGCAGCGCCATAATTCCCACGAAATGTATCGCCCATATCCCGCAGCCAAGCACACAGGCGCCGGACAGGAGCCAGATGAGTCTTGCTCTGCCTGTGGAATGGGAGATTTGTGAAATCAGACTCAGTGCCGAAAAAGCTGCGGCCGCCGAGAGCACAAAAGATAGTAAAACAATCCAGATATTATAGTGGATTCCCATTTGATCCATAGTCGACCTCTTCACCGGTTAAATTATCATAGTCGCTGCTGTATGTTTCTCAAGTAACTATCAATATACGAATATCAGATAAATGGAAGAGTGCATAAAGATAATATAGGCCATCCCTGAAAGTTAACTGTAGGTGTATTCTACCTTGTATTTGGCAGGCTGTCTAAGTAAATACTGGAACTCAGACCCTTTTTTTATTGTCGGCAAAAAATGTCCATATTTGCATGTCGGCTTCAGCCGCCGAGGGTTGGAATTTGTCCGGATTGAGAAGTGCTTCCGGGGAAGCTTTTGCGCCAAATCCACCAATTTGCAGCTACCAGAATTACCAGATAGATGTAAACTCCGGAAGGAAACAGGGTAATTGCAAAATGCAGCCCGCCCAGTCCTATCAAGATGAACAACAGAGCGAAGGCGCCTCCCTGAAAGTCCTTCTGCTTCGCGGCCTCATATTTCTCCGAGAAAGGCAACGCTTGCGGCAGCACACGGAAGCATATCACCGAATACAGTAGCAATACCAGCAGAACAGCAACCAGATCCGGCAGAATGCGTATACCGAACAGCCAGATGAATATAGCCGCTTCCAGAATAAACAGCGGGAGCAGGAGCCGCAGCACCGCAGCCTTGAGCATTCCACGGTACACTGGAGACGTTCCGGGCAGCGGGATGGTTCTGTAAATCCATGCTCCTTTGTAGCTTGCGGAGTAACGCAGCATTTGCACTACGGTCATCATCAGCATCCCGCTGAAATAAATGAACAGATAAGCTCTGGAGGCCTTCAGCGATGCCAGATCCCCGCTCCATACCTGATTGAATATGAAGATGAACGGCAGCACTAAGGATAAGCCAATCGTCGGGTATACCTTCAGCTTGAAATCCCGTTCATTTCTCATCATCGACCAGGTGAACCGGAAGAACATAGCCTCTGCCTTGTTCCGGCAAAAGACCTCTGACAGCCGGCTGGCCACACGGCCGCTGTCTTTGCCGGCAGCCCCTTGCTCCGCCAGCTTCTGCAGATTCCGCTCGAACACCGGCATCAGCTTAATATAAGCGAGCAGCAGCAGCACCGGAACTGCGAGCGCCAGCACCGCAAGCACGATGAGCTCCGCTCCCCTGTTTCCGCCTACCAGCACCTCAAACGGAGCGGCGAACCAGACAGGTGCTATGAAGTATTGCCACCAGGCGGGCTGGAACGTACCCACCATATCAGTAGTATTGAAGAGACGCGGAACCAGTTGATAGCCTACTACAGTTCCAACGGATAGAATAATTTGAATATAGTTGATGATGTCCTTAAGCTTTTCCCCGTCAAAAATTCTTAAGACCAACAGATAGAGCAGCGCTGTAACTACCAGTATGAAGCAGTCCATAAGCAGAACTCCGACCGCATAGATCAGAAAGAAAACCACTCCCTGCTTAAACAATGAAACCGCCAGCGAGGGCCCCATGAAGGTCAGCGTTAAGGTAAGCAGATAAATGAGAATATGGATGATCTTGGCCATGTTCAGCGTCCGGCGGTCAACGGGCTTGGAGAACAGGATATTCTTGTCGCGCAAATCGAGCATGACCGACGAGAAATCGGAAATCAGGGTGGTCGCGATCATAAACATCGAAATGGCAAACACCATGCTCATCATCAGCATATAATTGCCGTCAGGTATGATGAACAGGATCAGCATCAATCCGAATAATAAATAGATCCACTGTATCCGCAGCGGTGAACCTTCGGTTCCCTGATTTTTTTTCTGTGCGCCGCCGGAGAGCACTGTCGGTGTCCGCCTTCCATCCATCGTCAGCTTGACCTGAAGAATGCTGCGCAGCATCTCATAGTCCACGCCGGCTCTCCTGAACCCGCCTTTTAACCGGTCAAGCAGCTTCAGTATGTAAAAATCATTCATGCGGAGCACCTTCTCCAATAACTGCAACAAACTCGCCGGCAATATCCCGGTATTTATCGAATCCGGTCAGCTGATTAAATATCTCCTCAAGCGACCCTTCCCGGCTTCTCTCCTGAAGCTGCGCAAAGCTTCCGTCCGCCACAATATCCCCGCCGCTGAGCAGAATGATCCGGCTGCTGATCTTCTCCACGACATCCATAATATGCGAGGAATAAAAGATCGTTTTGCCCTGCGCCGCCAGGGAAGCGAAGATTTCCTTCACCACCATGACACTATTGGCATCGAGTCCGCTAAGTGGCTCATCCAGAAACAGAATATCGGGATCATGCAGCATGCTGGAGATCAGGAGCACCTTTTGCTTCATCCCTTTGGAATAGGAGGCGATACGCATATCGTAGGCTTTGTCGAGATTCAGCAGCGTCATCAGCTTCTCGGCCTTGACATCGGCTTCATGGCGCTTCATGCCATACAGCTCGCCTATAAACGTCAGGTACTCTCTCGCGGTCAGACTATCATACAGCTCGGCAATCTCAGGTACATAACCGATTCTCCGCTTGTAAGCGGTATCCCCGTCGGCAATATCCCTGCCAAAAATCCTCACCGTGCCGGTATAGCCTTCCACCAGCCCCAGCATGATCTTCACCGTAGTGCTCTTGCCTGCGCCATTGGGACCGATATAGCCGATAATCTGTCCTCTGTATACCTCGAGGTCAATCCCCCGCAGCACCATCCGGTCGCTGTAATTCATCCATAAACCGGAAATCGAAATGACCGGCTCTTCTGCAAGGCCCATTACCAAATCTCCTTTCAGACTCCGTTATGTACTTCCAGACATATACACTTTAATTCAATTCCTATTCTAACAAATTTTACATCGTTCACCTATTAGAAATTACCACAAACCTCGCCCGATTTAGCGCCCCGAAATCAATAAAAAAAAGCAGCCCAAAGGCCGCTGAATGTAGAATCCTGTATTCGTATATAATGGAGTGCTATTCCTGCTTCAAGCTGATCCGCTGACGCTGACGTGCGGACTTAAGGCAGGTCTCAATCAGCATCATATTTAGTACCGGGTCCTCTGCGGCAACTACTGGCTCCGCCCCGAAGACGGCGGCGGCAAAATCATCGGCCTGCCGGACATACGGATTAGCGCCCGTTGCTTCTACCTGCTTCACCTTCCCGCCGGTATGCACGAAAAACGCGGCATCCTCGAATCTGGCATTGAACGGCATCGGAATCTCGATCCGGCCTTCAGTGCCAAGCACCTCCAGCAGTTGGCGGTTGTAGGCCCACATGCCGCAGTCGAAGATCAGGCTGACGCCGTCGGGGAATTCGACCAGACCGGAGGCCATCATGTCCACATGATCATGCTTCGGGGAGAAAATAGCCTGCACGGTTGCAACTTCCGGCTCTGCCCCGAACAACAGCCGCGCCGCGCTGAGCGGGTAGCAGCCAACATCGTACAAAGACCCTCCGCCCCACGCCGACTTGAAGCGGATATTGGAGGTGTCTTCGGCATCGTTATAGGTAAACGTTCCGCGAATGGACCGCAGGTCGCCGATATCGCCCCTCTTAATGATCTCCCGCAGCTCGGCAATCCGCGGATGATGCCGGTACATGTAAGCCTCAGCCAGATGAACGCCCGCCTTCCGGCAGGCTTCGACCATCTCCGCAGCCTCGTGGCTGCTAAGGGCAATCGGCTTCTCGCATAGCACATGCTTGCCCGCTTCCGCCGCGCGGAGCACCCATTCACGGTGCAGATGATTCGGAAGCGGAATATACACCGCGTCAATATCCGGGTCTGCAAGCAGCTCCTCATAGCTGCCGTAAGCCTTCTCTATGCCGAATTCTCGGGCAACGGCGCTGCTCTTATCCAGCCCCCGGCTGGCCACTGCCCCGATGATCCCGGTCTCCGATTCCTGAATGGCCGGCATAACCGAGTTTGTCGCAATCTGCGCACATCCCATGATTCCCCAGCGAAGTTGTCGCGCCATCAATGAACACCTTCCTTTGTCATAGATTCCCATGCCTATCCTAATGAAACAATATCATAGAACCCGGCATATCTCTATCAACGTGCAGGCGTTACATTAGCGCATTCAATAGAACTGCCGCACCCAGTACGCCAATCCGGGCGGCGCTCATCAGCACAAAATTTTTGACGGACAGGATAAAGGTTGCCGCCTTCTCCTGCTTCTCATAGAAGCGCGCAATGTTGCGGCGGAGGGGAATCAGAGTCAGCAGCAGCAGAGCCACCAGAACAGGATTCACGCCCAGCAGCAGCAGGACGGCAAGATCGGCAAAAGAGACATAATAGAGCAGCTTGAACAGCAGCAGGGCGTTCCCCCGTCCGATATACACGGGCAGCGTGTACCGGCGGTTCTCCATATCATCCTCAATGTCGCAAATATTGTTAGCCAGCATTATCCCGGCAATGCCGAGAATGGCCGGCACCGAGAACCAGAAGAGATACAGCACCTCCAGAAGGTTGATATGCAGACTAACCCAGCCCCCGGACAGCAGCAGCGTCACCACACTTTGATCCGAATGAATATAGGCCGAGATAAAGATAATGACAAAACCCATGAACAGTCCTGAGAACAGCTCACCGAGCGGCATCCGCGAGATGGGTATCGGTCCGAAGGAATACAGGATGCCTATCAGGAAGGACAAGCCGCCCAGCAGGAACACAAGCAGCCCCGTCTCAGCAACAAGCGTTATCCCCCCGCCCACCGCAAGCACCAGCAGGATGGCAATCGCTGCGACCACCGTGCGTTCTTTGAGCTTGTAATGAACGATGGCATTATGCGTTTCATAGCCGTAGCCGTGGGTTTTGGCCGCTTTTTTGAAATCGTAATAGTTATTGATTGCCGTTGTCGCCATGTCGAAGCTCAGCAGGGACACGAACATCAGCGCAAAACGCAGGATATAGAAATCCTCGAACCGGTACAAGGCATACAATGTCCCCAGGAGAAAAGGCAGCATGCTCGCCACCTTCGTCGGCAATTCAACCAGCCTTAAAAAACTTTTTACATTCACACCAAATCATCCTATCTGTCAAGTTAACACATCTATACTACGGTAACTCTATCAATTATTGCTGCAAAACTCTACAATGTCGATTATTATACATCAAATTTCGACACTTTAGGCAGAAATGCGCTGCAAAATATTCCCTAATCATGGTACACTGTTCATTGTGGTACTTATTTCCTATAAAGTCGAATTACAATAAAGGGGAGCATCATGAAGCTGCGCAAAAAAATAATGATCTTCATTAGTGTCGCTGGCATGCTTGGCATAGGGACGACCTACCTGCTCCTGCACCTCATCATGCTGAACCGTTTCGAGAAGCTGGACGAGGCCGCTTTGCAGGACAAGCTGAAGGACACGGTATCTTCCTTTCAGAATGAACTGCTGAATATGAAGGCCGGTCTGCTGAATTATTCACTTCGGGATGAAACCTACCGGTTTATGGAATCCGGAAGCTCGAATACAGCCGCCGCCGCCCCGGATGATGCTTTTATCCGCAGCAATTTTACCCCGACAACCTACGAAATCAACCACTTCGATGTGATGGCTCTGCTAGATAAATCAGGGAATCCTCTTTACGGCGGCACTTACGATTCGAAGCTCGGGAGCGTGTCTCCGCTGACAACAGAGCTTCGTACACTGTGCAAATTGATCAGCAGCCGGCTGCCTGCTTTATCTGATGCAGAGGACAGCAGGTCCGGCATTGTGATTCTGGATAAAGGTCCGATGCTGATCACTCTTGCCCCTATAATCAACAACAACAAAGACATGCCGGCGGCCGGCACCGCCATTGCCGGAAGAATGCTGCTGCAGCAGGAGGTCGACCAACTCTTACATGCTGCCTCCTCCGGCATTCAGATTGCCAGAGTTACCTCGGGAATGCTTGCACAAAGTCAGGGTAAGTCTGTCTGGATGAGTCCGCCCTCCGGCAAATCAATGTCGATTCATACCGTCGTGAACGATCTGTTTGGCAACCCGGGAGTGGTCATCACCCTGAACCAGCCGCGCCAAATATATGAGAACGGGAAAGAGTCGCTTTACAGCTTCCGGCTGCTTTTCTTTATCCTGACCATGCTGCTCATCGTGATCAGCCTGATCTTCGTCAACCGCTTCATTCTGGGACGAATGACTTCATTAATCAGAAATATCCGCGCCATCGGCAACAGCAAGGATTTATCCATTCGCATCAGCAGCACCGGGCGGGATGAATTCAGTGATGTGGAGCGTGAATTCAACCGGATGATTCATTCTCTGGAGCAGGCACAGGAGGAGCTGCAGCAGCAATCGCTGCTTGATCCGCTGACCCAGTTGCCCAACCGCTCGCTCTTTTTCGCCAAGCTCAACGCGGCAATTGCCGCAGTGAAGGGCAGCAGCAGGCAAATTGCCCTCGTATTTATTGACCTGGACCATTTCAAGACTGTCAATGATACGCTCGGCCATGATTTTGGAGACGCTATGCTCAAAGAGACCGCCTTACGGATATCGAAGGCCGTCGGCAAATATGATGTCGTATCACGCCTTGGCGGAGATGAGTTCACTATCCTGCTCGCCGACATTCCCGATTCCTCTGCCGTCACCGCCCAGCTGTCGAGGATTCAGGAAGCTCTCTCAATGCCGCACCATATCCAGGGGCATCTGCTCTATAATACGGCCAGTATCGGGATCAGCATCTATCCCCAGAACGGAAAGGATGCCGACTATCTGGTCAAGCAGGCTGATCTGGCGATGTTCCATGTCAAAGAGACAGGGCGCAATAATATTTTTCAATACTCAGAGGATTTGGAAAACAGCATTAGACGCAAGAAGGTCTTGTCCCAGCATTTGCTGTCTGCGGCTGTCAATAATGAGTTCGAGGTCCATTACCAGCCGATTGTCTGCACAGATGATTTACAGGTGCATAAGGTGGAGGCTCTGTTACGCTGGAACAGCCCGATTCACGGATCAGTCTCTCCGGAAGAGTTCATTCCCCTCGCAGAGACCAGCGGCTCCATCGTCGGCATCGGCGGCTGGGTGCTGCGGCAGGTATGCGCTGATGTGCGCCGCTTCCGGGAAGACGGCCTGATTCTCACCGCTGCAGTCAATATTTCGGCACTGCAGCTCATGCAGCCCGGACTGCTGGAGCTGCTCCTGGAGCTGCTGCATGAATACGGTCTGCCGCCTTCCAGCCTGGAGCTTGAGATTACAGAGAGTGTGCTGATCTCCGGGGATGAAATACTCCAGTCGGTCCAGCAGCTTAGAGCACACGGGTTCCGTATCTCTCTGGATGACTTCGGCACCGGATTCTCTTCCTTAAGCTATCTGCGCCGCTTCCCTGTCGATGTAATCAAAATCGACCGCTCCTTTATTGCCGAGATGACCCCGGGGCCGCAGGGCGACGTGCTTGTCAAAACCATCATCGAGCTGAGCCACAAGCTGGGGCTGCGCGTTGTGTCCGAAGGCATCGAGCTGCGGGAGCAGTTCGACATGCTCCGCCGCCTGGGCAGCGATGAACTGCAGGGCTACTATATCAGCAAGCCAATTGCGGCCCGGGAGATTCCAAGATTTTTGTTGCCGGAAAATCTGTTTTGGAGCAAAAAATAGGCGTTTCCTTTATAGGCAAGCCTCTGGCGATATGATATGATAGGCAAGCTGATAACAGCACCCGGCAACGGGTGCTGTTATCGTATGCGAACATTTTTTGAAAAAATTGGAGGCTTTTTATTCTCATGTCAGCGCAATCGCCTAACACCCAGTCTGTCAAAATCATCACCGCCGACCCTAGCGCCATCGGCCTGTTCGGACTGGCTATCGTCACCCTGGTCGCTTCTTCACAAAAGCTCGAGATTACAACAGGTCTCAGCTACGCCATCCCCTGGGCTATCTTCCTCGGAGCCTTCGCCCAGCTATTCGCATCCATTCAGGATGCCAAGCACAACAACACCTTTGGCATGACCGCTTTTGGCGCATACGCCTTCTTCTGGTTCGGGATGGCTGCAAGCTGGCTGATCAAGCTCGGCGTATTCGGCACTGTTCTGGCAGAAAGCGTAGATCCCAAGCAGCTTGGTTTTGTTTTCCTGGGGTATCTGGTGTTCACGCTCTTCATGACCCTTGGTGCGGTTGAAGCGAACAGAGTGCTGCTCATCATCTTCGTGTTAATTGACTTCCTGTTCCTCGGCCTGACGATGGATTCCTTCGGAATCGCTGCTGAATTCTTCCACAAGCTGGCCGCCTGTGCAGAGCTGGCTATCGGGATTGTTTCGCTGTATGGCTGCGGCGCATCCGTGCTGAACGCTCATTTCGGACGCACATTCCTGCCAACAGGAGCTCCGCTTGGTATCTTCAAAAAATAGTGTTGCCTGCTAACGAAAACCTCATCATGATATAACTGTACGAACAACGGGTAAATACAAGCTGCCGTTTAAGGGCGGAAGGTGTTTACCCGTTTTGGTTTTTATAGGCCCACTGTAACCTTCCCCCTTGCACAAAGGCGATAAAAATGACATGCTATAGAAACACCTACGACATATATCGACATCCCTCTGCGGTGCGGGGAACTGTTTTTTAATGAACGGCAATATCTATCCTGAAATAACGATGTCCGAACAGGGGACATTGTTATGGAAGCCTCGAATTTGGCGAAGCCAAACTCAAGGGCCATCTATGAAATTTCATCGTCTGAAGTGCCGCGAAAGAGCGGCATGGCTGTCTATTGTTGAATTTTCTCGGGTATCGGAGGCATTCTATGGCTTTCATTAATAAAAAGCCTTTAACGATCATCCTCGGCTTCTTAGTCGTACTTCAGCTCTCATTGTTCTACTATTATTCTTTATCCATCGACCGGGAATACCGGGCTGAAAAAGCCGACTTGTCCTCACAAGCAGTCATGCTTACATCGAACATTGAAGAGAGAGCCTCGATTGTCAAAGGCGTCAGCTCCTTTATACAAACGGTCGGCTTTGATGCCGATCCTAAAGTGATTAATCAATATCTGGTCACCGCATACAACAACAACTCAAGCAATGTTATGAATATCATGATCGCTCCGGACGGCCTCATCCATTATCTTTATCCTCTCACAGGCAATACAGCGATTCTGGGAAAAAGCCTCCTGCTGGATCCCTCCCTGTCCTCACCCGGCATGGTTCAAGAAACGATCCGCTCCCGCAGTATTACGGTAGACGGTCCCCGGACACTGGCCCAGGGCGACTACGGCATGGTAATCAGGCAAGCTATTTTTAATGGCAACTCATTTGCCGGTATTGTCTCTGTCACACTGAAGATTGACAATATTCTGGAGCAGCTCCCGCTTAAGGGGGCCAATCTATATGTAACGGCAGAGGATCACACCTTTTTGTTCGGCAACCCCTTCCATAAAGCCGCTCAGCAGATTACTGTTCCTATTAAGGTCTATAATCAGCATTGGCTGATGGGTGTCTCTATGCCCTTCCACAAGAAATGGGAGATTATCCGGAGCGTGCTTTGGATCGACATTGCCTTTCTGCTCATTATAGCTTTTATACTGTATATCTATTGGCATCAGAGCCGGTTCAACCGCGAGCTGGAGCGTGTGGTTAGCATTCGGACCCGCGATCTTCGTGTATCGAAACGCCTGTATGAGAAGCTGGCGCATTTCGACAGCCTGACCGGGATTCCGAACCGGCTGTATTTTCTGGATGAATTTGAGCGTTTGCTGCAGTCGGCAGATGAGACACAGACCTATACCTTGTTTTTCTTTGATTTGAACAGATTTAAGGAAATCAACGACACGTTAGGCCACTCTACAGGTGACCAGGTAATCAAGACGCTGGCGAACCGGCTGAAAAACGGAGAATTGCCTTACAAGCTGTTCGCGCGTACCGGAGGCGACGAGTTCGTCATGCTCTTCTCGGACCTGCCCCGGGAGAATATTGCCGCTATTGCTGAACAAATCGGCGGACTGATCTCGGAGACCCTGCTGATCTCCAGCGCACATCTCAGTCTATCGACCAGTATCGGCGTCTCTTTGTACCCGGAGCACTCGCAGAACAAAGATGATCTGCTGAAATTTGCCGACATGTCGATGTATCAAGCCAAATCGCTGGAGGAGGCCAATTATTTTATCTTCGATTGGGATCTGCGCGAGAAGCTGGAGCAGAAAACGATGGTCGCCAAATATTTGCACTCTGCACTGGAGCGCGAGGAGTTTGTGCTACACTATCAGCCGCAGATCAATGCCATCACCGGTAAAATGACCGGCATGGAGGCGCTGATCCGCTGGAACCACCCGGAGAAGGGCCTCATTGGACCGGGAGCGTTCATCGCCGCCGTGGAGGAGGCCGGGCTGATGATTCAGCTTACGGACTGGGTGCTCCGCGAGGTCTGCCGTCAGCTCTGCGAGTGGAGGTCAGCCGGAATGCCGCTGCTGCGCACATCCATCAATATCTCCAATAGCTGGTTCTATAACCGTAACCTTATAGAGAACCTGCTTGCGGTCCTTGATCAATACGGGCTGGAGACAAATGTGCTGGAGTTCGAGATTACTGAGAGCACGGCCCTCCTGGAAGAGCATTATCCGGTGCTTCAGCAGATGCGCGACCACGGCATTGTTGTCTCCATCGACGATTTCGGCACCAAATATTCTTCACTGAATTATCTGAAGCATTTTCCGGTCAACAAAATCAAAATCGACCGGACCTTCATCACCGGCATTGGCGTCAGCTCCATTGATGAGACCATCATTAAATCCATCGTTTTTGTCGCTTCACAGCTTGGATATGAACTGATTGCCGAGGGCGTGGAGACTGAGGAGCAGCTCGAATTTCTAATCAAGCATAACTGCCATCATATTCAAGGATTTTTCTTCTTCCCGCCGCTTCCGGCGGAAGAGATTAGCAAGCTTGAATCGTAATCAGTATAATAAGAAAATAGCGGTGCCGTCCCTGCGGGGACGGCGGCAATCCGTGATGTTAATCCGAAAGGAATTCGAGAAAATGAATGCGTTATCAACAACCGAATGGATCGTAACTGTTGCCTTTGCGCTGTTACTTGCCGTTATCGCTTACCGCGTCATCCGTGGCATGCCGAAGATGGCTGGAGATATTACAGCTTTTCGCAAAAGAACGCTGGTCTGGACCCAGGTGGCACTTGTGCTGACTGTGCTTCAGCTCAACTTCAAAGCAGGCGACTGGCGTTTTGGGATTATTCTGGCTCTGATTGTGCTGTTCACCGGCAGTATCTGGCTATCTGCCCGCCATTATGACCTGCGCCGGACTGAAGCTCAAGGGTCTGCGGATCAAGAATCAGCCCCTAAAGAATAGGTACGCAGCTTTGTGGTACTACGCTGCAATATAAATAAGCTCCCGGATGGGGGCTTATTTGATTACATCTCCCTCCCAATGTGCCTTTCTCGCAGAATTTGATGTTCTTTCGAATGAATTCTATGTACAATGAGCAAAAGAAGCTTACTTAACCACTTAGTATGGAGGGATTTTGTGACAAACCAAAGCAGCCACGGGGTCTACGGATTCCGCTTCAGCGAGCCGGACCGTCTGCCGCTATTTAACCTCTTCGCGGTCGGACATGATATTGTTGCGGATTCTTCCTATCACTGGAACGGCATGGAGCGCACAGATGGGCCGCTGCTGCTGTTCCAATACACTGTGGAAGGAGCCGGAATGTTTGATACAGGGCAGGAGAGCCTGCGCATCGGCCCCGGTCGTGCTTTTCTTGCGGAAATCCCCAGCAGACACCGCTATTATTATCCTGGCGGCCCTGCGCCTTGGGAATTCTTGTTCCTGCTCTTCAGGCCGCAGCCCCTCCTGCCTCTCTGGGAAGAAATCAAAGCAAAGCTTGGACCTGCTCCACTCATTGACCCCGGCAGCACGCCGATCCGCATACTCCGTGATATTGCCCGCGAAGCTCATTTCGGCAGAATCGCGGACCCATATATCGCTTCCTCATTACTGTATCAGTTCATGATGGAACTCGGCAGACTCTCCTTGAGCGGCCCGCGGACCGAGGCTGAATGGCCTGCTGCAGTGCGGGATTCCGTCCAATTCATCAAAGCCCACTATAACTCCATGATCGGCCAGGAGCAGCTCGCCGAGAGGATGGGGCTCTCCAAATTCCACCTGCTGCGGACCTTCAGCAAATATGTCGGCGTCACCCCAAATGAATATGTAAACCGGGTCAGAATCGAACATGCGGTAGAACTGCTGAGAACAACCGATTGGAGCATTGAAGCCATCGCGGTTCAGGTTGGTTATTCCAGCGGCAGCTATTTCATCAAGGTGTTTCAAAAGCTCACGGGGCAGACTCCCGGGTCCTTCCGTTCCGGGAACGGCAGCCTGAATTACAGCCGGCTCTTTTTCGACTAGCGACCTCTATATAAGTTGAACTTTAGATTTCCATATCGGGGTCTGGTCGTAACTGCGGGGAATGTTTGGACTTCCGGCCGCTGTTGTTCACAGATTTCCTGATTTGAGACCGCTGCTCGCGGTTGAAATCTGTGAACAAAGGCGGACGCATTCGCTCCTACAGTTCCAAACTTCCCCTTCGTCACTCCTGCCCTTTTTATTCATTTTTAAAGCCCAACTTATACAGGAGCAATTTTGTGCTATTAAGGAGACTATTTTATTGTGGAAATCTGCTCTGATAGTATTCTATGATGGAATTGTTACAGCAATTTTATTTCGCAGCTTCTATCAAGAAGCGCTAAGGAGAGCGACACAATAATGAGCCATTTACAATATGCCAAGACCCCGCCTATGGGGTGGAACAGTTGGGACTGCTATGGAGCTGCAGTTACCGAGCAGGAAATCCGCGGAAATGCGGAATATATGGCGAAGAACTTAAAGGAATTCGGCTGGGATACTGTCGTCGTCGATATTCAGTGGTACGAGCCGGGAGCTGTTTCCTCGCAATACCGTCCGTTTGTACCGCTGGTCATGGATGAATATTCCCGGCTGCTGCCGGCAGTAAACCGTTTTCCTTCCGCAGAAGGAGGACTGGGCTTCCGCCCGCTGGCCGATTATGTGCATAGCCTTGGCCTGAAATTCGGCATTCATATCATGCGGGGAATTGCCAGACAAGCTGCACATGCAGCAACACCAATCAAAGGCACTTCGGTTACAGCCCGCGATATTGCGCACACCAATTCCATCTGTCCCTGGAATACGGACATGTACGGCGTCGATGCTGAGAAGGATGGGGCGCAGGCCTATTATAATTCCCTCTTTGAGCTGTATGCCGACTGGGGCGTGGACTTTGTAAAGGTAGATGATATCGCCGCTTCGAGACTATATGATACCCACCAGCCTGAAATCGAACTGATTCATCGTGCCATCCAGCACTGCGGGCGTCCGATGATTCTGAGCCTCTCGCCCGGCCCCGCTCCGGTTCCTTATGCCGATTTCCTGGCCGATCACGCTAACATGTGGCGGATCACCGACGACTTCTGGGACCGCTGGGAGCTGCTTCTCGACATGTTCGACCGTTGCGAGAGCTGGCAGGGACGAGCCGGCGGCGGCAGCTGGCCGGACTGCGATATGCTGCCTCTGGGCCATATCGGCATCCGCTCGGTAGACGGCGGCGGAGCCGACCGCTGGACCCGTTTTACACGGGAGGAGCAGGTTACGATGATGACGCTGTGGAGCATCTTCCGCTCACCTTTGTTCTTCGGCGGCGAATTGCGGGACAATGACGAATGGACAAATGCCCTGCTGACCAACCGCGATGTACTGGACATGCACCGCAGCAGCAGCGGAGCGAAGCTTGTCAGCCGCAAGGATGACAAGGTGGTCTGGTCGGCAGATGGCGGCCAAGGAATCCGCTATGTTGCCATGTTCAATACCGGAGAGAAAACTCAAGAGGTCCATGTGCGGCTATCCGAGCTGAACCTGGAAGGCGCGGTATCCGTCAAGGAGCTATGGAGCGGAACGGAAACACACGGTCTCAGGGATGAGCTGTCATGCGGCATCCTGCCGCATGGCGCCGTGTTATACCGGGTTACGTACGCTTAGCATATACGTCTGGTAGGTAAAGGGCAGAAGTGACGGAGGGGAAGTTTGGAACTGGAGGAGCGGCAGCGTCCGCCTTTATGTTTGGATTTCTACCGCAGCTAGCGGTTTAAATCAGGAAATCCAAACATAACAGCGGCCGGAAGTCCAAACATTCCCCGCAGTTACGACCAAACCCCAATTTGAAAATCTATAGTTCAACTTATATACATCTAATTGTATTTTGTGCAGTAGATTAGTTGCGCAAGGTCTTTGAAAAGCGGTTTTGTTGTATTTTGTACAATAGAAATTACGCTTCTAACCAAAATTCAGCCTAAACGCAAAAATCTGCTGTACGAAATACATTAGATTGACGAATAAGACACTCAGAGCAGTATTCTATTGCACAAAATACATCCGCATACATGCCCCCCTCTCAAGCTACCCGCAAACTCCCCCTTTTCTGCAGCTATTCTGTGACAACAAGCATACTTCTTCCCTCCATAACCATACTAATGGCATTCTAGGTTTTCTATGGAGGGAGTCAAAAATGGGTAAAAGAATGAATCTGCTGATGTTCAGCGGGGAATATGACAAGGCGATGGCCGCACTGATTCTGGCCAATACGGCGCGGGATATTGAGGTTGAGGTCACGATGTTTTTCTCCTTCTGGGGATTGTTTCTGGTCCGTGATCCCGAGAAGATGACGCTGGAGGACAAGACCATCTACGAAAAGCTGATGGATGTGATTACGCCAAAGGGACCGGAACAGCTGCCGCTCTCGCGGATGAATTTCAGCGGTCTTGGCCGAGTTATGCTGGAGGAGATGATAGAGGATCAGGGAGCGCCCAAGCTGATTCATTTTTTGAAGGGGGCACGCAAAAAAAACATCAAATTCTATGCCTGCAAGCTCTCTGTGGAGATCATGGGCTTCAAGCCGGAGGAGCTTCTGCCTGAGGTGGAGATTATTGATGCCGCCGCTTATCTGAAGGATGCGCTGGAAAGCGACCTGCAGCTCTTCATCTAACCGCCATATCTGGGCTTTAACCTATCTGCTGCTGCGGGCATATACTGAGGCCAAGTAGAAACGGATACCGTCCATAAGGAGCCTAATCTCCCGAAGCAGCGATGCTCCGTATTTCAGGTATCTGTTTCAGCAAGGAGGAATTGCCCGTGCTGAGTATCAACCGCGCCTCATCGGCAGAGAAGCCCGCCCTGCTGCAGGAGCATTTCGCAGCTTTCCGCGAGCGTACCATTGGCAACCGGCATTATATCTCCACCCCCTATGGCCGTCAGCCGCTGCTGTATGCCGATTGGACGGCCAGCGGCCGGCTCTATGAGCCCATTGAGCGCAAAATCCAGGAGACATTCGGGCCTTATGTCAGCAATCCCCATACGGAATCCAATACAACGGGGCTAACCATAACGCTCGCCTATAACGAGGCGCGAAGCATCATCAGGCAGCATGTGAATGCCGGGCCGGAGGATGCTCTGCTCTTCTGCGGCAACGGTACAACCGGCGCGGTCAACAAGCTGCAGCGGATGATGGGCCTGAAGCTGCCGGAATGGCTGCGTGAGGAATACTTCTATGCCCCTGAGGACCGTCCGGTAATCTTCGTCAGCCATATGGAGCATCATTCCAACCTGCTGCCCTGGCAGGAGGGCATCGGTGACGTAGTTACCGTTCCGCCGGCAGCGGATGGAAACATCGATCTCCGGCAGCTCGAAAATCTGCTGCTCCTCTACCGGAACCGCCGCTGGAAGATCGGCTCGTTCACCGCCTGCTCCAACGTCACAGGCATTCAGACGCCCTATCACAAGCTGGCCGCCGCCATGCACCGGCACGGCGGGGTTTGCTTTGTTGATTTTGCCGCAAACGCCCCCTATGAACCGATCAACATGCACCCCGCAGAGCCGCTGGAGAAGCTGGATGCGGTCTTTTTCTCCCCGCATAAATTTCTCGGCGGGCCCGGAACGGGCGGAGTGCTGCTCTTCGATACCAAGCTGAGCAGAGGCCGTCTCCCGGATGAGCCTGGCGGCGGGACGGTCGTGTGGGTCGATGCCTGGGGCGAACGCCGCTACATTAATGATGTGGAGGTCCGTGAGGACAGCGGCACGCCCGGATTCCTGCAGGCGATCCGAATCGCACTGTGTCTTAAGCTGAAGGAACAGATGAACGGCGACGGCCAATTCATGATGGTAAGGGAGCACGAGCTGTGCCAGAGGCTGTTGACCGGACTCGGCTCCATTCCCGGCTGCTCCCTGCTTGCGGGTGAGCATACCCGGCGGCACGGCATCGTTTCTTTTACTTTGCAGGGCATTCATTACAATCTCGCCGTGAAGCTGCTGAATGACCGCTTCGGCATCCAGGCCCGGGGAGGCTGCTCCTGCGCTGGCCCCTACGGGCATCATCTGCTGGGGCTGGACCAGGAGCAGTCCCATAAGTTCATCCAGGCTATTGAGGCTGGGGACCAGTCTCTGAAGCCCGGCTGGGTCCGCCTCTCGCTGCACCCGATTATGACCGATAGTGAAGTGGACCGGATGATTGCCGCCGTCCGCAGCATTGTGCGCCACATCGGCGTCTGGAAACAGGATTACCGCTATAACCGCTCTACCAACGCTTGGCTTCACATCGCTGAGGAGGCTGCGGAGAAGCCGGCCGTCAGCGGGTTATTCGCCCTGTAAGGATTCACCGGCTGGAAGCCGCTCCTCCCTTAGCCGCGCGGCCCGGGCGAACCGGGCCTCAATCGCTTTTACTCCCCACAGCGACAATCCGATAAACAGCAGCACATAGATGATTTCAGCCGGACGGTGGATAAACCGCTCTGCATCATTGCCGATATAGGAAACCGCAAACACCATAATAGCTTTGCCTGCGGACAATGCAATCAAGTAAGAACGCAGACGCATCTGCGCAAGTCCTGCTGCCATGTTGATCACGACGAACGGTCCCACCGGAAACAGGCTGAGCAGAAAAACATAGCTGAATCCGCTCTGGCGGACCCAGGTCATACCCTTAGCCACTTTTGGCCGCTGGCTCCATTTCCGCAAATAAGGGTGTGAGGCGATTGCACGGATGATCAGGAACGTCGTCACACAGCCTGCAACCAGGCCGAGCCAGGAATATAAGAACCCGAGCCATAGCCCGTACACCGCACCGTTTAATCCCACTATGGCAATGGTCGGCAGCGGCGGCACGAAGGATTTCATAAAGGTCAGCCCGATGCCGGGCAGCGGCCCAAGCGAGCGGTACTGCTCAAGAAGCTGCCGCAGGCGCTCCTCAGTGAGCCATGACATTATATCTAAAAAGAACATAGCGGACCCGCTCTCCTCATCTACAGTTGAAATAGTTGACGCTTTGTTTCAATTATACATTACTTTTCCCCGCCAGATAGCGGCTTCTTTCCTTCCATTCACTGGACAAGCGGAAGCTGCCGGGGCTATGATGAAATTATTGTCAAGCATAAAGTGAGGTTTTCATGAAATCCCTGGATTACAGACTGCTCGCCAAAAGAACCCTTGCCCTGCTGTGCCTCTGCCTGCTGGGTGCCGCTGCACTGATGCCTCTAATCAGCGGTTCCGTATCCAATTGTTCCCGGCCGAAGGCCGGTATGATTGATTTGTCCGCATGCACCTTCGACGATGCCTCCACCTTCAGCCTGGACGGTGAATGGGAGTTTTATTGGAGCACTCTGCCAGAGCCGCAGTCAGGGCAGCACCGGATGCCGGACCAACCGGCTTATATTTCTGTGCCTGCACCCTGGACCTCCCCCTTGCAAAATGCAAAGTACAACCGCTATGGTTACGCGACCTACCGGCTGGTTGTGAGGCTTCCGGCGGATACGCCCGCCCTGGCACTTAAGGTGAACAATATCCGCAATGCCAGCCGGGTATTGGTAAATGGCGTTGCCCTGGGCGGCAGCGGCACTCCCGGCACCTCCCCTGACAGCAGCAAGCCGCTTAACCGTCCCTACTCGCTCTCTTTTAACAACAAAAACGGCCGGGCTGAAATCCTGATTAATGTGTCCAATTTCAACTATGCCAGCGGAGGCATTATTGAGTCTATCCGCATTGGAACGCCTGCCGCCATAGGGGCGCTTGAGCAGCGGAACAACACCTATGATATCCTGCTGGTGGCAGGCTTCGCCTTTATCGGCTTTTACTTTTTCGGGCAAGGGCTGCAGCGGCAAGAGGACCACCCTTCGCTTCAGCTTGCGATGTACTGCTTCACGGTTGCGCTGTTCATACTGACACACAGCGAGAAGCTGCTGTTTGACTTCTTTCCTTCCATATCCTACGAGTGGTTTAGTAAGCTTCAGCTCATCTCAGGGGTCATTGGCTTTTCTTTTGCAGCCAGCTATACCTATTCCCTGTTCCCTGCTTTGTATTCCAGAGCCTTTCGCTGGGTATCCTTCGCCTACTCTGCGGGTTTTGTTCTTTTCACTCTGGCAAGCAATGTCAGCCTGTATTCCAAAGCGTCCAATTTCATACTCCTCTTCAGCCTTCTGTCCATTTGCTACACCCTGTACATCATGGCCAGAGCAGCATGGCGCAAGGAAATCGGCTCGTTTTATCTGCTGATCAGTGTAATCGCCGCCGTTATGTTCACCTTGACTATAGCCAGCAATCTGCTGCTGGGAACGGAGTTTTATGCCATACCGCCGGTAGCCGGTCCGATATTCATACTTGCCCAAGGGCTGTTCCTCTCCGCAAGACAGGCTTACGCCTACGAGACGATCAAACAGCTCTCACAGCAGCTTGAGCGCAAGGACAGGGATAAGGACGAATTTCTGCTGAAGACCTCCAATGAGCTGCGCACACCGCTGAATGCCATTATCAACATTTCGCTTTCACTCTATGAAGGCGCAGGCGGCAGCCTCACCCCCTCCCAGCGCGAGGATATGCGGCTCATCCTGGGCACAGGAAGACGGCTCGCTTTTCTTGTCAGGGATATCCTCGATTATGAGCAGATCAAAGGACAGCGGATTACGCTGCACTGGGGAATCGTTGATATTCAGGGTGTTGCAGGTATCGTTATCGAGGTGTTCCAGTTTCTGAACAAGAAGGACAATATCCGTATTAAGAACCGCATCCCGCCTGCCGTATTCCTGGTAGAGGCCGATGAGCACCGGCTGATGCAAATTCTGTACAACCTGCTGGACAACGCGCTGAAATTCACGGACCGCGGCAGCGTCGCTTTCGAAGCCAGGCAGCATGGCGATTACGTGTCCATTACCGTGGCCGATACTGGCCGGGGCATACCCGCAGAACGGCTGGAGAGTATCTTCCGTGACTACGAGCAGGTTAACGAAGCGGATTCGCTGGAGAGCGGCGGACTAGGCCTTGGTCTTGGCATCACGCGCAAGCTTGTGGAGCTGCATGGAGGAAGGATTGAGATCTCCTCCACACCGGGAAAAGGAAGCAGCGTCACCTTCGACATTCCGGTCAGACAGGCCGCTACACCTGCTCCGGCAGAGGAGACTAAGCCAGAACAGCGCGAGCTGCTGCTCACTCCGGTAAAGCCTCCTGCGGAGCATTTAAAATATCCCAAGCTGCCGCAGGAGCCGCTTACCTCCGGCAGCGATGTGAATGCCCCGCGCATTCTTGTCGTTGATGATGACTATGCCAATCTGAAGGCGCTGACCAACCTGCTGTCACTGGAGAACTACAGAATCTCCAGTGTGCGCAGCGGCAAGGAAGCGCTGGCGCTGCTGTCTGCGGACCGCGATTTCGATCTTTGCATCATTGATGTCATGATGCCGGAGATGTCGGGCCTGGAGCTGTGCAGAATTATCCGCGATACGCACAGTCCGCTGGATCTACCTATCCTGATGGCCACCGCCGGACAACAGCTCCATTTCAACGAACCTGCGTTCCGCGCGGGTGCGAATGATTTTATACATAAGCCGTATGCTTGGAGTGATCTGAAGGGGCGTGTCAAGACGCTTGTCCAGTTGAGAAGATCGGTATCGGACCGGCTCAGCTCGGAGATTGCCATGCTGCGCGCGCAGATCAAACCGCATTTTTTATACAACGCCATCAATACGATTATCTGGATGAGCTCACGCGATCATGAGAAAACCCGGCAGCTGCTGTACGATCTGAGCCATTTTCTGCGCGGAAGCTTCGATTTCAGCAATCAGGAGACGGCCATTCCGTTCGAGAAGGAGCTGGAGCTGATTGAGGCGTATCTGTCACTTGAGCAAGCGCGCTTCGGCAAACGCCTGAATGCGGAGTACAACATCGAAGCCGCCGAATTCTCCCTTCCGCCGCTGATTGTGCAGCCCATCGTGGAGAATGCGGTCCGGCACGGGCTGATGGAGCAAATCGGCGGAGGAACCGTCCTCCTCTCCACCCGGCAGGAAGGCGACCGGATTCTGATTACCGTATCCGACAATGGCAAAGGGATGAGCGACGAGCAGCTCTCCTCCTGGATGAAGGAGGATTACCGCTCTCCTCACGGGGAAGGGACCGGAATCGGCTTGAAGAACATTAACCGCAGACTGCTGAAGCAATTCGGACACCCGCTGAAGATCAGCCGGGGAGAGCAGGGCGGGCTTGAGGTGCATATAACAATTCCTTGGAAGGGTGAATCCCTCTGAATTATTCCGTAATGGTTGTAGACGATGAATGGCCGGCGCTGGAGCAGATGCGTGAGCTGCTCCTCCAGTGCGAGGGGATTTCCTCTGTCCAGGTTTACGATAATCCGCGCGAGGCCTTCGAGGCGGCGGCTGAGCTGAAGCCGGACATTCTGTTCCTGGATATCCAGATGCCCGAGCTGTCCGGCCTGGCTTTTGCCGAGAAGCTGCTGCCGTTCTCGCCGGACACTGACATTGTATTTGTGACCGCGTACCGAAATTACGCTGTCGAGGCCTTTGAGCTGTCCGCTGCCGATTATTTGCTGAAGCCCGTAGATCCGCCCCGCCTGCACAAAACATGGACCAAAATCCTCTCCAGGCGGACGCTGTCCGGCACTTCAGAGCAGCCCGATACTGCGGCCCGCTTCCATTTCCTTGGCGGGTATGAATTATCCGGCCCTCATGGAGCGGTGAAATGGAGCACGCACAAGGCAGAGGAGCTGTTCGCTTATTTGTGGATTCACAGGCAGGGCAGCGTCAGCGTGATTCTGAATGATGTGTTTACACAATGGAATTATGAGAAAGGCAAGCAATACCTGCATACCACCGTCTACCAGATCCGCAAAACACTGAAAAAAGCCAAGCTGGACGATAAAATCGAGCTGATCTTCGACAGGGAGAACTACCGGCTGGAATCCCGGGGAATCGCGAGTGATATCGAAAAATTCCAGGATGCGGCTTCGCTGGCGCTGCAGGACAGCAATCTGGACAAGCTGCATGGCGCTGCTTCCCTGTATGCTGGCGATCTTTTGCAGCCGCTGGACAGCCTGTGGGTATACCCCGCCAGGGACAAGTACCGCCGGCTCTACTTGAAGCTGATGGAGCAGCTTACTCTGGGGCTGATGCAGACAGGCCGCCACTATGAGGCGGAGGAATATGCTGTACGCCTGGTGGAGCTGGAGCCGCTGGAGGAGAGCTATTCGCTGCAGCTTATCTCCATTTACTTCGAGATCGGCAAGCCTTTGCGGGCACAGCGCCGGTTCACCCAATTCAGGGAGGCCTACAAGGCCGAAACGGGCGACGAGCTGCCCGACTGGTTCCTGGATGTGTATAAGCGCTTGGGGAAATAAAGCTGCCTAATCGAAAAAAACAGTCCTGCACACTGATGCGCGGCTGTTTTTTTGTGCCTCCCGAATGATATTTTTCCGCTGTTGTTCGATCTTTTCTCCCATTGTTCGACGTTTATCAGCGATTTATCAGTACCAAGCTGCTACTATGGTCTCACACAACAAGATTACATACCTGAATGTATTAACACACAATACGGAGGTTGTAAGATGAACAAACGTTCAGGCTTCAAAAAATATTTCAAAAGCTCGGGATTCCTCACGCTCATATTCTCCATGTTCCGTGAGATTTCCGTAGACAATACACCGCCCGCCATGTCCGTGGAAGTCACTACAGACAAATCCTCATATGCTCCAGGGGAGGAAGTGACGGTGCTGGTGCATTTGCGCGATTTTGCCCCGAATGATCCAGGGTACAGCTACTTCAATTTCATTGTACAGTATGACAGCGCGGTATTTGACAACTCGGAGTATCTGCAGCAATCGGTGTACATGAAAGAGGCATATACGTCCGGCAATGAAGTGAATAATATTACCCAGTACAATTTCATGAGTCCGGTGGATGGGAGTATTTATCTCGATATGAACACAAGCCTGCGCGGAATCGACATCCAGGTCGAAGCGAACACCAGGCAGATCAGCATACCGGCAGTCGATCAGACGCTCGTAACCTTCAAGCTTCGTGTCAGAGAGCATACGCTGGCGGCATCCTCGACGATCTGCTTAGCCAATGAGTTCACCAGAATCAGAACCTCGGAAGTTAGCGACAGCTTTTACCTCTACTCTCCTGATGTAACAGAAATCGCTCCTGAACCCATTGCCATCACCCCCTCTCCGTCGGTTTCCGTCTTCTCCCTGGATCTTGATCCCAACCGCCTGGCGTAGCATTTGGCAACAAGTAGAAACGGCTTTGCCGTCCTCTGAAAGAGGCGGTATCCGTTTCAGCGAGAAATATAAGGATGATTAATGGCGTGGAACATAAAATCCATATATTTTAAAATAAGCGGCAGGCTCCCCTGCGTTCAGATTCTCTGGATACTTTGGGGTGCCTGTTTGTGCTTTGCAGTTCCGCGCCCATCCTGTACTATCAATGTAAAACTGCTACAAGCGAGGGGATTTCATGCTGCTGCATGCGGAAAATATGGATTTGCGCGCAACATCGGAGAAAGATTT
The DNA here is from genome assembly GCF_056120445.1 of Paenibacillus sp. sgz302115. Lineage (NCBI taxonomy): Bacteria > Bacillati > Bacillota > Bacilli > Caryophanales > Paenibacillaceae > Paenibacillus > Paenibacillus sp. sgz302115. The sequence continues at coordinate 38,728 of NZ_JBVYOK010000005.1, forward strand.
GGAGTTTGTCCTGAATGCGGAGCAAAGCGAGGCGAACCGCCCGTTCATCGGACAATGGAGCAGGGAACAGCATGCTGCAGCCCTGAAGGACAGAGATATTCTGCATCTGATCATCCAGGAGAAAACAGGGGAGCCAGCGGGTTATGTCATTCTAACGGGGCTTCTGGACCCCAACCTTAGCGTCTGCATCATGCGGATTGCCGTTCAGTCCAAGGGGCACGGCTTCGGCAAAAAAACATTGGCGCTGCTGACGCAGTGGGTCTTCACCCAAACCCAGACGCACCGGCTATGGCTTGATGTGAGGGAGCATAACAGCAGAGCGCGCCATGTCTATGAGAATGCAGGCTTCAGACCGGAGGGAATACTCCGTGAATGCGTCAAAGTCGGCGACTCCTTCGAATCGTTAATGATTATGTCGATCCTGCGGCATGAATTTTTGGAGCGGGAGCGGGTTTAGCTCTCCAATTGGCTTGGCTGCTGCGGATTGGAATGTTTATAGAAAGTAGAAACGGCTGTGTAACGTCCTTAAAAGAACAGTCTTATACTTGAACAACAAGCTGCCGGAGCAGCATGCAATGCAGGTTCGCCTAACTCTTCTGTTGCGCTTTCTACAATAGAATTGGACGTAACGCCGGGGTTTTTCAATTCTGTTGCACTTTATCACTCAGGAAGGACAGAACTCGCCCATTTAAGGCGTTTCAGTTGGAATCTGCTGCACCAAATACAACAGAATTCGGTTTTGTTGAAAAATAGCTTTGATCTGCTGTATGAAGTGCAATAGATTGCTGCTGCATCTACACTGAACGTAGATCTGCATTACCCAAAGCATACCTTCGTTCTTCAGACAATTTAACCCCAAAGTTATATATCCCCAGCTTTATGCACAGTTTATGCACAATTCATCCACAATTCACCATGGCTTATCCACAACAATAAAATCCAAACGTAACTATTCAGGTACAGTCTTAAGGCAACACAAATAAGGTGTGCGCTCCTTGTTCGCTCCGAAATGTTCCAGAATATAGGTGAGCTCTCGAAGGTGGTGCGCGTTGCACAGCGCATGTTGACACTGGTCGTAGGCCAGATAGGGTTTCCAAGCATCATGGACAGCGACTCCCTCATAATTCGGAAGTATCCCTGCTGCTTCGAGGCCGTTCTGTCCGTGACGAGCATGGATCGTCACATTTTAGATCTAATCAAGAAGGTTTGCTGATCAATATCTCTTCTATGGGAGGAAAAGTGGCCTTTCCTACGATGTCTCTGTATCAAAAAATCGAAATCGGGAGACTAGGAGTTTGGAACATTATACTCTTCGAGAGTACGGACCAACTTCCTTCTGACAGCTTCTCTTAATTCTTCCGGTTGGAGCACGACCGCTTCAGCACCGAACGAAAAGAAATATTCAGCAAAGAATAGTATTTCTGAGGGGAAGATACCCAGCTCTAGTATGCCTGTGCCGTTATTAGAACTATGTACTTCTCCCCAAGGGAAAATCCAGCTCTTATCTCGGAATAACTCAATCCCTTTTGCCGTTAGTTTCACTTTGACATTTACGCTTTCTTGTTTGCTGTAGAAATGAAGTCCCCAGTTCGTTAAATCCACCTCTGAAACATCCACTGTAGGCGATAACGCTTCGGCATCCGCCAAAACGGCTGACCATATCCGATCTACCCGGAATAATCGGAAGGCTTTTCGAAGATAGCAGTAAGCTGGGCAAAACCAATATCCCTCATGGGCATATATACCGATGGGTTGAATCGTTCTTTCATTGGTTTCATACTTCCGAGTTCCATAATTGATTGTTACAGGTAACCTTCTAATGGACGCTTGGAGCAATATCTCAAGGTAGCCAGCTCGTTCTGGGCGTGTATGCGTAAAGAAGTCAATTCGGTGTCGCATCTCGTCTATCTGACATTTCACATCATCCGATAAATACCTGTAAAATTTTCGAAGTGCGGATTCTGCAGATGCCTCGAAGGGCAGCGAACTGAAGTGTCGAAGAGCATGGGAAGCAAAGAATATGGAGAATGCCTCATTTTCCGTAAATGAAATCGGTGGAAGGCTTCGCTCTGTAAGAACCTGGTATCCACCTCCTGCACCAACTTGAGAGTATAATGGCACTCCCATTCCACTCAGCTCCTGCAAATCGCGTAGCATGGTTCGGGTAGACACACCAAATTCTTCAGCAAGCTCTTTAACGGTGAATTTCCGCTTCCGATTTACTGCCATCATCAATTCAATCAGGCGTCTCGACTTCCCCATTAAATTCACCCCACCAAAAAATACTGACAAGTTCTGTCGTAATTACATTATACACTATGAATAAGCCGGATCGCAGGGAGAGATTACGGCAAAAAGCCGGAACAATGGCTAATAGAGTTACTGGCTAAATATTGTTTTCAAGAACGCAAATTGTGCAAACAGAGAGGTTCCTAGTAAGCAACAACAATTTTTGAACACTATAGAAAAGGAGTGCATCATATGTCTAAAGAACAGCGTCAGATAGTGGATGCAATGCTGCGGCGCCCCCAACCCACTAAGCCAACAACCGTCGAGGAGATGCGAGCGAGCTTCGTTGCCATGATGGCGACTATGAAAGCACCTGCGAACGTGCGGACCACACCGACTACCCTGGGTAATCGCCCCGGCGTGATCGTTGACCCCGCACAGGATGCCCTTCCGGGAATAATCCTCTATTTTCATGGCGGATCGTATATTATGGGTTCTCCCTGCACTGCCATGTCCCTTACCGCAAATCTAGTCAGCAAGACCAGCATCCGGTCTGTCTCACTCGATTACCGTCTGGCTCCGGAACATCCGTTTCCTGCAGCTCTTGACGATGCTCTCGCAGCCTATCGTGAGCTTTTGGACAACGGAGTTGAAGCGACGTCTATCGCGTTCGCCGGCGACTCTGCCGGTGGCGGTATTGCTGTCGCGGCTTGCCTGATGGCACGGGACGCAGGTCTGCCGATTCCAGCAGCGGTAGTGGTGTTCTCGCCGGGTTTGGATAAGACGCACTCTGGAGCTAGCATGGATAGCAAAATTGGGCTCGACCCGTTCTTCACCCGTGAGAGCTTTGAATACACAGATGCACTGTACCTCGCTGGACAGGACCCGAATCATGAGCTCGTAAGCCCCGCCAGGTTTGCCGATCTTACCGGGTTCCCACCGCTCCTGCTACAAGTCGGAACCAACGAGGTGCTCCTCGACGACTCCACGCAGTTAGCCGACCGTGCACGGGCAGCAGGCGTAGATGTAATCCTTGACGTTACCGCCGACGTCCCGCATGTTTTCCAGGCGTTCGCCGGTATTCTTGATGAAGCTGATCAAGCCCTAGATCGTGCTGCGCTCTTTATCACACAGCATCTCAAATGAAAATGGGAGAAGCCTCATAATAAAGAAAGTAAGTAACTTCCAAGGTACCCAAAATGTTTAAAAGTACTTCCAAGTCCTCAAGCGATGGATTACGGAAACCCAAGAGTATGCGGCCAACTGGTGGTAAGAAAGGAGCACCTCAGGAGCATAGTGGACATCCCTTTACACTGCCCCAATACCCGGACGAAGTGATCCGGAATGAAGTGAAGAGTTATTCCCAGTGCTCGGCATCCCTGCTGGACGTGCCTGCCCAAAACCTTAGCCGTCCACAGGTCGTTGATCTGCCTGCCAAGTCAACTTCACAGTTGCCGTTCATGTGTGTAGACACTTTCTGCGCTCAAGGGACGATGAATGCCCGCCCGATGTTGAAGCACTGATTCGCAAGAATATTTTGCCAATTCGACCTCTTCGACCAGGACAGCAGAATACGCGCAAAATTTGCTGGAAATCAGTTATTGGCTTCGTTGCTTGCACCCAAAAATAAACGGCACAGGACTCGTTCCCATGCCGTTCTGGATTCCAATTTTTATTCTCTGTCTTGTCTTTGAGCTAAACTTAATGACAGTGGATGCTTGATTCCCTTGCTCTTGCTGTTCGTGGCGATTTTTCCTTTTAATCCTTCTGTCGCGGACCTAAGCAGTTACATCATCCAAACAACAATAAAGGCTGCAATCCGAAGATCACAGCCTTATGAGCCTTTCCATAGCTTACGAATGTGCTTCTATGGCCGCAGATGGCAGGGCTGCTGCAATCAGCAGCGTAGTCACATGCTTGCGAGCGTCTGCGGTCAGCAGCAGCAGCTCCACCGGGTCTCTGCCGGGGGCACTGCTGGTGAACTTTACTTTGGCCCCATCCAGGTCCTCCTGGATGCCGGTTATCGAATAGCCCTGCCGCAGCAGGGCATCAATCTCCTGCCGCTCTTTATCGAACTCGGCGAATGCAGACATTCAGACCACTCCTCCGCTGATTTCCGCTTTGGACGGACGCGGGGCTTCCGCCTCGAACCGCTTGCGGTGCAGATATTTGCCGGCCCCTGGCTTGCCGACAAACTGCTTGTCACGAATCACAAATTCGCCCCGGCTGAGCACGGAGACCGGCTCGCCTGTAATCTCAAAGCCTTCAAAGGCATTGTAATCCACATTCATATGATGAGCAGCTGCGGAAATGGTTCTTTGCACAGAAGGATCGAAGATTACAATATCCGCATCGCTGCCTACAGCAATGGTACCCTTCTGCGGAAATAACCCAAACAGCTTGGCGCTGGAGGTTGAAATGATATCGACAAATTTATTGAGCGAAATACGGCCCTTCTGCACACCCTCGGAATAGAGCAGGCTGAACCGGTCTTCGATGGTCGGTCCGCCGTTCGGAATCTTCGAGAAGTCGCCCAGCCCAAGGTCCTTCTGGCCCTTGAAATCAAAGGAGCACTGGTCCGAGCCAATCGTCTGCAGGCTGCCGCTCCATAAGGCGTCCCACAGCACATCCTGATTCCACTGCTCCCGCAGCGGCGGGGACCAGACATATTTGGCGCCCTCGAAATCCGGCTTCTCCAGCGCCGTCTGATCGAGCACCAAATACTGCGGACAGGTCTCGCCGTAGACACGCAGTCCTTTCCGGCGGGCTTCAGCAATCTTCCAGGCAGCTTCCGCACAGGTTACATGCACCACATAGAGCTGAGAATCGGTCAGCTCCGTCAGGTACGCAGCCCGGCCGGTAGCTTCGCCTTCCAGCTCGGGAGGCCGGGTCAGCGCGTGGTAGATCGGATCAGTATTGCCGGCGGCCAAGGCCTGCTCTACCAAATATTCGATCACATCTCCGTTCTCGGCATGCACCATAACGAGTGCGCCTTCCCGTTTGGCGGCCTGCAGCGTCTTGTAGAGTACGCCATCATCCGCCTGGAACGTGTTCTTGTAGGCCATAAATACCTTGAGTGAGGTAATGCCCTCATTCTCAATAATCTGCGGCAGCTCGCCGAGTACCTTGTCGTTCAGCTCCGAGACCATCAGGTGGAAGCTGTAGTCGATCACCGCTTTGTCCTGCGACTTGTTATGCCACGTATCCACCGCCTGCTGCAGCGGCTGGCCTTTGGTCGTCAGGCAGAAGTCAATCACCGTGGTCGTCCCGCCATAAGCGGCGGCAATCGTTCCGGTCTCGAAGTCATCTGCGGTTACAGTACCGCCAAAAGGCATATCGAGATGGGTGTGGGGATCAATTCCCCCCGGAAACACATAGCAGCCGGAAGCATCAATCAGCTCCGCGCCAGGCGCCTCCAGATTGAGGCCGATTCCGGTAATCACGCCATCCTCCAAGAGAACATCTCCCGTATACGTGTCCGTTGCAGTAACGATAATGCCGTTTTTGATGATTTTCTTCATCCTACACCACCTCCGCTTCCGAATAAGCGCCATGAAGCGCGCTGATTACCTTTTGACGCTGATTCCAGGTCAGAGGCGCCGCTCCGGTGTCTAGAGCCACCATGTCAATCGCGCCGTCCGCCGGACAGACAATGGAGCATAGATTACAGCCTACACAATCCTCCTCGCGCACCTGCAGAATCGCCTTGCCTTCGGCATTCGTAAGCATGTCAATACATTGATGCGATGCGTCTTCACAGGCAATATGGCATTTATTGCAGTTGATGCAGTTGTCCTCGTTGATCCGTGCGACCACTTTATAATTCAGGTCCAGATCGCCCCAATTGGAGTACTTGGGTACCGATTTGCCGATCAGCTCCGTGACCGAAGCCAGTCCCTTGTCATCCAGATAGTTGTTCAGGCCGTCGATCATCTCCTGGGCAATCCGGAAGCCGTGGTGCATAACCGCCGTGCAGACCTGTATACCGGTGGAGCCCATCAGCATAAATTCAACAACATCCTGCCAGGTGGAGATCCCGCCGATCCCGGAGATCGGCACGCCTACGCCGCGGTCGCGCGCACATTCGGCGACCATGCTAAGGGCAATCGGCTTCACAGCCGGCCCGCAATACCCGCCGTGCGCCCCTTGGCCGCCCACGTTCGGAATGGTATTCCAGCTATGAATATCCACCCCGGCCAGGCTGTTGATCGTATTGATCAGGCTGATCGCATCCGCGCCGCCCTTGACGGCGTGGCGGGCGACAACCGTGATATCGGTAATGTTCGGCGTCAGCTTCACAATGACCGGCGTGGTCGCCACTTCCTTGACCCAGTAGGTCTGGGCTTCTACCAGGTCGGGCTGCTGCCCGGAGGCCGCGCCCATTCCGCGCTCGGCCATCCCGTGCGGACAGCCGAAGTTAAGCTCCAGCCCGTCTACGCCGACAGCCTCCACCCGCTTGACGATTTCATGCCATTTCTCCTGCTTCGGCTCCACCATCAGGGAGGCGACTACCGCATGATTCGGGAATCTTTTCTTCGTTTCATAGATTTCCTTCAGATTGACCTCCAGCGGACGGTCGGTGATCAGCTCGATATTGTTGAAGCCAGCTACCCGCTGCCCATTGAAATGCACGGCGGCAAACCGGGACGAGGTGTTAATAATCGGATCGCCCAGCGTCTTCCACACCGCACCTCCCCAGCCCGCTTCAAATGCCCGCTGCACCTGGTACCCTGTGTTGGTAGGCGGCGCCGAAGCCAGCCAGAACGGATTGGGTGACTTGATTCCTGCAAGATCAATACTCAAATCTGCCATTACTGTTCCCTCCCTGTCATGTAAGTCCGGCAAGCGCAGCCGGCCTGGATTTTTTCAGGATAGAGCCACCCTGCTGTCCTGCATCCCCGATAACTGCTTCGCTATAGCATAAGCGGCATCCTTACCCTGCTGGGCTGCGGATACCACCATCGCTTCGCCTGTGCCGGAGCCAAAGACGATATCCCCGGCGGCATAAATTTTCGGATCGGAGGTCCGGCCGGTCTTCTCGTCAATCTTAACCACACCCCATTCATGCTCCAGGCCCAGCGCTTCAATCAGATCAACCCGCCGTTTTTGCCCGATGGCCACCACCACCGCATCCACCGGCATGAGGAACTCGGAGCCCTCCACAGGCACTGGGGTGAGGCGGCCATCCTTTCCGGTCTCCCCGGTCAGCTTCATCTGCACACATTCCAGGGCGGCAACGTTGCCCAGCTCGTCCCCGATGATCCGCTTTGGCAGGGTCAGCCAGCTGAACTCCACGCCTTCCTGCTTGGCGAATTCATATTCAAAGTCATAGGCCGTCATCTCTGCGAGCGTCCGGCGGTAGACCATCTTCACATTCGCTGCTCCCAGCCGCACCGAGCAGGTAGCGGCATCAATCGCCGTGTTGCCTGCGCCGATGACGGCGACACGCTGGCCCATCAGCTCCAGTGTCGGAATCCCCGTCTTCGTGGTCTCGACCAGCTCGATGGCATCGTACACCCCGGAGAGCTTTTCTCCTGCAATGCCAAGCGGCGGGACATAGCCCATTCCTGCGGCCAGCACAATGGCATCATAACCAGACTTCAGCTCCTCCACCGTGACGTCCACGCCGACCTTCACTCCTGTACGGATCTCTACACCCAGCTTCTCGACCTGCTCCACCTCCCACAGCGAGATCGGCTGCGGCAGCCTGAAGGAGACAATTCCGTGTGTATCCAGTCCGCCCGCGAGGGACTTCGCCTCATAGATCACTACGCCGAAGCCCTCTCGCGCCAGTTCTCTGGCTGCAGACATCCCGGCTGGACCGCCGCCGATGACAGCGACCTTTTTGCCATTAGGCACGCCCGGCTTGAACAACTGCGCCCCACTGTTAATCGCCCAGTCGGTGGCATAGCGCTGCAGCAGTCCGATCTTGATCGGCGCGGAAGCATCATTCAGCACACATGCCCCTTCGCACAGCTCCTCTGTAGGGCAGACACGCGCACAACTTGCGCCTACTGGATTGGAATCCATGATGGTCGTCGCCGAGCCCTTCAGATTGTCGGTAGCAATGCGTTTAATGAAGGAAGGAATATTAATGCTGGTCGGGCAAGCTTTGATGCAGGGTGCATCATAACAATACAGGCAGCGGTTGGATTCTTCGATTGCGCCTTTACGGGTAAGGCCAGGCTCAGCCTCGGAGAAATTTCGCATAAACATATCGGGCGTGAATGTGTGCAACGGAGAAGTGTGCTCCATCCGTATCCCTCCTTCTGTGTGATTGGCTTCCGCTTTAAGATTATTTTATGTTATATAATATAACATTGTTTCGGGTATTGCCTTAATATTCTACTTACTTATCAGGATTATTGTAGTAAAATGAACAATAAACCAAAGGTTTTCTTCTGTTCCCTATCCAATTGAGTTAGATATACTGACACATCATACTCAAACTATAGTCAATTCCATTTTTCGTTACATTAGACACTTTGTCTAATTTCAAAAGTGTATTTTTTACCTGTGAGAGCGAGGGGAAGCTTATGGATTGGGAACTTGTATTTACCATTCGCGATGCGCTCAAAAGACCGCTGTTTGCAGAAGCTGAGATCATCGGCGGAGCAAGCGGCCTGGACCGGGCGGTCCGTTGGGTGCATGTGCTGGAGAGCGCAAGCTTTGAGAGTCTGATCCACGGGGAAGAGATGATTCTTACCACCGGAATGGGCGCAAGCGTCGATCTGCCCTCTTCGTTAGCTTTTATGCAGAATCTGATTGATAAGAACGCAGCTTGCTTATGTATCGAGCTGGGAGCCTATTTCAGCAGCATCCCGCAGGAGATGATCAACCTGGCCAACCGCCATGACTTCCCGCTGATCATCTTCACCCGTACCGTACGCTTTGTCGATATCACACTTGACCTGCATTCACTCATCATCAACCGCCATCACCGGATGCTTCAGGAGCTGGAGAGCATCTCCCGCGAGTTCCACCGCCTGACATTGACCTCTCAAGGAACGCTTAAAGTGCTGCAATTATTATGCAAAAGCACCCGCACACAGATTGTATATATGCAGCTCCAAGGAAAACCCCTGTTCTTCCCGGCCCTGTCGCCGGAGGAGCAGTCCCCGCTGCTGAGCTTCTTCGAAGCCACCCGGGAAGAGCTGGAGGGCGCACAGCCGGACGCTGCACCGTACATCCGTGAATACGGCCACAAGACAATTGCCGTGAAGCCGGTGGGCGCGCTCGATCAGACCTGGGCCTATATCCTGATGGTCTGCAATCACAAGCCCCAGGAGTTCGACTGCCTGCTGCTCGATTCCGCCTCGCTGTCGATTGCGCAGGAGCTGCTGCGTACGCGTTACATGGAGGAACGCAAGCTTTTCTCGGAAAATCTGTGGGTAGAGGAGCTGGTGGGCGGCCGCATCGAGGACGATAACCGGCTCAAGGGACTGGCAGGTCCTGACTTCAACGTGGTCAATGAGCTGCCCTACCGGGTATGCCTGATCGAAATCGAGAATCCCCGTGATGTTAAATGGAACAGCTCGGAGAATGAATGGGAGTCGATCACCTTCCATCTGTCGCTCATCCTGCGTTCCATCTTCGAGAAGTACTCCCTGCGGCCGCTGATTACGCTGCGGAACAACCGCCTGACCGTCATTGCCCTCGACATCCAGTCCAAGCTGCCCGGCAAGCTGCGGCTCCAGCAGGCGCTGGATGCCCTGCAGCATATCCGCTCCGACGAGAAGCTGAAGGACCTGCAGCTCGTGATCGGAGTCAGCAAGTCCCACCGGGGGCTGAAGGCCGCCCATGCCGGTTACCAGGAAGCCGTACAAGCGCTGTCTCTATACTCTTGTTATCAGAAGTCCATTCTGTTCTACGAGGAGCTGGGCGTCTTCCAGCTGCTGCTGAGTCTGAATGACGGCAAGACGCTGGAGACCTTCATCCGCAGCTACCTCGGGCCGCTGATTGATCATGATGAAGCCAAAGGGAGCGAGCTGCTGCTGACGCTGCGAGTCTACCTCGACCATGATGGCTCGAAGCAGATCGCGGCCCGGAACCTGTTCATCGTCAGACAATCGCTCTATTACCGGCTGGATAAAATCACCGAGCTGCTGGGCGAAGACTTCATGCTGCCGGAGAACCGCATCTCCATTCAGGTGGCCTTGCGCGCCTACCAGTTCCTGCACCCGGAGAAGCTCACTCTGCCCAGCTCCCGTTCAGCACAGCTTTGAAGGTATCAATGATGAACTGAATATCCTCATCGGTGGAGGACAGCGGTGGAGCTATGGTAAGCACATTATTGTAGCCTGCCACGGTATCCCCGTTTTTGCCGATGATCAGACCCTTGGCCTTGCACTCGGCAATAATGCCCTTGACGACAGCCACATCGGCAGGCTGCTTGGTGGCCTTATCCGCCACCAGTTCGATGCCGATGATCAGCCCGAAGCTGCGGATGTCGCCCACCAGCTTGTGATCCAGCAGCCCGGCGAACTCACCGGCCAGTCTTTTGCCCAGAATATCCGCCCGATCTACCAGATTCTCCTGCTCCATGAGCTCCAGATTGCGTAAGGCCAGCGCACATGCCGCCGGATTGCCGCCGAAGGTATTTACATGGCGGAAATGCCCGTAGTCATCGCTGTTGTCCTTGAAGGCCTCATATATATCCTTGCGTACCGCCGTGGCTGACAGCGGCAGATAGGCACTGGTCAAACCCTTGGCCATAGTGACAATATCAGGCTTCACACTGTAATTAAGATGGCCGAACTTGCGCCCGGAGCGTCCGAAGCCGCAGATTACCTCGTCGATAATCAGCAGCACACCGTGCTTGCGGCAGATTTCCTGCACCCGGTCCAGATAGACCTGATGCGGCACAATGACTCCGCCGCCGGTAATCACCGGCTCCATAATCACCGCCGCCACCGTCTCCACGCCTTCCCAGACAATCGTATCCTCAATCGCCTGTGCACACTGGAGGTTGAACTCTTCTACCGTAGTTCCGGCAGGTCTGCGGTAGCTGTCCGGCGGAGCCACATGCAGAAAGCCGCCGCTCAGCGGCTCATATTTATATTTCCGCTGCGCCTGGCCGGTAGCCGAGAGAGCGCCAAGCGAGCTGCCGTGATAGCCGCGGTAACGGGCAATGAATTTATGCCGGTAGTGCTGGCCGGTTTGCTGCTGGTATTGGCGGGCTATTTTGAAGGCAGCTTCGTTGGCCTCTGAACCACTGTTGGAGAAAAAAATAACATATTCATCCCCCAGCCACTCATTCAGCTTCTCCGCCAGGGCAATTGCCGGCACATGGCTCTGCGTCAGCGGAAAGTAGGGCAGATTAAGCAACTGATTATAGGCCGCTTCCGCCAGTTCCTTCCGGCCATACCCGATATTTACGCACCACAGACCGGACATCCCGTCCAAAAACCGGTTGCCATCCATATCCGTCACCCATGATCCGCTCGCAGAGGCGGCAATCATCGGCGGATTCTTTTCACTGTAGGGGGTGATGTTATGCCATAAATACTGCTGATCTTTCCGGATAGCCAGCTCACTTTCTTTCCCCAGGCTTTGCATGGCACTCTCTCCTCTCGACATTCCATTTATAGTTAATAACGCGCGGTGACCATTTTCTTGCGGGTATAGAACTCAACGCCGTCGCGGCCGTTGGCATGCAGATCTCCATAGAAGGATTTCTTGTAGCCCGAGAACGGGAAAAACGCCATCGGCGCAGGCACACCCAGATTCACCCCCAGCATCCCCGCATCAATCTCTTCCCGGAACTCCCGGATCGCCTTGGCGCTGTCCGTATAAATGCAGGCCCCATTGGCAAAAGGGGATTGATTCGTTACCGCGATAGCCTCGGTCAAATCCTTAACACGAACGACCGCCAGCAGCGGCGCAAAAATTTCCTCCCGCCAGATCGTCATGCCTGGCTGCACATGATCAAAGATCGTCGGTCCGAGAAAATAACCCGCCCCCGAAGCCGCGCCGTCCTTCCTGCCGTCCCGCACCAGCTCCGCCTTCTCCTTCAGCCCCGTTTCAATGTATGCAACGGTGCGATCCTTGTTCGACTGGCGGATAACTGGGCCTAGAAACACACCTTCCTCCCTGCCATCCCCGATCTTCAGGCCATCGGCGGCTTCACACAGACGGCTTACCAGCTCATCGGCGATGGACTCCTGAACCACCACAACAGAGCAGGCCATACAGCGCTCACCCGCAGAGCCGAAGGCGGCGGAAATAATGTTCTTCACTGCATTGTCGAGATCGGCATCCGGGAGGACAATGGAATGGTTTTTGGCCCCGGCGAGCGCCTGCACCCGCTTGCCGAAGGAGGTTCCGTGCTTATAGACATATTCCGCAACCGGCTGGGAGCCGACAAAGGAGATCGCCTTGACCTCTTCGTGCTCCAGCAGGCCGTTCACCACCTCATGCGCCCCATGCACCACATTCAGCACCCCCGGCGGAAATCCCGCCTCTGCAAACAGTTCGGCCAGCCGGTTCATCAGCAGCGGCGTGCGCTCGGAAGGCTTCAGCACAAAGGTATTGCCGCAGGCAATCGCCAGCGGGAACATCCAGCAGGGCACCATCATCGGGAAGTTGAACGGGGCGATGCCGCCGACCACCCCTAGCGGATACCGGTACATCCCCGATTCGACGCCAGTGGCAATGTCCGGCAGTTGACTGCCCATCATCAGCGTGGGGATACCGGAGGCAAATTCCACGCATTCAATCCCGCGCTGCACCTCACCCCGCGCTTCCTCCAGGCTTTTGCCATTCTCCAGCGTGATTAGCTCTGCTAACTCATTCCAGTGCTGCACCAGGAGCTGCTGGTATTGGAAGAAATATCGGGCGCGGCGCGGGACGGCCACCTTGCGCCAGGACGGGTAAGCCTCAGCAGCAGCCTTCACCGCAGCATCCAGCTCCTCCCGGCTAGAGATCGGCACATAGGCAATAACCTCCCCGGTTGCCGGGTTGAACACCTCCTCCTGCCGCCCGGAGAAGGATTCCACCCAAGCGCCGTTCACGTAGTTCTTTACTTTCTCTGTTTGCCTTACGAGCAGAGACATCGCCTGCACCTCTTTCTATCTTTGGGGTTGCCTATTATAGCAAGCTGAACTCAAGATTGACCTTAATGGGCCGATTACAATAGATGACCGCCCATTCTGGCGGTCATCTATTGTGAAGCAGCGGTACAATTGGAGAAATCTTAAGACGGGCAGCGGCCGTAAGCCCAAACATTTCACCGCAGTCATGGCTGCGCCCATTTAGATCAAGATGGAATTTCTCCACTTCATTCTGCTGAGTGACCTCCCCGAGGATGGTTAGTGGGAAAAAATCCACCTATTTCCTTATAAAATCACTGAATGGATGGAAATGGAGAGGATTAAGTCAACTTTTTCCACCTAATCATCAAACAATCGGTCAAACTCACAAATTAGGTTCCCTTTTTCCACTTCATTCTGTCCGCAGTTCATTCCATAAGTTATTGCCTTGTTTATTTTGCCGCCATCTCGACAATTTCGTTCGTGTAAGCCTCATCCACTTTGGATGCCTTCTTGATGACCCCGAACTTGAGGGCGATATCCGCCGTCTGCTGGAATGCCGCAGCGTCGGTGAAGCCCAGCTTGGAAGCGTCGAAGCCCTCCGGCTGGATCAGCTTCGCCACCTCAGTCATCATTGTTAGCTGATGCTCCCGGGTTGTGCTGCCTTCCTCCGCCAGCTTCATGACACTGTCTACAGCCGCTTCAGGATCGGCGATGGCGTCTTTCCAGCCCTTCAGGGAGGCACGGACGAACTTTGCCGCTGTTTCCTTGTTGTCCGCCAGCCATTCCTTATTGGCGAAGAGGTTGTCTTCCAGCATCGCCACCCCTTCATCATTCATGTCGATTACATTCAGATCCTCCGCTTTGATCCCTGATTCCAGCACGACCTGGTATTCGTTGTAGGTCATGGCCGAAGCCGCGTCGATCTCCCCGCCGAGGAATTGGTCCATCGTGAAGCCCTGCTTCGTGAATTTCAGATCCTTATTTGAATCGAGCTTGTATTTATCAAAGAGGGCCAGAATCTCAAACTCATTGCCGCCCATCCAGTTGCCGACTTTTTTCCCCTTCAGATCAGCCGGTCCATTGATTCCAGCAGCCTTCTTGGATACCAGCACCAGTCCGCTCTTCTGGAAGATTTGCGCGATTTGCACCAGCGGCATTTCCTGCTCCTGGCTGGTCAACAGACTCGCTACCCAGTCCACGCCGATGTCTGCCGAACCGCCTGCAACCTGCTGCTCCGGTACGATGTCCGGACCTCCGGGCAGAATCTCTACGTTCAGCCCTTCATCAGCATAATAGCCTTTGTCCTTCGCCAGGAAGTAACCGGCAAATTGGGCCTGCGGCACCCATTTCAATTGCAGCTTAACGGTTACCGGATCTGCAGCCGATTCCTTCGTTGCCGCCGCTTCCGGCGAAGCGGAAGCCGCAGTCCCTGCCGTAGTTTCAGCCGAAGGAGCCGCATTATTATTGCTGCTGCCTCCGCAACCTGCGAGCAAAGAGACCGCCATGATCATTACCGCCATCAACAGCCCGCCACGAAATTTGTGTTTTCCCGCGTTCATCAATACAACTCCCCCTACCCGATTTGAGTTTCATTTCAAAATAAGATCAGCATGGTTACTTGTGGTGCTCTATGCATACGGCCTGCGGAGGGGTTCTCTGTTCCCCTTCTGCACAGAACCGGATGTAACGGGATCAGGTGTTAGGACCGCTGGGAGGAGTGCCACTTGATGAATATTCTCTCCAGCCATTCAACGGCGAGGTAGAAGATCACTCCGGCAATCGCCGCAAGCACGATGCAGGACCAGCCCAGCGGCATTTTGGCTACCTTGATGGAGTTGGAGAGCAGATAGCCCAGCCCCCGCGAGGAGAAAAAGAACTCCCCGACAATAGCCCCGATCATACTGGCGGTAGCATTGATCTTGAGTGCAGTGAACACATAAGGCAGACTGTTCTGGATACGCAGATAGCGGAATACCGCCGGCTTGCCAGCCGCATAAGAATGCATCAGATCCAGCGCCAGCGGATCGACGGCTGCCATGCCCTTATAGGCATTGATGGCCATTGCCGCCATTGTGGTCGCTGTAACGATGGCCGCACGCGAGCCGATACCGTCTCCGAACCACAGATTCATGATCGGGGCGAGCGCCACAATCGGCACAGCGTTCAGAGCGGCCACCAGCGTTAAGCTTCCCCCGCCCCAACGGGGCCAGGCGGTTGCCGCCAGAGCAATCAGGAAGCCGCAGGCCGAGCCGATCAGCATCCCCACCACAGCCTCCGCCAGCGTATAGCCGGTATAGGACAGCAACATGCTGAAATTATCCTGCATCGCCTCCCATATTGCCGAGGGTAGCGGAAGCTGGTATTTTTTCAGATCAAGCAGCTTGTGGAACACTTGAACCTCCCAAAGGAACAGGAACAGCACACCGGCCAGCAAGGGTAGAATCACACTGGGCTTCAGCCATCTCAAAGGCCGCCGGGGGCTTCGCCGATTGCCAGAATCCAACAAAATTACGTTGTTATCCGAAGAATAAGAAGCGGATGCCGGTTCTTTCCCGGAGGACGCCAGGAATGGGGTATCCCGCACAGTATTGCTCTCCATCAGCGGCCGCCTCCCTTCGGACGAAATTCAGGCTGCCAGGGCGCTGCCAGGCGTTCCACCAGACTCATCAGCCAATAGCTTGCGACCCCGAGGAGAGCGCCGACAAGCACCGTTGACCAGAACATATACGTATGGGAAGGGCCGTAATAGAGATTGCGCAGCATAATGACACCAATACCATGCTGTGCGCCCATAAGCTCCACGAGAATCGCTCCGGTGACGGCGAGCGGTGCGGCAATCTTGAGTCCGCTGAACAGACCGGGCAGTGCAGCCGGAAAGCGCAGCTTCCAATACACGGCCCAAGGCTTCGCGGCATAGGAGTGCATAAGCTCAACCGCCGCCAGGTCCACACTGCGCAGCCCGCGCAGCATATTGAGCGCCACCGGAAAAAAGGTGATATACCCCGAGATAATGATCCGCGACACCTGCTCGTCACGCACAATACCGTAGATGATTGGCGCAAGGCCCAGAATCGGGATCATCTGTGAGGCGACTGCGTAGGGGAAGGCGAGCTGTTCTATCGTCCTCGACAGACTCATCAGCACCGCCAGGAGCACTCCGGCCGCCGCACCGATCAGAAATCCGACACCGGCATTGCCGAAGGTGGCTCCCCCCTCTGCCACAAGCGTCCCGTTGTACTTCCACAGCGTTGCCGCCACCTCATGCACGTAAGGCAGCTTCGACTGGGCCAGCGGCGTTTTCGCCACATGCAGCAGCAGCCAGGAGAGCGCCTCCCAGACCACCAGCAGGCCGAAAATCCACACGAAAAGCGGCAGCACGCGGTCACGCATAAATGTACTGTTCCCTTTCATCCCTACACCCCTTCGAAGCTGTCGCGGATTCGGGCGATCAGTTCAAAAAACTGCGGGCTGTTTCTCATTTCCGCCGTACGCGGACGCGGCAGCGGGATATCCACAATCGCGGACAGCCTTCCCGGATGCGGCGACAGCACGAACACTCTGTCCGACAGGAAGATCGACTCGGGGATACTGTGGGTGACGAAAACAATCGTGTTCTGCACCTTGCTCCAGACAGTCAGCAGCTCCTCATTCAGACGCTCGCGGGTGAATTCATCCAGCGCGGAGAACGGTTCATCCATAAGCAGAATTTCCGGCTCCATCGACAGCGCTCTGGCGATAGCTACCCGCTGCTGCATCCCTCCGCTAAGCTGCCACGGATATTTGTCGGCAAAACCCTGCAGACCCACAAGATCCAGCAGCTCCAGAGCTTTATCCTCACGGACGGATTTCTTGACGCCCATCAGCTCCAGCGGCAACGTAATGTTGTGCTTTACCTTCCGCCAGTCGTACAGCACCGGACTTTGGAAGACAATGCCGTACTTTTGCGCCAAACGGGCTTCTCTCGCACTTTTGCCAGCTACAGTTACATCCCCGCCGGTTGGTGTGATAAGATCTGCCATCAGTCTCAGCAGCGTGGTTTTTCCGCAGCCGGACGGACCGAGCAGGGAGACGAACTCCCCTTTGGCAATATCAAGGCTTACCTGATGCAGCGCAAGCACATCGGCCGTTTCCGCCCTATAACGCATCTCGACGTTCCGCATCTGTATTTCAGGAATTTTTGTTGCTACTAATGACATTCCCAGCGCCCCTTTCATTCCTGAATCTGATTTAATCTTACTATAATGTCAAATAACATAACACATAACAAGGTGTTGATGATGGTTTCCTCAAACGATGTAGGATTAACTAACATGTTACACTTTGCTCCCTATACACTCACTAGACAAATAGTAAAATTGCGTCTGCGAATTTCCGTCACTTTGTCTAGGGGCCGCAGATATGTGGTACTATTTAGCTAATCATCATCCAAATAGGAGACAATCCGCCCATGCCAAAAGCTTATATTCGCCCAGGGAGACAAGCCTGATGGACTCCATGATCTCCGATTATATTGTTATTGTCTGTATCTCAGGTGTGCTGAACGCTCTGCTGGCGCTTTTTGCCTATTACAAAAAAACAGATTTCGCCGGAACGCGGGCATTTATCCTCAGCTCCCTCACTTCGGCAATCTATGCTTTTGGTTTCGCTTTGGAGCTTTCGGGCAATTCCATGGGGGAAATTGAATTCTGGATCAAGCTGGAGTATCTGGGTATGCCCTATATAGCTCCTTCCAGCCTGCTTGTAATTATGTATTTCGTAGGACTGGAGCGTTTGATCCACAAAAAGCTGCTGCTCCCGCTGTACGGCATCCCCCTCATCACAACGCTGCTGGTATGGACCAACGGCTATCACCACCTGTACTATAAGTCCTTATATTTTCGGGAAGGCGTCCGGACTCCGCTGATTGATGTAGTCATGGGCCCTTGGTATATCATTCAGGGCAGTCTGACCTTCGGCTGCATGCTTGCGGGCATGTGCCTGATCGGATGGCAGTGGAACCGGATGAAGCATGCTTACCGCCGGCAGTTGATTATTATTTTTATAGGACAATTCCTCCCTGCCCTGGGCGCTTTCCTCTATCTGATGGACATGACGCCACAAGGCGTAGATCCTGTCCCGGTGATTATGAGCATCACTTCAACGCTATATATCTGGGCCATCCTCTCCAGAGGCATGCTGACCGCCGCCCCCATTGCCCGGGAAAATCTGTTCGAGAGCATGCGCAACGGGGTGCTCGTCACCGACCGTTCTGACAAGCTCATTGATTACAACAGGGCCGCTACGGAGATGCTGCAGGGACTGGATTCCTCAGCCATCGGCAGACCGCTTGTGCAGCTATTCCTTCCCGCCGGCAAGGAGGCCGTCGCCTATGTCATGAATTCCGACCCGCTGATCAGCGGGGAACGGGAGCTTGCCTGGAACAAAGACGGCGAGACCTGCTATTATCAGGTGCGCTCCTCACCGGTGCTGAAGCGGGACGGCCAATGTGCCGGAAGGATGATCATGCTGATTGATGTGACCGAGCGGACCCTGCTCCAGGAAAAGCTGCAACTGCTGGCCACGGTCGACAGTCTGACAGGAATCTATAACCGGATGCATTTCATGGAGCTGAGCCGGGAGCTGCTGGCGGAAGCCGCTTTAAATCTGGCGCCGGTTTCGATCATTTTGCTGGACATCGACTTTTTCAAAAGCATCAACGACCGGTACGGGCATCACTATGGCGACATGGCGTTGCAGCATATTGTGAGTGTGTGCAGCAGGCATTTGCGGGAGGGGGATATTTTCGGACGGTACGGGGGCGAAGAATTTGTCCTGTGTCTCCCGGGGACTCCATTGAAGCAGGCTGCTGCGCTCTCCGAGACCATTCGCGGGGATATAGAGCGCAGCCCGCTCCAGACCATTTCCGGGGCAATAAATGTAACTGCAAGCTTTGGGGCCGGGGAAGCCTTTCGCAAGAACATCTCACTCGAAGAGCTGCTCTCCGAAGCGGATCATGCGCTCTACACCTCGAAGCGTAATGGACGCAATGCCGTGCATATTTCCAGCGGCTCGTCGATCACTCACTACACACCAGTATGATTCGAAAAAAACAGCCCCGCTCCAAAAGGCCTCAGGCCGAATGGAAACGGGGCTTTTCTTAAATTCACTTGCCTGTTCACTTGCTGCCGGCCATAAAATATTCCACGCCCCGCAGCAGGTCGCCCGGCAGCTCTTCAAGCTGCATATAGTCCTTCAGCTCCAGCACTACCCGTTCCCGGTTGTGTCCGAACACGTCCACGATCCGGGCCAGCCGCTCCCACGGAGCCAGATCCTCCCGGAATTCCGCCGCGCTCATCGGCACACCGTGCGACTCCACGTACCACTGTGCCTCGTAGCCGTAGGCAAGCCCCAGCATTTTGAGGAAGCCGGTGCTGCTGTATTGCTGCGGGCCGCCATAGACGGAAGGACCCAGGGCATCGCCCAGAAACAGAACATTGTCTTCCTTAACGAACAGAACGCAGGAGTCTGCCGAATGGTCGCCGCCCACATGGGTCAGCTCACAGGTCACTCCCCCCAGATCTATGGAGATGGAACCCGTGAATACAATATCCGGCTTCACCACCGTTACCGCACTGGTATCGCCGTATTCCAGGCGGATATGCTGCGCGCTCGCCTCACTGAGGGTGCCAGCGCAGACAAGCGCCCGCAGCTCCTCCTCAGACCAGCCCAGACCGCTCAGTCCCGCAAGCGCTTCTGCCGTTCCCTCATGGGCAATTGCAGGCACATTCCAGGCGGACATGCCAAAGCTGTGATCCCAATGCCAATGGGTCAAGACCAGGATATCTGGCTGCCTGTAGCCTCGTCGTTCCAGCTCCTCCCGGAACAGCCCGGCATGGGCAGGCGAATTCCCGGCATCCATTAGCAGCGTGCGCCGCTCCCCCATAATGGCCGCCAGGATGGGACGGTCGGTTTCATGCTCCGCGTGCATGATCAGAATATGCGGACTAAGCTGCTGATATTTATGCTCCATATGTAGCTCCCTTCCCGTATGTAAAGCCCCAAGTGCTGGATAAAGATCGTATAGCAACGTATATCTGCTGCTTTTTTGGGTCATAACAGCACCCATAGCCGCTCGTTAAGGCTACCGCTGCACTTTTCATGTTGCAACAATTCCATGCATTAATCAACTGCCTTTGTTTGCGGATATCAGGTTTCAGTTTATATAGGGCATATATGAAGGAGGCCAACCAAAATGAAGAGAAATCATACGATGATGCAATTCTTTGAGTGGCATATCGCAGCAGACGGGGAGCACTGGAAGCGGCTGTCCGCCATGGCCGCGGAGCTGAAAGCCATCGGTATTGATACCGTGTGGATTCCTCCGGTAGCCAAGGCCGTCTCCGCCGAAGATACAGGGTATGGCGTGTACGATCTGTACGATCTTGGAGAGTTCGATCAAAAAGGGACCGTACGCACGAAGTACGGCACGAAGCAGGAGCTTATCGACGCTATCGCCGAGTGTCAGAAGCACGGCATCGCCGTGTACGTTGACCTCGTCATGAATCATAAGGCGGGAGCGGATGAGACAGAGATTTTCAAGGTGGTTGAGGTTGACCCGCACGACCGCAACAGGGAAATCTCGCAGCCGTTCGAAATCGAAGGCTGGACCAAGTTTTCTTTTCCGGGACGCGGGGGTGCGCACTCCTCCTTCAAATGGAACCATGACCACTTCAACGGCACCGATTTCGATGCCAAGGTGGGGCGCAGCGGCGTATTCCGGATTATCGGGGAGAATAAGACCTGGAATCAGAACGTGGATAACGAATTCGGAAACTATGATTATCTGATGTTCGCCAACATTGATTACAGCCATCAGGATGTCAGAACCGAAATGCTGGAGTGGGGCAAATGGCTGGTGGATACCCTGCAATGCAGCGGCTACCGCCTTGATGCCATCAAGCATATCAATCATGAGTTTATCAAGGCATTCGCGGCGGAAATGAGCAAAAAGCGCGGCGAGGATTTTTATATGGTCGGTGAATTCTGGAACCCGAATCTCGAAGCCTGC
Source organism: Paenibacillus sp. sgz302115 (assembly GCF_056120445.1). Classification (NCBI taxonomy): domain Bacteria; kingdom Bacillati; phylum Bacillota; class Bacilli; order Caryophanales; family Paenibacillaceae; genus Paenibacillus; species Paenibacillus sp. sgz302115. The sequence continues at coordinate 60,037 of NZ_JBVYOK010000005.1, forward strand.
CGAAAGTTTCTGGATACGGTTGACTATCAAATTGATCTGTTCGATGTGTCGCTGCATTATAAGTTCTACGCGGCCGCGCTTGGGGGCAGGAACTTTGATCTGACGCATATTTTTGACGACACTCTGGTTCAGACCCATCCCGGGAATACGGTAACCTTCGTGGACAACCATGACTCACAGCCGCGTGAAGCGCTGGAATCCTGGGTCGGCGACTGGTTCAAGCAGAGCGCTTACGCCCTGATCCTGCTTCGGCGCGACGGGTATCCTGTTATCTTCTACGGGGATTATTACGGCATAGGCGGCCCGGACCCGATTGGCGGCAAAAAAGATGCTATCAATCCCCTGCTCTATGCCCGCCATCACAAAGCCTACGGAGAGCAGAATGATTATTTCGATCACGCCAATACCATCGGCTGGGTGCGCCGCGGTGTGCCTGAGATTGCAGACTCCGGCTGTGCGGTCGTAATCTCTAACGGAGACAATGGAGAGAAAAGGATGTTTGTCGGAGAAAATCGCGCCGGAGAGGTGTGGACAGATTTCACTCATAACCGCGGGGAATCCATCACGATTGGCGGGGACGGCTGGGCGGTTTTCACGGTCAACGGCGGAAGTGTGTCCGTCTGGGCGCTCCCGAATTCGGAGGCTGTAGAAGAAGATCGGCCCTGAAGCTGCCAGTCCTGCAGATTGTCAGTTTATCAAATAAATACCGGCATATTAAAGAGGTGAACCCTGGCCATCGGCTGCGGATTCACCTCTTTGCTGTATAACGCAAGCTGTCTTAAGACATTATTAACGGCCAACCGCCGAATTGTTCCCATCCGCCCAGACGCCATTGTCGCTGTTCAGGATGCGCTCGATCGGATATACCCGCCACACGGCAGTTACAACGCCCGCACATAACACCGCTTTGATCAGGTCCCCCGGAATGAAAGGCCACATGCCTGCGGTCAATGCCTTGGACAGAGAGGTCATGCCCGTGGAATGGGCCAGCCACCATACACCGCCAGGATACACCAGGAGTACTCCGCAGATGATATTCACCGCCAGCAGCTTCACGAACGTATATTTATTCTGCCCTATGCGCTCGGCGAACAGGCCGATCAGATAAGCCACCACCGGCCAGGAGAAGATATATCCTGCGGTAGGTCCAACCAGCACCGACAAGCCGCCGCTCCCTCCCAGCACCGGGAATCCGGCAGCCGTCAGACCGATCACAATAAGCACAGCCAGACTGCCGTAGCGTGCTCCGAGAAGAGAGCCGGCCAGCATGACCGCCAGTGTCTGCATAGTAATAGGCACGGTAGAGAAAGGCAGAGAGATTCTTAGAAAACTTAAGGCTATAATGACTGCGGCAAACAATGCACTGAAGATCAGACCGCGAGTCGTCCATTTTTTCATGAGCAGGATTACCTCCCAATTTTTTAGGATCACTATACCATTCCGCACCAGATACATCAATCTTTAAATGTCTGCTATAATGGGTAACGATTATTGACTACATTTGTTCGGGAAGCAGGCATGTAATGATCAGGGCCAATAATTTAACCTTATCCTTACGGGACGGCCAGCGCAAGCTGCCGATATTGCAGGAAATTTCAATACATATCGGGCGGGGTGAATGGGTGGCCCTTACCGGAGCCAACGGCTGCGGCAAATCATCTCTGATCCGCACGCTAATCGGTCTGAACCTTCCTACGGGGGGCAGTCTGTCCGTTGCCGGTCTGGATCTGCGCTCACCGGAGAACCGTACAGCCGTTAAGCGGCATATCCAGCTCGTATTTCAGAATCCCGAAGCGCAGACTGTCGGGTCTACGCCTTTTGAGGATGTTGCGTTTGGGCTGGAGAACCGTGGACTAAGCCGAAGCAGTATGTTAGCCCGGATTGCGACCGTTCTTCAGCAAGTAGGGCTGGCCCACAAGGTGGAAGCGGACGTCTCCACTCTGTCAGGCGGAGAACGCCAGCGCCTGGCGGTCGCCTGCTGTCTGGCGCTTGCGCCGGAAATGATTATTTTTGATGAGGCGACCTCTATGCTGGACCCTGCCGGGCGGAGGGACATCTTCAGGCTGGCCCAAAGATTGTGGCGGCAGGGGACCACCGTGCTCTGGGTAACCCAGCGGATGGAGGAGCTGGCGGAAAGCCCGCGGATCGCTGTCATGGAGGAAGGCAGAATGCTGTACGACGGCGATCCACGCACCCTTTTCTATCAGAATGAGCTTCCGGAGCGTCTCGGCTGGGAGCCTGCTCCGGTTATCCGCATTGGACATCTGCTGCAGTCGCAGGGCTGGCCGCTCCACCGCCTGCCGCTTACCGAGCAGGAATTGGAGGCCGCCCTATGAGGCTTCAGGCAGAAGGCGTATCCTTCCAGTATGATAAGTCCCCCGCTCTCACGGATATCCATCTGGATATCCGCGAAGGCACACTGACGCTCCTGTGCGGGGTCACCGGCAGCGGCAAATCCACGCTGCTGCGCCTGCTGTCAGGACTTGCGAAGCCTGCCTCAGGCAAGGTTTCCTACGACGGAGGGGAGATGCCTCCCGGGGCAGTCGCTATGGTCTTTCAGCAGCCGGAGACACAACTGTTCGCAGGCAGCGTACACAAGGATATGGAGTACGGCCTGGAGCAGCGCGGAGTGCCGAAGCATCAGCGGCTGGAGCTGATCCGCAGCGCATTATCCGAGGTAGGACTGCCCTATGAAGAATTCGGCAGCCGTTCTCCCTTTCTGCTCAGCGGAGGGGAGAAACGCCGGCTCTGCATCGCCGGGGCCATCGCCGCCCGCCCCGGTCTGCTTATTCTCGACGAGCCGACGGCAGGACTTGATCCGAAGGCGGCCCGGAGCCTGCTGGACATGCTGCGCGGACTGCGCCGCAGCGGACTGACCCTGATCATCGGCACGCATGATCTGGACAGCTTCCTGCCGCTGGCAGACGAAGTGATTATTATGTCGCAGGGCTCCATCAGCTATAACGGACCGGCTGCTTCGCTCGCCGCCGATCCCCGGCCGCTCAGCTCCGCCGGCCTTACGCCGCCCGCCTACACGCGGATCGGACAGAGGCTCCGGCAGCAGGGGCTGTTCGATGTCCTGCCCGACAGTCTGGAGACTCTGCTGGAGGAGCTGGGCAAGCGTCCCCTGCCCGTTCCGCCGGAGGAAGGAATGTTAATTCCCGGAGAGGGCCAGCACAGCAACAGCAGACAGGACGAGCTTGCTCCTGTTGAAGCAGATTCCACCGAAGCCGGAAATGTAGAAACAGCCTCCACACGGCGATTGTGGCAGAAGCTGGACCCGCGCGTTAAATGGCTGGGGATGGTGCTGGGCACGCTGGTTATTCTGGGCATGGACTCACTTGTTCCGCTGCTGATCTCAGCAGGCCTAATTACCGGGATGATCATTTCCGCCGGCATCCCCTGGAGAAGAACGGTCCGCTTCTTCCGCCCGTTTCTCCTCATGTTCCTGTTCCTCTGGCTGCTGTCCGCACTCAGTTGGGAATTGCCGGACTACACGCTCGGTCCCATCGGCTTCAGTCTGGCGGGTATTGCGCGGGGCGGCCTGAATGTGCTCCGCTTTCTGCTGCTTATCGCCCTTGGCTTCCTGTTCACAGAGACAACTACAGGCGCGCCCTTGCGCGAAGGGCTGGAATGGGGCATTGCTCCGCTCAAAAAGCTGAGCATCCGTACCCGCAACTGGTCGCTGGCGGTATCGGTCACCCTGCAGTTCGTGCCGTGGATTATCGGCAAGCTGGCCCAGCTTCAGCTCGCACTAAGCTCACGCGGCAGAAGAACAAAGGGCCTTAGCCGCTGGACGCCACGGCAGATGGCCCTGCTGATTGTGCCGCTGCTGATTCTGGTCATCGGGATGGGCGATGAGCTGGCAACCGCTATAGAGGCACGCGGCTATGACCCCGGCAAGGAGCGCACGCCTTCCTACCAGCTGGCCTGGCAGCAACACGATACACTCGCTCTGCTCTGTATCCTGCTGGCAGCGTCCTTCTTATGGGGAGTGTCGCAGTTTACCTGAGAAGGTTGGCCTGAGCCGCTTACTCGAGCTTATAGCTCAGCATGTATTCCGTAAGCGGGCTCGGAACGTTCAGCTGGGGATCTTCCTCCGTCCAGACACCGGAAATCCCCAGCTCCCGGCAGGCCAGCTCAAAGCTGCAGGCGGCAATGCCCATGTCGATCCGCTGCATCTCAAAGCCCAGCCTGTTGCCGCTGTAATTCGGCGTAGACTGCAGATAGAAATGCACCTGCTGCAGATCCCGGGACAAAACCGCTCTCCAAGGCTGCTTGTTGGAGGCCGACGGGCCCAGCCGGAGCATCTCCAGCGGCACATCCAGCTTCCCGGCTGCTTCGCGGGTTAGCACGCGGCCGAATTCGGCATCATAGAACAGCTCCTCCCAAGGTTTCCTCTGATCCGACTTAGCGACAAAACGCATAGTGGAATCTAGCAGCCGCTGCTTTTCCCTTGGGTATCCCAGGGGTGTAATGCAGGGGATGATCTCTCCCGGCGCAAGCTCCATCTCGCGGGAGAAGGACTTGCGGCTGAACGTTCCGCCAATCCAGCAGGTTCCGAGGCCCAGGCCCGTGGCATACAGGATCAGCTTATGAAAAATATAACCAAACTCCAGCAGCGCCGTCTTCTCGTTCTGCACCGCGCCGACCAGGTAAGCCTGCGGGTTTTTGACAACTCCGTAGGTGCCAAGCTTAACGCTCTTACCTTCCGCCGCCCCGCCATCAGCCCACATCCATTCAACCTTGGCCTTACCGCCAAAAGGTCCGCGCAAATTCTCCTCCTGCGCCAGGTAATCCATCACTGCAGCATGGTCCGCTTCACTGATCGGTGTCGACTCATACGTGCGCACAGATTTGCGTCTCTCCATAATCTCGATTACCGTATTCCCCATAGTAACCCTTCTCCCCTCATATTTGGCGGACAGCTCAGAACCTAGCAAACTTGTCGTCCTTGCTCTAACAACGGCATTTTTGCCGTTGTTTCCACGCTAACCCGCCGATCCTACTTCAACAACGGCATTTCTGCTGTTATTTCCAGCCTAACTGGCCGCCCTCGCTCCAACAACGGCATTTCTGCCGTTATTTCCACGCTAACCCGCCGATCCCGCTCTAACAACGGCATTTCTGCCGTTGTTTCTGCTCAATAGCCACGACGAAAGAAAATCACAATCCCCTAAACAATCAAAAAATGGCGCCTGCACAGAACAGGAGCCATTCCAAAGTTGATGTAAATCTGGTTGCCAATTCTGCGGTTTAGATAATGGCAGATTGTATGTCTGTAACCTTTTATGTTGTGGATGGACATAGTATTACCGATTTCCGCCCAACCGTCTAGTATGTATCTCACCGGCGCCATAGCAGTCCCCACATAGTAGTCCGCGGCTACTCCTTCCCTTCCGGGTGGCGGGAGACGAGCCTTACCAGGTCAAGCGTCAGAATCGACAGCGTCATCGAAGCGGGGTAGGCAAGATAGCGCGGCTCCCACTCCGGGCTGAACTTCTCCTTGTACATCCGCAGGCCGGCGAACCCGTACCAGTGTCCGCCGCGCACAAATACCAGATGGGCCAGCTTCTCCTCCCGCAGCGCTCCGGAATTCTGGCCGACACTGGACAGAGGGGCATTGCCAAGGTTGAACCGGCGGTAGCCCTGTTCCTTCGCCCACTCCAGCAGGCGGACAAACAAATAGTCCATGGTTCCGTTCGGTGTTTTTTTTCGGTGGCGCATGAGGTCAACTGAAATCGTAACTCCCTTGTCATACCCCGGTGCAATGGAGGCAAAAGCCAGCACCTTGCCTGCCGCATCCCGCAGCAGCGCTACCTGTGCCAGCTGCAGATAAGACGGCTTGAACCAGCCGAGCGAAAAACCTTTTTCGCTGCGTCCGCTTAGCCACTCCCCGGAAACCCGGCGCAGCTCCTCAAGCAGCTCTGGGGAATGCGGCGCTTCCGCTATCTCGAACCTGTAATCCTCACGTTCGAAGCGGTTTTTCACACTCCGCAGATCTGAATTTTTTTTGCCGCTAAGTGTAAAATCAGCAAGAGAGATCATCGCCTCCTCACCGAGCTTGAAGAAGCGGTAGCCCTGCTCATGATAGACCGGCAGAAAGTCCGGGGTAGCCTGATAGAACACCACAGACAGACCGTATAAATCCGCAGCCTGCCGGAATTCGCTGATCGCTTCGCCTACTAGGGCACGGGGTCCCAGCGGATCACCCAGCACCACCAGCTTGTCCCGCGCTCTGGCAAAAGCAATCAGCACCTTGCCGCCCTGGGCCCAATAGAAGCTTTTGTCGCCCAGAAACAGCATATGGGTCAAGGCATTCCCCTCATTTCCCTCAAGAAATTGGCTTAGCCGCTTCATATCCTTGTCCGCCAGCAGTTCCTCCATCTTGTGCTGGGGCCGGAGGACTACCAGCATCGTCATCAGCAGCCAGGAGAGCACCAGCCCGCTGACCGCTGTAACCGCTACATTGCTGTGCCGGTGCAGCCACTCCGGGGGAATACCTACGGGAAGATGCTTCGGAAAGCCATGATGCACGTAACTGCCCAGCAGGAAGTAAATAAACGCAATGGAAGAAGTCAGCACCAGCCACCAGATCGTGCTTTGCTTGCTGAACGGTACGCTGATCCGGTTGAAGCGGGCCCTGGATATCCAGAGGATGAGCGCTACAACCAGCAGAAATAACGCTTCCTCGTAATCAAAGCCTTTCGTAAAGGTGAACACCGCCCCGCCAAACAGCAGCGCGCAGGTCAAGATATACGCCCGGTGGACACGCAGCGAAATCCCGCGCGACAGAAGAATAAGCATGAAGCCGATCAGAACGGATACATGATGTGAAATTCGCATCACCGGCAGAGAGAGCAGCTCCTCCGTTAACCGCAGCCGGTACAGCAGCTCAGGCGTCGCCGCCGACAGCAGCAGGATCAGACCGCTGGCCAGCACCAGCTTGCCGAGCGCCCATATGCCAAGATCGCTCAAGAATGTGTATTGGCCCGGCCAGCCCCAGATTTTCTGCCATAGATTAAGCGAAGGCTCGATGCCCACATTACTCCGGTCAGAGCTTTTTTTACTCTGCAGTCCAATTTCCAGTGCAGCCATCACAAGGCCGATCAGCCACGGAATGAGATAATAGAACAGTCTGTAAATAACCAGAACAGCCATAGCCTTATCGCTTCCATAGCCTAGCTGCGAAAGTCCGAGCAAGGCGATCAGGTCGAAGGCGCCGATGCCCCCGGGGGCCATACTCAGGATGCCTGCTATCGCAGCGATGACATAGATGCTGAAGACCGTAATGTAGCTGGCGCAGCCAAGCAGATGACTCGCAATGATGCAGAACGTGATTCCGGCGAACAGCCATTCCAGAAGCGATGCGCCGACCGAAGCCGCCACGGTGGTCCAAGGTGTTCGGCCCTGCCCCCGGTTAATCCATTTGGCAAACAGCGACGAGCGCTGGATGATGATAAAAAGCGGCAAATAAAGCGCCATACCCCACACCGCAAACACCAGCCAACGGTGCGCGCGGAGCAGCTCAGCGGCCGGAAAAAATCCGAAAATATTGCCCCAGGATAGCAGCGACAGCCCCGTGATCATAAGCGGCGAGAGAAACACTATAGCCGGGGTCAGGACGGCAGTAGGCACACCGCTTTTTTTGTAGAGGAGCGTCCGCAGCCCAACCCCCGCCAGACCGGCAAAGCCGATCAGATTATTGAAGGTATTAGCAATCCACGAATAGCGGAACGTGCTCCAGTGGCTTATCTTCAAACGAAAATGCTGGCGGATCAAATAGTCATAAGCGCTCATCACAGCCACAGCGAGCAGGGCTGCCCCCATCATCTGTGCAATGGCCGCTGCGGGTACATGCTTCAGCTCGCGGATAATCAGACGGAGGTGTACCTTCTTCAGCTCATGCTGCCCCTCCAGATATACAAAGACTATAATAACCAGCGGAAAAAGCGCTCTGACCGCCCGCAGCCGGTAGATGGATATAATCAGCCTTACAATTTTGAAGCGTTCGAGCGATTGTTTTATCGAATGCATGACTTCTTTCTCCTGCCTTTACTGCCGGCTTGCCCCTTGTCCGGAGCAACTTGCCGTGTCATTCCTCCATTATACCAACACTATGAACAGAAGGCCCGTATAATGATCATCACTTAGGTTAGACACCCGGCAAAGGGCAATTCCCTGCAGCAGCCCGAAAAAAAGAAGACCCTGAACTATTGAACCAGAGCAATAAAAAAAGGACAGTCACCACGGCAAATGGCTGTCCTTTTTCTATGTACGCTGTGCCCGGGGTTACACCCGGATGTCAAATCTGCCTTCGCTGTTCGTGGTGGCAGTAGCGATCTCCTGCGCGCTGGCTGGAGCAAGCGCATTGTCGTTAGCCGGCTTCTCAGGCGGCGGCGCACTGCTGCCTGCCGCAGAGGAACCGCTGCTGCTCTGCGATTTCTGCGCAATTTGCGCTTCGATCTGCTTGATCTGCTGCTGAAGCTGCTTGGTTTTGGTTTCCTTCGTTTTCTCGTCGTCCTTGCTGGATTGTACTTTCTCCAGGTCGGCTTCCAGCTTCGCTTTTTGCTTCTCCAGGGCGGCGGTATCGGTTGCGCTGGAGGAGGTGTACGAAGTGGAAGAGGCCGATGATACGGATGATATACTCATGCTCGTCCCTCCTTTCAAATCCAATATAACCCTTTTGAAGGAGCGGAACGTTAATTTGCGCTGAAAGTTTGCTGAAAGAACCGGGCCAATCCTTATGTACAAAAAGGAAGCGCCAGGCCAAGCTGTATAAGTTGAACTTTAGATTTTCATATTGGGCCCTGGTCGTAACTCCGGGGAATGTTTGGACTTCCGGCCGCTGTTGTTCACAGATTTCCTGATTTGAGACCGCTGCTAGCGGTTGAAATCTGTGAACAAAGGCGGACGCTATCGCTCCTACAGTTCCAAACTTCCCCTCCGCACTCCTGCCTTTTTTATGATTTTTTTAAGTTCGATTTATATAGCATCAGCAGAATGCCTGGGCTTAACAGCTCATTTGCCTTTTTTCCCGCTGCAGAGCAGCAGATAGGCCAGTATAGAGCAGATGCCCGCTGACGCGATGACTACCGCCATCGGAAGCGCGGTTTTATCGCCGCCCAGTCCGACCAGCGGAGCCACGCAGCTGCCAAGCAGCAGCGGCAGAAGTCCCAGCAGTGCCGAGGCGCTGCCTGCGGAATCCCCCTGATCCTGCATAGCCAGGGAGAAGCTGGTTGTGCCAACCATACCAACGCTTGAGACAACGGCAAACAGGCAGATCAGGATCGGCAGCAGACCGCCGCCTGTCAGCACAGTCAGCAGCAGCAGAGCGCCGCCCGCCGTACACAGCAGCAGGCCGCTGACCAGCAGCTTGCGCTCACCGACTCTTCCGGCCAATCTGCCGGCCACTTGTCCTGAGATAATAATCCCCAGACCGTTCACGGCAAAGATCAGGCTGTACATTTGCGGGGAGACGCCAAAAATATTCTGCAGCACAAACGAGGAGCCCGAAATATAAGCGAACATAGCCGCCGTAACCAATCCTTGAGTAAGCGCATAGCCCATGAACCGCCCGTTACGAAGCAGGATGCCGAAGGTGCGCAAGGTTCCTTTCAGCCCGCTCTTGGAACGCCGCTCTTTAGGCAAGGTCTCAGGAAGCCGCAGCAGAATCGTGGCAAAAAAGATCAGCCCGGCGGCAAACAGCACCACGAACACTCCCTGCCATGTTGTGAATCGCAGAAGCTGGCCTCCGATGACCGGGGCCAGAATCGGCCCCAACCCGTTGACAATCATCAGCAAGGAGAAGAATTTGGTTAATTCGGAGCCGCTGTAGAGGTCACGAACTGCCGCCCGCGAGATCACTACACCTACGGAACCGGCTATCCCCTGGACAAACCGCAGCACGATTAAAAGCCCGATTGAAGGGCTGAACGCGCACAGCAATGAGGAAACCGCATAAACGATCATACCGATGAGCAGCGGTGTACGGCGGCCATACACATCGCTTAGCGGCCCCGCCACCAGTTGCCCCGAGGCCAATCCGAGCAAAAAGAAGGTGAGGCTAAGCTGCGCCAGCGCAGCCCCGGCCCCAAAATGCACCCCAAGCTCGGGAAGCGCCGGCAAATACATATCAATGGACAACGGTCCAATCGCGGAAATGGCTCCCAGAATGACGGCGATTTGCAGCCGCTGCTTCCGCGATGGCCCCCCTGCCTCCAGCATGCGACTATCTGTTTTTGTGATCATGATAAATGACGCCAACCTTTCTGTTAACAACCCTTAGGCTCAGTATTGTGTATCCTTCATACTACCTGATGGCTGCCGGATTGTTCAATGCTTTTGTCACAGCTACGGTTACTGGTTGCACAAGAAGAAACGGCTTTGCCGTCCTCTGAAAGAGGTGGCGTCCGTTTCTCCAGAAAGATAAGGATAATTTGTAGCGTGAAACATATAAATTCTTATCTTTGCAAAAAACCGTCCGCAAGAGCTTCTAAGCGACATATATAGTCACTTATCGGCGGTCCTGCGGACGGCTGTATGATTAAGCTTTGCCTGGTGTACCCCGCCCCTGCAGCCAATCTCTGGCGGCTTCGGCTTCAGCCGCGCTCAAGCGGTGGCCCTGGTTGCCCCAGTGGGTGGTTACTTCAGCGTCAGCACCCTGCAGAAGCGACTCCAGCTCCCGGGTCTCCTCCACCCGGACGATCGGATCATTGGTCCCCGCCCCAATGAAGACTGGGACTCCCTTCAGCGAAGGCAGCTTCAGGCCACGCAGCGGAACCATCGGGTGCAGCAGCACCGCCGAGCGGAAAATTCCGCCGTAATGGAACAACAGGCTGCCGGCGATATTCGCACCGTTGGAGTAGCCTACCGCCACCAGATTACCGGGATCGAAGCCGTACTTGGCAGCAGCCTCATCCAGAAACCCTTTAAGCTCATGGGTGCGGAAGACTAGGTCCTCTTCATCGAAGATGCCTTCAGCCAGCCGCCGGAAGAAGCGCGGCATGCCGTTCTCGAGTACATTTCCCCGGATGCCCAGCACTGAAGCGCCGGGAGCGAGAAGTTCGGCCAGCGGCAGCAGATCACGCTCGTTGCCGCCGGTTCCGTGGAACAGGACAAGTGTCGGCAGACTTTCATCCGTACCCTTGCGGAAGATATGGATCATCCCTGCTTCACCTCGATTTCACGAATTTCAAAAGGAGTCAGATTTTCTTCAATCAACGCGCGGTGCGGCTCGAACCAGGCCGGAAGCATCAGCTTTTGACCGAGGGCATCCGGAGCTTCATCACGGGCAAAGCCTGGAGGATCGGTTGCGATCTCGAAGAGAATTCCGCCTTCTTCCCGGAAGTAAATAGCGTTGAAGTATTGGCGGTCCTGAACCGGAGTCGGCTGATAGCCATGACTCTGGACGCGGCGGCCCCAATCCAGCTGCTCGGCATCGTCTTTGGCCCGCCAAGCAATGTGGTGGACGGTACCCGAGCCTCCGGTGCCATGCGGAACCGGCGTTGCCTTCAGGTCAATGATATTGCCAATGTCGCTAGTGGATCTGTAGCGGATATAACCGTCACCTTCAGCAATACGTTCGAGGCCCAGCGTGCGGGACAGGGTATCTGCTGTTTTGTCCGGATCTGTGCTGTAGAGAACGGCACCTCCGAAGCCTTTGATGGCATGCTCAGCCGTAACTCCGCCGAAGGACCATGTGCTCAGCGGACCATCGGCACGTTCCACAAGCTCAATCCGCAGCCCGTCGAAATCAGCGAATGAGAGATAGTTTTCTCCAATCCGGCTTACATGGGTAACCGGAATCTGGTAAGCGGCAAGCCGCTGCTCCCAGAATCCCAAAGAGCCAACCGGCACCGCATAGGTGGTTACGCCAACCTGGCCTCCGCCGATACGGCCTTTGCGTCCTGCCGCAAATGGGAAGAAGGTAATAATCGTTCCCGGCGCACCCTGCTCATTCCCGAAATAGAGATGGTAGACCTCTGGAGCGTCGAAGTTCACTGTTTTTTTCACAAGCCGCAGCCCGAGAATTCCGGCATAGAAATCGGCATTGCGCTGCACATCTCCAACAAAAGCGGTAATATGGTGAATCCCTTGAGTTTGCATAGTCATTAGTATAACCTCCTAAGTGTGGTGCGGCAGCTTGCCGCCCTAGATAAGACCAGAACAACCTTTTTTATATTTAAGCCAAGTTATCAGTTGAAAAAGAGTGCGTCGAGCGATATCGAACCCGGACCCGCGATTGCCACGCCTACAGCTACCACCAGCAGCGTCAGAGGGAACTCAACTCCGTTAGCTGTGGACCAGAATCCGTTGGGAGCATGCACCTTAACGATAGCGCCAAGCATGGCTCCGGCAATCAGTACTGCCGCTACCGGCGTCAGCAGCCCGGCTGCGAACAGCAGGCCTCCGACAAGCTCCATCAGTCCCGCCAGCACCGCCATGAATACGCCCGGTTTAATGCCGATGGATTCCATCCAGCCGCCGGTTCCTTTCGGACCGTAGCCCCCGAACCAGCCGAACAGCTTCTGTGAACCATGCCCGATGAACGCAACCCCGATAAACAATCTCATCAATAACAATCCTACACTAACCATTTTGAACACTCTCCATTCTCTTGATTTTAATTATCTTAACCTTAAGATATTAGGTAAAAAAATTTTGGACTTCCTGTGATTTGTTTGACTCCAGTTCTTAGCTGGCAGGTCTTGGGTGATCCCCTGCGTAAATCCCATTAGGCTTCCGCTTCCCGGCTCCCCGCTGCTTTGCTTTTGACCTTCGCGGGAAGCCTTATTCTACACGCCTTTGCCCAGCTTCTTCAGCAATTCAATCGCCTGGCTCTTCTCTTGCTTATTCAAACCGCCCATCAAACTATGAATGGAGCTTGCATGACGGGGGAAAATATCATCGAACAGCTCGCGGCCCGCTTCCGTGATCTCCGCATAGGTTACCCGGCGGTCTTCATTGCATGGAACGCGTCTCAGCAATCCCCGCTTCTCCAGCTTGTCGATGTTGTAGGTGATGCTTCCGCTGGTAACAAGAATCTTCCCGCCGATCTGCTGCAGCGGAATCCGGTTCCTATGGTAGAGCACCTCCAGCACCATAAATTCAGCCGAAGCGAGTCCATGACTCTTCATATCCTTCACCGCCTGATCCATCAGGCTTCGGTATGCCTTGGACAAAACCACAAACAATTTCAGTGATGTTGCCTGATCCTCATCAGCCTGGCTGTCGGCAACCGTGCTTGCTGCCTCTTTATATTCACTCATCCTGCTCACCTCCCATTCGTTTTTTCATTTGTCTTTAAGTTAATTATCTTTAAGTTAAGATAAATATAATCCATCCTTTATCCATTGTCAACACTTTCTTTAAAATTAAACAACTTTACCGTCCTCCGAAAGAGGCGGCATTCGTTTCTCCAACAATAGAAGGATAAAGGATATGTGAAACCCATGCTTTCTTCAACTTCAAAAAAATTCGCCCGGTTTGACCTGACTTCTAAAACGGCGTATCCTTTTCCTTGGAAATGCAAGATACCTTGCCCGGAGAATGCGCGCTGGCTTAACAATATTCTGCGCCAAATGAAGGGCTGACAACGCAGATTTATTGGTAAGCGGGACGCGGCTGTAAATGAAGATGCCGGCTCCAGGGCGATAGCGGATCTGCTGCATTTTGTACAGCAGAATTCCTTCAACAAAGGGCAAAATGCGGTTCTATTGCACTTTGTACAATCAAAGTTCGCGAAAAGCTTCCTTTTTACGATGATTCATTGATTCTATCCTGAAATAACGATGTCCGAACAGAGGACATTGTTATGGAAGCCTCGAATTTGGCGAAGCCAAATTGAGGGCCTTCTATGAAATTTCATCGTCTGAAGTGCCGCGAAAGAGCGGCATGGCTGTCTATTGTATGATCTGCAGCAGATTGCTTTCTTTGGGGTTTCTGGGGCTTATCTGCTGCATGTTCTGCAATAGATTTCTTTCCCTGCCCCCGCACTCAATCTTATGTAAGTCTACATAGTAGCATTGCAAGGTCACATTAGTCGGAATTCCACACTATTACACTGGAAAATCTTCGTACAAACAAGCGATATACGTACATGAGCACATTTATATAGAAGGAGGCTGAATGATGGAAGCATTCAATAGACAAGCTCCAGGTCCGCGAGGGGAAGCGGGGGAAATGCCGCAGGCGCCGCACGTCCTGATCGTAACGGCTGTCGCGGCGGAGCGGGACGCGGTCCTGCGCGGCCTGAAGGGCAGCGGCAGGTTCAACGTCATTGCGGCGGGCGCCGGTACCGCCGCAGCGGCGGCGGGAACCGCCGCGGCACTGGCAGCCGGCTCCTACGGCTGCGTCATCAGCGCCGGGATCGGCGGCGGCTTCCCGGGCCGCGCGCCCGTAGGCTCGCTGGTCGTCGCCAGCGAGATGATTGACGCGGCCCTCGGCGCAGAGACGCCGGAGGGCTTCCGCAGCGCTGCCGAGCTCGGCTTCGGCAGCGTGTCCGTGCCGGCGGAGCGCGGCACGGTGCAGGCCCTTGCGGCCGCGCTCGCAGCGGCCGGGCTTGCGGTAAGCACGGGGCCCGTGCTTACCGTGTCGACGGCGACCGGCACCGCCGGGACGGCCGCCGCTCTCGCCGCCCGCCACCCGGAGGCGGCGGCGGAGGCGATGGAAGGCCACGGGGTTGCCGTGGCCGCCCAGGCGCTGGGGATCGCGGCGCTGGAGCTGCGCGCGATCTCGAACCCGGTCGGCCCGCGCGACCGGGCCGCATGGAAAATCAATGAAGCCTTGGACATACTCGCGGCGGCAGCCGCTATACTTCAGGAGGTGCTGTAATGACAACAGGGCTGAATATTGCCTTTTCCCCTTGTCCTAATGATACATTTATTTTTCATGCCTGGGCTCACGGCCTTGTGCCGGGCGCGCCCAAGCTGAATGTGACCTTTGCCGATATTGATATTACCAATAGTCTGGCTGCGGACGGTTCCGGACCCGAAGTGCTCAAAATCTCCTACGCCGCCCTGCCCTGGGTGCTGCAGCGGTACAAGCTTCTGCCCTGCGGCGGCGCGCTCGGACGGGGCTGCGGCCCGCTGGTGCTGACCCGCAAGGGAGCGGGCGCCATCAAGCATCCGGGTGATCTGTCCGGGCGGCGGATTGCCGTTCCCAGCGAGCGCTCCACCGCGTATCTGCTGTTCCGCCTATGGGCGGCTCAGCAGGTGCCTGGCGGTCCTGCCGAAATCGTCGTCCTGCCCTTTGATGAGATCATGCCCGCGGTACGCGACGGGCAGATTGATGCGGGGCTGGTCATTCATGAAGCCCGCTTCACCTATCCCTCCTATGGCCTTAACCTGCTGACCGATCTGGGCAGCTGGTGGGAGGGCGACACCGGGCTGCCGATACCGCTCGGCGCGATTATCGCCCGCCGCGACCTCGACCACGAGGCCATTTCCGGCTGGATTCGCAGCTCGCTCCAATACGCCTGGGATCACCGGCATGATTCGCGGGAATATGTGATGGACCACGCTCAGGAGCTGTCACCGGAGGTTGCCAAATCGCACATTGATCTGTACGTCAATGAATTCTCGATGAATCTGGGCGAAGACGGCTATGCCGCCATCTCCGCCCTCCTGAACCGGGCCGCCGCTGAAGGCCTTGTTCCGCCTATAGATCCGGCGCTGCTACGGTAGCGCAGCAAGCCTATTCGAATATCAACGGCTCCTGGATAAGCTGCAACCAATCCCCGGGAGCCGGATTCTTTTACAGCAAATCTCATAGCTCAACGTTATGAAATCTACTCTATGATCCTGAACATCCATTCCCTCGTTATGCCTTAAGCCATGCTTATTTTTGGCGGCACATATTTATTTTTCCACCTTATTTATTGAATCATGCTTACTCACAAGGACAATGCTCAGTATCCGTTATCCGCTCATTAAACGCTCTTTCCCATTAAAATTTGGTACCGGGCTTCAGACCACATACAATAGACAGCCATGCCGCTCTTTCGCGGCACTTCAGACGATGAAATTTCATAGATGGCCCTTGGGTTTGGCTTCACCAAATTCGAGGCTTCCATAACAATGTCCTCTGTTCGGACATCGTTATTTCAGGATAGAAAGTAGACTAATACTCGTGAGGAGGATGTGTTGTGATTCCTAACGGCAACAGCAAGCCGAATATTGAACGCTTTTTGGGCTTTCAGGACGAATATGACCGTTACCGGCCCGAGGCTCCGCCTATGGTTATTGAATTGCTGACCACATATCTGGGCCGCAGGCCTTCCCTGGTTGCCGATGTAGGCTGTGGCACCGGCCTATCCACCTTTTTGTGGAAGGATGCAGCGGATGCTGTAACCGGAGTTGAGCCTAACCCCGATATGCTGGGCAAAGCGCTTGATAAGCTGCGTCTTCTGGAGGATTCGGGGCAATCGCTATCCTTTGTGCAGGGTTATTCGAACCAGCTTCCTTTTGCAGGGGAAAGCGTGGATATCATCACCTGCTCGCAGTCCTTCCACTGGATGGACCCGGTCAGCACGCTGCAGGAAATATCCCGCTGCCTGCGCCCTGGCGGAGTGTTCGCCGCCTATGATTGCGACTGGCCGCTGGTACTGCAGCCGGATATTGAAGCCCGCTACAATAGGCTGATCGCTGGCGCGGATGATCTGCTTGCCGGGCTCCAGCCAGTTTCCGAGCAGGCTCACAAATGGGACAAAGAAGGGCATTTAGCCAGAATAAAGGCCAGCGGGCTATTTTCTTACGCACGGGAAATTGTGTTTCATCATACAGAGAGCTGCGACGCGCAGCGTTATGTCGGACTGATGCTCAGCCAAGGCGGAATCCAGACCGTGCTGAAGCTCGCTCCCGCCGCGCTGGAACAGGACATTGCCGGATTTACGGCAGACGTTGAACAGTTCTTTCAAGGCCGGACCCTGCCAGTTGTGATCAGCTACCGGATGAGAATTGGTGTTAAGTAGCCATTTTATAGCCGGCATATCTATCCATCCAGCAATATTTACTCTATACTAAAAGCAACGAGACGAAGAACGTCCCGGTTGCCCTCCGAGAGGGAAGCCGGGGCGTTTTCTATTTTTCCGGGGAGGTTGAGAACTTGGAATTTGAAGAAGCACATAAGCAATTTATAGACGGACATTTGGCTGGCAGACCTGCGGGAGAGCGGCGGGGACGGCTGGAGAGAGGGCATCAGCATGCCGAGACTTTGTTTCTGCGCAATATCTGGTGGCCGCTGCGGGGGCATTTTACCGGGCTTCATCCTGAGTATGAGGTAACCGACTGGCGGGGAAGATCCTATTTCGCCGACTTCGCCTGGCTGCCCGGGTATGTAAAGCTGCTCATCGAGATCAAAGGCTATGCCTCACATGTACGCGATATGGACCGGCAAAAATACTGCAGCGAGCTGAACCGCGAAACCTTCCTGTATGCAATGGGTTATCATGTTATTTCGTTTGCCTACGATGATGTAGAGCAGCGGCCTGAGCTCTGCATGACCTTGCTGCGTATGGTACTTGGCAGATATCAGCCCGCTGATGCGCCTGTGTCACGCCTTCAGCTTATGGAGCAAGAATTAATCAGACTGGCCATTCAATTGGCGCGGCCCATCCGCCCGTTGGATATTGAGCAGCATTTCGAAATCACCTACAAAACAGCCATCCGCCTCCTTCGAGGTCTGACTGAAAAAGGCTGGCTGCTCCCTGCCACAGACGCTAAACAGCAGAGAATCGTCCGATATGAGCTGGCACGCGGGGTTTTGGAGTATTTTAGTTGATCCTAATAAGCAAAGCTGGCAGACCTGTGGCGGAAAGCATCTGCCGTTTGCCAGCTTTCCAGTTTCGTATGCGAGTTGCTGGTTACTCATTTCGTTTGCTGGGCTACCAGTAACACATGCCGATTACTAGCTACTCACTCCAATTGCCGAGTTTCCCAGTCACGCATACCGGTTGCTAGTTCCTCACTCCGATTGCCGGGCTACCAGTCACATGTGCAAGTTACCGCATCAGCAGCCACCAACAGAATTAGGTGGAAAAAGGAAAACTAATTCGTGCGATTTACCGTTTTTTCGATGATTAGGTGGAAAAAGGATACTTAATTCTCTACATTTTCATCAATACAGCGGTTCCGGGGTGATTTAAGTGGAGTTTTTTCCACTAACTACCTCCGGGGAGGTAACTCAGTAGAATTACATGGAGAAAATCCAACTAAGCGTCTCACTCCGATTGCCGAGTTTCCCAGTCACGCATACCGGTTGCTAGTTACTCACTCCAATTGCCGCGCTACCAGTCACATGTGCAAGTTACCGCATCAGCAGCTACTAACAAAATTAAGTGGAAAAAGGAAAACTAATTCGTGCGGTTTACTGTTTTTTCGATGATTAAGTGGAAAAAGGAAACTTAATTCCCTCCACTTTCATCAATTCAGCGGTTCCGGGGTAATTTAAGTGGACTTTTCCCCACTTGCCGGCACCGAGGAGGTTGCTTATCAGAATTACATGGACAAATTCCACCTAAAGTTACCCAGAGAATACCAAAGAGCACCTAAGCGCGGGATGCCCACGCAGAGTGCTCTTCAACCAAGTATTTACACAAAGCCGCCGGAACAGGTGCCCGCCTCACTCCCTGCACTCTCCCCGCTCCCTCACTTCTTGTTCATCTTGAACTTCAGGAACAGCTCGTTGTAGTGGGCGAGCATCCGTTTGCCGAGGTTGTCGTAGACCTCCAGGCGGTCGGTGATGTCCTTGGTCGGGTAGAAGCGGGTGTCGCCGGAGATTTCTTCCGGGAGCAGCTTCAGCGCTGGAACGTTAGGCGTGGAGTAGCCGACATACTCCGCATTTTTGGCTGCCACGTCGGGCCGGAGCATGAAGTTAATGAACTTGTGGGCTCCTTCCACGTTAGCCGCCGTGCGCGGAATGACCATGTTGTCGAACCATATGTTCGAGCCTTCTTCCGGTACCACGTAATCCAGCTTATCGTTATCGTCCATGATTTCCGAGGCATCGCCCGACCACACGATTCCAACTGCCGCCTCTTCGTTCGCGAGCATCATCTTGACCTCATCGCCGACAATCGCCTTTACGTTAGGTGAGAGCTTGTTCAGCTTGGCCAGCGCTTCCTGCAGATGCTCCTCATTCTTGTCGTTGACGGAATAGTGCAGGCTGTTCAGCGCCATGCCCATTACCTCACGGGCTCCGTCCACCAGGAAAATATTATTCTTCAGCCTGCTGTCCCACAGGGAATTCCAACTGCTGAAGTCCATGCCTTTTGTCATTTCCGGGTTGAAAATGATACCGACCGTCCCCCAGAAATAAGGCACCGAGTATTTATTGCCGGGATCAAAAGACAAATCCATAAACTGCTTGCCGATATTGGCCAGGTTCGGAAGCTTGCTTTTATCCAGCGGCAGCAGCAGATTCTCTTCCCGCATTTTGGCAATGGCATAGTCAGACGGAACCACAACATCGAAGGTGGTCCCCCCCTGCTCGACCTTGGTCAGCATGGCCTCATTGGAGTCGAAGGTCTGATAGATGACTGTAATTCCGGTCTCCTTCTCGAACTCCTTCAGCAGCTCAGGCTCAATATAGTCGCCCCAGTTATAGATAGTCAGCGTATTCCCGCCGGTATACCCCTCGGCTAAGTTCAGCCGCGAAGCGAGAAACATCAGCCCGAAGGCAACGATGAGAATCGCCAGAAAAGCATTCACAAGCTGCTTCATCTAGGCACCCCCATTTCAGCGGCGGACTCAGCAAGCGGAGCTGCCGGACGGTGTTTGCGGCGATTCAGGAAATAATACCCGATCACCAGCAGAATTGTGAATAGGAAGATCATGGTTGACAGTGCGTTAATCGACAGCGACACTCCTTGCCGCGCCCGGGAGTAAATCTCCACCGACAGTGTGGAATAGCCGTTGCCCGTAACGAAGAAGGTTACCGCAAAGTCGTCCAGCGAATACGTCAGGGCCATGAAGAAGCCGCTGAATATCCCCGGCTTGATGATCGGCAGAATAACCTTCGTCAGCACATCGCGGCGGCTGGCCCCAAGGTCGCGGGCGGCATCGGTCAGCGTCGGGCTCATCTCCTGCAGATGCGGCAGGATCATCAGCACAGCAATCGGCACACTGAACGCCACATGCGAGAGCAGCACAGAAGTGAAGCCGAGCTTGATGCCGACAATCGTGAACAGGATCAGGAACGAGGCTCCGATAATCACGTCCGGGCTGACGATCAGCACGTTGTTCAGCGAGAGCAGCGTATTTTTCGCGCGGCGGTTGCGGGTGCGCTGGATGGCTAGTGCGCCGATAATCGCAATCAGCGTGGCAATGGCCGAAGACAGCAGCGCAATCACCAGCGTATTAATGACAATAATGATCAGCCGTGTATCCTGAAGGACTTCTCGGTAATAATCCAGCGTGAAGCCTTCAAATTTATGCATCGTGCCCCCGCTGTTGAAGGAGTAGTACATCAGATACAGGATGGGTACGTACAGTACGATGAAGACCAGCACCAGATAGAGATTCGCGAACCCGTTTTTATTCCTCACTGGCGCACCCCTCTCTTCGAGCCGCCCGTCAGCACCATGAACAGCGCCATAATCACGATCAGGAAGACCGCAACCGTAGAGCCCATGCCCCAGTCCTGCGTCACAAGAAAATGTTGCTCAATCGCCGTACCCAGCGTGATGACACGGTTGCCGGCAATGAGGCGTGTGATCATAAACAGTGACAGCGCCGGGATGAACACCGCCATACAGCCGGAGCGCACCCCCGAAATCGTCAGCGGAAAAATCACCCGCCGGAACGTCGTCCACCCGGAAGCGCCCAAATCGCGCGCCGCATCCACCAGCGATAAATTCAGCTCCTCCAGGGCGCTGAAGATCGGCAGAATCATAAACGGAATAAAAATATACACCGATACAAACACAAAGCTGAATCCCGTAAAGAGGATTTGCTGTTCCCCGATGCCGAGCAGATCGAAGAAATTGTTGACCGGCCCGAAGGTGCCGAAGATGCCGATGAAGGCATACGTCTTCAGCAGCAGATTAATCCACGTTGGCAAAATAATCAGCAGCAGCCACAGCTGCTTATGCTTCGTCCGGGTCAGCAGATAGGCCGCCGGATAAGCCACGAGGAGCGAGAACAGAGTGATCAGGAACGCATACCAGAAGGAATTAAGCATCATTCTCATATACACCGGCGTAAAGAAATTCACGTAATTATCCAGTGTTAAATGCCCATCCAGGTCAAACAGGGAGTAATAGATAACGAGCAGCACCGGGGCTATGACGAACAGCGCAATCCATAAGTAATAAGGGATGAGATAATACGACCGGCCCTTATTCTTCATGGCTCTCCACCTCGCCGTAAGCTTC
Source organism: Paenibacillus sp. sgz302115 (assembly GCF_056120445.1). Classification (NCBI taxonomy): domain Bacteria; kingdom Bacillati; phylum Bacillota; class Bacilli; order Caryophanales; family Paenibacillaceae; genus Paenibacillus; species Paenibacillus sp. sgz302115. Next base: position 81,410 of record NZ_JBVYOK010000005.1, read on the forward strand.
CAGACGTTTGTCGAACTCTTCCTCCGTCTCACCGAAACGCATAACATGAATCGCTTCCGGATCAAAATAAAGCCCGATCTCGCCGCCAACCTCCGCCTTGCGCGTGGAATGCACCAGCCATTCATGGCCGGATTCATCGTAGCAGCTGATCTCGTAATGCACGCCACGGAACAGTTGGGAGTCCACACGCACACGCAGCTTGCCCTGCTCAAGTCCGGTAATCTCCAGGTCCTCAGGGCGAATAACGATTTCTACCGCTTCATTTGGCCTAAGCCCGGCATCCACACATTCAAAGCGGTGTCCATTAAATTCCACCAGATAATCCTCAATCATTACGCCCGGCACAATGTTCGACTCCCCGATGAAGTCGGCCACGAAGCGGTTAATCGGCTCATCATAAATATCATTGGGCGTGCCGCTCTGCTCGATCAGTCCGCCGTTCATGACAAAGATCCAGTCCGACATCGCGAGCGCCTCTTCCTGGTCATGGGTTACGAAGATGAAGGTAATGCCCAGCCGCTGCTGCATTTCCCGCAGGATATACTGCATTTCCGTCCGCAGCTTCAGATCAAGCGCCGACAGAGGCTCGTCCAGCAGCAGCACCTGCGGCTCGTTGACGATGGCACGGGCAATCGCCACACGTTGTCTTTGTCCGCCAGACATTTCGGTGATGGCGCGTTGATCATAGCCGGTCAGGTTGACGAAGCGCAGCGCCTCCTGCACCTTTTGCGCGATTACATCCTTCTTCATCTTCTTGATACGCAGTCCAAAGGCCACATTCTCGAATACGTTCAGGTGCGGAAACAAGGCATAGTCCTGAAAAACCGTATTGACCTGCCGTTCGTTGGCGGGAATGTGGTTGATAAGCTGGCCGTTCATCATAATAGAGCCTTCAGTCGGCTCGGCAAAACCGGCGATCAGCCGCAGAATAGTCGTCTTCCCGCAGCCCGAAGGGCCAAGCAGCGTATAGAATTTACCGCGTTCAATTTCGAAGCTGACTCCCTTTAATACGGGCTCTTCGTCATCATATTGCTTAATAACCTTATCAAATGAAATAATAGTGCCTTCCGGGGTAGCTATAGCTAACAACCTCCCTTGTCATATGTAGTTTGATCTATTTTATCCGCTCCTTGCGGGAGATCATCCGAATGATGAACATGTCCAGCGCGTGCAAGTGACAATTCCTTCCTTGCTTCGACATTCTTTCATATTATACAGCATAAAGGTTTAGCCCCATATATGCGATAACATACTTTGTAAAAAGCCGTAGCGTAAACTTAACAAGTTCGTAAAAATTAGTGCTCTCCAGCCCTATTTTGCGGTGCTATAATGAAAACGTCTGAAAAAGAGTTTCATTTTTCTTTACAATTCCGAAATTTTCTTAATATTCCGAAAGAAGATGACGTCCATGAACGAAGGCTTACAGGACCGCCTGGAGAAATTCGGCCTGTCTTTATATGTGATACGTGTTACAGTGGCTGCCTCACTTTCCTGGCTCACCGTAAATACCCTCTATCACGACAGCTACTTATATTTCGCCCCGCTGGCCGCGATTCTGATTACGCAGGGGAGCGTCAAGGCCTCCTTTGAAAAGGGCGTTTACCGCATGACCGGCGTTGTGCTCGGCGGAATCGTCAGCATGATTGTGGGCCGCTTCTTCCATGTTAGCGCACTCTCCATTCTGCTGATGCTGCTGATCGGGATCGGGGTTGCCACAGCGTGCCGGATCAATATTCAGGCCATCTCCCAGGTCGGCGTAACTTCTGTTCTGGCACTTACCTTCTATAATGGTCATTATATCGAGTGGCGTGTAGCCGAAACGCTGATTGGAGTAGCAATTGCTCTGATCATCAATATGATTATCGTTCCGCCCAAGGGGTTCGTCAAGGTAAAAAGCTTGGCACTGGAAGCAAGCCTGCTGCTGGCAGATGCCTTGAGCGGCCAGGCGGATGGCGGAAGGGAATCAGCTCAGGCTTCAGACGCGCTGGGACGCTCCGCAACACTGCTGGGCAAGAGTGAACAGCAGCAGAAGGAGCTTCATTTTACTATTACCCATTATCAGTGCCGCAGCGAGCTGCGCGGACTATCACAGGCAACCAGGCATCTCAAGAAAATTCATTCCTATGTAAAAGAAATCCGCACAGACATCACGCTGCTGCCTTCGCATTATGCCGCAGCCGATTGGATGGCTGCGGTCGTAACAGCCACCGCAGACTGCATCGCCCTCTATGGCTCCAAGACCTTGTCGGATGCCGAATGCCAGCGTTCACTTCCCGAAGCGCTGCACAAGGCCCGCGATCTTCAGCTCTCCTGTTTCTCCGAACTGCAGGGGCAATGCTCCCTGACCACCCTGCGCGATCTGGGTGCGGTCTTCTCCCACCTGAACCGGGTGCTGGAAGAAATTGAGCAGGCTGACTATCTGGTGATGTCGGCCGCACCGGTGAAAGCCAAGTCTGAAGCCGCACAAGCCGTGCGTTTCACACAAAAGGGACTCTCCCACAAGCTGTAAGCTTAGGGAGCGTCCTTTTTTTCTTTTCCCCCCAGCTTCCTCCACCCTCCTAATTTATGTCAATAAATCAACAATTATCTGCATTTTTCATAATTTATGTCCGGATTCTATTATTTCAGTTGAAAAATAGCTACTTTAGTACTAGAATTAATGTTGTTTGAAGAAGTTATTTTTGAACTCAATACCAGTATTGACCACTTTTGTCGATAACAGTCGATTTAGTTTGCCTCATGTTGAGTGTATATCATTGATCTATTCCTAAAAGCAAACTGCCCGAAAGGACAGGACGCAAAGCTATGGGCTTAAGAATGCATCAACACTGCATTTATGGTCGCCAGGCTGCCAATAGAGACACCATCAGGTCGGCTTCACGGCTCCATGATGTTCTTTTCTGTACAGATGACATTGATTATACGAAAAGCGAGGTTACACGAATGGCGCAGCATATTATGGAACGGTCACGGTATGAGTTCTTTGCTTCCATGCTGCTTGGGAGGCCCGATCTCCTGAAACTTTACTCTGTGGATGCTCAGGCATTTACCGGGACAGACAGAGATAAGAACGGTGTCATCATCATCCAGAACAACGAAATTTTTATCACCTCACCTCTGCCTGGCGGCAAGCCGGCTGTAATCTCCGCTCTCCATCCTGTAATCTTGAAGATAAACCAGCAGACAATAACAGCTCCAACTCAAGTCACCGCCTGCGATCAAATAAGCTGGGATATTTGCGAGAAGCCGCAATACCAGATTACCGTATCCGATGACAAGCTCAAAGTATACTTTACACTTTACCGTGCTGAAAAGTACGCCTGGAACCTGGTCAACACCCCTGCCTCAGCCAATGTTACTGTGCGGGCCGAACTGAACCGTGATGTGGTGCTGTCCACACTTTCAATAGAACAGATTATAGCCGGCTTTGAGAAAAGCCCCCTCATAGGCAATCTTAACATTCCGGCACTTTACGAAGAGCTGAATAACCCTACATATCTTCCTGTATGCATTGCCGAAGGCAAAGCTCCCGTTCCCGGCACGGATGCCAGTCTCGAGCTGCTGTTCCCGGAGAACCTGGCGAATGAATTCAACCGGGGAGAGCAGACGGCAAAAGAAACCGGACACCAAGGATCACCCGCTATCCGGGAAGGTGAGGTGTTCGCCCGGAAACTGCCTCCGCAGGAGGGGTTGCCTGGCTTTGACGTGTTCGGATATGTGCTGCCGCCACCGCCGCCGCAGGACATTACACTTATAGCCGGAGCATATGCATCGCTGCAGCCAAGCGGTGAGATTACTGCCCAACGTAATGGCAGACCGCGCATAACGGGAAGCGGAAGCTTCGTCAAAACCATTGATTTTCCCGAAGCTCATATTATCCCTGAGGATGGCGAGCCTGCGGCCGGCACAATTATGTTCCCCGGTGATGTGGTTGTGCTCAGAGACATAGAACAACATACAGTGATTGAAGCGTTGGGAAACGTCTACATATATGGTAATGTTATTGGTTCTACAATCACTGCGACGGGCAGCATTTTGGTCCGGGGGAAGGTTGTGGACAGCGGGCTGTATGCAGGGGCGTTCGGTGTAATCCACAACCGCCTGTGCAGCTTCTCCAAGCTGCTCATGCAAGAGGTCGGCGGGCTTAGAGAAGCTGCCCGGATGCTGGCGGAGACCGTCGAGTCGGTGCAGCGAACCGTGAAATACGGACTGGTCGTCTTGCTCCTGCTGGAGAATAAATACAACCACCTTCCAGCTATGATCAGTAATCTGCAAGAGCTGCTTGCCGGGATGAGCCCTGCCTATCCGCAGGATACCGAACCGCTTAAGCGCATGCTGGATATTTTCCTGCATCCCGGCCGATTTACCAGATTCTTTACGGATAACGTGCTGAGTTCCTTCGAGAAGCTGCTCATGGATTTCTATGACGGAATCGCCTTTTTGCAGGAAGAGAACGTTCGTATTGATATTGCCGGGTCTCATGGCAGCATCATCAAATCCGGCGGCAATCTGCATATTCACGAGGAAGGCATTACGAAGAGCAAGCTGTTCTCCTCCGGCAATATTTATTTCGAGCGGCAAGATTCGGCCTGCGAGTACTCTACCGTGGAAGCAACAGGAGATATCACCGCACAGAGAGTTGGCCAGGATTCGGCTTCTGCATCCGCGCTGCTGGCAGGCGGGAAAATTACAGTCCGCAGAATCTGCAACACCTCAGTAACCGTTGGCGAATATTCTGCAGCGATTACTGCACCGGAGGAGGGGCTTGAGTTCACAGCAGAAAGCCTGCAGCAGAGAAATCAGGCCGACACAGCTTCCCCTGCCGCTGATTGACAAGGCCGCTTTTTCAATATGTGTGGAGGTATTTATAATGAATAATTCATGGTTTACCGTTCAGCAAATTGATGAAGCCACCTTCGCAATTAGTGAATACGGGCATTGGGAGAAGGTGCATTCCTTTCTGCTGCTGGGGCAGGAGAAGGCAGCGCTGATCGACACCGGACTCGGAATCGGCAATATCAGAACCATCACCGACACCTTGACCCGTCTGCCAGTTGAGGTTCTTACAACACATGTACATACGGACCATATTGGGAGTCACGGGGAATTTGAGCGGATTTTTGTTCATGAGGGGGATCTCGATTGGCTGATGCACGGCATCAAGGGCCTGTCCATCGAGCAAATCCGCCGGGACATCAGCAGAGATATTACCCAGCCGACGCCAGACGGCTTCGATCCGGAGACCTACAAGCCTTTTCAGGGAGAGCCTGCAGGATTATTGCACGATGGAGACAGGATTGATCTGGGCGGAAGAACCTTGACCGTATATCATACGCCGGGCCATTCTCCGGGTCATGTTGCTTTTTTTGATGAGACTCATGGATTTTTGTTTACAGGCGATCTGCTGTATGACGAGACCCCGATCTATGCTTTTTACCCTTCGACCAGTCCGGTGGATTTGGTTCATTCACTGGAACGAATAGCAGAAATTGAGGGTGTCCGCACAATCTATGGTTCACACAACACCCTTGGCCTTGACCCGGAGATTTTAACGGAAGTGAAGCGGGCGGTGCGGTTGCTGCGGGACAATGATCTGGTCCGTTTCGGTACCGGCCTCCATACATTTAATGGATTCAGCATACAGTTCTGAGTTCGTGCAGGCTCTCTAATACTGCGGTCTATCCATGTCGAACGTCCGGCCGATGGCCGCATAGGTTGCTCCAGCGAGACGGCTGACCGGCTTCAGCTTCGCTGCATCAATCCGCCCGTTATGAATCAGTTCATCCTCCACGTAGAAGCCCAGCACTTCACCGATAATCATATCGCAGTGTCCCAGCTCCACATGCCGCGTGAGGCGGCATTCCATCGCGATTTTGCACTCTGCAACACGCGGAACCTTGACCATTTGCCCCGGAACCGGTGTTAACCCGGCCAGCTTAAGCTCGCTGATGCCTTCCGGCGCGTTAATGGAGGTGTGGTTGATGGCGGCGATATTGTCCTCATCCACGATATGCACCACAAACTCCCCATTGCCAAGAATATTGCTTGCCGTGTGTTTCATCTCTCCACTAGACTTCCGCACACAAGAGAACATAATCATCGGCGGCTCATCGTTCACAATATTAAAAAAACTGAATGGCGCAGCATTCACGACCCCCTGCTCATCTATTGAAGTAACAAAGGCAATCGGTCTTGGGATAATGCTGCCGATCAGCAGCTTGTAATTGTCGTGCGCGGTTTGTTCAGCAGTGCGGATATACATAAAGCACCTCCATTTTAATTGGGTACACGTTTCACCCTTCGGCTTATCCTTACATTAACCAGAATAATGCTGCTCACGATCAGCACCATGCCGATGATCAGATTCAAGGTAATCCGCTCATGCAGCAGGACCACACTTGAACCGATAGAAATCAGCGGAATCAGAAAAGTGAACGAGCCAACCTTCCCCGCTTCTCCCTCCTTGATTAGATTGAAGTATACCATCCAGCCCAGGGCAATGACAAAAACCGAGATGAATAACGTGTTCACAATAAAAGCCATGTTCCAGGTAATCGCCGACCAGTTCTCGGTGGCTGATCCGGCTGCCAGCAGAATGATGCCGCCTATCGTAATCTGCATCGCTGTCATCCACAGCATATCAACCCGTGCGGCATTGCGTTTCGTATAGACAGTCGCCAGAGCCCAGCTTAGCGCGCTCGCCAGAGCCAGCAGAATACCCGGAACCGAGATGCTGCCGGTAAAGCCGCCGATACTGAGCGAAGCCACCCCGAGAAAGCCGAGCAATAGACCCGCCAATTTCAGCCCGTACATGCTCTCGCCCAGCCACATCCAGGCAAAGATGCCCAGCAGCACGGGCTGCAGGAAGACAATGGCCGAGAACAGGCCGGAAGGTACATACTGCAGGCCGATGGTCTGGAAGCCATAATAGAAGACAATACTGAGAAAAGCCGAAATCAAATAAACCGGCCACAGCTTGCTGAAATGCAGCTCCTTCCGCTTCGGAAACGCGGCGGCGATGAGAATCACACCGGCGATAACCGTGCGGATGCCGGCAAACAGCAAGGGCGGGGCGTAATTTAAGGCGATTTTGGAGAGAGGCCAATTGATGCCCCAGACTATGACCAGGAAGATAAGCAAAGCTATGGTTTTCTTCTGCTGCTGCATTGATTCACCTCTTGTTCTATTTTCATACCAATGATACAGTAAATATAATCATAATTGAAATGCATAATACTCATGAGGGGCATACCGAATTCGATATGAATAACAACCAAATTCGTCTGTTTGTCAAAATTGCTGAAACCGGAAGCTTCACCAAAGCCGGGCAGGACATGAATATGACCCAGCCTGCGGTTAGCAGGGCCATTTCTGCGCTCGAAGACGAGCTGGCGGTGAAGCTGCTGCTACGCGACCGTCGCAGCGGCCTTATGCTTACCGATATCGGCAAGCGTATCCTCATTATTTTCCGGGAAATTATCATCGGATATGACAAGGTGGAGCAGGAAATCGCTGCCGAAAAAGGACTGGAGAAGGGAGTGATCCGTATCGGGGCTTTTCCGGTCGCGGCTGCCCAACTGATCCCGAGAATAATCCGCTCAATCAGCGCCAGATACCCCGAGATCGAAATCAGTCTGTCCGAAGGCACGGTCGCCGAGGTGAAGGAGTGGCTGGCAGCGCGTGTGATTGATGTCGGGTTGATTATTCCGCCGGATGACGAGTTCGATACCGTCCCGCTCTTTCGTGAGAAGCTGTACGCTGTGCTTCAGGACGACCACCCGCTCCGGGATAAGCATGTCATCTGCGTGAAGGACCTTGAGGACGAGCCGATGCTGATCTGCCGATCCGGCTACGAGCCTCCGGTCGTGGACTTATTCCGCAGAGGCGGCAGCAGCCTGAAGGTGAAATATGAGGTCAGCAGCTTCCTTACGGCGCTGAATATGATCAAGGAAGGGCTGGCAGTCGGCGTAATGTCCCAGCTCTCGCTGCTCTCCTTGCCGACTAATGTGATCATCCGGGAGCTGTCTCCCTATGCTTACCGGGACATTCATCTTGCCGTTAACTCTCTGGATGAGCTTTCGATAGCCGTCAAGCTGTTCATGGACACCGCTCTGGAGCTTTCCGGGAATCCGGAGACCACCGTACCGTTTGTGACTCAGGCGAAAGACCACTAATTACAGGAAGAGGAGTGCATTCATATGAAATACAATCGTTTGGGCAACAGCGGACTGCAGGTTTCCGCACTTGGACTTGGCACCAATGCCTTTGGCAAAAGAGCCGACGAGCAGACTTCAATTGATATCGTCCATGCCTCGCTGGACCAGGGCATTAACTTTATTGATACGGCTAATATTTATGCCGGCTCCGAATCGGAGAGAATCATCGGGCTGGCGCTTGCAGGCAGACGGCAGGACGCTGTGCTCGCCACCAAAGCAGGACTGCCGAAGCACGCAGGCCCGGGGGGAAGCGGCTCTTCCCGCCACCATCTGATGCTGGAGCTGGAAGGCAGCTTGCGCCGTTTGAAGACAGACTACGTTGATCTGTACCAGATTCATACCTTCGATCCTTATACACCGCTGGAAGAGACGCTGCGCACACTTGACGATATGGTCTCCTCAGGCAAGGTGCGCTACATCGGCGCTTCCAATTACGCAGCCTGGGAGCTGATGAAGGCGCTAGGAATCAGTGAAGCGCGCAACCTGGTCAAATACGTCTCGATTCAATGCAGCTACTCCCTTGCAGACCGCACACCTGAGGTCGAGCTGCTTCCCCTCTGCCTGGACCAGGGCATTGGCATCATTCCCTATTTCCCGCTTGCCGGAGGCATTCTCACCGGCAAATATGCCGGGAACGACGCTCCACCCGCTGGCTCCCGGGCGGATACCGATCCAAGCTTCAACCGGTTCCTCACTCCTGAGCGAATCGAGCTCGGCAACCAGGTAAGTGAAATCGCCGGGGAACTGGATACCTCCCCCACGGCGCTCTCCTTAGCCTGGCTGATGACCAGACCCGCAGTATCCACCGTGATCGTCGGGGCCACACAGGTAGCGCAAGTGCAGCAGAATCTGCAGAGTGTCTCCGTACAGTTGGGTACGCAGACGCTGGACAAGCTGGAAGAGACCAGCCGCAGCTTCCGCAACGGCGAGCCGTTCGCCTTCTACCGGCTGCCGTAAGGGCTGCGGTTGGGGCGACCGGTTGGGCGGGACGGGCGTCAACAACGGCATTTTTGCCGTTGTTCCGTCCGATTCCCGCTGGCGGTGCCCAACAACGGCACTTCTGCCGTTGTTCCGCCCAGTTCCCGTTGGGGGCGCTCCAACAACGGCATTTCTGCCGTTGTTCCGCCCAGTTCCCGTTGGCGGCGCTCCAACAACGGCATTTCTGCCGTTGTTCCGCCCAGTTTCCGCTGGCGGCGCTCCAACAACGGCATTTTTGCCGTTGTTCCGCCCAGTTTCCGCTGGCGGCGCTCCAACAACGGCATTTCTGCCGTTGTTTCCGATCAAACCGGCCAAGCGCGCCCCTAGCCAAAAAAGCGATACCCCAGACAAAGTGGGGTATCGCTTTTGGCTTTTTGGAGATATAAGCTTCTTACACCGCTGCAATAAATTTCTCCATATCCTCTTTTACAGTTGTGATTCCGCTGATGCCGAAGTTGTCTACCAGTACCTTCGCCACGTTCGGGGAGAGGAAGGCTGGAAGGGTAGGGCCGAGATGAATATTTTTCACGCCCAGGTACAGCAGCGCCAGCAGCACAATAACCGCCTTCTGCTCATACCAGGCAATGTTGTAGGAGATCGGCAGATCGTTGATGTCATCCAGCCCGAAAACTTCCTTCAGCTTCAAAGCAATTACGACAAGGGAATAGGAGTCATTGCACTGTCCGGCATCAAGCACACGGGGAATCCCGCCAATATCGCCAAGCGGCAGCTTGTTGTATTTGTACTTCGCGCAGCCCGCCGTAAGGATCACCGTATCTCCCGGCAGCTCCGCGGCAAAATCCGTGTAGTAATTCCGGCTCTTCATCCGACCATCGCAGCCCGCCATTACGAAGAACTGCTTGATCGCACCGCTCTGTACGCCCTCTACTACCTTGTCAGCCACATTCATTACAGCAGCATGTGCGAAGCCGCCGACAATCTCGCCGGTCTCAATTTCAGTTGGAGCTGCGCAGCTCTTGGCTTGCTCGATGATCGCGGAGAAATCCTTCACACCGTCTGCACCTGGTACAATGTGCTGCACCCCTGGGAAGCCGGTATTGCCCGTTGTGTACATGCGTGCTTTATAGCTATCCTTCGGCGGCACAATGCAGTTCGTAGTCATCAGAATCGGGCCGTTAAAGCTCTCGAATTCGCTCGTCTGCTTCCACCAGGCATTGCCGTAGTTGCCTACGAAATGGCTGTACTTTTTGAAAGCCGGATAATAGTGGGCCGGAAGCATCTCACTGTGAGTGTACACATCCACTCCAGTTCCCTCGGTCTGCTTCAGCAGCTCCTCCATATCCTTCAGGTCATGTCCGCTGATCAGAATCCCTGGACGATTCCCTACACCGATATTCACCTTGGTGATCTCCGGATTGCCGTAAGTTGATGTATTCGCACGGTCGAGCAGCTCCATTACAGCAACGCCCAGCTTGCCGCACTCCAGGACGAGGGCTGTCAGCTCATCGCCGCTGAGTGTGTCATCCAGCACTGACGCGAGACCCTTTTCCATAAAAGCGTGCGCGCTAGGCTCATAATATCCCAGCACCGCCGCATGTTCCATATAAGCCGCCATGCCCTTCAGTCCATAGGTCAGCAGCTCGCGCAGGGAGCGGATATCTTCATTCTCGGTGGCGAGAACGCCTACAGTCTCTGCCTTAATGAGCATTTCTTCGTCTGTGCCGGCAGTCCACAGAGCCGCATCATGCCCGGCCAAAGGAATTGCTGTATCCGCAGCCTTCAGCTTGTTTTTCCACTGGTCGCGAAGCGCAAGCCCCTCTCTTATTCTTGCTGTGAAGCTTTCCGGGGTGAAATTCGCATTGGTAATGGTAGCGAACATACTCTCTATAATAAACTTCTCTGTGGCTGAATCCGTGATTCCAAGCTCGCGGCCGCGCCGTGCAAAGATGGAAATGCCTTTTAGCGTATAGAGCATAAGATCCTGGAGATTGGCCACATCGCTCGTTTTACCGCATACACCTTGAATGGTGCAGCCCGTTCCTTTAGCCGCCTCCTGACATTGAAAACAAAACATTTCGCTCATTTCATCACTCCTTAGGATGTAGTCTACCGGGACAGAATGCTTCTTCAGCCCGCCTTTACAGGTACAGCTAATTGTAGTAGACTTTCGCCATACAATCGGTAACGGTTGTTACCGAATAATTAAACTTTGGAGGAAATCTATGAAGCCTGACCCAGCTCAGCTGCATAATTGTTTGATTTTTCGGGGGAAGTCAACGGAAGAGATCGAGGCACTGCTGCAAAAGATGATATACACGGTCAGCAGCTTTCACAAAAATGCCCTAATTATGGCTGAAGGCGACACTGTGGAACGGCTCGGCATAGTGCTCTCCGGGCGGGTTGCGGTACAGAAAAACCATCCAACCGGCACCAGCGTAACCATCGCCCATCTGAGTGAAGGACAGACCATCGGTGAAGCGGTGCTGTTCCGCAGAGAAAATATTGCACCCGCCATAGTAACCGCCTCAGTTCCCTGCACGATGATGTTCATCAGCAAGCAGGAGCTGCTGCGCATGTTCACGCAGGATACAGATATGCTAACCCGTTTTCTTGAGAATCTGTCCGAGCGCCTGGTGCTGGTCAACCGGAAGATTGAGATTCTGTCAGCCGGACCGCTCAGAAGGCGGATCGTGGACTTCCTGCTGGAGCTGGCAGAGCTGCAATCCTCTGACCTGATCCGGCTCCCCTTCAGCCGAAAGGAATGGGCCGAGCATTTGAATACCGCCCGTCCATCGCTATCCCGTGAAATGGGGTACTTGCGCGATCAAGGCTGGCTGCGGTTCAGGGGAAGCGAGATCACTCTGCTCGACCGGGCCAGGATGCAGGATTATATCCGCAGCGTCAATGACACACCCGGCGGCCGGAGCTAAATATGGCGTTAAATCGCTTAGGATGGAGAGGACATTGTGGAACGTAAACAGGTGTTCACGGGTTCGCCTTGGGAGTCCACTGTGGGGTACTGCCGGGCCATCCGTGTCGGAGACCGGATTGAAGTGGCCGGAACAACGGCGATGCAAGGCGGAGAAGTGGTTGGTAAAGGCGATCCGTATGAGCAGACAAGATTCATTTTGCAGCTCATTGAGAAGGCGCTAGGCGAGTTGGGCGCCAGCCTCGCTCATGTTGTAAGAACAAGAATGTTCGTTACAGACATCTCCAGGTGGGAGGAATTCGGGAGAGCCCACGGCGAGTTTTTCAAGGATATTCAGCCTGTTGCGACAATGGTTGAGGTAAAAGCGCTGATCGACCCTGATCTGCTGATCGAAATCGAAGTGGAAGCTGTTGCACCAAGCACAAAAGGATAACTCTACCGAAAAAGCGAGGCAGTCACCTCAATATAAGAGGAGCTACCTCGCTTTAAATTTTAGGGACTTTTTCAGGGGTAGGATCATCTATTATGTACTGGACACCATGTGCACCCATGCGGCGTATAACCGCCCAAGTTTTCTTAAGATCAACGGCAACAATAAGACTAAGACCAAGCCGATGCCGCCTGCTACCCAGGAACGTTCGTAAGGAGACATGTCAGAAAGAAAGTACACCCAAGTGGTATCATATGAGAAAAGCTCAAAGGAGAATAGTCTGTCACTCACCCAATAGGCTAATGGAGACAGTAAAACCCCAAAGGCTGTAGCCGGCAGGACGATAGCAAATGTAAAACCGGCAATCCCTATGGGAAGCTGCGCTATGCTGTAGATGATTCCCCGGTAGGTCTGCCCCTGACCCAGAAGTGTGAATAACGACCGCCAACCGTCCTTGCGCTGAGGTTCTGGATCGTCCGTACGTTCAGGCTGCCCATGATCTCCACGAATCCAGCCCTCCACCACCTGTTCTTCTTGTACCATCATTCTGCGGCACACCGCAAGTGTCGCTGCCAGCAAGGGCAGCCCGATCCATAATATGATCAGCGGTACACTTACACATACACCCGCAACTGCAATAACAAATGCCGCGACCCCTTTCGGAAGAGACATCACAAGCATGGTCCAAGCCTTCATGGAACTTTGTTTTTTCATTAAAATAGCTCCCCTTCACTAATCTCCTTTCAGTATAGTTGCTTACTCTTGTATGAACACTAACCCCTGGTCTGAAATGTCTGCCCGACCTTGGTCCAGTCTTTTGTGCGGAATGGACCGGCTGCCCCGGGATTCCCCAGCTTCCAGCATCAGTATTAGCATCACCCTCAGCCAGCCAGTCTGTCCGCAACCCAGCCGGCAACTTCATTTTCCGGGATCGGTCTGCTGATGAAGTAGCCTTGAATCTTGTCACAGCTTGTACGCTCCAGAAAAGCGAGCTGCTCCGGCGTTTCCACGCCCTCGGCAGTCACATTCAGCCCCATATCATGGCCGATGGTGACAATGGAGCTGGCCAGCGACATATTGTTCGGCGTATCAATACTGTCGATGAAAGACTTGTCAATTTTCAGCGTGGTAATCGGCAACTGCTTCAAATAGCTCAGTGAGGAATAACCTGTCCCGAAGTCGTCCAGGGCGATGCCGATACCTCTCTGCTTCAGCGTTTCCAGCTTGGAGCTGATTGCCTCGAAGGATTCCATAAAGATCGACTCCGTGATCTCCAGCTCCAGATACTCCGGCTCAAGTCCGGTATCTTGCAGCACCCTCAGCACCATGTCCGTGAAGTCATCCAGCATCAGTTGAATTACAGAAATATTGACCGAGATATGATAGCCCTCATGTCCTTGTTCATGCAGCTCTTTCATGAAGCGGCACGCACTGCGCAGCACCCATTCCCCAATGGGAACGATCAGCCGGCAATCCTCAGCGACAGTGATAAAGGAAAACGGCGATACGAACCCAAGCACCGGACTGTTCCAGCGGATCAAGGCCTCGAAGCCCCAAATTTCACCTGATCCGGTATCCACGAGCGGCTGATAATGCAGCGACAGCTCATCGTTCGAAATCGCGTTCCTTAAATGATGTTCAATAATCATCCGTTCATCAAAATGCTGCTGCATCGCCTGCCCATAGACGATATAAGTGCCTTTCCCCGCTTCCTTCGCCTTGTACATTGCAATATCGGCATTTTTTAATAGTTCCTCGGCATTTACCCCATTTTCCGGGTACCGGGCAATACCGATACTGGTTGATATATGTACCGAGCTGGCATTCAGCTCAAAAGGCTCCTTGAAGCCTTGGACCAGCGACTCCGCATATGAGATTACCTCTTCGAACCCTTCAATATTTTTTAGTATAATGACAAATTCATCACCGCCAAAACGGAAATGCTTGCTCCGTCCGTCCGACAATCCCAGAAGGCGCTCACCCACCTTCACCAGCAGCTTATCTCCAAAGGTGTGGCCCATCGTATCATTAATATATTTGAAGTTATCAATATCGAGGAAAAAGAGTGCGGCATGCCCGCCGGAATGCTCCTCAATAAATTTCATCAGCTCTTCGGACAGCGACAGGCGGTTCGGCAGGCCGCTCAAAACATCGTTATACGCCAGCAGCCGGTATTTCTCCTCACTGGCCTGCAGCAGCTCCTGATTCTCCACTACCTTGTTGTACTGTTCCAGCAGCTCATCCTGCAGCGCCGCCAGCTCCTCATAGGTTGACTCCAGCTCCTGATAGCTCATCTGCAGCTTGCTCTCGAAGCCCTTTCTGTCCGTCACATCTATCATGGACCCGGCAAAACGGATATACTCACCGTCCGCATTCCGCAATACTTTGCCCCGGGCCTGGAACCATTTGTATTCTCCCGATTTGCTGCGCATCCGGTATTCAGCGTAGTAATAAGAGGAACGACCTTCCAGATGCTCGGTCCGCTGCCGTTCCTCCTCCCCGGCATCCTCCGGATGGATAATCTCCTTCCACCCCCGGCGGCTCTCCTCAATCTCATCGCGTTGATAGCCAAGCAGCTCATACCAGCTATCCGAAAAATAGTAGATCATAGTGGACATATCCACGTCCCAGATCACCGCATCCGAGCCGTAGGTCGCTAAGCTGAACCGCTCATTGCTTTTTTCCAGGTTTCTTCTGATCCGTTTCACTAATTGCACATAGAATAACAGAATGAGGATAAAGGCTACCAGGACGGCAAAGGCCGCAATAATGCTCAGCACCAGCGCCTTGTAGGTCTGATAGAAGGAAAAAGGCTTGTTGATAATTTCGCTGCCCGCAGGCAGCTTGCTCTGGGAGATACCAAAGCGCTGCAGCTCATTATAATCAAACACATTGCGCACGGTGCTGTCCGTAACAATCGGAATGTTATCTGCACGTTCCCCCTGCAATATGCGCAGAGCGAATCCGGCTGCGATCCGGCCTTGAATTTTACCGCTGATCAGGCTTCCGCCAAAGGCCCCGTTGTTCAGGGCAAAATCGTACGTATGATATACCGGAACGCTGCTGCTTCTGCCCAGCTCACTCGCAAATCGCTCAAATTCGGTAATTTTCCCGGTGGAGTCGCTATAGTATGTAGTCATGAGAGCAATGCTGTCTGAAGAAAGTGTGGACGCGGTTGCTATAATTTGTTCATTGGAGAGTTGATTCATAGGGATGACCTCAAGCCCCAGCTTCAGCGCGGAAATTTGGTCCATCACCATTTTGCCCGTAGAGAGTCCGCTCTCCGAGTTGTCAAATATGACGTAGACCTTACGGATAGACGGATTGATCTCCATAGCCATTTGTATCGTTCGGGTAGGGTCAATCTTCTCGATAACTCCGGTGATGTTGCTCTTGTCCTGAATGCTTTGCACACCCAGTTCATTGACACCGCTGAAGATAATCGGGGCGTTATTCAAAAGCTCCTTACGATACTTCAATGCGAAGTTCGTCGCAGCGTCATCTGTGGTAATTACAGCATCAATCCGGATGTCCCGATATTTGAACCTGATAGTTTCGTAGAAATGCCGGAGGTTTTCCTGATTTGGATAGCGTTTCCAATCCATGTATTCGGTGTAGATTGCTGGGATATTGGGTGCACTTTTGAGCCGTTCCTCAATACCCGCGCTCTGGTCATCCGTCCAGGGAAACCCCTTCTGATAGGAATGCAGCACCAGCACATTATGCGGTGACGCAGCTTCCGCTCCGGCGGACAAAGGCGGATACAAGATCGTGTAAAGCATGACAAACAGAATTAGAGGCACAAACCCGCTTTGTAATTTCCTGAGATGAATTTTTCCGACGCCCATTAGCACACTCCCATTCATCTATCTCCAAGTCATGCTTCTATGCTTTATTTCATTAATTATACGGGGAACGATAATTTTTTTAAATATAAAATAGACAGGAGCGGCTTGCTTTGTGGACAGGGCCCGGCATCCGGGATAGAATGAATTTGCATTAACCCGCTTAGACAGGAGACATAATTATGCCTACAATTAAAGACGTTGCGCTCAAGGCAGGCGTTTCCGCGACAACGGTATCACGGGTGCTGAACAATAGGGGATATTTAAGCGAAGAGCTGAAGAAAAAAGTCTACAGCGCGATGGATGAGCTGAATTATAGGCCGAACGAGCTGGCGCGTTCACTCAGCCGTTCCAGGTCCAACATTATTGGTCTCATTATTCCCCATGTCTCGCTGCCCTTCTTCGGCGAATTAACCAGCCATATTGAGGAGCATGCCTACCAGAACGGGTATAAGCTGCTGCTCTGCAATTCCCAGCAAGACAAACACAAAGAGCTTGAATATATCGATATGCTGCGCTCCAGCCGCGTGGACGGCATCATTATGGGTAGCCATACGCTGGAGGTGGAATCCTACCGGCAAATGAGCCTGCCGCTGGTCACCTTTGACCGGCAAATTTCGCCTGACATTCCTTATGTCTGCTCGGACAACTACGCCGGGGGACAGCTGGCCACTTCATTACTGATTGAAAAAGGCTGCCGGAAGCTGGCCCATATCGGCGGGCATCCGGGACTGAATATATTATCCCACCGGCGGTATGAGGCTTTTGCCGATACCGCCCGTAAGCATGCTGTATGGTTCACTTCGCTGCATACGGACAATAACAGCTTTGATGTCGGGGCATACGAACGGCTGCTGGAGCAGCTATTCCGGGAGCATCCCGAAGTGGACGGCATCTTTGCCGGCAGCGATATGATTGCTGCCTACGCCCTTAAGGCCTGCCGCGAGAGCGGGCGGCGCGTGCCCCAGGACGTGCGGATTGTGGGCTATGACGGAATCGCGGTGCGCAGCCTGTTCCATCCCTCCATCAGCACCATCCGCCAGCCGATGGAGGAGATGGGCAGGCTGGCCGTCGATCTGATCATTAAGCAGGTGGAGGGCGGCACCGTCTCCACGGAGAATATTTTGCCGGTGGAGCTGGAGGAGGGCTCCACGACGTAGGGGCTGGGCCGGGGGCGCAGCCCGGCGGGGGCGCGCACGCACACTGCAGAGACGCGTGGGCGGGGTAGCGCGGGAGAATCGCACGGGCGGCAGCCCGTAGGCGGAGCAGCAAGGCGTGGCGGGAACGCGTGGGGCGAGGGTTCGCCGGCAGGCGCGGGCGGGCGAGCAGCCGGGCCGGGCGGGTGCATTGGTGCGTGGGCGGGGTGCGAACGCACGAGCGGCGGGCACGCACGACGAGGTGGCGCGCGCGCTGGACAGAACGCGTGGGCGGTGAGCCGGGACACAGGCGAGCAGTGCGCAAGGCAGGAACGCGTGAGCAGTGAGCCGGGCCAGGCGGGCGCGGTGGTACGTGGGCGGGGAACGAACACGCGAGCGGCCCGCTGAGCGGAAGTCTGCAAGAGATGGGACACGGCGAGCGGCGAGCCAAATCGTGCGGACACGGTGATGCGCCGGCGGGGCGCAAACGCACGAGCGGTGGACGCGGGCGGTAAGGCAGAATCTCGTTGTTGGGTTGCGCGGGGAGAACTCCGAGCGGCCCGGGCGGCGGCGCGCAAGGTGATGAGCCGACGCTCGGACGCGAGCTCGTCGGGACAACTGCTCAAGCGTGAACCTAGATTAGCGGCTCGGTGTCGAGCGGAGGGCGCTTCTGTAGTTACTGCGACTGTGCCCTCCTGCGGCGTTTGCCCCCTGCTCCTCCCACTCATTAACTCCGGTTCATGCCCCTGCCAGCAGGCTGGACCGAGTGAATCTCTGCGATAGCTGTACTTTATACAACTATTCAGGCCAAATGAGCTGCAAAATGAGCATTAAGTGTACTTCGTACAATTAAAAATTATCATTTTCCGCCCAATCGCCGTTATCGGGGAAAATAACTGCAGAGAATGCAATTAAACCTTCCACCAGCGAAAAATAGTGATTTTTAGTTGTACGAAATACAACTACCCTACAACTGAGACACCCTGCCCAGCAAAAACACACCTCTTTTAGTCCATTATTTCAACATAATACATAATAATCGAAAGGCGATGAGGACCAGTGATCCAGTCCACGATTTCAGCTTTGCAATTACTTTTGAAGGAGGTTCCGTCAGCATTCGCCTCCCTTTCCGACGAAGAAGCGTCAGCCCCGCGCCCGGGAGGTAAATGGTCCAAGCAGCAGTTGCTCGGACATTTATGCGATTCAGCCATCAACAATCTGTCCCGATTCATCAAAGTCCAATACGAAGCGCAGCCGCTGAGTCTGGCCCTGTACGATCAGAACGAGTGGATGGCCGCCCAGCAATACGCCGGTGCTCCGCGTGACGAAATCCTGAACCTGTGGGTAAGTGTCAATCACTCCATCCTTCGGGTCATTTCCAGCCTTACCTCTGACCAGTTGGCCCTTCTCTTCCTGCTGAACAGCGGCGAAACGGTTACCCTGAAGTGGTTGATCGAGGATTATCTGGATCATATGCAGCACCATCTGAGCCAGATCTTCCCGGATCAAAATCTGCTGTAAGCGGCTCAGGCCAGGATCGCAGCAATACCAAATACCCCGCCCGGCTTCATTCCAGGGAAAGAAGCCGGGCGGGGTATTGTTGGTTAGGGTTTGAACAGCACCAGCAGGTCGGCTACGCCAAGCTGCGCTCGTAGCAGTGAACCGTACCACTGTTCAAATGAGCAGCGTAGCCTTCAATGCTCAGCTCAATAATACGGGAATCGGTCACATTAAGCATCGCCCGGTTACGGGAAGAATAACCGTATACCCCTTCGGGAGTATACACCGTCAGCCTTTCACCGATCCGCCCATAAGCCCTCTGACAAAATACTTCTGCAGCAGGAAGAAAATCGCCAGCGGCATCAGCATGGAAATGAACGCAGCCGAAGTCAGCAGATGCCAGTCGTTGCCGCGCGAGCCGACAAGGTCAGCGATTTTCATCGACATAACCTGCACGGAAGGCTGGTTGCCAATAAAGATCAGCGAGACCAGATAATCATTCCATACCCAGAGGAACTGGAAGATTCCGATCGAAGCCAGGGCGGGTACGGACAGCGGCAGAATCAGTCTGCTGAATATCGTGAAATGGCTGGCACCGTCAATAAAGGCCGATTCGAACAGGTCCTTGGGCAACTGGCTTATAAAGTTATACATAAAATACGTAACCAGCGGCAGACCAAACGCGGTATGCGCCAGCCAAATCCCCAGGTAGCTGCCGTTCAGCCCGAGCGCCGTATAATCCTTAAGCACGGGGATCAGTGCCACCTGAATCGGAATCACCAGCATCGCGATAATAATGACGAACAGCGTTTTGCGGCCCGGAAAGCGCAGCCAAGCGAAGGCGTAAGCGGCGAAAGAGGCAATCAGCACCGGAATGACGGTGGCTGGAACAGCAATCGTCAGCGTATTCCAGAAAGCCTGAGATAAGCCTGTGCCCTTTTGCACCGTTTCACTGCCGTCGGCCTCCCTCAGTTTGTACTCCTTGCCCGACAGCACATTGTTATAATTGTCGAGCGTAAGATCCGGCACGGTTTTCCAGCCCTGCTCCTGCACGTTGATTGTGCGCGCTCTGCGGTTCTCCCACATCAGGCGGCTGTCATCAGCCTTAACGCCCGCCTTCAACTGGTCGTCCGTATAGGTTTTGCCGTTTACTTCAATCGGCTCCCTCAGGTCCACATCCTTGGACAATTGCAGGGTCTCGCCCGCCTTCCACTCCTGATGGGGAAATACCTTCCACCAGCCGGTCTGCAAAATATCCGCCGCAGGACGGAAGGAGGAAATGAATAGGCCGAGTGTCGGAAGCAGCCAGAGAAAGCAGATCACACCAAGTACGAGATTAACGATGGTCTTGCTGCCTTTTCTTTTCTTTTTGCCGGCCATTAGAATCCCCCCTGCTTGCGGAACTGACGCAGATTAATAAAGATTACAGGCAATACCGCGATCAAAAGAACGATAGCCAGCGTCGAGCCGTAGCCGAAATTGCGGTACATAAAGAACTGCCGGTAGAACTGTGTCGCTACCACTTCTGTATCGTATTGACCTCCCGTCATCACCATGACGACGTCAAATATTTTCAGCGTAAAGACAATAATGGTTGTTGTCACTGTCAGGATTGTGGCGGAAATGAACGGAATCATAATGCCGAAAAAAATCTTCACCTCACCGGCGCCATCCACACGCGCGGCTTCCAGGATGTCATCGGGAACCCCTTTGATCGCTGCGGAGAAGATAACCATTGCAAACCCGGTTTGCATCCAGATCAGAATAATAATGAGGAAAAAGTTATTCCAGGGCTGCAGCATACTCGCCCAAGCCTGCGGTTCGCCGCCAAAATAAGTCACAATCGCATTCAGCAGCCCGATTTGCTCGTCGCCAGGCTGATAGTAATAGACAAATTTCCAGATTACACCCGCAGCCACAAAAGAAATAGCCATTGGCATGAAAATGATCGACTTGGCGATTTTTTCATAGCTGCTGCGGTCGGCTAAAATAGCAATAAGCAGCCCGAAAGCGACGCACGCCAAGGTCCCTACGAACACCCACAGCAGATTGTTGCGCAGCGCTATCGCCATAAGATGGTCACTGAAGATCGCGGCATAGTTGCTGAGTCCGACAAATTTTTCCGAAGAAGCGTTGAAAAAGCTTAAATACAGCGTCCGCAGCGCGGGCAGTATCAGCAGCCAGCCGAGAACAATCACCGCCGGGCCAATGAACACATAAGGCTGGATCCTTCTGCGGACATGATCGGGATACTGCTCCACCGCCCAGTTCAGGGTATAGTAGATCAGATAAACGCCCAGCACACCCCACAGCACGGCAAAAACTGCGGTCAGCAGCGGATTCAGCGTAGAATCACGGAAAAACAAGAAGATCAATCCGTTGATCACGACGTTGGCTGCAATTACGCCAAGAGATAGCAGCAATGCTCTGACGCTGATTTTTGGCTTTGCTTGTACATCCATTATTAGCTCCTCCTTAAGTTTTGCGGAGCAAAACTCTCTTCGTAAGCATCCCCTTAAAAAAACAAAAAGAGAGGCAGGTTATCCGCACTGCTAACTGCCCCTCTTTTGACCACTAGCGTGTTATCTCAGGCCTGTTCCTATTAATTCTTCCAGCCGGACTGAATCTGCTCCAGCGCCTGATCCAGTGTGGCTGTTCCGCTCACATAGTCGGTCATGCCTTTCCAGAAGGTGCCCGCGCCTACTTTACCAGGCATAAGGTCAGAGCCATCAAAACGTAAAGTAGACGCATCCTGTACCAGCTTTGCCATACGACGGTCGGACTCAGATTTGTACCAGTCAAGGGAAGCATCGTTCATCGGAGCAATCACGCCGCCGGATTGAACCCAGGTTTTAATAGATTCGCCTGTAGTGAAGAATTCCATAACCGCACGTACTTCAGGACGGTCGTTGAACATAGCGTAAATGTCCCCTGCTACAAGCACCGGCTTGCCGTATTTCTGATCAATCGGCGGAAGGTAGAACCAGTCATAGTCGGTATCGACCTTGGCAGTTTCCGGGAAGAAGCTGGTAATAAAATTGCCCATCAGGTTAAACCAGGCTTTGGGCGGATTCTCAAACATCGGTTTTGGAGCATCGCCGAAGGCGGTAGTTACGATTGATTTAGTGCCGCCGTAGACATAATCTTTGTTCAGCCAGATTTTAGACATTACTTCCACTGCATGTTTAACTTCCGGAGAGGTAAAAGGCAGCTCGCCCTTGACCCATTTGTCATAGTTCTCAGGTGTAGTCGTACGCAGCATGATGTTTTCCACCCAGTCTGTAGCCGGCCAGCCGGTGGCAGCACCACTCTCAATGCCGATCGCCCATGCCGGGTCACCGTCTTTGGCGATTTGTTCCGTCAAAGCCATCAGATCATCCCATGTTTCCGGAACCTTGTAGCCTGCTTCATCAAACTGCTTCTTCGGATACCAGACCAGGCTCTTTACATTGCTGCGGTTCCAGATCCCGGCCATAATTTTGCCGTCTTTGCCGTCCATTGTGGACATATCGAGCCAGCTCTTATTGTAGTTGGCCTTCAGCTTCTCCTGATCCAGCACACTGGTCAGATCGACAACCTTGCCGGTTTTGGCGATAGAAGCCAAGAGACCCGGCTGCGGGAAGTCAGCGATATCCGGCGCATTGCCGCCATCCACGCGAATATTAATAGTCGCTTCGAATTCCTTGGAGCCTTCATATTGAATATCAATTCCGGTTTTTTCTTCAAATTCTTTGATGCTTTTCTCGAACTTCACCTGGTCCTCGTCCACGAACGGTCCAAACATCGTTACCTTGGTTCCTTTATATTCACCCTTCATCGCCAAATCGAGCGGTGAGCCTGCAGTAGCGGCCTCTGAAGCTTCTGGTGATGGTTGGTTGTTATCCGCAGTTGGTGCTACTGTTGCTGCTGGTGAATCCGTAGGCGCAGCATTATTGGTATTATTATTTCCGCCGCATCCGCTAAGCAGCATGGTGAAGGATAAACACAGCACCATTGCGAGTGACAGTTTGCGTCCTGGAGCTTTCTTCATCTTTTCATACATCCCCTTTAATTGGTTTAGAGACTGCATTACTTCATCATGTATCCCGGACTTGCATCTATGCCTTTCCAATACCACACATTCCTATGTTCCACATCAATTAATTATTCTTATTTTGTGCCGATCCCCGTATACCCAGCCCCAAAAGGCTTATCAATAGGACTATACTTACTTAAAGTGTGTAAATAATATTATTTCATGTTATAATTGTGAGGTTCATCACTTCTGCTCTGCAAATACTGCCTATAGATATGAAAAAAACTATTTGGGAGGGATTATTCGTGAAAAAACTGCAGGACATTCCGGTTTCCGTGCTGGATCTGGCCCCGATTGTGGAGGGCGGAACAGCGGCGGATTCTTTTCATAACACGCTGGATTTGGCCCGTCATGCCGAAGAGTGGGGCTATCACCGCTACTGGCTCGCTGAGCATCATAATATGCCGGGTATTGCCAGCTCCGCCACCTCGCTTGTGATCGGCCATGTGGCTGCAGGCACCAAGCATATCCGCGTAGGGTCGGGAGGCATCATGCTCTCGAACCATGCACCGCTTATGATTGCCGAGCAATTCGGAACACTCGAATCGCTGTATCCGGGCCGTATCGACCTGGGGCTCGGCAGAGCCCCAGGCTCCGACCAGGCTGCTGCAAGAGCCATGCGCCGCAGTCTCGGCAGCGACGGCAGTGAATTCCCCGAGCAGCTTAGCGAGCTCAGAGCCTATTTCGACCCTAACGGAGCCGGCTCGCGGCCGCTTGGTGTACGCGCGGTTCCAGGCGAAGGGCTGAACGTTCCGATCTGGCTGCTTGGCTCCAGCGGATTCAGCGCCCAGCTTGCGGGCCAGCTCGGTCTGCCGTTCGCTTTTGCCAGCCATTTCGCCCCTGACTATCTGCTGCCGGCTCTGCATTTGTACCGCAGCAACTTCAAGCCGTCAGAAGCGCTCGACAAGCCGCATGTGATGGTCGGACTAGGCATTACAGCTGCGGATACAGCCGCCCAGGCCCGCTGGCTTGCCACCTCGCAGCAGCAGCAATTCCTCAATATCATCCGCGGCCGTACCGGCAAGCTGCAGCCTCCGGTGGACAGCATGGACGGTCTGTGGTCGCCGCAGGAAAAGGCCCTGGTGCAGAGCAAGCAGCTCTACTCCATAGCCGGAGACAAAGATTTGATCAAGGAACGGCTGCTGCAGATTGCACAGGAGACAGATGCCGACGAATTCATTATTGCTTCGCAGATCTATGACCACTCAGCCCGTATCCATTCTTATGAGCTTGTAGCAGAGCTAATCAAGGAAAACTAAACGACAGGGTTAGGGTTGGCTAGATTAAGCAAGATTTAGCTATACAATTGCTTTTACACAGCAAGGAGATTGTAGAGATACGGGAGCGGATTGATTCCTTTCCCGGCTCATAATCTCCTTGCTTTTTTTGTGGGCATAACAATGATAATGTTCTTTATAAAATACGATTATCACCGTCTAAAACGGAGAAATAATAAGGATACAGGAGCTAACCAGAAATAATCTGGTTTCAGATCATATACACGCTTCCTTTTGAGGAATAAGCATGATTTATTCTATTTTTCTTTATCCACAATTTTGATTATACTGTAGTTATTCGTTATAACGAACATAACTGTGAGTGTTTCCTTGCCTTAATTCTTTTTTGGACGCACCAGAGAAATTAGTGGTCCTGCAAAAAACCACTCCATTCGACAGGATGCGAGCAAACAGCCATTTTCAGTGAGGATTATGCCGAAAGTCTGCCGGGTGGCGGAGATACTTCCCAGAAGAAAGGAGCGGGAAAGTGAGTAGAAAATACCACAAGGCTTTTATAGGTTTGTATGTTCTGATCGTTCTGGCGGGAGTCATCTGGCATGCCGGGGGAGTAAGCGCAGAGGATACGATAAAACTTACAGTAAATTCGCATACAACCAGCACCGCGAAAATGCACAATATGCAGCCGGGAGATACAACTACCTCGGAATATACGGTAATTAATGAAGGCAATGAGCAGTTCGACTACTATGTGGACTTCAAATTCCTGTCCGGGGACGAAGAATTGTATAATATTCTGCAAATGACCCTGCAAAAAGAGGGAGTAATCCTCTATTCAGGAGTAATGAGCGAGGCGGAGGGCCGGGTGGCTGTCGGTACGCTGGCCGGAGATGAACAGGAGACCATTCAAATGAATGTAACCTTCCCGTCCGAGGCCGGCAAC
This sequence comes from Paenibacillus sp. sgz302115, assembly GCF_056120445.1. Taxonomy (NCBI): domain Bacteria; kingdom Bacillati; phylum Bacillota; class Bacilli; order Caryophanales; family Paenibacillaceae; genus Paenibacillus; species Paenibacillus sp. sgz302115. The sequence continues at coordinate 106,658 of NZ_JBVYOK010000005.1, forward strand.
GAATATCAGGCGAAGACAACCAGTGTAGCCTTTGATTTTTCCGCATCAGCTACACCTGGCCCATCGGCTACACCGGGCGCCACTCCTACGGCTTCAGTTACGCCTGTTCCGTCAGCTTCACCGAGTGCGACTCCAACGGCTTCGGCTACACCTGGGCCGTCGGCTTCACCAAGCGCAGCCCCTACGGCTTCAGCTACGCCTGTTCCGTCGGCTTCACCGGGTGAAACTCCGCCTGCCTCGCCTGCACCAACGGATTCACCGCCTTACAGTCAGGTGCCGGGAACAGCGGTCACACCTTCCGCTTCGCCTGCTGTAACAGCTTCGCCGGGTGCTGAAGTTACCGTAACAGATCCGCCTGTTCCGCTTGGCGGCGATGATCCATCAGCTTCACCGGGTACGGGAGCGGCCACGAACGGCAGCGCGCCTTCACCATCACCGGATAACGGGGTAACCTTGCCCGATGACGAGCTTCCGCTTGCAGCACCAGGGGACGACCGGCTGCCGGATACCGCTGAGCCTTGGTATAACCTGATTCTGCTCAGCTTGGCTGTAGCCATTGTCAGTATCATCGTCTTGCGCAGACTGAACTCCAAGAAGTAAGGCCATTTCATCATAGTTTGGAGGAGAGAGTATGAAGAAGTTTTCCGGTCTGTCCATTGCCGTGAAGCTGATCCTCATACTCTCTTTGTGCTTGCTGCTCTATTCTGTCTTTCAGATCCTCAAAGCTCCTGCCGAAGCCCGCCATGCCCTGCAGGATTGGGAGAAAAAGAGGGAGGAAGCCTCGCGTCTCACCGTCCCGGAAGAAGAAACCCCGCTGCCTGCCGGAATGGTCAGCCCTTCCAAAGAGAAGAATACATCCAAACCAGCCTACACAGAGGGCGAGATTATTGGGGAGATTTATTTTCCCAAGCTGGACCGGAGGATTGCAATTCTGGAGGGAACGGAGCGTCCACAGCTCAAGAAGGGGGCTGGTCATTATGAAGGAAGCGCTGCAATTGGCGCCAAAGGCAACAGCGTGCTGGCCGGTCACCGCGACACCGTATTTCGCGGCCTGGGCGATTTAGTGAAGGATGATCTTATTGAAGTGGAGTCCGCTGAGGGGAAATTCATCTATACCGTTACAGGGAGCGCCATTGTCGACGGGGATGCCAGGGGAGCAATCCGCCAGAGCACCGGGCCCATCCTGACGCTGATTACCTGCTACCCGTTCACTTACATCGGCTCCGCGCCTGACCGCTATCTGCTCACGGCATCTCTGCTCCGCAAGGAGCCACTTTCGGCGTCCCTGCGGCCATAAGCCGTATTTTGCCCAGAATTTGGGGTTAGGGATGAGACATTGAATAGAAAGTGATAATATAGATATACGATGATATTGAGGAGATGACCTGTGATGAGAGAAGAGCTGATAGAACGCTTTATTTCGTATGCAAAGATAGATACCCAATCGAACGAGGATAACGACAACTGTCCCTCCACTCCGGGGCAGATGGATCTGGCCCATAAGCTGGTAGATGAGCTGCAAGCGCTAGGGTTAACAGAAGTTGCGGTGGACGAGCATGCCTATGTCATGGCTACACTGCCCGCCAACACTGACAAGGAGGTTCCGACCATCGGCTTCCTGGCGCATCTGGACACCGCGACTGATTTCACCGGTGCAGGTGTGAAGCCGCAAATTGTCGAGAACTATGACGGCAAGGATATTGTTCTTAATAAGGCGCTGAATATCGTGCTCTCCACGGATAGCTTCCCTGAGCTGCCCCATTATAAAGGACACACGCTGATCACAACAGACGGAACTACTCTGCTGGGTGCGGATAACAAGGCGGGAATTGCCGAGATTATGACTGCTATGGCTTATCTGCTGAAGCATCCGGAAATCAAGCATGGCAAGATCAGAGTCGCTTTTACCCCCGATGAGGAAATCGGACGCGGACCGCATAAATTCGATGTTGCCCGCTTCGGCGCTTCCCACGCATACACCGTTGACGGTGGACCGCTTGGAGAATTGGAGTATGAAAGCTTCAACGCTGCCGGCGTCAAAATCAGCTTCAAAGGCGTAAATGTGCATCCCGGAACCGCCAAAGGCAAAATGATCCACTCCGCCAAAATCGCCATGGCCTTCCATCACAGACTGCCGTCCGGGGAAGCACCGGAATTCACTGACGGCTATGAGGGCTTTTACCATTTGACCTCGATGCAGGGGACGGCGGAGCACAGCAAGCTACAGTATATTATCCGCGACTTTGACCGTGAGTCCTTCGAGAGCCGCAAGGCGTATATCACCGCGATTGTAGAGGAATTCCAGTCTACCTACGGAGCGGAGAATGTAGTGCTGGAAATGAAGGATCAATACTATAACATGCGGGAAAAAATCGAGCCTGTGCGCCATATTGTCACGATCGCCGAGGAAGCAATGAACAATCTCGGCATTACGCCGGTGATTCGCCCGATCCGCGGCGGCACGGATGGCTCGCAGCTATCCTATATGGGACTGCCTACACCGAACATTTTTACCGGGGGCGAAAACTTCCACGGCAAATTTGAATATGCCTCTGTAGATGATATGCTGAAGGCCGTTCAGGTTATTGTCGAGATTGCCAAGCTGACTGAGCAAAAAGCCTAGAACGGACGCTGATGCTGCACTACATGCATAGTAAAAATAAACATCCCCGGCTGGGAGCAAAAAGCTGCCCTCCGGGGATGTTTGCGTTCATTCCGGGCTACTATTTGACAGAGGAAGCCGATGCAGGAGCCTCCGGCGGCTGCGGATGTTCCTTGGAGAACTCCTCCCGGTAAGCTTCTCCCCAGCTTTTGATGTTCAGAAGGGCTGTCTCCAGCCCTCTGCCCCACTCTGTTAGAGAATATTCCACCTTCCGGGAGACCTGCGGATACACCTTGCGGTGAACCAGACCATCGCGCTCCAGATCTCTGAGCTGAATAGCCAGCATCCGCTGGGTAATATCCGGGCACAATCTGCGTATTTCATTGAAGCGCTTCGGACCGCCGATCAGATGATAGAGCAGAACACCTTTCCACTTGCCGCCAATCAGCTCAATGGTATTCTGGAGTGAACTGGGGTTGCCGTTCGGGCCGGATGCTTCGCTTATCCTCTGTGTATTCATAGTCTCCGAACTCCTTTTTCCCTAAATATGTATATCCCTAAATAATACAATTGTATCATACATAATTGGAAACTAAAGAGAAATAACCTCAAATTGCCCTGATTTATCGGCAATCTGAGGTTATTTGTCATGAAATATTCGTTCATTAGAGCAGGCGTTTATCCCTTAGTCGGTATCCAGCCTCCAGTGTGGATCAATGCACCCCATAGCGGATCAGGGATTACAAGAGCGCTTTGGGCGGAAAGGTCGAGCTCGGTCTCAATTTCATCGGCCCGGCCTTCAGTGATCTTCTGCACGAAGTCTGGTTCGATCAGCAACGGGCGGCCCAGAGCCACCAGGCTAATTCCACTATCCAGACTCTTGAGGGCAGCGTCCGCCGTATATAGGGAACCTACCCCAATCACCGGCAGTCCGCTGCCTGCGCGGTCAACGATTTGCTCAATCCGTGGACGGCTGTCCTCAGTCCCGCGCCGGGGCAGTGACCATAGCTCCTGCAGCGAGACATGGAGATAATCAAGACCTTCCTTTTTGAGCGCATCTACAAGCGCAAAGGTTTCGGCCATCGTAATCCCGGGTGTCTCCGGTTCTTCGGGTGAAAAGCGGTAGCCCACAAGAAACGGCGATGCCGCATGTGATTTCACCGCGTCTTTCACTGCACGCAGAACGGCCAGCGGGAACGTCAGGCGCTTCTGCAAATCTCCGCCCCAGCGGTCATCGCGCGTATTGGAATGCGGGGAGAAAAACTGCTGCAGCAGATAGCCGTTCGCACCATGAATCTCCACGCCGTCAAATCCGGCTTCAATCGCCCGGCGTGTGGCCGCAGCGAAATCGGCAATAATGCCTTCGATTTCTTCATTGGTCAGCGCACGCGGAACAGGTCCATTCCCGCCGCCCGGCAGCTCAGCCGGAACATCGCTTGCGCTGACGGTCTGTCCGTCAAGCAGCAGCGCCGGAGGGCACTGGCGTCCACCGTGGAAAATTTGCAGAACTGCCTTCGCACCTTCGCCCTTGATTGCATCGGCTAACTGCCGCAGGCTCGGTATTAGCTCGTCGCGGTCGGCACCGAATTCGCCCGGGAATCCCTTGCCTCCCCGGGATACATATACACAGGCAGTAATCACCATACCGACACCTTTGGAACGGCGGATATAGTAATCCAACTCAGGCCCGGTTACCTCACCTTCCTCATTTGAGGAGAAGTTAGTCATGGGAGCCATAACTACGCGGTTTTTCAAGGAGACTCCGCTTGTGAACCGGAACGAGTCCAGCAGTGGACTATAATCTGTTGTCAACATTGTCTGTAATCCCTCCAAACTGATTATATAGAGCAAACTGAAATGTCTAATATCTTTTAGTAAGTTTCGTACATAGTGTAACCTAGTTGAACACAAAAAGAAAGCAGGCACATTTTTGTAACGTACTTTCCCTGCAGATACTATCTATATAAGCATTGAGGCATCTATTCACTTGCTATCTTTCACTTAGGGGAATGTCCTTCCAGATTACATTCTCGCCGTAGTTTTTGCCCCAGTCGTACATCATGCGCAGCACAGGAAGCAGACTTTGCCCGTACTCCGTCAATGAGTATTCTACTCTCGGCGGAACCTCGGCATACACTTGTCTGGATACAAGCTGGTCTTCCTCCAGCTCACGGAGCTGGTTGGTCAGCATTTTCTGCGTGATATGGGGAATCAGCTTCTTAAGCTCACTGAAGCGTTTGGTCCCTTCCAGGCCCAGATGCCACAAAATAATCAGCTTCCACTTCCCGCCAATGACAGCAAGCGTAAGTTCCTTCTCACAGTTGATTTCCTTCAGGTTAATGCGGTCCTTAATCTCCGTCGCCAATTTAAAGCGGCCCCCTTTCGTTCCTAATCATACTACAGAATGCTCAGGGAACGCACATGGCGCGGATGGCGTTACACCAAGCTTCGCCAAGCGCTGCACACAAACAACGCCTCCCCAGTTCCCCGGAGAGGCGTTGTCTTCGTATTATTCCAGATTGGCATGCTTGCCGAACATCCGCGTGGAGGTCTGGCTGGTCTGCTCCATGATCCGCAGGATCACGGCATCATAGAACAGCAGCAGGGTCTGCTCGAATAGCGACGCCATCGGCTGGATGGTGATCTGGCCGCCGTCCGTCTGTTCTTTGGTCGCGCCCGGCAGCCGGACGATCAGATCAGCCAGCCGTCCTATAGACGACTCCGGGGAAATCGTCACTGCTACAACGGCGGCTCCCACAGCCTTGGCTTTTCTGGCCATGGACAAGAGGCTTGCCGTCTCGCCGGAGCCAGTGCCAAGCACCAGCACATCGCCAGCAGTGATACCGGGTGTCACCGTCTCGCCGACGACGTAGGCCTCCTTCCCGGCATGCATCAGCCGCATGGCGAATGCCCGGCCCATCAGGCCCGAGCGGCCTGCCCCGGCAACGAATATCTTGCCCCCGCGCAGAAGCAGTTCTGCCATCCGCTCTGCCTCCGCTGCGTCAAGCTGCGAGACCGAGCGCTGCAGCTCATTGACAATTTCCTGGGCATATTCCACAGTATCCATGAATTTCTACGCCTGGCTAACAAGGCGTTTCATTTCCGCCGCCGCTGCCTTCTGGTCGCTTTCGCCGGTAATACCGCCGCCTACAATCACCAGATCAGGACCGGCTGCAATGACTTCAGGCAGCGTACCCAGTTTGATGCCGCCTGCAATCGCCGTCTTCGCTTGCTTCACGACGCTCTTGATCGCCTGCAAATCGGCAAAGGAGTTTTTGCCCTCAGCCTGATGGTCGTAACCGGAATGCACACAGATGTAATCCACGCCAAGCGCATCGACTTCAGCCGCTCTGGCCGAAATATCCTTCACGTTGATCAGATCCACCAGAATCTCCCGGCCGCTCTTCTTCGCTTCCTCAACGGCGCCTTTGATTGTCGAGTCATCGGATACGCCGAGTACCGTTACAATATCCGCGCCCGCTTCCGCTGCCTTCATTACCTCATAACCGCCGGCATCCATAATTTTCAGATCGGCCAATACGGCCAGAGAAGGAAAAGCGTCCTTAATCGCCTTAACCGCATGCAGCCCTTCATTAATGACAATCGGAGTTCCAATCTCTACGATATCAATAAATTCGGCGACCTCCGAGACAATTTCCTTTGCTCCGTTAATATCTACAAGATCCAGCGCTAATTGCAGCTTCATCTATACCAGACTCCTTTTTAATATATTTAAGTAAGTGCTGTACATAGTGTAGCGTCCATAGGTTTAATAAGGGAAGTAGGCACTTTATTGTGGTGTAGTCACCGCGAGGATACTATTGTACGTATGTAAGATTTGCTTCAAGCGTATTTTGGAAAAATACACGATGATTTTTTCAGTATTTTCGTAAAATTACTGCAATTTCATAAAAGCTGTGCTAACATACACCTTGTTTAAGGCGATTGGGCAACAAGGAATAACTTGAAGAAGGTGTGTAATGGAGCAGACGAAACATCAGGATTTTAATTTAATTAAGCTGACCTGGCCGATTTTTCTGGAGCTGTTTTTGTTCATGCTTATGGGCAGTGTGGATACATTTATGATCAGCTCCGTATCGGATGATGCGGTATCTGGGGTTGGTGCAGCAAATCAGATCATTACAATGGCTATATTGATACTCAGCGTGATCGGCAACGGCGCAGCGATTGTTGTCTCACAATATCTCGGAGCCAGGAACCCCAAGGAAGCCGCAAAAGTCACCGGCAACGCCGTTACTCTTAATCTGGCTGTAGGCATTATCCTTAGTACAGTGCTGCTGATCTTCGGAGAAGCGCTGCTGCGCATGCTGAACGTTACAGGAGATATTCTGGTTCACGCCAAGGTGTATATTCATATTGTCGGGGGCGGGATTTTTCTGCAGGCGCTGCTGAATGCTCTGGCAACTACCATCCGTACGTACGGCTTCACCAAGCAGACGATGCTGGTGTCCCTGCTGATGAATGTGATTCACGTTGTCGGCAACTATCTGCTGATCTTCGGACATTTCGGCTTGCCGGCGCTGGGCGTAGAGGGTGCTGCGATTTCCACGATAGCCAGCCGGCTGATCTGCCTCGTGATCTTCTTCCTGCTGCTCTACAGCATTATGGAAGTACGGGTCAAATGGACCTATTACATTCACCTTTCCAAAAAATATGTGCTGCAAATTCTCAGAATCGGCATCCCGTCCGCCTTTGAATCGGTTATTTATCAATCCTGCCAGCTGGTGTTCACCTTATATATTACGTATTTGGGTGCTGAGGCAATGGCTACCCGCCAGTATGCACTGAATATTTCCAACTATATTTATCTTTTCAGCGTTGCGGTGTCCATGGGTACCTCGATTATCGTGGGGCATCTCGTCGGAGCAAAACGGCCGGAGGAGGCCTACAAGCGGGTGTTCGACAGTGTGAAGTGGGCGCTGCTCGTTACGGTCATTATAGACGCCGCCGTCATTTTCTTCCGTGTGCCGCTAATGGGGCTGTTCACGGATAATATGGAGATTGTCGCCTTGGGTGCACAGGTGATTCTGCTCAGTATCTTTCTGGAGACAGGCCGCACCTGCAACCTCGTTATTATCAACTCGCTGCGCGCCTCCGGCGATGCCAAATTCCCCGTCTATATGGGGCTTATTTCGATGGTCTGCCTTAGCCTGCCGCTCGGTTATGTGCTGGTGTTCCAGCTTAATCTGGGTCTGGCCGGGGTCTGGCTGGCTACCGCTTTTGACGAATGGCTCCGGGCGGTCATCATGTATTTCCGATGGAGAAGCAGAGCCTGGGAGAAGCACGGCCTGATCAAGCACGATGCGGCAGAGCCTGCCGGCCATTCCGCTGCCCCAGCGAACTGACGTATAATGAATAAGCGGTTCAACGAGATCCTTGAAGATCCGGTGAACCGCTTTTTTATACATGGCATAATCCAATTTACAACAAATAAGGAGGAAGTTTGCGATGACAATGAATGATCGGAAAGAAATAGAAACTGAGCGGTTCAATACCCTCGCCCCTGTCTGGAGCAACAACGATGAAGCGATTGGGCAGGCGGAAAAGGCCGTGGGCGCCCTCGGCATACAAAGCGGACAGAGTCTCCTGGACGTGGCGTCCGGCAGCGGCGTCATTCTCCATGCACTGAAGAAGCGGCAGATTGCTCCCCGGCGCTACTTGGCGATGGACATTTCCCTGGCCATGCTGGAGGAACTGCGCAGATGCTTCCCTGAGGCGGAGACGGACTGCGCCGATTTCGAGAGCCCGCTCGCTTACCGTCCGGGCTTTGACTGTGTGCTGATCTATAACAGCATCCCCCATTTTTCCGATCTGGACATGCTGTTCGCCAACGCGCAGCGCAGCCTGCTTCCTGGCGGCACTTTTATGATTGCCCACTCCAGAACACGGCAGGGTCTGAAGGAGCATCATCAGCGCATCGGTTACACCAGTGAACGCCCACCTATTCCTGCCAATGAAGAGCTTGCCCGCCTGGCAGCCAAATATGCTTTTGACCATGTTGTGACCGCGGATGATGAATTTTTCTATTTCTCTTGCCGCAGCAAGGGGTGAATCTCTTCTTCTGGCGCAGCGCACTCGCCTCACACATTACCCTTTTACAGAACCAGCCGCAATTCCCTCAACAATCCGCTCGCTCATAATCAGGAACACCAACAGAATCGGTAGAATGCTGATCATCAGAGTCGCGCCGATGGCGCCCCAATCCGTAGTGTATTGGCCGATGAAATTCTGCACCCCGACTGTAAGCGTCTTGAAATGATCTGAGCTAATGAATGTGTTGACGAAAATGAACTCATTCCAGTTATAGATCATATTAATAATCGCCGTAGTAGCCAGCACTGAGGAGGTCATGGGCAGCACAATCCGGAAGAACATTTTATTCACGGAGCAGCCGTCGATAATTGCCGCCTCCTCCACTTCCTTCGGCAGTGAGTAATAGAAACCGAGCAGGATCATGATGGTTGTCGGCAGGTTGAAGGCCACATAAGACAGGATGATGGAGACCGGGTTGTCCGTCAAATGAAGCTTGTTGAACGTACTGAATAGAGGAATCAGCGTAGAATGGACCGGGATCATAAGTCCCACCATGAACAGGCCCAGCACAAACGAGCTGCCCTTCCATCTCATACGGGTTACCGCAAAGGTAACAAAGCTGGCAAAGAGTACGGTAAGCGCCAGCGACACCGCTGTAATCCACACACTGTTGATGAAATACTGCCCAATATTTCCGTTCGACCACACATTGGCGTAGTTGCTCCAGTGGGGATGTGCCGGAAGCGCAAAGGGAGCCATATTGAAGACTTCCTGATTGTTCTTCAGCGAGAAAATAAACAGCCAGACCAGCGGCAGCACCTGGATCACAGCCACAGCAATGAGCGCAATATAGAGCAGGCTGTAGCCCGATCTGCGCAGCAGATGGCTTCCGTTCCGCTGCCGCAAGGGCGGATAGCTGTAAGCAGCTTCAGTTCTCATAAATACTCCTCCTTTCCCGTGGGCTGGATCAAGAATATTGAATCGTCTCTTTGGAGGCGGTAGCCTTGCGGATCAGGTAGGTCGCTGCCAGACAGATCAGCAGCAGGAAGAAGCCGATGGCACTGCCATATCCGAAGTCAAAGCTGCGGAACGCCTTATGATACATATAAGAGGCCATCACCTCACTGGCTCCGTTGGGGCCGCCGTCAGTCATCACATAGATGAGGTCAAAATATTTCAGCGACCCCACCACCGACAGCACCACCGTAACCTTAATCACCTCGCTGATCAGCGGCAGCTTGATCCGGGTAGCGATCTGCCAAGGGCTGGCTCCGTCAATCCGCGCCGCCTCCGTCAGCGACTCGGGGATGTTCTTCAGAGCGGCATAATAGATCAGGATATAAAATCCGGCGTACTGCCAAATGATCGGTATAAACAGCGCTATCAGCACTATGGAAGGTTCAGCCAGCCAAGAGGGCGGGTTATCGACTCCCAGCGACATCAGCAGGTCGTTCAGCACCCCATTCGTAGGATGGTAAATTTTCATCCAGAGCTGGGCAATGGCTACCGAGGACAGCAGCATCGGGACCAAATAGATTTTACGCAGCAGATTCGCTCCCTTGATCTTGCCCGACAGCACCAGCGCAATCCCCAGGTAGCCGATCAGACTGACTCCCGAGAATAAAGCGAGCAGCAGGGAGTGCAGGGCACTTTGCCAGAAGTCGGAGTCCTTCATCAGCACCTTGTAATTATCCAGCCCGATAAAGACCATCTTGCTGATTCCATCCCATTGGTTCAGCCCGTAATAGCCGGTCAGCACAATCGGAATATATATAATGCCCATGATCAGCAGCAGGGAAGGCAGCACGTAGAGTGCAATCACCAGCTTATTGGACATCACTTTATCCATGAGGTATATCCTCCTTTCCTTGTGTTGCAGGAACGGAAAACTCCAGCACCCAGGAGACTTCCGTTCCCGCCAATCACCCGAAGCTTCAGTTTCCTTTCTCTATCGCTTCTTTATGCTTGGCCGCGAACTGCTCTGGCGTCACCGCTTTGCCGAATAACGCCTGAATCATATCCAGGTGAACCTGGGCGGCGTTCGGCTTCATCTGCACATCCGCAAACAAAGTGATGCTGCTGGCATTGTTAAGCTCGTTAAGCAGGTCCACATACAGCTGCGGCAGCTTGGTATTGGAGGTATCCACTTTGGTAGCCGGAATAACGCCTGCTGTAGTCACGGAGTCCTGTCCCCATTTGGATACGAAGTATTCAACAAATGCTTTGGCTTCTTCTTTTACCTTGGAGGATTCAGCTACGAACAGGCCGACACCGGGACCGCCTACCCAACTGTTGATGTTTCCTTTGCCGCCGTCTACGGTAGGGAACTTGAAGAATCCAACCTTGTCCTTGAATGCCTGCGGGATATCCGGGTTCGTGGTGAAGTTCGGCAGCTCCCAGGTTCCCATCAGGTACATGGCCGCTTTTTCATTCATGAATTCCGATTTGCCTTCGTCATTGGATAATCCGTTGAAGCCCTTGTTGAAGGCATTCATGTCTACCAGGGACTGCACTTCAGCCGCTGCCTTGATCAGCCCCGGATCTTCGAAGGAGCCTGAACCATTGGTTGCTTTCTTCAGCGTATCGCTGCCGGCAATCCGGTCAGCCAGATACATATACCACAGAGACCCGGTCCAGCGGTCCTTGTTGCCCAGAGCAATAGGGGCCACGCCATTATCCGAGAGCGTTTTCACAACTTTCTTGAACTCATCATAGGTAGTGGGAATCTGCAGATTGTATTTGGCGAAAATGTCCTTGTTATAGTAAATTGGCGAGATATTCAGCTCGATAGGCAAGGCATAGGTTTTGCCGTCCACCGCATAAGCCTCCGTAGTACCGGCAACAAATTTATCCTTCAGCTGTTCACCGCCCAGAATATCATCCAGCGGCGCGAACAATCCGCCCTTCACATAAGGCTCCATGAAGCCTGCCGCCCATGTAATGCCAATATCCGGCAGCTCGTTGGAGGCCGACAGCACCTTCAGCTTGTTCTTGTACTGCTCATTCTCCAGCACTTCCTGTTTGATTGTGACGTTCGGATGCTCCTTCTGGTAATCGTCGATGATCTGGCCAACCAGCTTATTCTGCTGAGCCGAGCTTCCCGCCGGCCATAAGTGCATCATCTTGATCGTAACCTTCTGTGCCGGTGTATCAGTGGATGCCGCTGTATCGGCTGGGGCCGCAGTGCCGTTCCCGGCAGCATTGTTGTTTCCATTCCCCCCGCCGCAGCCCGCCAGAACGAGCGCCAGCATGGATGTCAGTACCAGGCTTTTGGTTATCTTGTTCTTTGGCATTCCTATAACCTCCATATTTTTCGTTTGTGCGGTGGTTGTAACCGCTCTCAGACAAATTTTAACATCACGGCCGGAGGACTATAAGATCACGCTCATTGGCTATAATTCCACTTTTATTGGATTTCGCTCCGCTCATCCTTCATTTGCTGGCGGTACCGGCTTGGGCTTATATCCTCCAGGGACTTGAACACCTTGATAAAATATTTATCCGTGCGGTAGCCTACACGCTCACTGATTTCTCCGATGGGCAAGCGGGTCTGCAGCAGTAGCTCCTTGGCCCGCTGAATTCTCAGGCGGGACAAATACTCGCTGAACGATACACCGGTCTGCTCCTTGAACAGTACGCTGAAGTAGCTGGCATTCAAGTGAAGCCTCCCGGCCACCTCGGCCATAGTCAGCTGCTCGTGCAGGTGCTGCTCCACAAGGGCCAGAGCTTCTTTTACCGGCTCCCCCATGCCCTCCGTATCAGGATCAATTTCCAGCAGCTTGTGATCGGCCAGCTTCTCCAGCTTCTCACGGCGCTGCTGTTCTTCCTCCTGCTTCAGAGCCGTCTCTACGACCTCCAGCAGCTCCCCTTTGTCCAGCGGCTTAAGCAGATAATTGAATGCGCCGAGCCTCAGTGCCTGCTGCACATATTCAAATTCGGCGTAGCCGGAAATAACAATAATAACCGGCTTGCGGATCTGGCCTTCCATGGAGCGGATCAAGTCCAGTCCACTGACCTCCGGCATGCGGACATCGGTAATCAGCAGATGCACCCGCCCATGCTGCAGCCGCTCGCGCGCATCAATTCCATTGTCAGCCGTCTCTATGATATAGCGGCCAGCCGCCCAGACCTCCAGCGTCTGCCGGATGCCCTGCCGCGTTCTCGGTTCATCATCCACAACCAGAATTGTCCTATTGCCCAGGCTCATACGTATGTCCTCCATTATTCGGGATTTCAAAAGTAATTAACGTTCCCTCAGACGGCTTACTCTCAATGTCAAGCCCTTCCATCCCCGTTCCTTCCGCTTCATAGTACAGCTTAAGACGCCGCTGCACATTTACGAGCCCTACGCCCGTTCCCTTGGCAGAGATGGGCGGTCCGCCCGCAAGCGCGCTGCACAGCAGCCGCAGCGTGTCCGCATCCATGCCCGGCCCATTGTCACGAACTGTTATCCGGGTCCAGCCTTCACGGTGAGACGGAGTGGCGCTTACACCAACTGTTCCGCTGCCTACCCGGCTCTCCACCCCATGAAGAATGGCATTTTCGACAATAGGCTGAATAAGCAGCTTGGGCACGGGTACGGCAGCCTCTGCCGGTTCGAGCTCGATATTCCAGGACAGGCGGTCCCCCATCCGCATCTCCATTATTTTCAGATAACGCCTAACCTGCTCCATCTCTTCTCCAAGCGTAACCCATTCATCCGTGTTCGGGTTTCCGATAATGTACCGGAACAGTCTCGACATAACGACCACCAGCCCGGCCAGCTCTTCTTCGCCCTTCTCCTCCAGCGACCAGTTGAACGCTTCTAACGTGTTGAACAAGAAATGAGGATTAATCTGCGCCTGCAGCGCTTTAAGCTCTGTGCGGCTCTGCAGCACTTCCTTCTCGTACACCACCCGGATCAGTTCATTCATGCTCGCAATCATGCCGTTATACGTATTATTCAGTTCCCTCAGCTCCATTGTAGATACCGACTCCTCATTAGGAGTGAGCACCCCGAGCCTGGACTTGCGCATCGCCCGGATCAGATGGATGATCGGCCTCGTGATCATGGTGGACAGCACAAAGGACATAATTAGGAACAACAGGGCTCCGATTCCGCCCGAGACCAGCAGTACCGTCCTCAGAACAGAGAGACCTTCAGTGACATAGCTTACCGGAGTGAGCACCAGCAGCGTCCAGTTTGTCTTGTCCGAACGCAGCTTCACCTGCACATATTCCTTGCCCCGGAAGGTGACTGTCTGGTCCTTACTGGCAAGCAGCGGCAGCAATTCCGCCTGCGGTTCTTCACTGCTGCCCAGCAGCTCGCCTTCGTCATTCACCAGCAGCACAGACTCGCCCCCGTCGCTGCCGGACAGCGGATCATCGAGCTGGAAGTAGCTGCGCTGGATGCGGGCCATTAAATAGCCGCCCCGTGAGAACCAGCGGTCCATCAGGCTGACCTGGCGGATAGCCAGCAGGCTCTCACCATCGCTGGGATCGACGCCAATCCAGACCAGCCTGCCCTTTTGCAGATTAGCTTCGGTGATAAAAGGATCGCTGATTCTTGTCTTCAAGCTGCCGTCTTTGATCGGGAACAGCAGCCGATAATCCGCCGTGTACAGCTCCAGCGAACCCACACTCGGCATATAGGCCTGGTAGCTGGAAATAATCTGCAGCAAGGACTGCCGCTGATTGAAGGACACGGATTTGCCGTTCAGCTCCTCCATCAGCAGATGCTGAACAGTCGGATGATTCGCCACCTGCTCCATTAGACTGTCGATCTGGCCGATCAGCGCATCCAGCCTCCCGTTCGCCTGCACCGCAGTCTGTTGGATGTGACGCTCGGCATTATTTTTCAGCAAATAGGATACCCTGTTGTACACCAATGCCCCGGACACTGCAATAATAATCAGCATAACCAGCAGGAACCCGATGAATATTTGATTCCGCAGCGTATTCAGTTCTTTGACTCTCGCGTACACTTGGAATTCCCTCTTTCCTTGATAGCGTTACCAAGAATAATTTTCCAAAAGTTCTTCCGCTTGTCAAGAAGAATCGGCGCTATAGGAATATCAATCAGGACTTACAGGCAAAAAAATAGCCAACTCCTCAAAGGGAGCCGGCTTGTTGTATCCAAATTTCCTGTAACGCATGCAAGGGATCAGTCGATATATCCGGCTAACCCTTTATCCATTAAGTAGTCCATTTCCGCATCGAGAATGGTCTCCACGGTCAGCTCATCCAGCTTCACATCGCGCTGAGCCACAACATAGTCAACCAGATCATCGCTGTCGATATCAACCTCGCCTTTGGCGTTGGCTTTGGCGTTATTAATGAAAGTCTGCTCATGCTTCAGCACCAGCCGGATCAGCTTGGGGTCCACCTTAGTCTTGGCGGACAGAACCTTCACCAATTCCTGCTCATTTACTTGATCGCTCATAATTGTTAGTCAGCTCCTCGGCATTTATGCGCATTCATTGTAACACAACTCTCCACTCTGCCGCGCCTCTCATTTCCACCATGCACGCGACGGAACCTCCGCCGAACCGGCATAGACCGGCTCGCCGATTCGCGGTGTAGCCAGCCGCACCCCCCGCGCCTTCGCAGCCGCGAAGACACGCTCCACCGGATCGGTCCAGTCATGCATTGACAGGGTGAACGCTCCCCAGTGGATCGGAATCATCAGCGCGCCCCGCACATCGAGATGCGCCTGCACCGTCTCTTCAGGCACCATATGAATGTCTGCCCAGCGCGGATCGTACTGGCCGCATTCCATCAGCGTCAGATCAAATGGCCCGTATTTCTCGCCAATCTCGGCAAAGTGGGGGCCGTAGCCGCTGTCACCGCTGAAAAATATTTTCGTCTTCTCTCCCTGTATGATCCACGAGCACCACAGTGTAGAGTTCCGGTCCAGCAGGCTGCGGCCGGAGAAATGCCGGGCGGGAGCACTGGTGAGGGTAAGACCGGCATAGCGAATCTCATCCCACCAGTCCTGCTCGCGGATTTTCTCACGGCTTATCCCCCACCGTTCCAGGTGAGCTCCGACCCCAAGCGGCACAATGAACATACCTACCTTATCCTTCAATTGTCTGATCGAGCCATAATCGAGGTGGTCGTAATGATCATGGGAGAGCAGAACGGCATCAATGTGAGGGAGCGCAGAAATCTCGACCGGCAGCTGTTTGCTGTAACGCCGGCCCCCGATAAACGGAAATGGCGAAGGCGAGCTTCCCAGCATGGGATCGAGGAACAGCGTCACTCCATCTATCTCCAGCAGAAGAGCGGAGTGGCCGAACCACGTTACCCGGGTGTCCCGGGTCTGTTGAATGGAGCCCGGCTGCAGCGGCTGGGGTACGAGCGGGTACTCCGGTCTTGAGCGGGGATTGCCCTTGATGAAATCCTTAAGGATCGAGAGGCTGCTTCCCGCATTGTTATCCGCCTTCACGGCTATAGCCGGATAGGCAAACTTGCCATCCTTATAATTAAGCGAGCGGCTGAGCGCCTGCTTTTCCTTCTTGGAGGCTCTCCGCCCAAATGAAGGGTAGAACGTCATTACGCTGTAAGCAACTGCAATCAGAACCCCAATGGAGGCCGCAATAATAATTAGTAAGGTCATATAATAGTCCTTCTCTCCGGTGTGTTAAGATCATGGACATATTATACGGCGGCCCAGCCAAGCGGGGCAAATATCGGATCGGCAGGAGAGGACAGGGGGAAGCTACAGATTCCATCCGGGTATTTTACGCAAATCCCCATCCCAGATCTGCACCGTGCTCTGCACCGGAACGTTGTCCGGGGAAGAGGCGGTACGAATAAAGCAGGAGTCGATCCCCACCGCCGTTGCGCCGGCAATATCGGTACGCTGATCGTTGCCAATCATGATCGCCGAGCTTAAGTCCGCGCCATAGGTCTGTGTCAAATAGCGGTAGAACAGCGGATCAGGCTTGCTTATCCCGGCCTCCGACGAAATCGCCACGCCATCGAACAAGTGGAGAATACCCAGCATGGTCAGCTCTGCCTCGATGAAGGTTTTCTGTCCGTTGGAGAGCAGAAATACCTTTTTGCCGCCGGATCTCAAGCGCTTCAGTATCTCTTCAACTCCGTCATACAGGGAAATCCGAATCATGGACAAGGTCCGCAGCCATCTTACCGTCTCATGCAGCCAGGCTTGTCCAGGGTTGCCTCCCAGTTCAAGGGCTACTGACCGGAAGACCTCTTCCATCACAAAATCAGGGAACTCGCAGTGCTGCGCGGCGGCAGCAAGCTGACGGTCCCGTTCCAGAAGAAAACGCCTCTGCAATTCATCCCCGGTAATGCTCAAGCCCTGATAACCAAAATGAAGCGCTAGGCGCTCCCACACCTCGGGCCGCTCCTCATCTGTCTCAATGTCGATCAGCGTGCCATACAGATCAAAAATATACGTCTGATACATCCTTTATCCTCCCATCCCTTGCTTCTATTTCACTATAATGAACTGAGCAGCGGTCCAGCCTACCCTTCCAGCGCTTCGCGCATGGCAGACTCACGGCCCAGCGTCACTCTATTCTTGCCGGTGGCCTTGGACAGATATAATGCATCGTCCGCCTGGCGGTACAGCTCCTCGAAGGTTACATCGCTGCGCTCCGTGAACGCAATGCCAATGCTGACGGTAAGCTGGATGCTATACCTGTCGTCCAAACGGACCACATGCCCGCCCATGGTAGCCCGGAAGCTCTCCGCCTCCTTCAGCGCCGCACTCTCGCTGCCTGCGAAAAAGCACACAGCAAACTCTTCACCGCCGATTCTGCCGGCGATCCCGTTATTTTGGTAAACCTTAAGTATTTTTTGGGAGAAATCAACCAGCGCCTGATCGCCGGCCATATGTCCATATGTATCGTTAATCAATTTGAAATCGTCTATGTCGAACAAGAGCAGCGCGATGCCCGCGCCATCCTGCACGGTATATTGCTGCACCAAACGCATGAAATGCCTGCGGTTATACAGCCCGGTCAGATCATCGACGGTAGCCTGCAGCAGCAGCTCGCGCTCATACCGCTTCTTCTCGCTGAGGTCACTAAGCACAATCAGCATACCGGCAGTATTCGCATTAATCCCTTCAATCGTAATCAGCGAAACGCCGTACCAGGCGTCTTCCCGGCCGGGCGCATCAATCTCGAACTTCCCTTCCATCCTTCGCGCGTAATGCCCGGCAATGTCCTCACAGCGGTTCAGCAGCAGATGGATGCTCCTGCCCATCCACGTACCGGACTTCTGCTCAGGCTCCTCCCCAAGCAGCACGGATAACATGGACTCTGCAGCCGCGTTCACATCAATGATGTTGTCATAGCGGTCGGTCAGCACGATGCCGTCTTTCATATTTTCAAAGATTTTATTCTTAGCCAGCGGATAGAGCGCAAGCCGCGGATCACGGAACAGGGAGAGATACCCGGCAACAATCGGCGGCAGATATGTAAATGCCGTGAAACCTGTAATCGTAATTTTCAGGAGTGGAAGCAGAAAAACAGAAACCACCGGAATCAGCAGCCCCGCCAGCAGCATCAGGTTCCGCCGGAAGTAATACTTGGGTGCATTAAGCAAAGAAATCGCCAGCAAATAGACAGCATACACGCCAAAAAGCTGGTCATACGCAATGAGAAGCATACTGAGGACTGTCGGCTGAACAACAATCCCGCTGACCCCTGCCACTGTAGCGACCCCAATCTCACTCCGCATCAGGTGATGATAAGAATCGGTATAGATCAGCAGAACATCAAGCGCCACCGGAATGCAAAAGAGAGCAAGCCTCCTGGCTAGCCCTTCCGAAGAACGGGACACATACTCTCTGATCACCGCATACGTAAAGATCGTACTCAAAAAGAGCGGAGCCTGCTGCAGATTTTTCCACCAAAGCTTGCCCTGGAACGAAACCGATAAAATTTCTCCGGCCGTAGCCGCGAATATTGCGCTGACCAGCAGCATTAGAATCCATAAATAGCGTCTTCCTGGTGTTGTGCGATGCTTGAATGAACTGACGCCCATGTAGAGACTTAGAACACTGCCCATTAGTAGATAATACGGGTAACCCTGCATCCACGGCATGTCATATTTCCCCTATTTTTCATGATAGCTTTGCCTTATTATATCTCACTCCTTCATACAAATGAATCTTTCTCCCAAAAAAATACTATTGTCCTGAGAACGGGCGTTTGAGCAAAAAAAGAGGACCACCCATCCGCCATCTGCATGGCTGTGGAGTAATCCTCTGTACGGTTCAAACCGTTATTTCTTCTGGGCCAGCCGTTGTTTGAACTTGTCAACACGGCCACCAGTTTCGGTTTCTCTTTGTTTACCGGTATAGAACGGGTGGGATGCGGAACTGGAGTCCACACGGATCACAGGGTAAGTGTTGCCGTCTTCCCATTCCATCGTTTCATTAGACGATCTCGTGGACGAGCTCAGGAATTTGAACCCTACGCTGGCATCCAGAAAAATCACCTGATTGAACTTTGGGTGTATGCCTTCTTTCATTGCCGTAGCCTCCTTTCCGCACATATTCAATCTATATGCTAATCTGAAGCGGTCTCTTGGTCTATTGGAGAATTTACGTTAGACAAAGGGAATTATGTAAATCATTGGATTTACACGCCACAACATTATACGTGATGCCATCCAAGGAGTCAACTACTGATACTAATCCCCGCCGATGTTAATCCCAGGGCGATCGTTTACAGATTTTTTTGAACCCCTGTACTCAAAGTTTCAAGAAATAATGACTTCGGAAGCATTCACCTATTTGCCAGGTAACTGAGTGGAGTATCCCCTCTTCACCCAATTTTACTCCAATAACGTCCAATAACGGCATTTCTGCTGTTATTTCTGGGCGCACCTCCCAATCTCGCTCCAACAACGGCATTTCTGCCGTTATTACCAGGCGCACCTCCCAATCTTGCTCCAACAACGGCATTTCTGCCGTTATTTCCAGGTGTACCACCCAATCTCGCTCCAACAACGGTATTTCTGCCGTTACTACCGGGCGCACCACACAATCTTGCCCCAACAACGGCATTTCTGCTGTTATTTCCGGGAGTATCTCCCAATCTTGCTCCAACAACGGCATTTCTGCTGTTATTTCCAGGTGTACCACCCAATCTCGCTCCAACAACGGCATTTCTGCCGTTATTTCCAGGCGAAGCACCTGCTTACGGTTCCCCTTGTTTCACCTATTTTTAGTTCTTTTTCGTAAGCGACAGCCCTGATTAATCTATCGGCCGCTGCATATAGAGGAGCTCGTTGCCGAGCCGGAAGCCCGCCCGTTCCAGCCAGCCTCGCATCAGGCTGTCGGAAGAAGGGACATGCACCGCACTCAGGCTGACCCCGCTCCCGCTGAAGCGAAATACCCTGTTGAGCAGCAGATGAAGAAGCTCCCCGGCATGCGGCAAGCCATCTCGCAGCTTGCCAGGGTAGAGCTGAATGCCGCTAAGCTGTCCCGTCCCGGAATATACCCGCCGGAACTGGACATACCCGGCAGCGATACCGTCCTGCTCGGCAATCAGGCAGCGTCCATCCTTGAGACTCTGCCAGTGGGTCTGCCAAGGGCCGGAGTAATCGTAGAACGGCAGCTCCGCGGCCTCCGCCGCAGCGCACTCGCGAATCTGCAGGCCGGCGTCCGCAAATTCAGCCGCCCGGGGAACGGACAGCTCTCCCTCCAGGGAGTAGAGCTGGGTGGTTCCTTGTCCGCGGTACCCGTATTTTTCATACAAGGCAATCGCGTTCTTGTTCTGCACAAAGGCTTCAAGTGTCGCTATCCGCGCACCAGCCACCTTATATCTTCTTATATTCTCTTCCAGCAAACGCCCGCCTATTCCTTGACCCCGGTAGGCCGGAAGTACGGCAGTGCCTCCGTTCCAAGCCATTTTCACCCCATTCACTATGCGGTATCCATTCAGTGTGAAGCCTACTGCCTGCTCGCCCGCATAGAGCATGACCGATTCCTCCGGCTGCAGATCCTCCCGGTAGAAACGGCCGAGAAAGGTACGGTAATCCATTTGCATATTGGCGTAGTAATCCTCAAAGCCCGAATTCCAGGCCGTGAGGGCAGCTTGCAACGGAATTTCATTCAATGTTCTGAAAGTAACCATTACAGCGACTTCACCATCCCGCCATCAATCAGCAGCGACTGGCCGGTGATATAGGTGTTGGCAAAAGAGCCGAGGAATACGGCGGCTTTACCGAACTCCTCGGGAGTGCCGGTCCTTCCGATTGGAATCTGAAGCAGCGCTTCCTGCTCAATCTCCTCCCGGGAGATGCCCTGAGCCTCCACCCGCTTACTGTCTAGTTGCAAAATCCGGTCCGTGCCGATGCGCCCGGGCGCAAGCGAATTGATCAGAATGCCCTCCGGCGCAAGCTCAGTCGCAAGAGTCTTGAACAGCGCGCTCACGCCGGCCCGGAAGACGTTCGAGAGGATCAGCCCGCGTATCGGCTGCTTGATGGAGACCGAGCTAACGCCCACAACGCGCCCGCCGCCCTCTGCACGCAGGTAAGGCAGCGCCTCACGGATCATGCGGACCGTGCCCATCAGCGTAAGCTCATAGCCGCCTTGCCAGTCGGCATCGGCCATATCCTCGAAGCCTCCGCCTGGAGGCCCGCCGGCATTCGTGACCAGCACGTCCAGCCCGCCGCCGTATTCGGCCGCAGCCGCAATTGCCCGCCGGATATCCTCCGGGCGGGTCACATCCATCTCCGCCACGGCAACCTCCTGACCGGTTGCCTCTGCGATCGTCCGCCGGGCGGCCTCAAGCTGCGCCAGGCTCCGGCTGGCAATAGTCACCTTCGCCCCTTCGCGCGCGAACTCCAGCGCGGTGGCGAGACCCAATCCCTTGCTTGCCGCTGCAACAAATACCGACTTGCCTGTAAGACCTAAATCCATTCTCTCCGCCTCCTTGTTCCGATAATCGTATTATTCGCTTGTTCGGTCAGTCCAGCGCAGCATCCTGCTTCAGCCAGTCCAGCAGATCACGTTGATTCTCCGGCAGCACGCCATGGCCTGAAGGATAGGTGCGGAAGGTCAGCCGGGAGGTCAGACCTTTGAAATAAGCCGCTGTCTCCTGGCCGATCCTTATCGGAAAGACAGAGTCGTGTTCACCGTGGGAGATGAACAAGGAGACTTGCTCCATATTCTTGATCGCATATTCCGTCTTCACAAATTCGGGGACGTAGCCGTTCAGCGCGACGATGCCTTTGATCGCATCGCCCATTGAAAGCCCCAGCGACATCGAAAGAATCGCGCCCTGACTGAAGCCCAGCAAGTAACGCCGGCCAGGGTCAATCGGGTATCGTTCTGAAGCATACTGGGCAAACTGCTCCAGCTTCTCTACCGCATGATCGAACTGCTCCCGGAGAGGGTTGCCGATACTCTTCAGCTCGTAGTATTGATAACCGGTCCCGACGCTAAGGTCACCGCGTATACCGATCAATATGAATTCGCCGGAGAGCGGCCCGGCAAGCGAGAGCATATCGCGCTCATCGGAGCCTTTGCCGTGCAGCAGGAAGACTACCGGATACTTCTCCCCCTCCTGATAACCCGCTGGCAGACTTATTTCATATTCATAGGGTGCATTCATCGTCTAACACTCCTCCATTTGTATTTGTACTGCTAAGTATATCAAAAAAATAAAGGCGATGAGCCGCCAGCACGCTCATCGCCATCTATACTACACATCATATTCCAGTTGCTTCTTGGCCTGGACAATAAAATCGAACGGATTCTCAATCGTCTCTGCATCATATTGCATGGCGCCGATTTTTAGCCCCAGGTTCACTTTGTATTTGTTCGAGAAGTCCGTATCATTTAATTCCTGCAGCTTCAGCTTTATCCGTTCAATGACAATCTTGGCCCCTTCACGGTCCGTGAACAGCAGCAGGCCCCAGGTGGCGTCCTCCTTGTCCAGCAAATACAGCGCATCATTGGTACGGATGCTGGATTGGCTGAGCTGGGACACATCGTAGATTGCCTCGGACAACTGCTCCCCGGGGATTAACCGGCGAATTTCATTCCAATACTTCACCTTGATCACAAGCAGGGTCAGCGGAATTTGATACCGGGTTGAGATGCCGGTGAACAGATTGGCATCCTTCTGGAACGAAATGCTGTTCCTCAGATCGGTATTCTCGTCAACGGCGGCGAGATTGGCTGCTCTTTTCTCCAGCCGCTCGTTCTCGGCCTGCAGCTCCCGGATGCTCGCAGTGAAAACCCACAGCACCACAGTAAGCAGCGGAGTCATAATCAGCCAGAAATACGTGCCAACGCCAATTGTATCTCCCTGAGATACCGTCTGGTAGAGAATAAAGGAGCCATAGCCGAAGATAAAGGCAAGGTTCAGCACCAATCCTGCAGTTACCGTTGTGAAGTAAGTGACCAGGGCCAGCAGAAACGCAATATTCAAAATAACAATGTTCTGGATGTAATGATCCGGCGAGCCTGCTATATACACGATACATATGAATATCAGTACCAGAAAGACCAGAAAGCCGAGATCGGAAAACAGGCTGCTGCGGTTACGTTTCACGCTTATCACCACGTTTCTTCAGATGTTTGCGAAGCAGCAGAAGCAGCGCCACAATCACCAGCGTGACTGCAAGCACGACCGCTGCCACGAACCCGAGCACATCGCTGCGGTCCGTGATCTGCGCGATAACAGATTCCTTCGCCGCTCCGGTAATGGTTTTGAAGCGGTAGGCGCTGACGTTGCCATCCTTGTCAGCGATTACGCCGTCTCCGTATACCCGCCATTTGTCCTTCTCACTGGCAATCAGCTTGGAGACCAGATAAACCTCCTCCGGGCTGACGCCTGTCACCGCAAGCAGGCCCCGCCCGCTCTCATACGGCGACACCACAAGCTGCAAGGTGCCGATTTCCGCACCGTACCGCTCTTCAATGCTCATCTTCTCATTGGAGACGATTGTGCTTCCGTCCTTGCTGTACCGGAAATACAGCTTATCATTATTGTCGCGGATCACCTTGTTGTTCGCATAAGACCCGATGGCAATAATATTATCGTCCTTCAGAGTAGCGGCTTCAACGGCATCCGTGTAATATTTAACCTCTCCTGTGTTGCCGCCGGCATATTGGCCGAGCAGGTTGAACACATTGGCCATACTCTGATAGGTATAGCTATCCATCTTCTGCGGCAGCACTACAGCCACATGATTGTAGATTCCATCCCGCAGGAACGGATACGGATAATTGTTGAACAGCAGGTCCGTACGGTCCTTGGTGTTCAGATGCATCTCTGTTTCCTTGCTGATATAAGCCCAAGGCATTTGCTCTGTATTCGGAGTACACACAGCACTCAGCATCTCCAGATCAAATGCCACCTTCACCGAGAAGTTGCCGGAGATGTTCAAGCTTTTCGGGATCACCAGATTCAGGGTGTCGCCATTAGCCAGCTCCTTCGACAGCTTCTTGCTGCCAATCGGCGTGTCGCCAACGCTCACCGTCACCAACGAACGGTTAAAATCAAGATTTTCCGCATAGCGGAAGTTCAAGCTGATTTTACCGGAATCCGCAATCGAGCGGTTGGACGGCAAAGCCACAAAATATGTCTGCTCCTGATGATTCGGGCCGGTCAGCTTGTCCCCGGTTTCGGTTAACGTGATGTTGGAGCTGATGGCAAGCGATGGGGAGGCCACCTCAGTAGCATCATCGACGGCCTTCGTATCACTGCTGATCTGGCTTACCAGTTGGGTGTTCTGCATTAGCCGTCCGGCCTTGATCAACAGACTTTCCTCCTTGGAGGTTACGACCAGTGTAGGCTGGCTATCCTTGTTGACCAACTGGATCAAGGCATGGGTACCCAGATCGACGGAGGAATCGAGCAGGCTTCCCAGCTCGCTTGGCAAGTGGTCAGCCATCGCCACCATCACCACAAGCCCTTTATCCTTAACAGCTTCTTCACTGTAAGGCAGCAGGGGCAGTGTCTTGTCATTTATCGTATTGGACTTGGCGAAGCCCGATAAGGTGTAGGTCGCCGCTTCCAGCTCTGCACCGCTGGCATTATCCGGTACGGTCAAGAGGCTGCTGCCGCTTTTGATGTTATCCATGCCGGAGAACCGTGCACTGAAATCACTGATGCCGCCGGTCAGAGCCTTAGGAGTGTAGGCCACCTCAACACTGGAGGTATTATACAGATGCAGCCAGTTCTCTGGCGTATTGTCCACATAACAGACCTGATTATCTGAATTGGCCGTCCGTAGGTACCCCTGAATGCCCAGCGTGTTAACCCCTTTCTTAAGGAAGCCCTTCGGCGCTGGAATTGTCAGGCTCTGCTCCCCGTTATTTTCACGGGAGGGCCTGAAGGAGTAGAACGGGCTGCCGTTCAGCGACAGCGTCACACTGGAAATCCGGTCTTCGTTAATTTGTGAAACCTGAAAATGCAGATTAACCTTCAGGCTGTCCACATTCCAATAGTCCATAACTGTAAAAGACTGCTGCTGCGAGCTTGACCCCTTAAGCAAATTATCGCTGCCACTAAAGAAAGTTTCGTAGGTTAGCCTTCCGTCCCCGGGAACCGCAGCTAGGGCGGACGCCGCCTGGAGCGGGATCAGGAAAAGGGAGAGGCATAGCACCCATATCATCATCTGTTTTTTGTTCATATTCTGTCTCCTGTGTCGCTGATTTCGTTTCAGTAGCGTTCGGTTTTGTACCATTTGGCTTCCCGTTTAAAAATAACGTCCTTGAGGTAGTTATATAAGCCGTAAGCGGCAACGACCATCCATAGCTGGCAGTACGATACATACATGAGCATGATGATCCACAGATTGGACAGACTCATCTCGCCCTTCTCCGTCGTCAGCGTAACGAAGATGCCTACAACGAATAGAATAATCGCGAGCAGCCACAAAAAGCCGCTGAGTGAAGCAATCGTCGTATGCACATAACCCATTGCATGAAGCACCAGCAGTAAATCAGAAGTTACCAATGAGATCAATAGCAGGAAGTAGATGGAAAGATAATATAGTATATCAAAGCGGATTTTAGCCGCTGACTTGTTGAATAATAGCGGGATGTTCTTCACGATCACATAGATATTCCCCTTAGCCCAGCGGGTGCGCTGCTTGAACCAGACCTTCACCGTCTGCGGCTCCTGCTCCCAGGTTACGGATTTCGGCTGGAACTTGATCCGGTAGCCCATCATGTAAATGCGGAAGCTGATCTCCGTATCCTCGGCTATCGCCTTGACGTCCCAGCCGCCGATGCTCTCCACAATGGATCTGCGCATAATGAAGTTGGTCCCGGGAATCGTGCACAGCTTGAACAGCTTCCAGCGCCCTGCCTGGGCCATCCATTGAAATGACAGGGTCTCAATGTTGATGAATCGGGTGAGCAGGCTCGCATCGCGGTTGCGGGTGCGGAATTTGCCGATGACTGCGCCAAGCGTGGAATCCTGCATGATCTCGGCCACCAGGTACTTCAGCGCGGGTCTCTCCGGTGTATTGTCCGCATCGTAGATCGCGATCAGTTCACCTTTGCTGCGGGCGAAGCCGATGTTTAGCGCATTTGATTTTCCTTTGCCGCCTATGACAGAGTCCGTATTGATAATAATGAGATTGCGCTGCGGAAAGCGGCGTTGAATATTCCCCAGCAGTACGGCGCTGTTATCGGAGGAATTGTCGTTAATCAC
Organism: Paenibacillus sp. sgz302115; assembly: GCF_056120445.1. Taxonomy (NCBI): domain Bacteria; kingdom Bacillati; phylum Bacillota; class Bacilli; order Caryophanales; family Paenibacillaceae; genus Paenibacillus; species Paenibacillus sp. sgz302115. The sequence goes on from NZ_JBVYOK010000005.1 coordinate 132,953, forward strand.
AATGATCTCGTACCGGTCGTGCGGGTAATCGAGGTCCAGCAGGGACTCGACGGTCTTGCTGATGACGACGCCCTCATTATGCGCAGGAACCATGATCGTCACGAAGGGATATTCGCCCTTAATTTCCGGCACAGCTTCTCTTTCGGTCTTCATGTAATACAGATAGCCCGCAATAATCAGAGCCACATTCACCAGCAGCAGGGACCAGATGCAGATCACCGCAATTACCATCAGCACGTCCGAGATCGTCATGTTCCTTCTCCTAACACGAATTTTCGTTACTTCAAATATTTCTTCCGGTACAGCCTGTAACCGAACAACAACAAGACAGCCAGAAGCAGCAGTGCAACAATAATCACCACGATAAAAAATTTATTCTGCACACTGAACAGCTTCGTGAAGCTTTGGAACTGCTTTTCCTTATAGCTATAATCGCTGCTTACAGCTTCCGGGGTATAATCGACATTCAATTCCTTGCCGTTGACCTTAATCACCCCGTCCGAAGAGAGCACGGTGTTCGTGTCTGTAACCACCTTATGGGCTTCCTGCTTATAATCGGCAAAAGCAATCCACTCCTGATCCAGACTCTGCAGCAGCTTCTGCAGCCCTTCTTCACTGTCCGGAAAATCATAGGTGACCGCGATATCCATCGGCAGCTCCGGCGTCGATTTGGAGCTGTGCCCCAGCCTCTGCAAGAATTCCGGTGGCAGACTGTATATGGAAGAGGGGAACGCCTTGGATACATTCGTCCGATCCATATATCTCGCCGCTACATCAGGATACAGCACCGCCGAATCAAAGAAGCTCATCCCCCGCCCTGCATATTCCTTGTCATAGGTCCAGTAGCTTTCCGCACCGACACCCAGCGGAGCCAGACCGTTATTAATCAGAACATTGATAAAACCGTTCATTTTATCGTGCAGCGTATGATCGTTGCTGTTAATAGGAGGTCTAACCGCAGGCACGTTGACAAGGATGCTGCCGTTGCGGGATTGCACAATTTTCAGCGCCTCCAGATAACGTTTCATTGCCGGAAAGTCCGTGTTGCCGAACACTGGCTGAACACTGGCTATGAACGGAATACCGTTCTGGTACAACTGATCCGCCGCCTTCTCCAGAAGCTCCAGATTGGAGAACGGGTAAATCTCTTTCAGCAGCAGATAGGTATGGGGCGTTTCCGGATAAGCAAGCCAGTCCTTCAGCACATAAGCCATCGCGACTGCACTTGCGTCTCCTTGCTTCAAATAAGGCGCATACGTGTATTGTCCACCGCTTACTGCATAAGGCACCTCGCGGTCACCGTTTTGAAATGTCAGACTGCCGTATGACCGTGCCGCCTTGCTTGCCGCAATATAGGGCATTTCCTCTACCTGCAGATATGTACCGGAGAACCCGCCCACCGAGAGCGCCACGCTCCCTTCAGACCACACAGCCGTAGTAAGGTGCATTTCCTGCTTCATGCGGCCCGGGATGCTGTATCCTGTATACAGCAGCTTGCCCCGAAAGCTCTCTACATCCTGTAGATAATCTTCGTTTGTAATGGACAGATCCGCCTTGTTAATAACTGTAATGACTCTGGAGTAGGAATCCAGGGTTCCTTTCTCATACTCATCCAGACTCAACACCGTAACCTTGGTGCTGTAGGCTGCCAGCAGCCGCTGAAGCTCTGCCACATTGCCTTCCCGCGCAGTTCCCTTCGCCAAGCTGTCGTATAGCAGCAGGACATGCTGAGGGGCAGCAGCGGAATGTGCCGGAGCAGGAAGCAGCAGCGCCGCCATGAGCAGCAGCACAATAATCAACCCTCCACGCTTCACACGCTCACGCCCTTTCCGGCTCCAGGATTCGCAGGGAGAGCAGGAGCGGCCCGTTTCGCTGTCGGAAGCTTTCTCCGGGCGCGGAATCCACGGCTGATTACACCGGCCAGAACCAGGAATGACACCAGGTCAAAGGATTGTGTGAACAGAAATTCATGCTTGGCTATATCGGCATCGCCCGCCCCGATGATGGAGACGAAGATCCCGGACAGACCGACGAGCATGGTTGCCACGATCAGCATTAATCTTTGCATGGAGCGGAAATTCCGCGCCTTGACCGCCGCCACGAAGGACGGCATATAGATTCCCGTGATCACCGCCATCCAGAGGAGGATGAAACCGAATGTCCGCGGGGCCAGCTTTTCTTTTAGAACACTGTATAGGGTGAAAAAATGGCTCTGCGCCCGGAATTCTTTTCCCACCGATTTCTCGTAATTCCCCATAGCGGCAGGCTTGATGGTATATGCGCTCTTGGCCGCAGTGTTCAGAATAGAGCCCATCTGATCGGGATGGGTCAGATAATATTTCAGAATCGACACAAACCCGTACCGGCTGTAGAAATCCTTCTCCAGAACATCCGATTTCACATCAACGGTTCCGTATTGGTCGTAATACGTATTTTCCTTCAGAATGGCGTATTGTTCATTGATTCCGAATGACTTCAGGGCCGTCTCCGGATTCTCCGATTCCATCAGCACCCCGCGGGTCATCGCATGATATTGGTTGATATTCACAAATTCCTTGGAAATGTTCAAATAGGTTGCTATTCCGGCGAGCATCATAAGAGCAATAGCAGCAGCCGTAAGGTAACGAAACACACGGTCTTTACGAATCCAGATAAGTGAAACGGCAAACACAGAAATAACCATGCCCACCGGAGCATTTTGTTGCTTGGAGGTAGTCAGGATGAGGGTGCTGATCAGAAAAAGAGCCAGCATAACATAATCGTTATATCTTTTGCGGTATAGCAGCAGCCACGAGGCGAATACGAAGATCATCATGATCATCACCACGCTCTCGCTGAAAAAGGAGTTGAAATAAGCGGTATAACCCGTATCCCCGAAAATAAAAATAGCAATCACCGCAACTATCATTCCCCGCTTGCGGGACATTGTGTATGTAACAGCTTCGATCAATAAGTAGACGGCAGCCACATATAAAATCATATAAATGGCCGCTTGAAAACGGATATCGAAGACCTCTTTGCTGAATACCAGCTTATTGACCACGATGGCCAGCTTGATAAACAGCGATTGGGAGGATACCAGCATCGAGCTATTCTCGTTATAGTATTGATAGATTCCAAACTGCTTCACGAAATAGCCGAAATACCTGCTGTCGTAATCCGGCAAGTTGAAGTACAGACCATTGCTGTAGATAATACGAAAAAAGTCGCCGTTGTCCGCCATCCCCACATAAGGAGCCGTAAACAAAGCGAACGCCGTAATCAATAATACTCCTAAGGCTGCTATCGAAGCGGGCGATACCCGGAGGCCAGTAAGCATGACAGGCTTGCGCGGTGCGGTTTGTAATGTGTTGTCTTCAATCATGCGGGTTCACCCTTCACTGCTTTCGGTTTGGAGTTAATAGGAATAGGCTAATAGAGCCATAAGGTTGTCAAAAGAGTAGGCCTGTCCGGTATCCGTATTTCCGAACCCGCCGTACAGCGGACTTCCGGCATCCGTAACCCGGAATTCATTCATCCGTTCAATGCCCGCCTGATAGAGAGCGTCGTCGCCGACCTCCGCACCAATCATGGCCGCAAGGGCGTAAATCGCCGTGGAACGGATATCATTCAGCGGTTTCCCGTCACGGCTATATTGCCCGTACAGCGTTCCCGCCGCAACCTGCTCCTTGATATAGCGGATGCTCGCCGGCTTCTCCCGGTCAATCTCGGCCAAATGCAGAATGGAGAGCAGTGATTCCACCGTATTAATCCCCTCTGAGCCATAGGTCCCGGTATCATAATTGAATCTAGTCTCATAGAACGGGAATGCATCCGTCAAATATCCCTCTTCGAGAATTCCATCCATATTATGCAATAATATACCGCGCTTTTCTATAGGAATCGCTAAATTTCGCAGAACACTCAGATCAATATAACATAAAGTCATAAACTTGTTAGTATTTTTGTAAACATCGTCATAAAAATCATACATATATCCATCTTTTACATTATTGTCATAGAATCGCTGTCCGTACTTATCAGCCTCTGCGGTGTAGGCGGGTTCCTTAAAAGCTTGTCCGGCCTCATACAAGGCTCCGATCAGACGCAAGTCATCCACTGCCGCGTTCACAGCATATTGCTTCTGCAGCTTGGGACTGTAACGGTAGCTGAAGCCGCCGTCCCTATCAAAGGTTTGCTTCGCCAGAGCCCACCGGGCGGCAAATTGCTCCTTGTTGCCTTCAAGCACAGCCGTTCTCATCAGGAGCGAGGCCGATTCGCTAAGGACCTCATGACCGCTCGCAGCTTCGCCCGATTCGTCTGTTTCCAGCAGATTCGTATACACGCCATAGGGGCCCGTAAGCTGCTTATTTATAAAAGCGTACAGTTCTTGCTGCTCTTTCCGGTTATGGGTGCCCCGGTCAGATGCTGGCGCAGGGGATACAGCCGTGATATCGGCAGTTGCGGCGGAAGGCTCCGGCGCAGATTCAAAATTGCCGCAGGAGGTCAATATGAGTAGAGACAGTACACAAGCGGTCAATGAGCTGAATTTATTTCCCAATCCATCACGTCCTTCAGGATAAGGTTGTTTTGTTGCCTGTACTATTATAACGGTAATATTTATCACAAATTTAACTATATTTCAACTCCCCTGAAAGCAATAAAGCTGCCCATGAGGTCTTATACGACCCGGGCAGCTCTATTGCTTATTGGTATGGATATAATGACCGGTTATCCTTTGATCTGCCGGTAAGTCTCCTCATCCGATATGATGTATAACCGGGCATCCTTGGGGATGGGCTGACCCAGCTTGCGGTTGATGCCCAGATCGCCGCGGTCGGACAGCAGGGTTGCTCCCCGGAGCAGCAGCGCCTGAAAGGCATCACCGTAGGTATGCCAGGCAGCATCCCGGGGGATTTCATAGATGTCGTCCCCATGCTGCCGGCTAAGCAGCTGGGTAATCACCTCGGAATTCCCCTCCTGCAGCGCCGACCTTACGGCAAGCCTTGAGATCGCATCGTGCGAAAGCACGAACTCGTTCACATTAACATGGTGGAAATTCTGAATGTTCTTCTCCTGCATAATTTCCACTGTGGTATGTACCTGGGGAGCAATCCGGTCAAGGCTGGAGGCGATCAGCAAGGTTTTGCCATCCGTCAGCGAGGCTTCATCAATCCGGGTATCCCCGAATACGATGGCTGCTCTGGCTGTTTGAATTTTCGCCTTCAGCAGAACGTCGTCGCTTGAAGCGTCGCCGCTGATGAAGTGAACCTGCTCCATCTGCTCCAGCGGATGCTGCCCGCTCTCATCAATGATCACAATCCGGCAGTCCGGCGCATAGCTGAGAATCTCGTCAACGGCAGCCTGTGTTTTGCGGTTCCAATTAATCACTACAACATGATCTTTCCCGTGAAAGCTCAAGGTCCCGGCTCCTCTCCTTCTTTGCAGCTCACCCATTGCATCAATAATCTTCCCGATAACCAAGCTGAGCAGGCCAATGCCGAAAATGTACAGGAATATGGTAAATAGCTTACCGATTACTGTTTTGGCAAAAAAATCTCCATACCCAACCGTGGCCATCGTAGTCATCACCCAGTAGAAGGCATTGAACCAATTTTGGAAGGTACCCGGTTCCAGCGTAAACGCGATAGTTGCGCTCAGAACAATAAAGCTCAGGATAATCAGTCCGATGGACCGTTTCCTTAGACGCATCAATTTGGTAGAGATTCTGAGTAGGAAATGCATCGGCTTAAATGATCAGACTGCTGACGGCGAAGGCTGTTCCGATGAACACCATGCAGAGCATAGTGCCAACGGCGGTATTTCCCTGCTTCAAATGATCGGAAATTTTGAATCCCGGTGTGAACAGCTCAAAGATCCAGTAAGCGGCGATCAGGCAGACATAGCCTACCGCGAACCAGAGCATCATGAACCAAATCGAAGTATTCGTATACGCTGCTACGCCAAGGATAATCGCCGTGGCCAGGAATTTGCCGCCAAGCGCCAGGGCTACGGCCACATTGCCCTTCTTCAGCTCCTCCATGTCCTTGAACGGAGTCATCAGGGTGAACACAAACATTCCAAGCACTTGAAGCAGAATAATCGTTAATACACTGACTACTAAATTAATAACTATCGTCATTTCGCCCACCCCCGAAATTTTGCATAGGCCGAATCATAATCGGCGAAATCATGCACTTCCTCCAGCACCACAGAGGCCTTCTTTTGTTTCTCCAAAGCCTTGTAGCGGTTATCGTCGATCGGCTGCTTGATCCGGTTGCCGGAAGGCAGCTCAATTACAGCAAAATTTCTGGTTTTGTTCTTGTATTTGGTCTTATACACCCCAACCAGATCCACATCGGTAGTGATCGACACCTTCAGGTTCTTCAGATCGAATATAGCCGACTTCTGATCGCCATAGGATTTGATCGTAGACCAGGAAGACAGCCGGATATCGTTCTTCTGATCGGCATCCGTCACAAGCTCGGCATCCATGAACTGCAACGTCCATATCTTGTCACCGGTAGCATAATTGCCGTCATTCGGAAGCATCTCATTGTCCGGCAATACCGTCATGTCGCTGCCGATCAGATCGCCCACCGTGCCCTCTACTATCCGGTAATCCCACGGCACACGTGATACGCTGTCCGTCGTCTCGGTATCTGTATGAAACACACTATTGCTATTGCCGGAGCACGCGCTGAGCAGCAGCACTGCCATCAGAAGCATGCTGAGCACGGCCCCCGTCCGGGCCAGCCTGCGGCCTCCAGTCCGGCGTTCTCTACCCTTGTTCATCTTCAACCCCCCTCACTCCTAGCGCAATAAAATGACTGGCATTGCCTGTAATCGGTCCGCCTGCCCGGCCCAGAAGCCCGCAGGGCTTGCCGTTGATTACGAACATGCCGGTCAGCAAATGAAGCTCCCCTTCCGCTGTCTGTATGCGGGCCATTTCGGCTCTCTTCTGGTATACCGTAGGAAACAGTACGCTGCTGTCAAAACCATCCTCGTCTTCAATTTCCAGCGACCCGCTGTCGTCGAAGATCCGCACCGAGCCTCCTTCGCGGCCGAAGACGGATTTGGAGACAAAACCGCCGGAGAATACCGGCTTATTATAGGTCGGCAAAATATAGCTCGATATGGCTTGGCGCTCCTCTTCATTGTAGAGCAGACCCAGCTCATACATCCCCCATACTACCGCTACCAGCCCCTTGGACTGCAGCAGAATACTGTGCGGACCGTTGAATAACTGCAGCTTCCCGGTCTCAATGGCATAGGCGAGCGCCTCACCGCCATCGTCCACAGCCATCCACTCCTTGGGGTAAAGGGCGAACATCCGCTGGATCACCCGGTTCTCTCCGTCCATAACGGTTCCTTCGTCGATCCACAGATCGAGACAGTCCACGCAGCGGATATCCAGACCGCTGTGCGCCACCAGCGCCTCAATGGTCCCGGAGTCCTCCATATGCGAACCATAGGCGACACAAGCCGCCGTATCCGGCCGCTCGATAGCCCACGCAGCGGCGAGTTGGTCCTTCATTGCGGTATTCCGGCTGGCAATTCCGGCCTGCTCGCAGATCCACGGCGTAGCGATGGAGGCTTCTACATAGCCGGTTGGCGTATCCGCATTCAGCTCCAGCAGCTTAATGGTCCCGTCGCCGGCTACAGCAAAATCAAATCTCGCGTAGCGGCTGATCAGCCCCTGCTCCGGCATTGGCGTTTCGTCCAGCATCTCCCAGAGTACGGGCGGGATTCCAAGCAGCTCATACAAGTCATGCCGCTGATGAACATAGCGGACTGCCTTGTCGAGAATAGACCAGAGCTTGCTTGACGCTTCCTCCAGCTCCTTGTAGGTCTCGCCGCGCATCACGGCAATCGCATCCATCCAGTATTCCTCGTCCTCCAGGTCGGCCCAGGTAAAGCCCAGCTCATGCAGCCTCGCTACCCGTGGCGCCCGTTCCAGCCCCGACTGATCCAGAAACTCAAATACGCTGTCTGCTGGGATCATCCGCCAAAACCGCTTTTACTGGAGCTGCTTCTGCCGGAGCTTGATCTCGATATCGAGCCTGATTTGCTGCCCTTGCTTGAGCTGGTGGACGAGCTCAGCCCGCTGGATTTGCCCCCTACTCCACCCGCTTTGGATGAAGTATTTCTTCTGGTGATGGAACCGGTGGATGAGGTTGAGGTCCGCGGCTTCACCACTGAGCCTGCCACCGGCTTGTTCTGGAAGCTGCCGCTGTTGTAGCTTGGCGCCTTGTAAGTCTTCTTCGTGCCACCATAGTAGGTCCGGTGATCACTATACCAGCCTCTCGAAGAATAGTTCGAGCCGCTGTTAAACAACATGTGGTACAGCAGCAGATCATCCCAGCCAAAGCCGGAATTATAGCCGCCGTAATTGTTGATCACTGTCGTCCCGCCCGAAGTCGTCGCCCCTTGGTCTTCCTGAACAACCTCTGCGGCACTCTCTTCCGGGTAGGGAATGTTCCAGTCTACATTTTTGTCGAAATAAGCTTTGACCTCTTCGGTAGACCAGGATACCAGCGTCGGCTCCTCTGCGGAGCCGGTTGCGCTCACGCCCCCCGGAACGAATAAAGCATTGGCCAGCAGGGCAATGCCGAGCGAGGTGGACAATACCCGGATCGGCTTGCCTTCAGGGGTGAATAGCTTTGACACGACGGGTTCTTTCGCCTGTTCATCTTTTTCCAACTTGAGACTCTCCTTTCCTGACATTTAACCTTCGACGCGCATCGGGACGAGCAGAAGCTCCAGCTTCCCTTCGTCCACATTCAGCCGTCCTTCAACCGCTTCGAACTCACGGCCGCCGACTACAATATAATTGACATGCTCCAGGGCAGTAATCATATTCATGCTCCAAGTGCGTTCCTCAATGATACGCAGATCGCCTTCCGGCATTTTTTCAAACAGGATGACACTCATTCCATTATCCACTTATTACACATCCTTCCTGATCACTATTATGCTTCTGATACGCTGTCAGCACCATTTCGTTTCACCCTGTCACACGTAAGCGATGAGATTTGGGCGGCTGGAAGCTTTTTCACAACAACCCTAGCAAATTATACCTTGGAATACATTAGCAGATAAAGAAAAAAAGCCGATTTCCGTTATTTCGGAGTCGGCTGACTGATTTTTTATTAAAATTTTTCATATTAGGGTACTGGTCGTAACTGCGGGGAATGTTTGGACTTCCGGCCGCTGTTGTCTGCAGATTTCTTGATTTTAACCGCTCTCCGCGGTAGAAATCCGCAGACAAAGGCGGTCGCTATCGCTCCTCCAGTTCCAAACTTCCCCTCCGCACTCCTACCTTTTTATGTTCAACTTCTATAAATATTCACTTCGCTTCCGGTGCTGCGGCAGCGGAGGCCGCACTCTCCTTCGTTCTGGAGAGGAAGATATTCAGGATGATCGCTGTAAGTGATCCCGAGACAATCCCGTTCTGCAGCAGCATTCTGGCGAACTCCGGGAGCTGGTCGAACATCGAGGGCAGTACAGCCGCGCCTAGGCCTACGGCGATGCTGCACGCGGCGATCAGCAGATTGCCGTCCTTGCGCAGATCCACCTCGGAAAGAATCGACATCCCGGAGGCTGCGACTGAGCCGAACATTACAATCATGGCACCGCCAAGCACCGCATTAGGCACCACCGTCGTGAGTGCCGCGAGCTTCGGCAGCAGCCCCAGCACAACCATAATTCCTCCTGCCGCAAAAATAACATTCCGCGTCTTTACACGGGTCAGCGACAGTAGCCCTACATTCTGGGAGAATGCTGTATAAGGAAAAGCGTTGAACAATCCGCCCAGCATAATGGCGAGGCCTTCGGAGCGCAGGCCATTAACGATTTGCTTTTGCTCAACCTTCTGGTCCGTTGCTTTGCCTACTGCAAAATATACGCCGGTGGATTCCACCATCGAGACAATATTGACGATAATCATCGTAACGATTGCCGTAATGCTGAATTCAGGCCACCCGAAATAGAAGGGCTTGGCAATACTGACCCAGGAGGCGCTGCCTACGCTGGAGAAGTGAACCAGACCCATTGCATAGCCGATAGCCGTTCCGACCACCAAGCCGACCAGTACAGAGACAGAACGCAGAAATCCAGTGGCCAGGCGGTTGACGGCCAGGATAACGAGCAGCGTAATCAGGGCCAGCAGCAGATTGCGGGGTGCTCCGAAATCGGCGCTGCCCTGTCCGCCGGCCACATTATTCATTGCTACCGGAATGAGCGACAGTCCGATGATGGTTACTACAGAGCCGGTCACCACTGTAGGGAAGAACTTCAGCAGCTTCCCGTAGACCGGGGCTGCCAGAACAACAAATAGACCTGATATAATGATTGCGCCGTACGCCGTTGCCAGGTTCGACCCCGAAGCAATGGCAATAATCGGACTCACCGCAGTAAAGGTACAGCCCAGAACGACCGGCAGTCCGCTGCCGAAATGCTTGCTGCTCATAATCTGCAGCAGGGTCGCCAGCCCGCAGGTGAATAAATCCGCCGCGATGAGGTAGGCCATTTGTGCACCGCTCAGATTCAGCGCGCCCCCCACAACGAGAGGCACAATCACAGCCCCTGCGTACATTGCCAGCACATGCTGGAGCCCTAAAGCGAAGACTTTCTTTTTGCTTAACATCCCGCACTCTCCTTGGTCATTTCTTCTGTATTGGTATTGTCAATGAAATGGACTTCCCCCGGCGCCATCGAAGAGATCCGTGCCAGAGCATGCACAGCAATCCCTCTCTTCTCCAGCAGGCCGCGTCCCTCCTGAAAGCTTTTCTCGATCACACAGCCCACACCCAGCAGCTCCGCCCCCGATTCCTCTACAATATCCGCAAGTCCAACAAGCGCGGCCCCAGTAGCCAGAAAATCATCAACAATCAGCACTTTATCCCCGGGTCCGAGATATTTCTGCGAAATGCTGATCGTGTAATCCTCTTGACGGGTGAAAGAATGAACCGGCGCCGAATATACCTTTTCCGACTGTGTAACGGCTTTCTTTTTCTTCGCGTAGATGAACGGGACGCCCAGCGCAATACCCGCAGCCATGGCGAACTGAATTCCGCTGGCCTCGACGGTCAGCACCTTGGTGATCGGCTGATGCCCGAAGATCCGCCCAAATTCCTCTCCGATTTGCAGCGCAAGCTGCGTGTCCACCTGATGGTTCAGGAACGAGTCCACCTTCAGCACCGTATCCGATAGAATCAAACCTTCCTGCCTAATGCGTTCCTCTAACACTTTCATAATGCGAATGATCTCTCCTTTTTTTGTAAAAAAAAGACAGACCCCTTGAGCGTTTCTCTCAAGTGAATCTGTCCTTCCAGGGCATTGCAAAAGAGCCCCAGATGCGCTATTTCACTCATAGTCGGACAATTACAGTGGTTATCCGGTAGAAACTTATGGGCCCTATTCCCAAGATTATATGAGTAGATATGAATGTTCTGTTTGAAACCTTTGTATATCTTACACGCTCTGCCCACTCCATACAAGCAAAATTTTAAGTGTTTCATACAGTTTCCGAATTTTTCATGAAAACATCTCCGCTCCGGGTGACTGTCCGTTTAGGCAGATGCGGGTTTACGGGTCAGCAGCGCCTTTATCCCTCACGCTTTGAGCCATAGCGCATTAATGGTAAGGAAACCTAATTTGAGAGGAACGATGCGGGTGTCTAATCTTAAAGCAAAGGACCGGATAGTCGTCATTATTCAAAAAGGATCGCGGCGGATCATTACCCGCACACCGCTGGCAGGCGTAGACCGGCTGGTGTTCGTCATCAACAACCAATATACGAATGCGGCCAACACTACACAAATCGCCAGCGGGGCCGGCCGAAGCAGCGCCAGCGGCAGCAATGCTGCTATTGCATCACCCTATACCCGCCAACAGCAGAGCGTTGGCGCAGGGGGAGACGCTGCGAACCTGGGAAGCGGAGGCAAGGGACAACGCAGAAGTAAGACGCACCTCCCTCTCCTCTATCCACGCGGCAAAGAAGTGGTGGTTGTGATCAACAACCAGACCGTCAAGCTTCCAAGGGGCAGCAAAAGCTCCTCGGCAACGCAGATCGGCAGCGGCGGCGGAACCTACAGCACGGGCGGAACCAACTCAGCCATCGACAGCCCCGCCACAAGACAGCAGCATGCAGTCGGCGGCGGTGCAGGCGGTCATGCCCTGAACAAAGCCTCCGCCAAGCGGCGTCGGGATAGCAGATATTCCGGGCAGAAGCGGCAGATCACCCGCCGGTAAGTGAATGCCCATGCAAAAACCGCAAGTCTCCCTTATGGGAAGCTTGCGGTTTTTGTTGTTCGCAGCGCCGGATGCCTGGCCAGGAATGGGCCGCATATCCGGTTGTGCTTAAGCCCGGAGCTATCCGCCGCCCTTAAGCGTATAACCTGCCGCCCTTGACCTTACTCCGGGAGGCCTCCAGCCGGAGCCGGATGTGCAGCGATATATTCGAGCGCATTATAGATCATTTCAGCAGCTTCGGCGCGGGTGATGCCGGCAGCCGGATGAAATTTGCCGGCGCTGTCCAGACTGGCGATTCGCAGTGCCAATGCCCGCTGGATGGAGCCGTCATAGCCGTTAGTGAACTCGGCGCTGTCGGCAATGTCCACCGGCATGATTTTGATCATCGGAAGATTGCTGGTCTTCTCAATGGTCAGAATCAGCCAATGGGTGAATTCCTCGCGGGTCCAGTTCTTTGCAGGGTCCAGATCAGCAGGCAGATCCATAGCATTATTCGCGGCAATAATCAGCGCATTTGCATACCAGGCATCATTGCTTGCTTTGACGAAATAGTCCTTAGCCAGTGGTGCTTTGACGAAACGGATTGTGTCCAGGTTAAGTCCGAACGCATTGACGAACATTTGGATACCCTGGGCTGCAGTAACGGGGGCATTAGGCATGAATTGAGCAGCACTTACACCGTGAAGCACACCCTTCTGCTGGAGCGCCACGATTTTATCTCTGGCAGGCGTGCCGGAGAGATCCTGAAAAGCAGCCGCAGCCGCAAAGCTTTGTCCGGCAAAGGTTAGCGCCAGCAGTGCTGCCGCCGATAAAGTCAGCCAATTGAATTTAGTTTTTTTCATTTCTCCTCACCTCTTCCCTTCAGACGAATAACCTGACCAAAGGTTGCAGCAGAGCTGCCTATACTTGGAGACGAGTTTCGCAGATTACGCCTGCACATCTTCCATCTTCTTGTTGTTCAGCACATTGTCTTCCAGCACAGCGAATTTGTCGCCATATTCCTTGATGATATGCCGCTCTCCCCATGCACACAGTGAATCCAGAATCGACTGCAGCGTCCGCCCGTAATCGCTTAGCTCATATTCTACCTTCGGCGGCACCTGGTTATAGCTGATCCGGTTCACAATACCGTCCTGCTCCAGCTCTCTTAGCTGCTGAATCAGCATCTTTTGCGTAATAGCCGGCATGAGGCGCTTCAAATCGCTTGTCCGCAGCTTGCCGTGTGTCAGATGGCAGAGGATGACACACTTCCACTTGCCCCCAATCACCTCCAGCGTAGCTTCGACTGATATATTATATTTCTTAGCCATCGTTGCTCCTCCTCTTATAGTTACTTTTTAGTAACTATATAACTAAAAAGTACGTACTACCCATAATCGCCTCAGTAATTCATAATAGCACTTACCGGCCGGTGATTACCATACTGTAGGAGTGGAAACCATGTCCTTAAATAGAAAAAGAAGTACCCTGGCGCTGCTCGCGCTGGCGATCAGCGCCTTCGCCATTGGAACAACCGAGTTTATCAGTGTCGGGCTGCTCCCGCTGATTGCTGATGACCTGCATATATCCGTGACGACAGCCGGATTAACCGTAACCTTGTACGCGCTCGGCGTAACCTTCGGCGCGCCTGTATTAACGTCGCTGACGACAGCCGTCTCGCGTAAAACGCTGCTTCTCTCGCTAATGCTGCTCTTCATTGCCGGCAACAGTCTGGCTGCCGCTGCTGGCGGAATAACCGTACTGCTGCTGGCCCGGGTAATTTCCGCGCTCTCGCACGGCCTGTTTATGTCGATTGCTTCGACCATCGCCGCCGACCTTGTGTCCGAAGACCGCAGGGCCAGCGCCATCTCGATCATGTTCACCGGGCTGACGGTCGCTACCGTTACCGGTGTCCCGCTTGGCACGTTCCTCGGGCAGCAGCTCGGCTGGCGGGCTGCTTTTATCGCCATTGCCGCTGTTGGTGTTATCGCGCTCATTGCCAACCTGATTCTCATACCGGCAAGTCTGCGCAAGGGAATCCGCACCCCGCTCCGGGATCAGGTCAAGCTGGTGACGAACAGCCGTCTGCTGCTTGCTTTTGCCATTACAGCTCTGGGCTATGGAGGCACCTTCGTTGTCTTCACGTACTTGTCTCCGCTGCTGCATGAGATCAGCGGCTTCAGGGAAGAGACGGTTGCTGTTATTCTGCTTGTCTACGGTATCGCCATTGCGATTGGCAATGTGATTGGAGGCAAGGCCGCCAACCGCAGGCCGTTGAATGCCTTGTTCTATATGTTTGTCCTGCAGGCGGTTGTGCTGCTGGTGCTGACCTTTACTGCTCCCTTCAAAGCTGCAGCTCTGATCACCATTTTCTTCATGGGGCTGCTCGCCTTCATGAACGTGCCCGGACTGCAGGTCTATGTAGTGATGCTCGCAGACCGGTTCGCCCCAAGCGCCCGTGATGTCGCTTCCGCCATGAATATTGCCGCCTTCAACGCAGGCATAGCCATCGGCGCCTATCTTGGCGGTGTTGTCACCGATCATATGGGACTGATTCACACCGCTTGGGTCGGCTCCCTTATGGTGCTTGGCGCGGTAATTCTTACCGCCTGGAGCCGAGCATTGGAGAGTAAGGATGCGCAATCCCTGCAGAGTGATGCGGCCTAACCGGCATTCACTGCTCATTCTCATACTATAACCATTCAGGAGGTTTTTACATTATGGCACAGCATTTACAAGATACGACCCGCTTGCACAGCGGAGTGAATATGCCCTGGTTCGGGCTTGGAGTTTTTCAGGTGGAGGAAGGCGCGGAGCTGGTGCAGGCGGTTAAGTCAGCCATTGCACACGGCTACCGCAGCATAGACACCGCTGCCGTCTATCAGAACGAGCGCGGCGTGGGCCAGGCGGTAGCCGAGGCCTTGAACGAGCACAGTCTGAGCCGCGAGGAGCTGTTCATCACCTCCAAGGTATGGAACGCCGATCTTGGCTATGAAGCAACGCTTGCCGCTTACGAGGCCAGTCTGGAGAAGCTGGGCCTTGCTTATCTGGATCTGTATCTGATTCATTGGCCGGTGAAGGGTAAGTACAAGGAGGCCTGGAGAGCGCTCGAAACTCTGTTCAAGTCAGGACGGGTCAAGGCCATCGGGGTCAGCAACTTCCAGATCCATCATCTGGAGGATGTTATCAGGGATGCGGAAATCAAACCGATGGTCAACCAGGTGGAATTGCATCCCTACTTGTCCCAGCAGGCGCTGCGGGACTTCTGCAAGGAGCAGGGCATCCAGATTGAAGCCTGGTCGCCTTTGATGCAGGGCCAATTGCTGGAACAGCCTGTACTAACGGAGATCGCAGCCAAGTATGGCAAATCGGTAGCCCAGGTGATCCTGCGCTGGGATCTGCAGCACGGGATTGTCACCATTCCGAAGTCGACGAAGGAGCACCGGATTATCGAGAACGCCTCTGTGTTCGATTTCGAGCTGAGCGCGGAGGATATGAACCGGATCGACGGTTTGAACCGTGATCAGCGAGTAGGTCCCGATCCCGACAATTTCAATTTCTGAGCTGCAGCTAGAAGAGACATTGCAGAGATTGCAGAGGTCAACAGTTACCGGTCAGCAGGGAGAGCCGAGTGGAAAAAGTACAACTATTCTAATGACGTTTGGCCCTTTCCAGGCATTTAGGTGGAAAAAGGGTACCTAATTCATCTGCTTGCCCTTAATTTGCCCGTTAACGGAGAAAATAAGTGAACTTTTTCCCACTAGCCGCCTTCCAGCTTCTGAATCACTGAATTTAAGTGGAGCAATTCCCACAAAATATAGCGCAGCCCTTCCTTACATCTGCTGAAAGGAAGGGCTGTTTGCTGTATCCTGCCATGCTGCTCTGACCGCGAGACCTCCATTTTATGCTCCGCCTACAATGGCAATAAGCACCGGCAGCACAAGGAAGGAAGCCAGCGTTGTCCATAGAATGCACCGCGACACCAGCGAAGGCGAGCTGCCGAAGCGTTCGGCCAGCACGACGGAATTGACGGCGACCGGCATGGAGGCCAGAATGAGCAGCACCGCAAACAGCGTTCCGTCGATATCCAGCAGGAGCAGCAGCAATGCGGCAATCAGCGGGGCCAGCAGCAGGCGGACCGTAATGCCGGTCCAGAAGGCGAGCTGCACGTTGCGGGCTGTACGGACTGTTTGAACTTTTACCATCTGGGCGCCGAGAACAGCCAGCACCACAGGTGAATAGGCCCCTGCCACCATGGATACTCCAGAAGCCACTTCATGCGGCATATGCAAGCCGAGCGTACGCAGCAGGAGGGCCAGCAGCGCCGCATAGATGGACGGCAAAGAGAATACCGAACGGATGGCGCTGCGCACGGAGAACTGCGATCTTGCGGCGAAATAGACGCCGATTGTATTGACGATCACCATCTGGGCGATGACATAGACCGATGCCTTGTCGAGACCAAGCTGGCCGAAGGCCAGAAGCACCAGCGGCAGGCCGTAATTCACGCTGTTCGTAAAGGTGGAAATCAAGGTCAGGCCGGCGGCTTCCGGCGGGGCCAGCTTCAGTATTTTGCCAAGCAGCTTGGCGGTTGCCCACAACAGCAGCAGGTTCAGCAGCGCAAAGGCGAGTGTTTTGTACACATCATCGAAGGAAATCTCAGCGGTAGCCAGCGTATCGAGAATAATCGCCGGACTCAGAAAATACAGGTACAGCGTCAAGAGCGGCTTCGTATCCAGGTTTTTGAACCGCCCCAGCAGCGCCCCTGCAAGGACCGGAATGGACAGCGGCACAATCACTTGGGCTAAGGTCGATAACACGGACTGAATCATTGCCAGGACTCCTCTGCTCTATAGTTTCTCCTAATATACCCCCCTCAGGCAAAAGCCGTCTAAGATAAGGAAACAATATGTGTAATAGAAAATACCTATGAGCAGCATGCTTCCCAAAAGATAGTATTGTGATATGATTAGCTAAAACCGTTATTTTTACAGGAGGCTGACTTAGAAATGGATGTTATGGAACCAGTCATTCTGACCAAGGGCACCCCAGGCGAGCCCTGCCCCATTGCCAAAACCCTCGATGTTATCGGAACCAAATGGACCTTCCTGATTATCCGTGATTTGCTGATCTGCGGCACCATGCGCTTCAGCGATCTGATCCGTTCCCTGGAGGGCATCAGTCCGAAGACGCTTGCGCTGCGGCTCAGAGAGCTGGAGAATCACGGCATCCTGGAACGCACCGTATATCCTGAGGTTCCGCCCCGCGTGGAGTATACCCTGACAGCAAAGGGGAAGCAGCTTGAGAACATTTTCATTGAGCTGAAAAGATATGGACTCGCGCTTTAAAAAATATTTCTCCTCACAGCTCAGCAGCCACACAAAACTATACTTTCTGTAACTGCATGTATGAAATGTAACTACTTCCCTAAGGGAAGTTATAGGATTATACTCTCCTCACAGAGCACGAAGCAAGATACTTTGAAGGAGGAATTCACATGTTAACAGGACAAAAGGTAGTTATTATCGGGGGCAGCTCGGGAATCGGTCTTGAAACGGCGAAGCTGGCCGCAGCAGCAGGCGCAGAGGTCGTCATCGCCAGCCGCTCGGCGCATAAGCTGGAACAGGCCAGGGAGGCTATCGGCACGGCAGCCAAAGTAAGCTCCTATGCGCTGGATATTACGGATGAGGAGCAGGTGCAGTCTTTCTTCGGGGAGCTGGAAGCCTTCGACCATCTGGTGGTCAGCGCAGCCGAAACAAGCGGCGGCGCTTTTCTGACCACCGCTACAAGCGCTTCGCGTAAGCTGATGGAGAATAAGTTCTGGGGTCAATATTATGCCGCGAAATACGCTGCGCCCAAGCTGAAGCCCCACGGCTCCATCACCCTGTTCTCCGGGGTCGTGGCCTTCAAAGCGATGGCCGGCTCCTCCATGCTGGGCGCAGTGAATGCCGCAGTGGCAAATCTCGGCCAGACCTTGGCCCTCGAACTTGCTCCGCTGCGGGTCAATATCGTCTCGCCGGGCATCATCGACACCCCTTCACGCGCCGGAATGGCGGCAGAGGCCCGAAATGCATTCTACAGCAGCATAGCAGGCAAGCTGCCAGTGCAGCGGGTAGGCACGGCTGCCGATGTCGCACAAGGCGTGCTGTATCTCATCCATAACGGCTTCGTGACAGGCACCGTACTCCATGTAGAGGGCGGCCATACCCTGATCTGAGCCGCAAGGCGCAAAAATCCCTGTACCCCTTAGCGATAAGGGGACAGGGATTTTGAATTACAACATTTTAATTTCCAGCAGCTCGTATTTAATGATACCCATCGGGGCATCCACATTGATGATGTCGCCCACCTGTTTGCCGAGAAGCTCTTTGCCCAACGGACTTTCGTAAGAAATCTTGTTATCCAGCACATCGGCTTCAGCCGGACCCACAACTCTATATTCAATCTTCTCCGAATACTCCACGTCATTCAGGGTTACGAGGGAGCCGACACTTACCTTGCTCAGATCCATAGTGCTTTCATCCACGATCTGGGCTTTGGTCAGCATTTTCTCCAGAATCATGATGCGGGTCTCCATGAACGACTGGTCTTCCTTGGCGGAGTGATACTCGCTGTTCTCCTTGAGGTCCCCGTAGCTGATTGCCAGCTTTAGCCGGGCCGCGAGTTCCTTCCGTTTCACCGTCTTCAGATCCTTAAGCTCCTCTTCCAGCTTAGCCAAACCTTCTTTGGTCAAGAACACTTCTTCATTGGACATGTCTACAACTCCTATTTTTGCTCGCTTTTATTGTATTTTACCCCATAATCGGCTAATATGCGAAATGAAAGCAAATCGTCACTTTTCACGTACAGGAAAATAGCCCCATAACGTGTAGAATATTCATTGAGTACTTTATACGCTTAAGATAAAGTATATCTATAAAATCCAACAGACAGTCAGGAGCACAAGAGTACATGTTCACGTCAACCCAAAGCTTTCATCGCTTCAAAAGCATCCTTGCCGCCGCACTAACCCTGCTGCTGCTATCCATCAACCCCTCCTTTACCGCTGCAGCACAGTCCGCGGCTCCTTCCGGGGTATTCCCACGCTATGATGTTGTTGTCATCGGAAGTGAAATTCAAGGCGTTCTGCTCGCCAAGGAAGCCGTCAAGGCCGGCCTGAAGGTGCTGATGCTCGATCCCCGCAGCAAGCCGGGCGGAGAGCTGATTCAAGGGCAAATGTTCTTTCTCGATGATGTGAACGATAATAAGCGGAGAAGTCTGGTACAAGGCGAAATCAAGAATCTTTTTACCGGGTACAAAGCAGGGAAGATCCGTAAAGCCGCCGACTTCAACAAATATTACGATAAGCTGATCCAGGGAATTCCCCTGAAGAGCGGAATTGTCATTGATGCGGTTAACACAGAGACTCTAGGCAGCGGCAAAACGTTGAAAACCCTAAGCTATCATGGCAAGGACGGCGCCAAACATACAATTCAATCCCGTTACTGGGTTGAAAATACCGATTTCAATGCCTTGAGCGGCCGGTTGAGTGAAGTGCGGATTCCGGGGATGGAGTCGCTCTACAATGGCAAAAAACCGGACTATATGGCGGCAACCTACATGCTCAATTTCAAGAATGTGGATTGGCGCGCTCTTCATCAGAGCATTCTTGACGATTACCCGTTAACCAATGTACGCAAAAAATACGGTCCCAACACCTATGTCGATTGGCACTTCGCGACCGGATTCAGCAATATTACCAACCACTTTGCTTCCCAAGATAAACAACTGCGGCTGCGCGGATTAAATGCCGCCTATCAGAATGACGGCCAGGTGATCATTAACGGCCTTCTGATTTACGACGTGAATCCTTCCGACCCTAAATCTGTGCAGGCGGCGATTGCAAAAGCCAAAGCCGAAGCGCCCCGCATTCTAAGCTTTTTGAAGGGCAAGATCCCCGGGTTCGCCAAGGCAGAGCTTAACGGCTACCCTGAATACCTCTATATTCGGGACTACAACCGCTATGAGACTAAATATGTTCTCGGTTACTCCGACTTAATGAACAGCCGGATGTTCTGGGATAATGTCAGTATTGGCGGCTACCCTATAGATTTACAGGGAACGCGGGCCATTCCCAGAGGAATCGGCTTCGGCAAGCCAGACCGCTATGGTCTGCCGCTGCGCTCCTTTGAGCTTAAATCCTATGACAATGTGCTGGTGACAGGGAAAAATGTGGGGGCGGGCATTAAGGCCTACGGCAGTGCGCGGATTATGCCAACCACCGCCTTGGCGGCACAGACCATCGGGATCATTCTGGGGCGCGAACGCGACAAGCGGCTGGCTGATCTGAACACAGCGGACTTCCAGAGAATCCACGCCTATCTGCACAAAGATTACAAGATCGTCCTGCAGTAAGCTGCGTCAGGCTGAACTTCAATTCTGCACGAATGCCACAACCGCCTCTCCGGTTCAAATGAACCCGGGGAGGCGGTTGTGCTTTAAATATAGAAGGGGGGTATCCTAAATTCCGAAAGTGACTCTGTTCGGAAAAATGAAAAGATGCTCAAATCTTTGGTAGAATGGTGTTAATCAGAACAACATCACCCAAAGAGAGGAGCACCTTACATATACTATCAAAATCAAGACCGAGTTTTCACTTCAACATGCATCAAGCATGGGCAGCAGCACAATCTTCATGGACTACCTCGAAAAAATCAAGCTTTCATTTCAGGCACGTTGTAGTAACTATCTTGTTCCATGGTTGCACTTCCCTATTCCCGGTTACCATATCCTGCTTTACCTCATCATCGTCTGGATCCTTGACTACAAACGGTTCTTTCATTCCGCAGGCTGCAGCAGGATGCGCTTGGCTAATAGTTTCTCAGGCGACGTTACCCGCAGTATACCCTGCTATACAAAGAATTGATCTGTCTTAACAAGACATGTCCGAATCTCCATGAGGATTTGCGAACTATCAACCACAGGTTATTTTGCCCTGTTAACCGCCTTCCCCTATACTGGACCTAGATTCCATGTTCTCTGAGAACGTAAAAAAGCCACTCGAAGGCAGCTCGCGGATAATAATGTCAATGATACTCATCAATATAATCATTGTCATTTTCCACATCTTCATAACAATTATCGTAAGAGCTATCATATTCAACAATGTAATCCCTACCCATATCATAACAATCCTCAAAAGCGCAGTTGTAGCCATCCTGATCATATACATCCCTATCACTCATGATTCTAGCTGGATCAAGTCTCATACTAATGTACGCTCCCCACCTCAGTGATCTTTATCTTCGTAGACGTTAATACCAATTTTCTCATCGGAAGTTTATCGTCTTATCTTCTGCATAGCGAAAATGAAGATGGATGTAGCAAAAAAATACTGCGGAATCGTTTATGATATATTACCAAATCATATAATCTCCCAGAATCAACGCATCCAGAGAACTCTTTGCAAAACAGCTTATGGCATCAGAGGGGGATTCAACAATCGGCATGCCGTCGAGGTTGAACGATGTGTTGACTACTAAATAAAATCCGGTCAGGTCCCCGAAGTGATGAATCAAACGGTAGAACTTCGGATTGGATTCTTCGGTTACTGTCTGTAAACGGGCAGTGTTATCGACGTGGGTGATCGCTGGTAGGTAGGAACGTTTTTCTTTGCGTACCACCGCGGTGAACATCATCGACTCACTCTCACCCTTGAAATCCATGAAATACTCCTCTGATTTTTCTAACAATACACTGGGTGCGAAAGGTCGAAATGCCTCCCGTTTTTTGATATCAAGGTTGAGTCGATTCAACACTAACTTATCGCGCGGATCAGATATAATACTACGGTTGCCTAGTGCACGCGGACCAAATTCTGATCTGTCTTGGTACCACGCAATGACTTGTCCATTCGCTACCATCTGCGCAGCCTCAACTTCCGTATCTTGCAATGGACGTATATTTAGGTTCGGATAATCTTTTAATATCTCAAGTAAACCCTCCTCAGTCACTTCAAACTGTTTGCCCAAATACAGCGGCATATCAAAGTTCGCTTTCACAGGTTTACCTTCTTTTCTCATCCACTCAGTAATCCCATACAGTGCGTTTCCAATGCATAAACCTTGATCTTGGGGAGCTGGCGGCACAAATACGCTTTCGACATTAGGCAAATTGAGCAATACACTATTTGTCAGACAGTTTAGCGCTACACCACCGCCGACACATATGTGAGATAACGAATGATTAAATAGTAGTCGTTGAGCACGATGAGAAGTCCACCTTTCTAACTGATACTGTACATATTGTGCCATATCTGCATGGATCTGACGTAATGGGTCCTTTGGTTCGCGCGGTCCAGGAATCTCCACACCTAATTTGCCAAAAAGCGCTTGTACATCTTCTACTGCGTCTCCACTATCCGGCACGATGCAATGAAGGTTACCATCGTAATCCTCTTCATATGCATCACCGATCGAGAGCAGTCGATTTGAACCATATGACGCAAGGCCCATTGTTTTGCCTGCATTATGATAATTACCAAGACCTAAGTATCGGGTTAATTTGTTGTATAACTTACCAAAACCGAGTGCGTATGGATAATCAAAATCACGATCCAGCAGGGTAATAGTGTCTCCTTCCGCAAGATAGTAGGAATTGCGCTCGCACGCATTCTCGAACATTTCTGGAGAGACTTTAGGTCCGATGATCTGACCCTCGTTATCATTAACAATCACCAATGCACTCTCATAACCGCTAGTGAAATAAGATGCATAAGCGTGAGACAAATGGTGAGACGGAACCACTACAAGCTGCTGGTGTTCATATAGTTGGAGGTTAGTTTTCAATTCATTAATAAGCCACTCTGGTACATCCAAAGAAACGCCATAATAGCTGACCACAAATTGATCCACATCAGCCATCGTTATACCGCAAGCATTCAATGCATATGGCAATCCCCAAGTAAAGCCACCATCATATTTCTTGTACGACAGGCGTTCCTCCGTAATTGCGAAAAGAATTTTTTCATTCTGGTAAATACAAACCCCCCCACCGTCTACTGCACGAATATTTTCTCCTTCATCGACCATGCAGGCATTTAAACCAACTGTAATCATTTCAAATCCCTCTCTTTCACGCGGGCGAATACCGCCGTATTCCGTAAATCCCCGGTAGGGGTCAACGAATCATTTTTCAAGATACCTTCTAATTGAAAATCAGTCTGTACCGCAATATTTCTACTTGCCGCGTGACGTTCGTCACAACGAATCTCTAGACGATTGGCATTTAAGTCCTCAAACGCAAAAGCACTCAAGCGTCGGACTGCCTCACTTATATAACCTTGACTCTGACAGGACATACGGGACCAATAGCCAATCTCAAATTTACGAATCTTCCAATCAATTCGATGCAGCCCACTGCTTCCAACAAACTGCCCCGTCTCTCGATTGAAAAGATAGAACTTCAATTCCTCACCATTTAAAAAAGCTTCTTGTGCCCGCTTGATAGTTTCAAGTGATTTTTCAACACTTGGTTCTTCCTGCGCCCAAGCTAGCCATTTTCTTAACAATGAAAGCGATTCAGTAATTGCTTGTGTTACCACTTGCGCATCTGAAAGATCAGGCATTCTTAAGATCAACCTCTTGCTATACAATGTGTTGGGAATTATCAGTTTCGGTTTCATAGGGATTCACTCCTAACAGCTTTGGATTTCGGTACAACGAATAAAGACCTAGTTAATTCATTTCGATGCATTTGACTCATAAAAAGTATAACCAGCGACATCAAGGTCGCAACGCCTAATCCGATAAACCCTACTACAATCGGAGCCGCACCAATTACGGCTACAGACAAGGCCATACCGACTGGATTAGCTGCTTGATCAATTAATTGGAATGTAGAGTTGACACGTCCCAAATATTCTTCCGGACAATGTTGCTGGATCATCGACGAACGTTCGATCACATACAGCATGACTCCAAAGTCTATCAGGAACAAGGCCACCGGAATTTGATACCATGATGGAATCCCCAATAATAAGAATCCAATAGCAGTGCTTGAATAACCTATAACAAACAAATTCCCGAGTTGCTTGCGCTTGAGATACCGCGCTGACAATGTTCCCATGAATAGTCCTAATCCCGAAAAAGCAGTGAAATAGCCGACATATGTATCATCAAACTGAAACCCTGATTTCAAGTAATAAATTATCATTGTCAGTTTTGGCGCTACAGCGATCGAACTTATAAAACTTGAAAGTGCAAATAGACGTAAATTGAATGTCCCAAGTGCAACACGAAATCCATCACGCATATCATGCAAGACTTTTTTATTTTTTTGTTCTTTTAGGATTTTTCGATTTGGTACGTCTACCAGATGTAAGCAATAAATCATGAGTACAAACGTGAGTGCGTCTAAAATGACCAAGTGCATTGGAGCAAGAAACATCAGCAAGATTCCACCGATGACTGGACCAGACAGCATTGATGATGTCCAGACTGTTGTAAATGCCATATTGGCATCAACCCGTTCCTCACCGAACAACAAGGGTATAATCACAAAATTGGCAGAACGTGCAAACAAATTCACAGCATTTAAGCTAAATCCAACTGCTAACATCATCCAAGGAGCCAGCAAATCAAACCAACCTGCGATCGGCAAAACCATAACGATTATTATTTGAATGTAATAAGAACAGAATAAGACATTGCGTGGATTAATACGATCTAAAAGAGTACCTATAAAAGGTCCGAGAACTACCTTTGGCAATTGAATTAACACAGCCATCGTACCCATAAGGGCAACTGATTTAGTCAAGTGATATATCAGTAACGGGACAGCAAGATCGAAAAAAGCATTTCCTAGTGAGTTAAAAAACGTACCAATCGCATATCTAGAAAACTTCCGATTTTTCCAAATCGAAATCTGCTGGTTCAAAAAGCTCCCCTCCATAATAGCTGAATAAAAATTGGACAAGAAGATTTTTACATCCCCTTGTCCAAGCAGTTAACACTAGTTTCTCAATTTTGCAGAGGAACCTTTAACAACTGTCACTTTACGTACGTTCAACATATGATTCACCTCCTTTCATGTGGCGTCGAAGCTTATTTAATAGCGATTACCACACCGAAATTGAGGTATTTAAAAATGGTTGAGATCGTAATAAAACCAGCTTTTTGAAGCATTTCGTAGTTTTCTTGTTCGGTGAACGGGACGAGCACATTTTCAAGCTCTTCACGCTTTTTGGCTATCTCGATTTCGGAATAGTGATTCCGACCTTTGAATTCGTGGTACATGTTTATATACTCACGATTGAATTTCGAGTGTTGATCGATGAGCTTTTCAAACAGTACGAGAATCCCACCTGACTGCAATTTATCGTAGACCTGCTTCATCATATCCACTCGCTTAACAGGACGAATAAATTGCAAAGTAAGGTTTAGCAGAACACAACCTGCTTGCTTATAGTCATTAAAGTCAGTGATATCTGCTTCCAATAATTGAAATTCGCTCACACTTCCGATAACTTCGGTAATTTTCTCTCCAGCTTTTTCTAGCATCCAGCTAGAGTTGTCAATGCCGATGTATGATAGGTTCTTTGCATTCTGTACCGTCTGATGGAGCAATATCAAGCTCGTCCCTGTCGCACAACCTAGATCGTAGACCGAACTATGATCGTTGATATTGTTCTTGATAAAATCTGCGATTAATTGCTGGACCTCATAGTAATGCGGGACACTACGCGAAACCATATCGTCAAACACTTTGCTAACCGTCTGGTTGAATGAAAAGTTCTCTACCACCTGTTTATGTAGATAAATCGAGTCAGAAGTCATCACGCTTTGCTCCTTTTCAAAACAAACACTTGAAAATATGGAATCTGAGAGCATTTTTCATATAATATTGGATGCTTTTCTCGTATTTCATTAGATGGTTGCGGCTCCAATAGAGATACAATTTGGAAACCCGATTGAACGAAAGACTTAAAGTAGCTATCAGTGGTGCGATGGTACGTTTTAATACCATCCATAACAATGTCGCCATCTTTATTCTCCCGCGACTTGACCACTGCTCCTTCCGTAAAATAATCCACAATGTTAAAGTCCTCATAATTCCATTTATTGTTATAGTACGTTTTATTCCAATAGCCAACATCTTTGATAGGATGAGGAAGAGTAACGATCAGTGTACCATTTTCAGTCAGAAGCTGTTGGAATTTTTTTAGTGTTGGTCGGATATCGGCTAGATAATCAAGAATATTATTGCAAACAATATAGTCGAATTTGTCCGTAAATTCCATATCCTCTACATTACCAAGAACTGTCTGCACAGATCCAATTAAGCAAGTAGAATGGTTTTTAGCTTTCACGAGTTCTAGCATCTCAGCTGAGATATCATTGGCGAGTACATTTGCTCCTTTACTCGCAAAACGTAATGCTTGTTCTCCAGTTGCACACCCAACATCCAATATTTTGGTGCCCTTACGAACTTTGACGAGGCGGTCCATTAAGTTATCGAGTAGAACAGCGTTGAATGAATCACTTTCACGTTCTTCTTCATATATTTCCGGAAGCGTCTTGCTTATTAGTAACGACCTATTTTTTAGAGTCTCAGAAGCTTCACTATGCAGATGTCCGCACTTCGGACAAGAGTCTTTTTTTGTGAATTTTTCTTCATATATGCGATAATTCTCTGAGTTTATCAGCAAACGATTGCTGTGAGTTTTGGTCTCAAGTTCAAGTAAATAACGGATTGCTTCGTTAGCTTGTATCGAAGCTACCAACGAATTTAAAGGGCCAAAACTTGGTGCTTGGAATGCTCGGTTGAAATTGGTATCCAACTCTTCCATATTATCGGAAAATTGATAAAGGTCGCCGTCACGCTTGTAGCATTCGTAACAAGCCGTGACACCTGGAATCACTAATGGCCCTACAGCACCGTATGACTCGATATACCCCGCGTTGCTGTACGCAAATCCATATGTTATAGCAGCGTTGTTAATCCATTCGTGAATGAACATTGGGGAATCAGCCGAGAGAATGACAAAGTCACAATCGTGAAAATGACGATGGAACAATTCCTCACCAGCAATTGATTCAACAACAGGTACCACTTCAATTGATGAGTTTAGCAAACGGAGTTGTTTGGCTGCCGCTTCTACTTTCAACTGACCTACATGTGTTTCGTTGTATAGAAATTGACGTGTGAGATTGGACTTTTCAATTGTATCTCCATCTGAAAAAACAAGTTCACCTACGCCGGCACCAGCCAAGTTCATCGCAACATTGCTACCGATCCCTCCCATTCCAACCAAACCCACTTTTTTACTGGACAGTACTTCTTGTGCATGCACTGGATCGAGTCCAATCATATCGTAATATAAATTGTGTCTCGAGTAACGATCCCCACTGTCATATGGACGATCAGTGACAATACCGTTATCTACTAGATCCTGAAGTAAGAGTTCTATCTCAGGTGGAGTCAATTTCTTCTCGGCTTGCAAATACGTTTTGACCTCAGTTAACTCTCGGAACTCGGATAGATATTCAAGAAGTTCATGTAAGTACTCAGGGGCATCATCAATGATTAGACCATTTGGCGGCATTGTTCCTACATGAATATTTTTATCAATTTTGTGGATAGAGAGGTAATTCTTTAATCGAAGATATGGCTTCATCAAGTTGACCTCCATGTTATGAGCCATTAAATTACTTTATATGGATAATTTGTAATTTAGATATTACCCTTAAGATTTTCACATGACAACCACCATTTTTAGTCATATTTCCCTATTTGTAATGTTTTAAGTTTAATATATTTAGGAAAGTATAATGATTCTTTATGTATTTGTAATTATTCTCCTTATATCTCCATTTTTTATAAGTAACTTCTAATTGATCATAAGTACTCATTCCTAAATTTCCAAAGTGACTCTATTGAAGAATGAAAAAGATGCTCCAATCTTTGGTAAAATGGTGTTTATTCGAACAACATCACCCAAAGAGAGGAGCATCCTATATTTACTACCAAAATCAAGACTAAATTTTCACTTCAACATGCATCAAGCTTGGGCGGCAGCAAAATTTTCATGGACTACCTCGAAAAAATAAAGCTTTGAGGCGCGTCGCAACAACTGTCTTGTTCCAAGGCCAGTAATTCCCGATTCCCGTATCCTGCTTCACCCCATAGGATTGTGAACCATCAACCACCAGTTCTGCCCTGGTTATCGTCTTTCCCTATACTGGACCTGGATTCCACGGTGGAAACGGTATACGGACAACAATCCCGCGCCGCCAAAGGAACAAATCTATATAAGCCGGGGCGTAGAAGTTATCATCCGCTTAATAAGCTTACTAGAATGAATCATCCATAAATTAACATAGAAATCCGAGAACCTCTCATAGTGGGTAGAGGAAACGTTTACTCAAATGCGTCAACTTGCTCACTTGACGCTGGAAATGGCCCTGCTTTTTTAGCCCTTCTGTGTTGGGCAAATGCTCGTTAAGCTGGAATCATTGGTTTTCGAAAGTCAGTTTTACGCTATCCATCATCCTTCTATTTCTACCTTTAGCAAGCTCCTTCAACTGTTCAGTTCCCGCTCCGCAGCAGCGGGGTTTAGTCTGATGCTACGGGCTTTGGACGTTCCGCTTCTCAGCAGAATGGTTAACGGAATCGCCAGAACCCCAATCACTGTGGCAACCAGAAAAACATCCTGAACGGCCAGCGTCATGCCCTGCGCCTTGATCAGTGTGCCTGCCGATGCCGCTCCGGCACTAAGCTCCTTCTGATGCGTCAAGGCTCTGGCTGTCAGCAATGAGCTGAAGACGGCAATGGAAAGCGCCCCGGCCGCCTGCTTCACCCAGTTCGTAACCGATGAGCCATGACCGGTAAGCTGCTTCGGCACGGATGACATCCCGAAATTGGTAACCGGCATAAAGGCCAAGGATATCCCGACATTGCGCACCCCCATTAGCCAGGATAGCTGTGCATGCGTAGTAGCCATTGTAATCCGGCTTAGCTCCCAGGTGGAGCCCACCAAGAGCAGAATGCCGCTAAGGATCAGCCAGAACGGTCCGACCCTGTTGTACAGCTTGCCGACAACCGGCGACATGACAGCCATAGCAATCGAACCCGGCAGCAGCACCAGTGCCGTATTAAGCGGAGTGGACTGCTGGATATCCTGCAGAAATACCGGAATCAGGAACGTGCCTGAATATAAGGCAATGGTAATAATGCAGTTGATGATCAGACTGAAGGTGAAGCGGCTCTGCCTGAAAACCTTCAGACTCAGCAGCGGCTCCTGCAAGGAAAGCTCCCGGCGGATGAAATAAGCCAGGGCCGCGGCCCCGACAATCAGGAGCGACAGGGTTTTCCATGAGGTCCAGCCCCAGCTATTGCCTTTGTTGAAGGCCATAATGATGAATGCGCCGCTTAGAATAACCGTAACGAAGCCCGGCAGATCAAAGGATTTTGAGTTGCCGGTAACCCGCTGGTAAGGCAGGCATTTAAGGGCGACAGCAATCGCAATGATGCCGATAGGCAGATTGATCATAAACAGTGATCTCCAGCCAAAATAGCCGGTAAGCCAGCCGCCCAGCGTCGGTCCGAAGGCCGGAGCCAGCATGGAAGACAAGCTCCACAGGCTCATTGCAAAGGCCTGCTTTTCTTTTTCGATAAATTGATAAATCATGGTCATCGTTGTCGGAATGATCAGTCCGCCGAATACCCCCTGCAGAATGCGGAAAGTCACCAGAGAATGAATGCTCCAGGCGACCGTACACAGTCCCGAGAAGAATGTAAAGCCGGATAAAGCGAACAAATATAAATATTTATAGCTCCACTTGTCGCCGAAATAGCCGACCACTGGCGCGATTACCCCGGTGGCGAGCAAGTACCCGGTAATCATCCACTGCACCGTGCCAATCTCTGCATGAAAATCCTTCATGAATACCGGAAACGCCACGTTAATGGTCGTTGTGCTCAGGATCGCTATAAAATTCCCGAAAAAAATTGCTAAAATGATCAGCCAAAAGGATGAACCCCGGGCAGTTTGAGTATTCAATAGTTTCTCTCCTCTTTCAAAACACAATGAATGAAAATAAACTTCTCTGCATTTTAGATGTATGATACAATTAAATTATTATATGTGTATTATACAACTATAGTTCTGTAAGTCAATATGACTTATTTCATTCTATTTTCATTCCAGCTTATAATAATGGAGAAGAGTACTGAATAAAGGAAGGAAACTACACTATGGATGATAAAAATCTGGAGTCCCTCAACAATGAACTGATGACACTCATTCGCCGGTCCTCCCACGACAAAAAACACGGCGGTCTGGACCGCTCGACATATACGCTGCTCTACCATCTGGCCCGACATGAGAAGGTTGGGGTCAAGCTGCTCGCAGAAGAATTCGGTCTCGATACCTCTACGATCAGCAGACAGACCAGCGTACTTGAAGCCAAAGGTTATGCTGTACGGGTGCCCGATCCGCAGGACGGTAGATCCAGCTATTTTCAGATCACCGAACTGGGCGCAAGCAAGCTGGAGGAAGCGCGGAGCATTCGTCTGGAGCGGTATGGGGAGATTTTTGAGGACTGGTCACCTGAAGACTGCCATACCTTTAGCGGGCTGCTGGCCAGACTTAACCGCAAACTGGCACAGCGCAGCGCCCAGGCCAAAGGATTGACGGAAGCGGACGAAGCAGGAAGATTGACGCAGGAACAGCGCTGATTTCTGTGGCTGCTGCACCAGCAGGGTGTGGCAGGTGCCGTAATCACCGTGCAGCGCCCAACCAGGAGACGGCGAGGAGCTCATCCGTAGCAGCGGCTTTTCGCTGGCGATCAAGCTCGACCTCGGCTCCGGGGCCAGCATGGCCTACAATTGCAGTAACATCTTCCGAGCTGCAACAGCTTTTTGACGCCAAGCCCGTGGGCGGGTGTTTGTAGCCAATCTAGAGACCATCAACACTTCTGCTGTACTTTCTACAGTAGAATGAGTCGCAGCGCTGGAGATTTTTAAATCTGCTGCACTTTGTACACTCAAAAAGACCAAAATCGCTCATTTGCTGCCTTTTATCGAAAATCTGCTGTATGGAGTACAACAGATTGAGTTTTTGGAGCATTATCGCTACGATCTGCTGTATAAAGTGCAATAGAGCGGCTGCCATCGTCTACATTCGGTGAATACAACAAAATGAGGGAGCCGCCAAATCAGCAGCTCCCTCTGTTCACTTAGACTTCTATACACCATCTTATGCTGGCAGATGCTCCTTGCAGAACGTCTCAAGCGCCTCTTCCTCGTCCTCTTCCAGGTCAAAATCGAGAATCCGGCCGGTTGTGGTTTCCAGCAGATCGTAGGTAACGATGCTTGCCTGCTCTTCTAACACTTTGACGATTACCCGTGCAGAAACGCCGCCCTCTTCATAGAGCTCGTCGTCCTCCGGCACGTCCAGCGCAATCATGAACTCATATCGCTTGCCGCTTATAATACCGAAAGGGTCTCTAACATCCTCCACGGTATAGCTTTTAAATGTCAACACTTCTCATACCTCTTTTCTTCAATCACATCCAGGCTATTGTATCACAAAATCCACGGCAAAGGTTTCTGCCCCACTGTGCAATAATCTTGTTTCCTGCAAAAAGAAGAGCAGCGCAAGTGTACGAACACTTTGCACCGCTCTTGCGGTAATACGACACCTGCTCATTGCCTCGATAAGCTTAGCAGGCTTGGCCCATTCCCGGCGCGGGAGCCTTATTACGGCATTTCTGCCGCTATTTCGGCTCGGTTCCGGCACGGGAGCCCATTTAACGGCACTTCTGCCGTTATTTCAACCCATTCCCGGCGCGGGAGCCCATTTAACGGCATTTCTGCCGTTATTTCAGCCCACTCCCGCCACGGGAGCCTTTTTAACGGCACTTCTGCCGTTATTTCAGCCCAATTCCGCCACGGGAGCCCATTTAACGGCACTTCTGCCGTTATTTCAGCCCATTCCCTGCGCGGGAGCCTTTCTAACGGCACTTCTGCCGTTATTTCAGCCCATTCCCAGCGCGTGAGCATTTTTAACGGCATTTCTGCCGTTATTTCAGCCCGCTCCGCCTGCAGGGGAGCGGGATATCGCCCGCAAACTGCCCGACTTACCCGGCTGCCACGCCGCTTTTCCCGGCATCGCCGGCCTTGGCCTTCTTGATCTGCTTGCTGCGCAGCTGGCCGCAGGCGGCGTCGATGTCGACGCCGTGCTCAAGACGCGTGCTTACGCTGACGCCCTGCTTTTTGAGCGTGTCGAAGAAGGCCCGCACGGATTCGCGTTCACTCCGCTGGTATTGGCTATGCTCATCCACCGGATTATACGGAATCAGATTCACATTAGCCATCTGCCGCCGGTCTCCGATCAGCTCAGCCAGCTCCAGGGCATGCTCCTCGCGGTCATTGACGTCCTTCAGCAAAATGTACTCCAGCGTGATTCTCCGGTTCGTCTTCTCCAGATAGTAGTCGATGGCAGGCATCAATTTCTCTATAGGAATCGCGCGGTTGATCTTCATGATCCGTGTCCGCAGCTCATTGTTCGGTGCATGCAAAGAAATCGCCAGGTTGACCTGCGTGCCCGCATCAGCGAATTCTCTGATTTTATCAGCCAGACCGCTTGTAGATACTGTGATGCCTTTACCGGCAATCGCCAGACCCTTGTGATGCTTGATGATGGTCAGGAAATTCAGCAGATTCTCGAAATTGTCGAACGGCTCGCCGATGCCCATCACAACCACATGGCTGACTCTTTGCCCAAGCCCCAGGTTATCCAGATGCTGCTGAACCTTCATAATCTGCTCTACAATCTCTCCGCTGGAGAGGTCGCGGCTCTTCGCCAGAAGCCCACTCGCGCAAAAGCTGCAGCCGATGTTGCATCCAACCTGCGTGGTCACACAGACGGACAAGCCGTATTTCTGCCGCATCAGCACCGTCTCGATCAGGTTGCCGTCCTTCAAGCGGAACAGGAATTTGATGGTGCCGTCCGCCGACTCCTGCTTCACATGCTCTTCCATCGACTGAAAGACAAAATGCTCCGCCAGGAGCTTCACCGTCTCCCCGTTCACCTCAGTCATTTCCGCAAAATCTGTAACCCGCTGGCGGTACAAAGAATCCCATATCCGGGACGCGCGGGATTTCTTATGGCCGTGCTCCACTAGCCAAGACGCCAATTGTTCTAAAGTTAATCCATAAATGGATGGTTTATTCATTTCTTATCCTCTTTTCAAAACAGTAAAGTTCAATTCATTCTACCTTGCAGAGACCCGGCTAACAACATGCATTTATTGTCTCAAATTTCTTTTATTAAAACAAGAAGAATCCCCGTCCCACCGCCACCGGTCTCCGCATACAAAAAAGCGTACCCACAGCCGCAGGATACGCTTCTTGACGTTAATAGAGCATAGATTACACAAGGACGGGCTATTTTAAAATGGCAAATTTCAGCTTCTTACTCTTCAGGTAGTCAATAATTTCAGGAAGCGCCTTGACGGTAATTGCTTTTTCGTGCAGAAGATATATGCCCCCTGAAGGATCGGTATTGTGAAAATAATGGAGGATCTGCTCCGC
Source organism: Paenibacillus sp. sgz302115 (assembly GCF_056120445.1). Taxonomy (NCBI): domain Bacteria; kingdom Bacillati; phylum Bacillota; class Bacilli; order Caryophanales; family Paenibacillaceae; genus Paenibacillus; species Paenibacillus sp. sgz302115. The sequence continues at coordinate 166,742 of NZ_JBVYOK010000005.1, forward strand.
TGTATCCACCTTCCAGTCCTCTGGATCACGGTTCCAGAGCAGCACCTTGAGGTGCTGTCTGCTGACTTCTGCAGCAAGCTTACTATTAATAGCTCCATAAGGCGGACGAAATATAGTTACTGGCACCCCAGTATCCTGCTCCAGCTCGCGGACCGACCGGGCCAGATTGGTCCGGTTCTCTTCAATGCTGTTCTTCGTCATCTCGCTGTGATCCCAGGAATGACTGCCTACCGGCATCCCATGCTCAGCGGCATAGCGTACTTCTTCAGGATGCTGCTTCGCATTCTGGCCGATAAACAGAAAGTTCGCCGCAACCCCATGCTCCTGCAGAATATCCACGATTTGCCGGGTATACTGCGACGGTCCATCATCAAACGACAACGCCACATAACCTTTGGCCAAACTGTACTCATATCCGCTTCCTTCCAGCTCCAGTGGTTCAACCAGCGGGTTCTGTGCCTGGGCGGCTTCCGCCCTTTCCGGTTCCTGTTCCGGCTCCTGTTTTGGTTCCTGTGTCGGTTCCGGTGACTGCTCTGGCTTTGCTGACTGCTCCGGCTTCGGTTCCGGTAAAACCTCATCCTGCTCACCCTGCAACGAAGCCAATTGGACCTCTGGGACATGGGAGGCAGAAACGAGCTTCCCGGCAGCTTTTTCCGGCTTAATGAAGTCTTCATGGGCTTCAGCGCTGTTGAGCAATTTGTCATCCATCCGCAGGAAGAACAAGACGAACAGGAGGCTGAACAGGATATACCGCAGGACAATGGGCCGGGCAAGCCGGATGGCATCTTTTCTACGTTTCACGGGTTGGAGCTCTTCAGAAGGGAGTTCAGCTTCAGCCTGAACCGTCCTCACTTCTTCTGGCGGATGGTGCTGCTGCTTAAATTGTAGTAGCTGTGAGACATACTCTTCGGAACAGGCAAAATACAGCGGCTCGCTGAATGTGCTGTTCATCTTGATGAGAGTGCTGAAATAGGTGCGGCGAAAAGGGTCCCACTTGGAGTAAAGCGACAGCCTTACTCTTTGTCCTTCAAAAGGGCCAAGTGAGTTCATTTGCAGGTATGTAAATTCATCAATGAGGAAAATTTGCTGCGTATATCCGCCGCTATGGGTTATACCTACCTCTATCTGATAACTATCCTCCTGATGCTTAAGCGATAGCAGTTCTATCAGGAGAGCGGCGTTTTGTTCAACAAGTGGCATAAGACCTATGTATCTCCGTTCCCGTCATTCGGTTCTACCGGTAGGGCACTGCCCCCAAAGGGTACCGTCATGCGGGTGGTGAAATCGCTGATCATGCTGGAGAGGTAGGCTTTCTCCTGCCGGACCGTATCATATTTCTGCTTCAAATGGGCGTTCTCTGTTTCAAGACGTCCGATCTTTTCTTCCAGCTCGTTCATTTTCTTCAGCTTTTCCGATATCGCATCGTTATGCTTCTGCACAAGATTGGCATACTTTTGCTGCTCCAGCTCGATAGTGCTCTTGAGCTCATCCATATCCGAAGCCAGGGTGGTGTGCAGCTCACGGTAATCTTCCATTACCTGATCCACCTTCAGATTCCGTTCCACCAATTTATGCTCCAGCTCACGGATGTTTTTCTCCCGGTCCTCAATGACCTTATTCAAATTCTTCAGGTCCTTGTTCAGACGCTCCACATGCCCACTCGAATGGGTCAACCGGTCCTGCAGCTCATGAATAGTCGATTCCGCGTGCCCTCTGGCCTGAATCATCTGTTCTACCGCAAAAATTAAATCCAGCGACTTCTTGTCAAGCTGCGCTTTCCCCGTGGAAACAATACCGGAAAGACTGTCACCTGGTTCGTATGCTTCTGCTTCCTCAGGAGGACCTTCCGCCTCTTGAACCTTTTGAACCATGTCAGGCCTGAGCTGCTTGTCCACCGCGTCTTTCTTCTTAAAAAAAGGTGTCGCCATCTATCCTATCACCCCATTAAAAATGTCAAAAAATGTCGAGCGCATACGCATTTATTATAGTTGATTTAGCCTGTATGTAAGTGAGCCTAAATATCTAACTTTTCAATTGCATCCTAAGGCCTACTTTAACCTTTTACAGCATTGTAGGATTAAAAAAGACACCCGCCCGGAGTGCCTCTGCGTTGTTGCCTATAAAGTTGATCTGCAGATTTGCTCCTGCCCTACAAGGGCAGGCCTTCCTCCAGTTTGCTTAAAGCCCCCTCCAGCAAAGTGGAAAAATCGGCTTCCGCATGCTCTGCATAATGCAGCATCACCGATATATTGACACCTATGCTTGCCCCGGCGAAGGTACGTACCGCGAAATCCTCCCGCTGCCGGCCCGTGCGCTTACAAGTCATATCAATGATTAAGTCCATCATGCTCAGCATGTTGTTAAGCATCGCGGACCGCAGCTCGGGGACCGACATTACCAGTTCGTTCCGCTCACGCATCGTCGCCAGCTCCCCGGGAGTCATCTCCTTAACACCAGATAGCATAGCGTTGCGCAGCGCCTGCAGCGGACTCAGCTCCGCCGGCTGGCTCTCAAAGGAGGAGATCAGCAGAGGATCGTAGTTATCAATAATCAGCACATCTTCCTTTGAAGAGAAGTAGCGAAAAAAAGTGCTGTAGGAAATCTCCGCAGCCTCTGCGATTTGCTCCACAGTTGTCGCTTTATAGCCAAGCTCGCGAAAGAGCCGCAGCGCATGCATTTGAATGCTTGCCATCGTTTTTGCTTTTTTGCGTTCACGTAAGCCTGCTTGCCGATGATTCAACGTCAATGCAATATCTTTGTGGCGAGTAAGCGAGTAGGCGAGCGTTTCGTAGAATCGGTCAGCCGGTTTGTAGAAGGGAAGCTAAAACTGAATTTGAACCGGGAGAAAAGTGCGGTAGCCAGACCCTGGCACCGGAAGTTTTTAGGATTCAGTTTCCTGATGTATAGCACTACTTGAGTATTAGGTTCAATTGGTGCTTTTAAATTATAGAAATAATGCTTACAAATAAAGGAGAAGTAGAATTATAATTGTAAGTTATGGAGCATGAATAATCCACATGATGTATAAAGGAAACAAAAAGTCTGCTAAATTGATTCCTATCCCCAAAAGAGCGACATATCTATTTTTTTTATTCTTAAGGCCCATTAATCCGAAAACCAATCCTATAGGGCTAATATAAAAGAGAGAGATAATGCCGATACCATCTCCAAGTTGACCAGCTTTTATAGCATAGTAATCAAAAAGAAAAATTAAGACTACAAAAACACCAATTATTAAAGAATAAAATGGATATGCTAGATTTGATATTCTTTTTTTACTCATTTCAATTTCACCCTCCATACATTTATATGTAAAATAGAACTACAGATTTCGATTCAAGTTTACATTATATAGAAATTTTTGGCTATTCAAGGATTTTGAAATAGAATGGGTGCAAAAAAGTTAAGAAAAAAAGCGTAATCCGTTTGGACCACGCTTCTTACGCTTAACAGCTTATTTATAAAACACTTTTTCCACATTGTATTTGGCTCGCAGCTTGTTCGCAATGTATGTCTCATAGATTTCCCGGTCAACGGGGTCATCTACGATGCATACCTCGATCTTGGTAACTTCGTCGCGGTGCGGCTTCATTACGGAGACTGTATCTTCAAAATGCTTTTTGATTCGCGGTCTCAGCTTTCTCGCCTTGCCCACGAACAGCAGCTCATCCTTGTCATTGTAGAACATGAAGATGCCGCCCTTTTCCCGGGTGATCAGGTGGAAATCCGTAAATCCGTAAATATGGCTGAGTTCAGGATTCTCCTGCTTCGTAATCGTAACATCCGGCGTTGGAATGGTAATGCTGATCATTGTAGCTCACTTCCCTCTTGGATATAGACATACATAGTATCACAGTTCAGGAACCCTGACTATGCAGAGTGAACGCAGCTTATCTGTTCCTTATCTTTTGCGGGCTTGCTGCATATTATGAGCGGCGCTCAGTCATCTTGGCCTGCCGGCTCTGGATCGCTCTAATTGTCTCCCTAATGCCGTCTTCAAATGATGTTGCCGGAATGGGACCCGCCAGACGCTCGTATTTTCGGCCACTTAACCGCAGCGGCTCTTTCGTCAGATAAAGCATCTCCACAATCTCTTTCATGACTGGAACAAAAAGGCCGAGCAGCGATAAACCGAATGCGCCCACCGGGAGGACCGGCCCCGACTTGCCGCTTGCCGCCCGGGCGAGGCGGACAATGTCTTTACCTGAAATGCTGCCCGCCCCGGGAATGTTCCAGTTCTGCCCGTAGGCTTCATCTCTCAAGGCCAGCTCGACAATCATAACCGCCGCATCGGGCAGATATACATATTCACGCGGAACCGTCATATTTCCGATGAACATCGCCGGTTTACCGGCAGCAATCGCCTCAAGTGTCGAGCCCAAATACGAGGCTTCATTGGCAGTTGGACCATAATAATCAGGCAGCCGGACAATCATCCCCTTGCTCCGGTTCCAGCGCGGACTGAAGAACATCCGCTCGAACTCAAGCTTGATTTTGCCCTTTTTCGTGTGCGGGTTCTTGGGGAAATCTTCGCTGATCGGCTGCTCATCCTTTCTTCTGCCATAGGGGTAGATTCCGTCTACCGCAACTACTTTGGCGGTGAGCCTGTTCGCGGCTTCCATCACGGCTTCTCCCATCGGGAGCAGTCTGGTGGTCATTTCGTTATAAGGCACCGAAGCGCTGTGAAAAATAACATCCACCCCCTGTCCGGCAGCAAAAACATCGTCTGCACTGAATACATCTCCCGTCTTCAGACTGAGTCCCGCTGGATTACCCAGCTTGGCTGCAAGCTGCTCCAGCTTCGGCAAAGACCGTCCAAAGGCCACCGTTTTTACACCTCTTTTCAGCAGCTCGGCAATAATAACTGTTCCTGTTCCTCCGGTTGCACCTAATACGAGAGCCTTCTTCACTTGATTCGTCATTGTAATTCCTCCTAATTATTTGTTGTTATTGATTAATCACTAACTTAATCTTAAAAAAATTTGTGTCTGGGGATAACTGCGGGGATTATGCAGTTGCAGTGAGTGTACTGTGAATGTGATTGTTTAGTGAATATGAGTTTATAGTGATTGTGAATGTATGATGGATGCGATTGTATTGTGAATTTGGGTGTATGATGGATGCAATTGTATAGTGAATGCGATTGTATTGTGAATATGAATGTTCGGCAAATATGAGTGTATTGTGAATGTGAATGCTTAGTGATTGATTAATCACTACTAAATGAGTGTGAAGGAACTAAGGGCTTCCCCCTAGCAGATCGTCAGACTCTAAATGCTGGAGTTCAAACGATACTCCGCCGAACGGATTAGGACGTGGAGATCACGCTGCAGGCGTATCAGGCCCCGCGAGCAAGAACCATCTCTTGATCGGAAGAGTCTACCCGTGTGTAGCGGACTGAGCAGCTCTTATTTCTACTGGAAGTCATTTTTCCGCAAGTTAACGGACTCCAGAACCTTTATGTGCGGACATTCACCCCAGATATACCCCCGGAGAGACGATAAGCGCTTTTCGGTCCGTTAGCTCGGCTAAAGTACCCCTTTCGGGGAAATAAGGGCTTTACGGTCCGTTAAGGAACAGGAGGATGGATACGACGAATCCCTCTCTCCCTGACCACAAAGGCTCCATCCTAAGCCACAGATTTAGAACTGTGCTGACTGGTACAATCCGCAGTCTTTCCCTCAAATCTGCCGTGTTCACTCCAGATGCTTCGGCTTCAGCTCCGGCATCTCTAGCGCCATCGCAGCATGGCAGAGCATGCCGTTGGCCATAAATGTACTGACCTCCACTTCGGGATGTGCCATACCGGCTGCTGCGAACTTTTCTTCCATCAGACTGGTTACCCGCCGCATGCCCGTCTGCATAGACCGGCGAATGGCTTCGTCACGGATTCCAAGCGCCTGTACCTGGAGAATGATCTCGCTGGGATGGGTCTCCATCAATTGCTCATACACCCGGATTGCTTCCCCAAGCAATTCTTCCCCGGAAGCCTCCACTGCCGTGAAGGTGCGAATCGTCCGCTCAAACGCCCGGTCCAGCGCCGCCACAAACAGCTCCTCCTTGTTCTTGAACAGCTTGAAAATATACGGCTGGGATATTCCCACTTTCTCCGCTACCTGGGCGGTAGTCGCTTTGAAATATCCATGTTCCGCGAACACAACCACAGCCGCCTCCAATATCTGTTCCCGGCGGTTCACCGGGGTGGCTTCGTCTGTCTTTGTCCGCCCGCTTCCTGATTGCTTATTCATCATGTCCTCCTCTTCCCGTAGTATTAGGTTATTGATCAATCACTTCCTTGGTGTAGAGTATACCTCCCAACTCAAAAATTAACAAGCCTATATTTTATTTTTTGGTAAGCAAAAGCAGCTTCATCGTCTTTACAGGAGTATGGGCTTCCCGTAACAGCGAAAATAGAAAAGGCCACACACACGTGAGGCCTAACAGATAAATTTACTATTTTACTTAAGCGAACCCGTCTATGCGAGCTTAATCGCGGCTCCGCAGCTTAGCCAGCAGGCGAAGAATTTCAACGTAAAGCCATACAAGTGTGACCATGAGGCCGAATGCTCCGTACCACTCCATATATTTTGGAGCGCCTTCCTCTGCCCCTTTTTCAATAAAATCGAAGTCGAGCACCAGATTGAGCGCAGCCACGATGACGATAACAACCGAAATACCGATGCCAATCGCGCTGTTGCTGTGAAGATAAGGTACGGTTACACCGAACAGCCCAAGCACAAAGCTCAGTAAATACATGATTGCAATTCCGGCTGTCGCGGCGAATACGCCAAGCTTGAAATTTTCCGTCGCCTTGATGATTCTTGTCTTATAGGCAAGCAGCAAAGCTACAAATATACTTACCGTCAAAAGGGCAGCCTGCAGCGTTATGCCATAGTACAGAGTCTCATACGACGCTGACAGAGCGCCGAGGAACAATCCTTCAGCAAGCGCATAAAAAGGTACCAGATAAGGTGCGGCTGCCGGCTTGAAGCTGATGATCAGCGCGAGTACGAACCCGGTAATCACGCCCCCGATAGCAAGAGCGCCCACATCTTGACCGTTGAAATACATCGACCAGGCGCTAAAAGCTCCTGCCAGCAAAATGGTCAGTGTAATGAAGGTTTTGTTGACTGTTCCGTTAATGCTCATCCGTTCCTGACCCGAGTACCGCTCTTCACGCTCAAAGGTCTTGTCATTTAGAGTAGGGTTGCCACTGCGTCCGATCAAAGGATCATCTCTTTTCATCAATTATTTGTGTTCAATCTATTATATCGGCAGGAATGTAAATATTCGACTGCAAGCTCTTATTTCGTATGATGAAAGGGACAGACCGGTTCTGCCGTTTGGCCCGAGTGAGGTTCTGGAGCTTTGCTACGAGCAATATTCTCTGGTTCAACCTCCGCATCCTGCCCCGGCCAATCGGCATACATTGGCTTCTGATAGACAAGCTTTGGGCTAAGCTTCAGCTCCTTCAGCTTGTTATCATTCCATATCGGTGTAGCCGACGGAGACATCGGCGGAATTAACCAGCCCCACTTGCCGGACACCTGGCGCCCCTGCTCCTGCTCCCGTTCCTGAAAACGGACGAACTGCTCGGCTGCGGTATGATGGTCTACGATGCTGACCCCGGCCTGCTTGTAGGAATGGAGTACGGCCCGGTTCAATTCTAATAGTGCCCGGTCCTTCCATAATGAAGTATTGGTGGAGCGGTCCAGGCCAAGCAGATCCGCGACATCCGGGAGACGGTTATAGCGATCAGCATCTCCGAGATTACGGGAACCGATTTCCGTCCCCATGTACCACCCGTTAAAAGGGGCCGCCGTATAAGTAATTCCCCCAATCTCCAGTAGCATGTCGGAAACGATAGGAACCGAATACCAGCGCAGTCCAAGCTCCGGGAACCGTTCAATTTCAGGATGGCTCAGCGGGACCTCCTGGACCAGCTCAGGCGGAATAGCGAACCAGAACGGCGGTTCATTACCGATGCTGACCACCAGCGGCAGCACATCAAAGTCGCCGCCGCTACCCTCCCAGCCCAGCCGTCGGCAGACCGCTGTAAAAGCATCCGATGCGGGATCACCCTTCCTGGCATGACCATTCTCCGCCGGATAGCCGGCATAGCGGATCAATTGATGATTCCAAATCCGGATTGCCTTCGCAGCATCCCTGCTACTGTGGAAGACGGTCATCGTAGGGCGGATACGTCCACCATTGTTCGCTTGTTCCACATGACGCAGCAGCGCCGCCGCCACCTCCTCTGCGGTCTCAGCCGCCCGGGCGTCAATGACTTGAAGACTCTGCCAGAATAATCGCCCGATGCAGCGGCTGTTATTGCGCCAGGCCATTTTTGCCCCATGCGCCAGCTCTTCCTCCGTATGTATATAAGTGCCGGATTGCTCCACTTCCCTGTGTATGGCCTGAATGCGTTCTGCCGCTTGCTGTTCTGTTTTCTCCAGTTCCGCATAGCATTGCCGAATGAACGATTCGGACTGTTCCATCAGCTTCGTGCGTGATTCTCCAAGCTTCAAATTCTCCATACTGTCCACTCCCCGGTTCCGGCGGGTCACGCCGGACATTCTGCTCCATGGTATTACTTACCACTCAATCATAGTAACTCCTATAGGGACATGCAAGAATGGCCGTCCGCTCCATTCCAGCGAAGAGGGCCATTAACAGGGCATTGAGTGATTCGCCAACCGCACTACTTTTTCGGCTACCCCTAAAGGGGTCCTTCTATTTCTTCTTCTTTCGATTCTCTTGGGTTTCTTCTCCTGTAAATGGATCGATGTATTCCATCATCGTTATTTGTTCCGTGACGATATCTTCCTGTAAATGGATCGGATATATTCTTCGATCACTTTCTTGTTCCTTCCGACACGTAAAATCCTTTGCACCAAAATTTCCGATTCCCATACCGATATTTTAAATGGGCATGTCGATCAAATATCATCAAACTACTCTTTCCTTTTAAATATCCGATAAACGCGGACACACTTAGCTTGGGGGGGAATACTCACTAACATGTGTATATGATCCTTGCACACTTCTGCTTCGATAATTTCCACGTTTTTTCTTTCGCATAATTGTCTCAATATTTTCCCGATATCTTGTTTTAACTTCCCATAGATCACCTGGCGTCTATACTTTGGGGCAAATACAATGTGATACTTACAATTCCATTTTGTATGTGCTAAACTGTTCACATCAGATGACATCTGTATTCCTCCTTATGTTCGATAAATTCGGTTGGCGAACCAAATTTATTGTAACACTTGGGAGGAATTTTTTTGATACATCGCTTGAAGCTCTCCTGAACCATACGCATAGCGTATGGTTTTCTTCTGACAACAAAAAAGCGCGATCCGCTTGGACCACGCTTTCTACTCTTGACAGCTTACTTATAAAAAACCTTTTCCACATTGTATCTTCAAAATGCTTTTTGATGAGAAGGGGCTGGGGTTCGCCCAGCCTTTCCTGTAGTAACAGGATGTCACTTTGATCTAAAGCACTTGGCTGACGATGTCACGAACCTTTTCGGGAAGGGTACGGCCCGTCTGCGGATCAATGGTCTTGCCAAAGATATGAGGCATAATTAACGGGATCGGTGTTTTTAGCAGCGCATCCATAAGATTGCGGATATTGCCGGCATGGATACCGCCTGCCGGCTCGATACCGTAAATGCCGTGTCGAGCGGCGGCCTCGGCGATAGCTATGACCTCATCAAGATGGTCAAGGCCGCCAACCGGCATCACCTTAATGGAAGGGATGCCCAGCAAAGCAGCCATTTCCATGAACGGCTCCAGAGCGATCTCGCGGCCGTCACCCAGCCGGATCAGTCCCACCTTGCCCGTTGGTGCGAGCAGGCCGTTGACGTATTGCGGAAGCCCTGCCTGATCGAATACACCCAGCGCAAAAGGGGCTTTATGGAATGGCTGATTAATATGTCCGGGGTCGGAAAGGAGTGCAATATCAATGACATGCTTCCAGCGGGACAGATCGCCATTTCCACCCAGACCGATACTTACAACAGATGATACTTGCTTCAGCGCTGTTACGGCTGCAGCGGCGGATTCTGCATCGGCGTAGCTGCTGGAGACGATGCCAGGAACCGTATAACCGTGCGAGGCCTCTAGAACTTCGGCTGCGTTGGCTGCATCGGCTGCCAGGAAGTTAAACAGGATGCGGTTCTGAATTTTGGGCATAGCTAAAATACTGCTCATGAATGTTGGTCCTTCCTAACCTTGCGGATCAGTGTGACGATATTGTTCACCGCTGTATCAATAATGGTCTTGCCTTTTTCAGCGGTTGCCAGCGTAGCGTCTCCCAGCACTCCGCTTTTCGTTACCTGCTGCCACGGCACATTCATGACTTCAAATTCGGCAGGGAAGGTCAGATTTTCTTTGACCGCCTTGTCCATTTGAACCTCTTCCGGAGCGATGTACAGCATATAGGATGTTTCGATTTCGCAAGCATGAAAGTAGGAAGGGTGCGGCCGGTCTGATTCACAGACCTCCTGTATAACTTTGCCTACACCTGGATATGTGAAGAACATAACCTTCAACTCCGGACATTCGTCGAATAACACCCGAGCTGCTTCCTTCATCGCGGTCAGGTTACCCATATGTCCGTTGATGAGAGCCAGCAGGCGAATGCCCTGCCGGTACAGGCTGCGGCCGATATCCGCGATGAATCCAGTCAGCACCTCACCGGAAATGGACAAGGTGCCGGGGAAATCTCGCAACGACCAGACTTGTCCGTATGCGATGGTCGGGAGAATCAGGACATTGTCCAGCTTCTCCGCAACTTTCTGTGCAACTCCTTCAGCCAGCACATTGTCTGTACCGAGCGGCAGATGAGGGCCGTGAGCCTCCACAGCGCCGATCGGCAGCAGAACTGTGGGCAGAGATGACAGCAGCTCTGCAGCTTCTCCGGATGTTAGCTTAGCATAATCCATTCGCGTTCGTACCCCCTTACTTTTTAAATGTGAAACACTTGCTCGGATTATGGATGAAGAAATCCTCAATTAATGCTTTGCCGTCGAAGCCCGCCGCGTTCGCCTCTTCGATAAATCTCGGCACCCACTCACCGATAATGTAGCGGAGACCGAGACCGTGGCCGTAATGCTTATAATAAGTCTTGCGCGCCGTATCGCCGCTGACCAGAATTTGTTTACCATAACCGCGTTTTACCAGCTCAAGTATACAGTTGATACGTACGCTTTCTGGCGCGTATTTGATCTTGCCGATTCCGTCGAATGAAAGAAAGGCTCCTTCATCCGCTACTTTTAGATGATAGTAGGTATCGGGATTTCGGTCCAAATGGCCGATCGACAAGTACTCAATGTTGACCCCCTCCTCCTTAAGCAGGGCAATCTGCTCCAGCGCCATCGTTCCCACCTCGGTATGGGAATGCATCGGAGCTTTGGTTGCATGGTGCGCCCGGGCCACTGCCCGCAGCGTCTTCTCCTCCAGTGGGGAGATCATATTGTAGCCGGTGCCGAATTTGACCTGCCCGGCACGCACATCGGTACCCTCTATGCCAACCTCGACTTCGGAAATGACGAAATTAGCTAGTTCATCAATCGTGGATCTCGCAATCCAATCTTCATACGTATCTTGTCCCATTGGACGCTTGGAATCCCATAGGAAGCTTTTGTTAAAACCGGCAGTACCGACGATATGAATGCCCGCCTCTTCCGAGATACGTTTTACTGCAGGTATATCGCGGCCGTAATCGACCGCCGTAGCATCAACAATTGCGTTGCCGCCAAGTCCCTTGAAATCCAAGACGTCTTTAAGTGATTTGGCTGGATCATCAAGCAGAAGATCATCCTCGCCACGATCCACCCAGTGACCAGGACGGCATACGATATGCTCATGCGAATATGTGAAACCCATTGATGAGGGTTCGATATCTCCCAACATTGTACGGATAAAGCTCATTTATGTTCTCTCCTTCTTGTTATGTCAATGTAGCTGGATATGCTATTTCCGTTCAGCGGCTTCTGCGCAGATGATTAATCGCAACCATGACTGCGATAACGAGGCCCTGGCATATGAATTTACCGGCTTCCGGCACGTTCAGCATGGTTAGAAGGCTTTGCAGCAGCAGCATAATTAGAACTCCAGCAAACGTACCGGCAAGGCCGCCCTTGCCTCCGGTAAAGGCGGTGCCGCCGATGACCGCAGCAGCCACAGAATCCAGCGTATAATCGTTGCCAACGCCAACGGAGGCTACTCCAATATAGGCTGACAACAGAAGTCCCGCGCAGCCGGCCAGAAGTCCGCTCAGCGTGTACATTATTACAGTTATTCTACGGGAGGCGATGCCCGACAGCAGACTAGTCATGCTGTTGCCGCCGGTCGCATACACCTTGCGCCCCCATACCGTACGGTATAGCAGAAAGGCAAACAGCAGCCAGAAGGCCCCCCAAATCAGCCCGGCCAGTGGCAGTGGTCCGATCCATCCGTCTGACAGGTATCGGAAGCCTTTGCTAATGCTCCCCTTTGGAGATCCTTTGGTATAGACCATATAGACACCCTGAATGATCATGGACATCGCCAGAGTAACCAGAAAGGGCGGAATATTAATGCGTGTGATGAGAACTCCATTCAGAAGCCCGATAACTGCAGAAATCAGCAGGGTTATGAGTACAGCCTCCGCGATATTGCCATTTTGCCCCATCATAATGGAGGCAGCGGCAATGTTGGTCAGCGAGATGATGGCTCCAACCGAAAGATCGATGCCGGCAACCAGCAGCACCATTGTTTGCCCGATAGCTATTATCCCGAGCGGGGCGGCCTGACGGACAATATTAAGCAGATTGGAGGTCGAAAAGCTCTGTGGGGAGAGGACGGCCGACACCGCCAGTACGGCCAGCAGCAGTGCGAAGACGCCTAGCGTCTGCTTATGCTTCTTGCACACTCCCTGTACGATGTTCATTACCGTCTCCTCCTTCTTAGTTGAAAGAATAACAAGGCTGACACTAGAATAAAGCCTTTAATAATGTACTGATAATAGGCAAAAATATCGAGCATATTCAAAATATTATTTGTCATCGAGATCAGGAATACCCCGGCCAATGTGCCGATAATACCGCCGATGCCTCCGGTCAGTGCTGTTCCGCCGACTACCGCAGCGGCGATGGAATCTAGCGAATACGGGTCGCCAACCACAGGGTCGCCGGAGAATAAGCGCGCCGACAGGATCATTCCCGCAGCTGCAGCAAGAAGGCCGGACAGCATATATCCGGTAATATGCATGCGAATAACGGGAACACCAGACTTCAGGGCATGCTGCTCGTCACCGCCCGCAGCATAGATATAGCGGCCGGTGCGCGTACTGGACAACAGTACGAAGAAGACTGCATATAGCACCATGATGATGATTCCGGAGACGGTGACGATTCCCCAGCCGGAAGTGATGAATTCCATGAAAGCCAAGTTGACCATGCCTCCCGGTGAAGGGAGCAGATACAGGGAAATCCCTTTGATGATTGTCATCATCGACAAGGTCATGATCAACGGAGGGATACGGAATCGGGTAATACCGATGCCGTTAATCCAGCCAATTAGTGCACCTGCAGCCAAGCAAAGGGCTATGCTTCCTGCCAATCCGAAAGGTCCTTTGTCGCTGTACAGCGCCATAATAACAGTTGCCAGGCTGATGACGGAACCGACAGACAGATCAATGCCGCCGAGCAGCAGTACGAGTGTCTGTCCGATGGCAGCGACGGCAAGCGGCGCTACTTGAGCGATGATGTTAACCATATTGTCAGTTGTTCTAAAGGTGGGCGACATGAAGGATGTGACCGAAAGCAGGATGAGCAGAACGATATAGACCGGTATGGCCAATTTAGCATGTTTAGGTGTGGAGCCTTGCAGCATGTTGGGCCTTCCCTTCTTCTATAAAATTCGCGTGCTGTCCGGAGCTTAGTGCCATGATGTCTTCTTCTGTAGCCTGTGCTCCGGCAATGGAGCCGGCAACCCTGCCCTCGTACAACACGTGGATGGAGTCGCTTAGGCCGATCAGCTCCAGCATATCGCTGGTAATGAGCAGGATGGAGACGCCGCGGCCGGTTAGCTCACGCAGCAGACGGTATATTTCCACTTTGGATTGAATATCAATCCCCCGCGTAGGCTCATGAAGAATGAGCAACTTCGGGTCTTCGTAAAGCCATTTTGCGAAAATCACTTTTTGCTGGTTACCGCCGCTAAGCGACTGAACCGGCTGTTCCATCGAGGAGGTCTTCACGGCCAGCCGAGCAATTCCTTCTTCAGTCTGCTTGCGCTCCGCTGAACGGCTGATAATGCCGCGAGTCGAAACCAGGCCAAAGTGACGCATAGACATGTTCTCGCGGACGGATAAAGGAAGCACCAGGCCTTCTTGCTTGCGGTCATCCGGGATGTAGGCGATGCCGTGGGCGATGGCTTGAGTAGGGGAACGCAGCGTCACTGCTGTGCCATCAAGCACTACTTCACCTCCGGTGAACGGGTTGATTCCGAACAGGCCACGGGCCAACTGTCGCTGGCCCTGGCCCTCCAGACCTCCGATACCGACGATGGTACCGCGCAGGATGGTAAAGGAGACGCCGTAAAGCTGTCCTCCATCCTGCAGATCGGTTACCCTAAGCAGTTCGTCCGTCTCTTGGACAGCATTTGGGCGCGGGGGGAATGTCTGGGTGATCTCTCTACCGACCATGGCGCGAATCAGATCGTCCTTGGTCAGATTGGCGGTGGAATCAGTAATGCTCATCCTTCCGTCTTTCAGCACTACAGCTTCGTCGCAAATCTCGAAGATTTCGTCCATACGATGTGTGATGAGGACGAGAGAAGCGCCGTCTGCCTTCAGCTTGCAGATTAAGTTGAATAGCTGTGCAGTCTCTGTCTTGGATAGGCTTGAAGTCGGCTCGTCCAGAATGAGCACAGCCGGACGCCCTATCCATGCCTTAGCGATTTCGACCATCTGTTTCTCCGCAGGCGACAACGTCTTGACTAGCCGCCGCGGCTCGATGCGGAACCCGATCTTGTTCAGCATTTCGGCGGCAATCTCGTGCAGTTTGTGATGTCGGATCAGGCCGAAGGACCTTGGCTCGCATCCAAGCAGCATGTTTTCCCCCACAGATAGTTCCGGCAGAAGGCTAAGCTCCTGATGCACGATCGCGATGCCCATGCTGCGGGCTGCCTGCGGATTTCTGAACGTAACGGGGCTGCCGTTAAATATGATTGTTCCTCCATCAGGCGCGAGGGTTCCTGTCAAAATATTCATCAGTGTACTTTTACCTGCTCCGTTCTCACCCACTAGGGCAAGCACGGAGCCTTTTTTACATTCGATGGATACATCCTCAAGAACGGTATTCCCGTAGAAACGTTTGGTCAGGCCGCTTCCTTTCAACACGATTTCTGCTTCTGTGAGCATGGTCATGGCCGACCCTCCTCCTCTAAATTTACTCGCTGAAAGTCTCTCTGATTTCTTCGTCGGTCATCCGGGTGTTGGCCCAGAAGCTGTCCGGCATATCCTCGCGGACGAACTTGGCAAGGTTATCCGCTGTAATCTGCGGTACCTCCAATTCAAGGTTCTTGCTGACCGTCTTGCCGTCAAGCAGATTCAGCGTTACCCGAAGCGCTTCGGCACTCAGCCATGTCGGCTTGGCGACAGCGATACTCTTGAAGCCGCTGTCCTTAAGCTCGTTCCATTTTTTCAGGAATCCGTTGTTATCCTCGGAGGTCATCGGCACGAGCGTTCGTCCGGCAGCCTGGAATGCTTCAATAGCTCCCAGTGTCATCCCCCCGCCCTGCGACCATACCCCGTCGATCTGCGGATTGGCAGCGAGAAGGCTGCTTACCTCCAGCTTAGCCTTGGCATAGTCCCAATCGGCATTAACTGAAGAGATGACTTGAATGTCCGGGTAACGATCGAATACTTGCTTGGCGCCCTGCCATCTTTCATCACTGACCGAGATTCCGGCCATGCCGTTCAGAGCGATAATCTTGCCCTTGCCGCCGATCGCGTCAACAAGCCATTTGGCACCAGCCACACCGAAGTCATAGTCGTTAACTGTTACAAGAGAGTCATAATAATCAGCGTTGATTTTGGCAGCAAGCAGAACGACCTTGATACCTTTCTCCTGAGCCTTCTTCAGGACAGGTACAAGAGCAGTAGGAGAATTTGGAGTAATGATAATGGCGTCTACGCCTTTGACGATCAGGTCTTCAATGTTAGAAATCTGTTTATCGACCTTGCCTTCGGATTCAGTGTAGATGACACTTTTAATGGAATCTGGGTGGCGTTTCACTTCCGCCTGGAACTCCTTGTAAAGCTGAACAGACCAGGAATTGGCTACCGAGTAGATATCGTAACCGATGGTGTATTTGCCCGTTCCTGTAGTCTCTTCGGATGAAGCTGGACTCTGTGAGGCGCTAGCCTCCTGCGTTGCACTTGCAGAATTATTGTTCGAACTTCCACTGGAGCATGCTGTCAGCATTGTCCCCAAGATCATGATAGCTGCCAATAACCAGACTGTACTTTTCTTCATCCTTGTTCCTCCCGAGATTTGATGTTCACATCTTGCCCTGCGTGCACTCAGGGGGTACAGTAAATATACCTTACGTCATAAGACGGTGATGTTGAACAACATCATAGCACCTGTCTGCTTGACTAGTCAACTGATTATGTGAGATATTATTACATGTCATATTTGTTTTTACCGGAAAGGATGAACTTATGCTTAAACGTGATGGCCATGTGCCTCTATATTACCAATTAAAAACACTGCTAATGTCCATGATAGCTGACATGAAGGAAGATGAGCAGCTGTCAAGCGAGCCTGAACTTGCAAAAAAGTTCAATATCAGCAGAGGGACAGTAAAGCAAGCCATAATGGACTTGGTTCATGAAGGCATACTGTATCGCATTCAAGGAAAGGGCACCTTCGTCGCCCCTCCGAAAATTAAGCGTTCTACTGAGCGCCTGCCTACATTCACCGACGATATCCGGCGGATGGGGGTAGAGCCGAAAAATCAATTGCTTGCCTTCGAGCACCGTCAGGCCTCGGATTATGTGGCCAATAAGCTCGGAATTGCCCCGGGCAGCCTGGTATTGGTCTATATCCGCCTCGTGCTGGCACAGAACAAACCGGTTGCCGTTGTTAAATCTTACTTACATGGGGATATCTATCATGGGTTAAAGGCGGAGCAGATCGGAGAATCGCTGTATGATACGCTTGCCCAGCATTTTGGCAAGGTGCCGGTGCGAGCCAGTGATACTTATTCGCCTATAAATTGCCGCAGTCAGATCGCTGCGCTGCTGAAGGTGCGGGACGGCGATGCAATCTTTTATTCCGAGCGGATTGCCTATTTCGCTGACGGGACTGCCGTTGAATTTGTAGAAAGCTATATACGCGGCGACCGCTTCACGCTCGATATTTGCTTTTCCGGCGCCGAAACTGAACAGAGTAGAAAGGATGAATCGGATGTCGCTCATATTGGCTTTGGACTTGGGAACCTCTTCAGCTAAAAGCATGCTGCTTCGCGCAGACGGGGCAGTGCTGAATGTTCATTCTGAGCCTTACCGCACGATGATGCCGAAGGCTGGATGGTCAGAGCAGCAGCCTGAGGAATGGATGAAGGCTGTCGTACAGTCGGCACATGCTGTTCTCAAACATAAGGATAGCAGTAAGGTTGAGGCCATTTCGCTGTCGGGACATATGAGCGGAGTAGTGCTGATTGACCGTGATGGGACGCCGGTACACCCCTGTGTCACACTCGCAGACAGCCGCAGCCGTGCCCAGACCTTGTGGCTTCGGGAACGTTATGGAAGAAGAATTCTGGAGTCTACAGGCAACGAAGTTATCGATGCCTTCGCTGCACCCAAGCTGCTGTGGCTGCAGGAATGCCGCCCAGAGGCCTTTGCACGAGCAGAGTGGCTGCTGTTCCCTAAGGACTATGTCCGCTTTCGTTTGACCGGAGAGATATATACCGACTGCACCGATGCCGGGAACAGTCTATTCTTCGATCCCCGATCCGGCCGTTGGGATCTTGAACTGGTGCGCGAGCTCGGCCTGCCGGAAGGGATGCTGCCCCCAGTACTGGCTCCCTTTGAACTGGCAGGGCACTTGACAGCTGAAATGGCCGGGGTACTCGGGCTTCCCGAGGGCATCCCGGTAGCTGCTGGAGCCGCAGATATGGCGGCCGGAGCGCTCGGAACCGGAGCGCTCCGGCCTGGCGATGCGGTTCTGACCGTCGGCACCAGTGCAACGTTGCTGGCGGTTGCAGGCCAGGTGCCGGCTGGAGGCGGGGCCGGTATCACTTACCATCCGCATGCCGTCCCAGGCTTATACTATGCGTTGGGCTCACATTTTTCAGGGGGCTTAAGCCTTAACTGGTTCTCGCAGCTCCTTCAGACCGAGGTCAGCTATGAGCTGCTGCAGGAACTGGCATGCGAGGCACAATCCATTCCGCCGGGCAGCGGCGGGACGATCTTCCTGCCCTTTCTCGCTGGCAGTGGCTCTCCGCAATTTAACCCCTCGATGCGAGGGGCCTTCCTCGGTCTGGATACGAGAGCTGACCGGTCAATCCTGTTCCGGGCGCTCCTTGAAGGCATCTCGTATAATATTAAAGAAACACTGGAGCGGATGAATGCGCTGGGTGAAGAGCCGGTTTCGCGCCTTGGTACGGGCGGCGGCGGCATGAGGCTTGGTTTGTGGCCTGGCCTGATAGCCTCGGTATCCGGACTTCCGGTCCGGCGGCTGGAGCAGGCCGACGCTTCCGCGCTCGGGGCCGCCATTCTGGGTGGACATGCAGTCGGGATGTTCCCTGATCTTGCCGCCGCTTCCACAGAGTTGAGCCGCGCAGGCACAGAGATATTTCCTGACGAGGAAGCTGTGAGTATGTATAACAAGGAGTATAGTTTGTACAAGGAATACCGTGCAGCGCTTGAGCCGCTGTTCAACCGGCGTTTCGGCGGCTGACGGATGTTTTGCTGCTTACCGCAAATACTAGAATGAAGGGATTTGAACTTATGCACCTATCTTTGTGGACGTATCCTTGGGACCTGCTCGACATCGGAATTGACAGGGCATTTAAGGAAATCTCCGACGCTGGTCTGAACGGTGTCAGCATAACAACCAGCTATCATGCGGGCCGTTTTCTGCAACCGCGCAGTCCGAAGCGCAAAGTGTATTTTCCCGAGGATGGCACCTTATATTTTCCGTTCCGGCCGGAGCGCTATGCCGATTCGCTGATTCAGCCTTCGGCTGCTTCCCTGATCCGTGACAACGCCAGCTTCTGGGACCGTACCTTCGAGGCGGCGGATAAGCATAATCTGAAGGTCTCGGGATGGACCGTTTGCCTACACAACACGCTACTCGGAATGCGTTACCCGGAGATGACGGTGCATAACGCCTTCGGAGATGCATATTATTACAATCTGTGTCCTGGCCATGAGGGCGTGCGCCTCTACATGAAGACAATGATCGCCGATCTGGCGGAGCAATATCCATTTTATGCACTTGAGCTGGAATCACTGAATTATATGGGTTTCCCGCATGAGTTTCATCATGAGAAGGACGGTGTAGGGCTGACGCGGAAGGATGAATTTCTGCTGTCACTCTGCTTCTGTGACGCCTGCAAGGCAAGGGCGCTGCGAGAAGGTCTGGATTTGACCGAAGCTCAGGCTCTGGTGAAAAGCTGGATTGAAGAGATGAGCGAGCGAGAGCTGCCGGTCAGTGATGATGAGGCCTTTATGGCTCAGGGTATTGATTATTTCCGAGGCACACCGGCGGTGGAGTCATATCTGCGCTGGCGATCGACGGTGGTTACATCATTGGCTGAAGAATTGAAGAATATCATGCCGGAGCGTACCAAGCTGTTCTTCCTCAGCTTGCTTACACCTGATTCCTCTTGGTTGTTCGGAGTTGATTTCGCCGAGATTAGCCGAGTGAATGACGGGATCGTCGTCTGCTGTTACGATACAGATGCTCCTGCCATAGGCAAAGATATGACTGACAGCAGGGCTTCCTCAGGAGATGCGAAGCTGTATACGGGCCTCAGGCTGTTCTATCCCGAGGTGACAAGCAAGGCGAACCTGATTGAAAAAGTGACCGAAGCTGCAGTATCCGGTACGGACGGCTTTGTCTTCTACAATTATGGGCTGATCCCGCAGGCTAGACTGGCATGGCTCCCGGATGCCATTGCTGCTGCAAAAGATGCCCGGTAAGCATCTGTGAAGTTTCTTGATGCCTGGAATGGATTTTGGTTTCACATGTCGAATAGCTAAGAAAACATACGAGACGAGAGATGAGCATGAAAATCCCGGCAGGCTAAGGCGTACCTGACGTGGCGGCAACAATCTGAAGATCGTGAAGCAGGTACTGGAGCAAGGATTTTTTGCTATTAATAGATGTTTTTAGAAGCAACTAATTCGTTACTCTTAACAGCAAAAAAAGCATTCCCGGCAATAAGCCGGAAATGCCAAAGCAGTCGGTTATTTCATAAAGCTGTACATGAAATTGCACATGAAATTGTGACGCTTATTGTTTCCCTTTCAGATTCTCCACTTCGGCGAGTCTGCTTTTTTCAGCTTCCAGCCGTTCTTCGGTCAAATCCACCCCATGGCCTCCCACGGAGCCTTCCGGGGCATGGCGGACCGCTTCTTCGGCATGCTCCAGACTGTTCTCCGCCTGGGTAATGGTCTGTTCGTTCGGATGGCTAAGCGCCTGGCTCACTGAATTGTGCAGCCGGGTCACCGCATCCTGCGCCTGATCCACTGTACTGTTGGTCCGCTGGCTGGACTCGTAATGCTTCATAATGTATATCTCTCCCTTCAGGCACGCTTTCTGTTCCCTTTTAGCATGGATGAAGAGAGCTAATCTTATTCATCATCCCCGCAGCAGCTAGACCAGAAACATGGCGACAATCGTCGTCGCCGCAAGTCCAAGCAGGACCGGCTTCAGGTTGCGCCGGGCCAGCTCAAACGGGCTGACACCGCAGATGGCAGCCGCCGGGATGAGCGCCCACGGAATCAGGGTGCCGCCGCCAACCCAGATGGCGGCCACCTGGCCCAGGGCGGTCAGCGTTGCCGCGCCGGAGTGAATGGCGGCGGCAAATAACTGGGCAATCGAGCCGGCCAGCGAGATGCCGGAGAAGCCGGAGCCGTCGAGACCGGTGATCGCTCCGATCACCGTCATCGTTACGGCTCCTGCAGCACCGTTAAGCGGCACGTCGTTCGCCAGAGCGACGCCAAGATCGTTCACGATGCCGTGCGAGCCCTCCGGCAGCACCTTGCCGAACAGTTCGGCAAAGGCGGAATCGCCGAGGTAGAAGAAGGCTGCAATCGGAATGACCGGGCCGAATACTTTGAAGCCGAAGACGAAGCCTTCGATCAGGTAAGAGGTGATTTTCTCCAGCCCTTGATTGCGGTGGGCCAGCAGCGTGATGACGATCAAAATGAGCACGGCAGTTCCGCCGACGAGGGCCGTGGCGTCTCCGCCTTGCAGGCCAAGCGCAAACATCGCCGCTACATCCAGCAGAAAGAGCAGCGGAATGACAATGGCCAGCGCTTGCCGCAGACGGGGAGCGAGCTGAACCGGAGCCTCCTCCACCGAATTCGCATCCGGTCCCCTGAGCTTCCCGCCTGAGCCTTTGGCGGAGACCAGTCCGTCTCTCCAGGAGCCGTTCTTCTGGTCACGGCGCATCATCCAGAATGCGGTGACGGTAGTCACAAGACCCATCACTATAACAAGCGGAATGCTCGCTTCCATCACACTTGAGACCGGAAGCCCCGCTGCATCTGCGGTGAGCTTCGGCGCGCCTTGAATAATGTAATCCCCGGATAACGCGATTCCATGACCGAACAGATTCATTGCCATTGCAGCGCCGAGCGCGGGCAATCCGACCCGGATGGCTACCGGCAGCAGGACCGCGCCTACCAGTGCAACCGCAGGCGAAGGCCAGAAGAAGAAGGAAGTCACCATCATAATCAGCCCAATTCCCCAATAAGCCATCGCCGGCGTGCGCAAAAAACGGGTAACCGGGGCAACCATCGTCTCATTGATGCCGGTGATGATGAGAATCCGGCTCATCGCCACAATGATGGAAATGATCATGATCGTCCCAAGCAGCTCCTTGGTGGCATAAACAAAGGAATTGAAAATCCCCGATACCGAGCCGCTAAGCGTCTCCGTCGCTAGCAGCCCCAAGGCAAAAATACCGGCCACACAGATCATCGTCGTATCGCGCCGCCGGATCAGCAGCACCAGTATAAACACAATAAAGGCCAGATAAACCCAGTGAATGGCTGTAAGCTGAATGCCCATATTGAATGCGCCCCCCCTTCCTACATCTAGCAATTTGGTGCTACATGCTATGCAGGAGGATGGGCTATTGTTCGTATGGAGTCTATTGTCTTGTAAACTTTGTAATCCCTCTGGTGAACTACTTAACCCGAAGTCAGTGTCCTCTGTGTGACCTTATGGCTCGCATCAGCAAAATCTGGTGCAGCCATTCCTGTGACGGTGCTTCATGCACGGAAACTGCATCCGAAACCGAATGAGCATCCCCTTGCGGGGGAAGCAGGTTTCTGGATAAGACCGGAAGCGCGGATTGAAATGACTGGAGCCCTCCAGAGGTTTCCCGCGCTTTTTTCTTCAGTTCCTGCTGCTTCTCCACATCCTCCGGGGAGGCTGCCGAAGATGATCCATACACTGTGAATGTGCCGTCCTTATGTATAATCAGACTGCGGCCCATCGCCTTCATCCCCAGCTTCTGCCCCATATGATTCAGACCCTTCGGCTCTTCATTGACGAAATCATCAATATAACTGTATACCTTCTTGCTTAAGACAGTGTCCTTAACCATCTGCTGCAGGATATTTGGAGCAATCACAAGCTCCGGCAAGCTGTTACTTGCACCGAGGTCTGTAATTTCCTTCTCGTCACTATCGACCGATAGAATGCCGACATTCAAGCCATATTTCCGCTTAATTCTCTGTACCTGCGCCTGGCTTGCAGCGGTAACAGCCGCCAAGGTTGCAGTGAAGCTAAACGGAGAAGTCTCAGTAGAGGCTTTGATCTCTGGCTGCTGCGGCGGCCGGGTTAAGGAGATGGGATTGATTCCGTTTATGGGAATATTCATCTTATATTCCTCCTCTCAGATGCTCGTAACCTTTATATCGGCTGCGGGAGAAAGATATCTTAAAAACCACTCCGGCAAGCCGAAGTGGTCGATTTGAGAAGCTTGGCGCAGCCGCCTATAAGTCAAGCCGCAGTTTGATAATCTATTGCCCGGCTATTTGCCGGCCGTAATGAAAAACCTGTGCTCCGTGCTGCGGATGCAGCCTTCTTGGCGCAAGTCTTTGCTGGAGCAGACAGAGCCTATCGAAGCATTTCTCCACGGTGAAGCCGGGGAATTCCCATTCAATGATTTTAGCGAAATATACCAGCGCCCCTACATCATAGAACCTAAGCTCGGGGAAACATTCCGCAGCCGAAGACACGGTAAATCCGCCCCGCCGCAGTTCATCACAAACCGCGTCCAAGTAAAAAGCCTCATCCACTGCCGCAGCTTCTCCGCCAAGCAGCATTTCGGACAAAGCCCGGTTATTCTGCCCGCCCACCTGTTGGGTTACAAACACACCGCCCGGCTTCAGAATCCGGTACACCTCTTGAATCGAAAACGACTCGTGGCGGTTGATCACCACATCGAAGAATCCGTCCTCAAATGGCAGCCTATCGTCGCTGAACACCTGTCTAACCTCAATGCCATATGGCGGCAAAAGCTTCTTGCACAGCTCATAATTGGGCGGGTATGCTTCCGTGGCAAAGGTCTTCCCCCTTGGCGGGTCCAGAGATAAGAGAAACTCTCCTCCGCCTGTGCCCATATCCAGCAGGGTGGTCTTGTCATTTATATATAGTCTAACAGCCGCTTCATAGCTCCAAGGCGGTTCATCCCCTGCCATACGCCCATCCAGCGATGAGAAATCCCAACCCTTGAAGACTCTCTGTTCCTCCTGCAGCCATTGCTTCTTCAATTCCTTGATATTCATATTCTGTACCCCTCTCGCATTTTAGAATAATAACAGCTATGCGGATAGGTGCAGTTGATCTAAATAAGCTAAACTAGAGATTTTCATATTGGGGTCTGGTCGTAACTGCGGGGAATGTTTGGACTCCCTCTGTCACTTCTGCCCTTTTTATGTTTCTTAGTTCAACTTATATATCAAACTGATAACAGCTCTAATTATTACGCCCGGTACATCCTGTTATCAGGTTCCCTCAACCGCACCGGGCAGTTACCGAATTTGATCACCATTAGATTAACTCCTCTAGCAGATTCATCAGCGTATATCCACTGATTTCCATATCATCTTATCATAAAAGTAACCAAAACTACCACGCAAAAAGAGGGAAGCCACTGGCTTCCCCCTTACTCATAAACGCTAAAGCTTATTTTCCCAAAGCTCCTGCTGCTGCATCCTCGCCGCCAAGACGGCCGGAGGTGAATGAATAGCCGAGGCCCACACCGTTACCGACATAAGTATCATTAAACAATACGCCTTCGGATTCAAGCCCGACCGCATACAGGCCTTTGATTGGCACCCGTTTGTCATTCAGCACCTGGAACTTTGTATTGACCAGCAGTCCGCCAACCGAACCCAGATTGTTAACTTCTGCGATAATGGCGTAATATGGACCGCTCTCTCCCATCGGAAGCAAATATTCTTTCGCTTTGCCGAACTCGGTATCTACACCTGTCTTCGCTGCCTCCTGATATTTCTTGAAGGCATCGCTGAACACGGCGGCATCCATGCCAGCATTCTTAGCCAGTTCTTCAATGGTGTTGCCTTTATAACCATCACCATTGGCGACCATGGATTCGAATACTTTATCGGCATCCTTCCAAGGGTTATCCAGCTTGAATTGATCCTTGAAGGAGGCATAGAATTCCGGCGGCATTCCTGGCAACGCAGGCGCTTTTACACCATTCATACCTTTCGCCTTCAAGGCGTCGATCTGTGCTTTCGAGACGATTACCAGGTGATACGCGCCGTTAAAAGCACTGGTATTGGCAGCAGCTACGGCAGTAAGTGTAGCCGCTTCGTCTCTGAATCTCGCTCCCGAAGGACCGACATTCATCAGCGTAGGCAGGTAGGAGAGCATCAGCGGATAGCTGGCCTCGAACGGCTTGTACTGTGCTTTCAGCTTCTCCGTGGCTCTCGCCAGGGTCTGGTGCAGCATTTGTCCGCCGAAATTATCGGGAACCTTGGCCCCGGCATCCCAGGACATCTTCAGCCCTTCGCCGACATTCTGGCCCAGCCCGCCGTTGACGCCTTCAAAGCCGAAGGCCTCTTTAACCATTTCTTTATTTCCGGCATAACCGCCGGTGGCCATGACGATACTTTTACCGGTAATTTCAAGCGTTGTGCCGTCAGCCTTCTCAGCTACTACACCAGTCACTTCACCGTTAGCGCCGGTAATCAGCTTCTTGGCGGTTGTTTCGGTGAGGACCTGTCCGCCGCCCTTCTCTACCGATGCCTGCAGCATCGCCCGGAGGGTCGGCTGGCGGGTTTCGTAGGCCGGAAGCATATGCAACTGCTCCCCGGAAAAATTGATAAAGGTAGTTTTATAGCCTTTCTTGTTCAGCCAATCATAGGTTTCACCGGACTTCGTCACATACTGGCGGATGGCCGCCGCATCAACTCTCCAGTGATTGTTAACGATCCATTCCGAGATTTCCTTCTCCACATTTACCTTCAGCCCGCTGCTGACAGCAGCCGAAGAGTTGTAGAACTTGCCTGCCCAGGACAGATTGCTCGCTCCGCCAATGGTCGCTGTTTTCTCAATGATAATAACCTTCGCGCCCTTGTCTGCCGCCGAGACGGCTGCCGACACACCGGATGCGCCCGCGCCTACAACGACAACATCCGCCGATAGCTGCTCGGTTTTGCCTTCGCCTGCTTTGGCTACCGTTCTGGATTTGAACGCCTCCACATTGCCGCCCGCCTGCTTCACAGCATCTTCAACAGCGGTCAGAATGGCCTTGCTGGATTCAGAAGCCCCGCTGACAGCGTCAATCGCCAGGGTCTGGCCTGCAATGATCTCATCCTTGATCTTGTTGATGGCTTCAACGCCGATCCCTGCGGTCTCCTTCTGGCTGACCACCTTAATGTCGGTAATCTTCGACTCTGCATCCAGAGTGACTTCCACCTGGATCTTTCCGTCCTTCCCGTCGGCTTCCGCCTTATAGGTTCCTGCTTTAAAAGAAGCCGGTACCCCGCTGTTCTCTGCCGCCTGCTGCGTCGCCTCAGGCGATGCCGATGCTGATGCTGACGGCTGCTCCGCAGCGGCCGGCTCGGCCGAATTATTGCCGCTGCAGCCGCTGATCAGCGACAGAATCATGACGAGACACACGGATAACAATAACATTTTGTTCTGTGCTTGCTTACGCATTAGTTTCCCCCCTGTGTGATTAGTGCGCAGCCCCCTGTCTCTTTCTGGCGGGACCGCTAGCCTACGCACAGAGTCTAAACCTTGGTGCAGCACCAAGGTCAATGAATGTTATGTGAAATTTTTCCCAATGGGAATGTTGATTTCAAGAAATGTTGTGTTTCCTTCGCTCTTTCTTTCCGTGAACAGAATCTTGCCGCTGATATCGCCGGTGATGGCATAGCGCTGCTCGAGGGCGTAATCCAGCATAAATTGAAAGGCCTCCCGCCCAAGATCCTCCTCATAGGAGCTGGCAATCACTGCGGAAATGCAGGTGGACGGCTCAATGTACTCCATGCTCTCATTTACATCAACCCCCAGCCGCTGCTGATCGGCTTCAAGCAAGGCCAGCCCCCAGCTATATTCCAGCTCTGCACTCCCTAGAATATCCTCCGTGTTCTCGATTCTGAAGGAATAGAACGTAAAGGGCAGCAGCTCCATCCAGGCCTGCACTGTTCTTTTGATGCAATCCTTTTGCAGCAAATGATTTTTGTTCGTCTGCTGAACTCTGTACATTCCGGGGACCTGCTTGATTCGGCATGTATAAAAAGCTTCGCCGATACTCCGCAGCTCCGTGTGGATCTCATTGATTTTATCCAGCAGCATGGTACTGCGCTTAATTTCCTCCTCCAGCTGCAGTTGTGCGGCGGCGATAGACTCCAGAACCTGCTCGGCAGGAGCGTCATTAATCAGCCCGGCGACATCCTGCAGCGGAATCTGCATGCTCCGGTACCACCGGCTCGACAGTAAATTTCTGGCGTCCAAATCATTGAAATAGCGGTAATTGTTATGATGATCCTTCATGGGGCGGACAATATCATGCTTCTCATAGAGCCGCAATGTATCCGCCGTCACACCCAGAATTGAGGCAAACTCGCCGATTGAATATTTCATGAAAAGCCCCCCAGCCTCATTGCTTTCAATCTTTCCTATTATTTATGATAGAGGGTTTTCATAGGAGGCTTTGTGGATTATGTCACATCGTTTATACTGAAATATACTAGAGCACGCGAACTTGGAGGGAACCTCATGGATTTGGCAGAGAAGGTAGCAGAGCTCCCGTTATCGCCCGGCGTCTACCTGATGAAGGACAGTCTGGGCCATATCATCTATGTCGGCAAGGCCAAACAGCTAAAGAAACGGGTACAGTCCTATTTTTACAATTCCAAAGGTCATTCCCCCAAGGTTAAGCAGCTGGTAAAACACATCAGAGATCTCGATTACAGGCTCACCGATACGGAATTTGAAGCCTTTTTGCTGGAGTGCCAGCTCATTAAGGAAATCAAACCGATGTACAACAAAAAAATGAAGAATCCGCTCGCCTACAGCTATATTGCCATTCGCACAGATACTCCTTACCGGCAGCTAGCCGTAACCTATGATCCCGGCGAGTTTGAGGATAGCCTGTATTTTGGACCTTATACGAGCAGGAGTACAGTTGAACGTGCGCTGCAGGGAATTAAGGAATGCCAGAAGATTCTCTGCAGCACGCCCCATGCCAAAAGCACCTTCTGCCTCAATCATTCGCTCGGCTTATGTATCGGCATGTGCGGGGGCGGGGCAGCGCTTGAGCGGTACAATGAAATTATTGGCGATGTTATTGAACTGCTGCAAGGGAATGACAATGGAATACTGAGTGATTTGGAGCGGCGCATGAACACCGCTGCGGAGAATTTCGAGTTCGAGACTGCGGCCAAATACCGCGATTATGTCACCGCCGTCCGTTCCCTGCTGCAGAAGGAGAAGGTGATCGGCTTCACTGCGCAGAACCAGAACATCGCCGTCCTTGAGCCAATAAATGAACAGACCCTTAAGCTTATGCTGATAAAAGGCAGCGAGATTATCTTCCGTTCCAGGCTGGAGGCCGGGGATATGCCAATGGAGCAGCTCTGTGGCGTCATACAGACAGCCATTACGGACAGCTTTGGGAAGCTAGTAAGCAGGGAGCCGGAGGAAATCAGCCGCCACAAGCTGGACGAAGCCCAGATCATTTACAGCCACCTGGCAAGCAGCTCCGGCAGCTATGTCCTGATTCCTGAGGAATGGCTTGCGGCGGAGAACGAGTCTGAGCTGGCTGCAGCGGTCAGCGAACTGCTTCAGAATATTAAAAAATCCCCTCGCCTGATCTGATGGCGAGGGGATTGTCATTTCTATTGAAGATAAGTCTGAATTTAGGCCAGCAACTCTTTTACGCCTTCGCTAAGCGGTGTAAGCGGACGCTGCAGCAGCTTCGCGAAATCACTGCTGGTAATATCGAGTGCGCCTTCGCGGATCGCACGCTGGATTCCAACTACGATTGGCAGGGCTGCCTCCGGCACTCCCACTCCAGCCATAATGCTGGAATACGCAGCATCATCAACCTGCTGCACCTGAACCTCCTTGCCAAGCACTCCTCCGACAATCGCCGCAAGCTCTGCCTGGGTTACCGGTGTGCCAGACAACTCATATACAGTATTGTTATGGCCTTCGCTTGCCAGTACGGCTGCTGCCGCTTCAGCATAATCGCGGCGTGTCGCCCAGCCTACCTTGCCTTCACCCGCCGAAGTCACCCAAGGCGCTCCTGCTTGTACAGCCTGGATGGAGCCGGCCTCATTCTCCAGATACCAGTTATTGCGCAGGAAGGAGTACGGGATACCGGATTCGCGGATAAATTGCTCCGTTGCTTTGTGTACTGGAGCGAGGAAAAGCGAGCTGCTATCGGCACGGCCTACGCTGGTGTAGACGATGAAGCCGACACCGGCACGCACGGCAGCATCGACAGCAGCCTTATGCTGGCGAATCCGGGTGTCATTGTCTCCGTCTGCCGATACGATCAGCAGCCGGTCCACTCCGGCAAATGCCGCATCCAGCGTCTCCGGCTTGTCGAAATCACCATGACGAACGTCTACTCCGCGGGCCCGCAGACTTTCAGCCTTCTCCGGGTTTCTGACACTGGCTACCAGGCTGTCTGCCGGAACCGACTTCAGCAAAGCTTCTGCCACAATGGAACCAAAATGTCCTGTTGCTCCTGTTAGTGCGATTTTCATTTTTCATTCCTCCATTTGGGTATATTTATAATGTAATACCTGATACTTGCCGGGTTTGTTGTAAAGAACCTCTCTACATGTAACCATTTTAGTTACAAGTAGGCGAAATGTCAAACACAAAAAAACGGCTCATCCAGAGCACGTTGTATCTGTACATTCAGCCGTAATATGCGCAGGCTCATTGCATAATTGTTAGCCTACCCGCTTTTTGCTATTCTTAATAGTAAACACTCACTTTCAGAAAGGTCTTGCGCCATGTCTAAACCAAGAGCAAGCATTTATAAACGATATATTCCGGCAGTTAGCCCTGACCCTGACTTCAGCGGTTCCGCCTATTGGCTGATCTTCCACTCCGGCAAGCTGCTGGTTACGGAAACTGGCGGGCTGACCGGCATCCCTCTGGCACGATCACTTGAAGAGCTATCCATGACTCCGATTAGAACACTCTACCTTGGAACATTCGAAGACATCCCTTGTTTCGCAGCAGAGGTGGCCGCTGAGACGGCCGAGCCTGAGGGCATGGCTTTCCGCCCGCTGCGCCCCCTGTATGAGCTGCTGGACGAAGACCTGTTCCACCTCGCAGGCAGAGGCATTCAGCTCCTTGCCTGGGATGAAACCCATCAATTCTGCGGCAAATGCGCTACTAGCACTGTCCTGTCTCAAGTCGAGCATTCACGGACCTGCCCGGCATGCGGTCAGGTCAGCTACCCCCGGATTGCCCCTGCAGTAATTACCGCAATTCTTAAGGACAATAAGCTCCTGCTGGCCCACTCCCCCCATTTTGTGAACAACATGTACGGACTGATTGCCGGATTTGTTGAACCTGGCGAAACGCTGGAGGACTGCGTGCAGCGCGAGATCCAGGAGGAAGTAGGCATCGGGGTCAAGAACATCACCTATTTTGGCAGCCAGCAGTGGCCTTTCCCCCACTCTCTGATGGTGGGCTTCCTGGCGGAATACGAGAGCGGGGAAATCACCGTGGACGGCGAGGAGCTGGATCATGCCGAGTGGTTCGAGCTGGATCAGCTCCCGGTCATTCCTCCCCACGTCAGCATTGCCCGTAAAATCATCGACTGGGTGGTTCAGCACCATTCCTGAGGCAAGTATAACGCCGCTCTCTAACAAGGGCGGCTTTTTTACTCGCTGATTGTTTTGAAATACCGGTAGATTCTATCCAGCTTCTGAGCGTGCTTGCCCCGCTTGCTCTCCATGCTTCCGAACTCAAAGAATTTTACTTTGCGTATGCCGACGTAGTTGAACAGCGCTTTGCGCATTAACACCTTGTGCGCGTTATGCAGCCACAGCAGCGGGTAATTGGCCGGACCTTGCATCGTGGAGATGCACACTACCGATTTATTTTTCAGCAGCCCCTCCGGCATCAGTCCGCCTGTATTCTTATAGGCGAACCCCGTAGCAAACATCTTGTCAATATAACCCAGCAGCATGGCCGGAGGCCGTCCCCACCAGATCGGATAGATGAAGACAATTTTGTCCGCCCACAGCAGTTGCTCCCTATATTTCTCCAGATCCGGGTCCTTATCCATATCTCTCCTGCGCTTATTTTCATTGAACACCAGAACAGGGTCGAAGCCCTCCTCATATAAATCAAGCACCTTAACCTCAGTTATCTTCGTGTTCTCCCGAATGCCCCGGAGCACCTCCTGCATAAAAGCATAGTTAAGGCTCTGATGATTCGGATGCGTATAGATAATCAGTGTGTTCATACCGCCACTCCTTTACTTGTCATTTGATAAGTAAATCCTAGCATCAATATATTTAGTTGTCAAATGATAATTATTATATGATAATTGTTTTATGATAATTATTTTGCTATGGTGTCTCAGGAGGTGATCTTTATGGACAAGAACAACTTATTCCAGAAATTCGTAACCTTTACGACTGCCGTCCATCAAATAACAAGTGAACTAAGCAAAGATGTGAAATCCGAAGCTCTGACACCCGTTCAATATAGAATTCTCGAATATATCGCTGTCAGCCAGCCTGTCACTCTCAGCGAGATCAGCGATTGTATGAACATGTCGATGCCGAACACAAGCCGTGAGCTGAAGAAGCTGAGCAGGAAAGACCTATGCGACAAAATCGTCGACCCGGCCGACCGCCGCAAGCACGGCATCACTCTCTCCGCTGCAGGCGAAGCCATGATGAACGAAGCGTTTCAGCTTATCGCCTCCCGGTTTGCCGAGCGCATTGACAATGTAACGGGCGAGGAACGCAAAGAAATCGAGCATGCGCTTGAGGTGCTGCAGGAGAAGGTATTTTACTCGGACAGATAATAGTCTTCTACACAGAAAGAAAAGCCGCGAGGACGGTCTGATTGATCATATCAGGCGCCCCGCGGCTTTATTATAGAATGCAGCGTATTCTTATGCGTTTATGCTTTTCTGACAAACTCCGATTTGAGCTTCATCGCTCCAAAGCCGTCGATTTTGCAATCAATATCATGATCGCCCTCTACCAGCCTGATGTTCTTCACTTTAGTTCCTATCTTCAGCACGGAAGAGCTGCCTTTGACCTTCAGATCCTTGATTACAGTTACCGTATCGCCATCGCTCAAAATATTGCCATTGGCATCCTTAACCACCTTCTGGTCCTCGCTGCCTGCATTCTCCGAACCTTGAGCCCACTCATGGCCACATTCCGGGCAGATCATAAGCCCTCCGTCTTCGTAAGTGTACTCCGAGCCGCATTGCGGACAGTTTGGCAATTCATTCATGTTTTCATTTCTCCATTCTTCTCGACAATTAGTAGTCTTAGATAAATTCTATTTATTGTAACATGTCCCTTGATTTCACGCATGGATTTTATTATTATCTAATTAGATATTCATTTAATTTACTGTTCGAAAATCTAGCATTCCACCATTACATTAAGGAAGGTGTATCCATTGATCACTTTAGAACCCGTTGCCGATCCGTTGTCCTCAGAAAGTATCGAGCTTCAAGCCGCTATCCTCAACTCACAGCCTGCGTTCAACCTCATGGTGCTGCACAAAGAGGCCCTCACCGCGGAGGAGATCCGCGAGGAGAACCGGCAGAATCTCGAGATGAACGAGAAGATGCTGTTCATCAAGGAGAATAATCAGTACATCGGCATTGTTACCTATCTGCCCAATAACCCAGGCGATAACGTCCCTTGGATCGGTCTTTTCATACTTCACAAGAGTTATGCCGGACAGGGGATCGGATCTATTGCCGTGAATGTGCTGGAAAGACACTTGAAGCAGAACAATGTAACGTCAGCCAGACTGGCAGTCCAATTGGAAAATGAGATTGGGGCGTTATTTTGGACCAAGAATGGCTTTATCAAAACCAGCAGCAACAGGGATCAGCACGGAAATAAGGTCGATGTGTACGAGAAGCAATTTGCTTAAGACGCGTGGGACGCTCACATGAATCCCAGCAGCGTTCCCCCAGCGGCGCCGGCGAGAACAATCACCCAAGGCGGAAGCTTCCAGAAGAACAGCATCACAAATAAAATAACGGCCAAGGCGAAGTCCAGCGGTTGCAGAATCGCGGTGGTCCACAGCGGATCGTACAGAGCCGCCAGCAGAATCCCCACCACAGCGGCGTTGATGCCTGCAAGTGCACCCTGGACCTTGGGGCTGTTCCTGAGGCCGTTCCAGAACGGAAGCGCTCCGACCACTAGCAAAAAGGCAGGCAGGAAGATCCCAAGCGTAGCAATCACGGCCCCTGGAATCCCTGCAGCCATTGCCCCAAGGTAGCCTGCAAAGGTGAACAGCGGTCCCGGCACGGCTTGTGCCGCTCCGTAACCGGCGAGGAAATCCTCCCGGCTGACCCATCCGGTAGGGACAACCTCTCTCTCCAGCAGCGGAAGCACAACATGCCCTCCACCAAACACCAATGAACCGGAACGGTAGAAGCTGTCGAAGATTGCAAGCCCTCCCGCACCGTCAGATGTTCTGAGCAGCGGGAGAACAATCAGCAGAATGAAAAATAAAGCCAGGCAGAGCAGGGCAACTGTCCGGCTAATTGCGATAGGCAGCTCCGCTGTTCCCTTCTCCGGTTCCTTCCGGTACAGCCACAGCCCGATCATACCGGCTGCCATAAGGATCAGAATTTGACTGTATGCGGCATGCCAGGACAAGACGACCGCAGCAGCAATCACCGCGATGGTAACCCTCCCCCGGTCGGGCGTGAGCTTTTGCCCCATTCCCAGCACCGCTTGAGCTACAATTGCAACAGCTACAATCTTCAGCCCATGAATCCACCCCGCACTAGCTATATCGAACCCCTGAAGCAAAAAAGCAAATGCAACCAGTGCAATAACCGAAGGCAGCGTGAACCCCAGCCATGCGACCAGGCCGCCAAGCAAGCCGGCTCTCACAACTCCAATACCAATGCCTACCTGGCTGCTCGCCGGACCCGGCAGGAACTGGCAGAGTGCTACCAGATCCGCATAGCTGCGTTCATCCATCCATTTCCGGCGGCGGATATATTCATTATGGAAATACCCGAGATGTGCAATAGGCCCCCCGAAGGAGGTAAGTCCCAGCTTGGCGGATACACCAAGCACTTCCAGCAGTGTAGCCCATTTTCCTTGTAGAACCCGGGCTTCCGTTGACTCCTGTTTCAGCACTTCCATGCGGCAGACTCACCTCTTCTCTCTTTACTCGTTTCAACTCGCACAGTACGCAGCTCCAGAATAGCACGGCTTTGTTAACGCTGAATGGCCTGAGGATTAAAGCTGTGAAAAAACGTCAAAGGGAACTGACATTCGTATGCACTTTTTAAAGGAGGTTGTATTCTTGGCATCCTAATTATATATTAGAAGCAAGATGCAAGACTTTAGGCCCAAAGCCCACATATAAGACTATTATAAGCAAGAAGGTGTAATTTATTGGGTTTAGTGGTGTGGATTGATCTGATACTATTTTTTATTTTGTTTGCACTATTCGTCTATGTTTTTGTCTCTGTTACAATAACGAAGCTGCACAAAGTATACTTAGCCTTTCATTTTTCCATGATGTTGTGGCCCTTCTGCCAGTTTGCCATCAAAACCACCGATGATCCCATCTTTCAATTATTTTATGTGAAGGCCGCCTTTGTAGACGGAGCATTTCTGAGTATAGGGTGGATGTTCTTTACCATTTTATTGACCGGACAAATCCAATTTCTGAAAAAAAGGGTATTGCTGCTTCTGTCCGTTCCGATAACCCTGGCCTCGCTCGGCCTGATCCTGAATCCCTACGGCTGGTTTGTGCAGCCTGTAGACGGAGGTTACGTCCAAAGAACCTACGGACCTGTTTTTTGGTTCTATATCGCCGTCATCGTTATCCATGTCATCGTTTCGCTATATGTTATCACTGTTTCCCTGATTCACAGTAAAGTCCCCCGTATCAAAACACAGATTATGCTTGTGCTCAAGGGCCTATTGTCAGCGGCAATATTCATCATGCTGGATGTTCTGCTGAACGTGGTCCTGGACCGGTTTCTTCCGGTGATCCCGGGGATGACTTCGCTCGGCATTTTACTGTCGGCGATCTTTTTTGTGATTTCCATAGACCGCGATAAGGTATTTGATATTATAACCATTGCCCACCGGGATGTGATGGACACGATTGCGCTGGGTATTCTGGTGATCGACGATAACGAAATGGTATTAGAAATCAATAAGGCACTGCTTCCCCACACCTTGCTGCGTGTTGGAGACCGCTTCAGCATCGAGAACATTCTTCCGGTGGGAAGCATCCGCGTTGCAGAGTTCCTTCAGGCCTACCGGGAGCGTCCGCTGGCAACAAGCGAAATCGAAGTGCTGCATCCCGCCATCAAGCGGCATCTCCACATTCAGGCTGCACCTATTTTGGTTAGCGGGGAGCGGGTTGGACGTATTATTACGTTCCAGGATACCAGCGAGCTGCAACGTCTCATTGAAGAAACCCATAATCAGAATATGATCCTGCAGGAGCGCAACCAGGCGTTGATCGAAGTGCAGAAGAAGCTGTTCCAGACCAACCGGCAGCTTAAGCAGATGGCGATAACCGACAGCTTAACCGGCTGCTACAACCGTCATTATCTGACCCAGCAGTTAGAGGCCGAGGTCGTTAAGAACAGAAAATTGCATAATCCTTTCGCTCTGATCCTGCTCGATATTGATTATTTCAAACAGGTGAACGATACATACGGCCACTTGGCCGGGGATGAAGTGATCTGCAGCACGGTGGAGATTGTCAAGCGGTCTTTGCGGAGGACTGACATATTTGCCCGGTATGGCGGCGAAGAGTTCATCATATATTTACCCCATGTCGGTGAATCTCAGGCACATCTTATAGCGGAGCAAATCAAAACAAGCGTGGAAACCAATCAGGTGATCATTGCGAGTGACTTCCAGCCTATATCCGTTACCATAAGCATGGGACTGCTGACCATCAATGATTTCTCAGTTGAGAGCGATCTGCTTGAAGCTGTGGACAAGGCCTTGTATCAGGCGAAGCACGAAGGGCGCAACCGGATTGTCCATTTGAAAAGATAGATCAGGGCTCATTTCGTTATTCACAAACGATGAAAGGCGGAGGTCCACATGTCCAACAGCAACGAGACAAGAGTCATTTTAACCAAAGAAGATTTAGTGACCCAATTCAAAAGCTGCGGACTAACACAAGGACAGCATGTATTTGTGCATACTTCCTTAAGCAAACTGGGTTTCGTTGTAGGAGGACCCGAAACATTCATCCGGTCCCTCCTTGAAATTGTCGGTGAAGAGGGAACCTTGATGATGCCCTCCCAGACCTGGAAGAATCTCGATCCTTCAACCGGAGTCCACTGGGAAGTGCCCGCAGAATGCTGGCCGGTGATTCGGGAGCACTGGCCCGCCTATGATAAGGACATTACTCCGGCCATTGGTATGGGCGCCGTGGCTGAGATGTTTCGCAAATGGCCGGGAGCGGTAAGATCGGATCACCCGGCACGTTCCATCGCCGCAGTAGGCAAGTATGCGGAATATTTAACGAAAAATCATGATCTGAGCAATATTTTTGGCCAGGGCTCTCCGCTTGATAAACTGTATCATTTGAATGGCCATGTTCTGCTCGTAGGCGTCGGCTATGATAAAAATACATCTCTGCATTTGGCAGAAACCAAAGCTGACTTCCCCGCTAAAAAATTTGTCAATGAAAGCAGCGCAGTTATGGCAGAAGGCAAGCGCAAGTGGGTGACTTATGAAACGCAGGCTGTTGACGATGAGGATTTTATCCGGTTAGGTGAAGAATATGATCAAGAAATGGGGATCAAAGCTTACACCGTTGGAAATGCAGAGGTCAGATTTCTGGAGCAACGCCCACTGGTCGATTGGGCCACTGCCTGGATGGAGAGGAACAGGCTGTAAGCTATAAGCTGCAGGCTCTCAGCCGCCTCTCAATACTTCATGTTGTTATGAACCGCGATCATTTCTCCGGCACATATTCGCTTAATTTCCCCTGATAGATCAATTGCAGCCTGTCGCTCTGCCGAAAATCATCCGGTGTAACGAGCGCAGGCAGCTTATTCCACAGCCTGATGCCGGAACGGTCCAGAATTTCCGCAACAAACTGCGAGCAGAAGTAGGAGTTGCTGAATTCGACCGGTTCTTTGAGGGCAACGCCAATGATGCCCAGCAGGTTGTAGAGGTATTTTTGACGGCTGCGGATGAAGATGTGCAAGACCCGCCGCATTTTCTCAATCTCGCGTTCCGATACTGTGAGCTCGTAGATCACACAGGTCGTATTCGGGTATTTGCTGAATGTGCCTGTCTGCAAATCTTCCCTCACGAACCCGCCATTCAGCGGGTTATTCGGATGCTTCCGCCCGAAGCTGTACAGCTCCGACAGTGCGCGGTCAAAGGAGATTGAGGCATGATTGTAAGGTGCCTTGGTGTAGCCTTGTATAAGCTTTGTAAAAAGCGTTCCTGTATTCGTAAGCAGGATAAAAACCGAGTGCCCAGCATCCATCTGCAAAATTTCCCCTTATCCAGATTGAAAAGTTAACATGCAACTTGTGCTTTTAGATATATTAACATATGATTCCTTTGTTGGAATCCTATTCTGCGACAAGTTGGTGATTGCTTGAACAGCTCGCTTTTTACATTACTCCTTATACTAGCAGCTCTATCTGCCATTCATTTGATATATGTGGTGGTGAGCAGACTTCAGAAAGACAAGGATTATACGGGCATTGGCTTCCGCCTCAAAACATGGTGGGGCATGCTCTTCATCTTCTGCCTGGCCACGCTGTTCAATCCGGTCGTGTCTCTGCTGTCCCTAATGGTGCTGGCCTTCTTCGCGCTCAAGGAATACTTCTCTATGATCCGCACGAGAAAAGCTGACCGCAGACTGTTTCTATGGGCATACCTGTCCATTCCGGTGCAATTCTACTGGATCTACATCGAATGGTACGGCATGTTCATCGTTTTCATTCCGGTGTATGTCTTCCTGCTCCTGCCGCTTCCCAGGCTTATCAATAAAGGCACACTTGGTTTCCTGCGCAGCGTAAGCGCTACCCAGTGGGGGCTCATGCTGATGGTCTTCGGGCTTAGCCATCTGGCCTACTTCCAATTTGCCACTCCAGAGTATGGTGCAGGACTCGTGCTGTTCCTTGTGGTGCTCACTCAATTAAATGATGCCGTTCATTACCTGGCTTCAATCTATATTGGCAAGCGCAAGGTCGTTCCGACCGCCAATCCGAATCTGACCTGGGAAGGCTTCGCCTGCGCATTCGTGGTCACTACAGGGGTATCTTACCTGATCTACTCTTACTTCACGCCGCTGACCCCGATATTCGGGCTGTTCTCCGGGGTGTTGATCAGTCTCGCCGGCTTCTTCGGCAGCTTAACGGTATCCGTACTGAAGCGCGATCTGCTGATTGGCGATGACGACAAGTTCGTCGCCCTGCAGACAAGCTACCTCAGCCGCGTCGACAGCCTGGCCTACACCTCGCCGGTGTTCTTCCATGTGATCCGTTATTTTTTTGATTTTATGTAGAACAACAGTGACCCCAAGTGGAAAAAGTCCCACTATTCCTGGACGTCCTGTCCCCAGACAGTTCCTAGTGGGAAAAAGTAGACCTAATCTGGTTGAATTCCCTCTTATCCGGTGATTTCGCTGAAAATAGGTCTACTAAATCCAACTAAATGCCGCCGCTGAACAGATTTGAGCCAATTAGTTGGACAAATTCCACCTAGCTCTGTCACCTGAGTAGATATTGTAATTCCAAACAACAAACGGCCCTCTCCATTTACCAGAAAGGGGCCGTTTGTTGTTGTTTACCGCTGCTTTTAATTTGCAGTTCCGCTTGTACCCTCTGAAGAGGTGCCACCACCGGTTCCACCCTGAGGCGGTGTGCCGCCAGCGCCCCGGTCGGGTCTAGCGCCTCCTCCTCCACCGCCGCCAGGGCCACGGCCTGTATTGGCGGTGGTGACACCCGACTCATTAAGCCAGGTTACGCTGTTCGAAATGTCGAACGTTACGACCTGAGTGCCGCCGGTATACTTACCGTCTGAATACAATCCATCTACTGCGGTTCCGGTAGAGGTTCCGCCCGAGTAAAGCTTGTAAGAGCCGCCCTGCTTCAGTTCCGGGGAGCTGACGACTACGGACCGATAATTCTTGGAAGGTGCAAAGGTCAGGATGTTGTTGCCGTCACCGTCTTCCAAATGCACCAGAGTGCCTGCCTGCTGATCTTCGGTGAAGCTCATGCTGACCGAATATTGGCTGGAATCCTCACCCGGTGCCTGAGCCATGCCTGCGCTGCCCGCTGCCACCAGATAACCGCCTGTCATATTGAAGGTGCCGTCGTAGTCCAGCGGGCCGTTGCCGTCATTGGTAGGACCATTGACAATTACGGTGCCGCCTGTCATGGTAACCGATCCGTTCGAATCCAGTCCGTCGCCGGTGGCATCAACTGTTAGAGTACCGCCGCTGATCGTCAGCATGTTGCTGCCGGAGCTTGCGAATTGGTCCTGCTGCGCTGTTCCCTGCGCTGCGTTGTCGTCATTGCCACCCGCAACGTTCACACCGTCATCCGAGGCTACGACATGAATCTCACCGCCTGCAATTGTGATATTCGCGCCTTCAATGCCTTCATAGCTCTTCGTAATATCAATGGTGCCGCCGGATACCGCCGCAAGGCTGTCCGCATGGATGCCGTCGTCGCCTGCAGTAATCTTGAACTCGCCGTCCGTAACAGAGACATTGCTGTTGCTGTGCACCGCATCATCTGCGGAATTAATCGTGAAGCTGCCGCCGTTCACGGTAAGGTCTCCACCGGCCTTCAGCCCCTTGGCGCTCGTAGACTCTGTTTCGGCCGTCGTTGCAGTCGTCGCCGTTGTAGTCACCGCTGCTGTAGTCACTGCTGCTGTATCTTTGGCAGCCGAAGTTGTACTTGCCGCCGGAGAAGCCGCATCAGCTGAAGCTGCCGAGGTTCCGTCCACTGCCCCCTGATTGTTGAAGCCGCCGCCTCTGTTGTCGCCCATGCCCATGCCGCCTGGTCCTTGATCGCCTGTCTTCACTTCAGCATTCTCGTAGCCTCCGTTCGTCACGATGCTGTACGTGCCGCCGTCAATCACTTCCGCGTTCTCGGCTTGAATACCGTCGTTGCCTGCCGTAATGTCGAAGGTTCCGGCTGCAATAGCTACGAAGCCTTTGGTTGTATCCTCATCATTGGTGGACTTGATGCCGTCTCCCTCCGCTTTGATGGTAATCGTTCCATCTTGAACGGCGACCATGTCTTTCCCGACAATGCCGTCATCTGCCGCCTGAATCTCAAGCGTGCCGCTCACAATCTTCAGGTCATCCTTGCTCGTGATACCATCTTTATAGCTTGCGGCAACCTTCAATTTCCCGGTTCCGTTAATCGTCAGATCTGCCTTACTGAAGATGGCCGCACTTGGCTCATCCGTGGTGGCATCAGCGAACACATACTTTGCTCCATCGGCAATGCTGTTCTCCGTGCCTTCCTGCAGGGTAATCACGACT
The DNA here is from genome assembly GCF_056120445.1 of Paenibacillus sp. sgz302115. Taxonomy (NCBI): domain Bacteria; kingdom Bacillati; phylum Bacillota; class Bacilli; order Caryophanales; family Paenibacillaceae; genus Paenibacillus; species Paenibacillus sp. sgz302115. Next base: position 207,231 of record NZ_JBVYOK010000005.1, read on the forward strand.
TTGCCCGCTTCCTTGATGTAAATCGGAGCGCTGTCACTGTCCTTGAGGTCCACCCCGTTCAGCACCAGCCGCACAGTTCCCTTCGCCTGCTCATCAACGATGATCTGGCCGTCGCTCAGCTTCCCGGAGAGGATATAGGTCCCCGCTTCCGTAATCGTTACCGATCCATCCTGGGCTGTAGCGCCAGTGCCGCCTTCGATCTCCGCAGTTGCTCCCGCCAGGAGAATATCAGTGGAGGTATCAGCAGTCCATGCGGTAGTTGTATCGTCTTCATCATAAGTTACCAGATCACTCGTCTTAACATTTGCCAGTTCTACAGCAGCAGCAGTTCCACTCGTTACACTGGTTGTAACGGCTGTACCTGTTGCCGCGCTATTCGCAGCACTCGTCGCCCCGCCATTCGTGCTGCATGCCGTCATAAGTGCCGCAGCCAGCATCACCAGTCCCACCTTGCTCCCTGTCATAAAATTCTTCATATATCATCGTTCCCTTCTGTTTTTAATAGTCGGTTGTAGTTGGACTCATCGTCAGTGAGAGATCCAGATTACCATTGCGGGTGCGGATCGCATCCAGAAATTCCTTTTGGCTGGTGTGCTCATCAATCGTAACGTCATAGACCAGTTCGTATAAGCTGCCCAGCTCGGTGGTTCGAATCTTTTTCAGCTCAAAGCGGACATTGAATTTCTTAAATACTTCTGCAAAAGCTTCCTCATACCCCAGATTCTCAGGAATGGTTACCTTCAGCGTCTTCTGCAGTGTCTTTCTCGCTCCGAAGCCGGTACGGTTCAGAATGAACATCAGCACGCAAAGAACAAGGGTGAAAAGTACGGCGTAACCAAAGGAGCCAACTCCGCAGGCAAGACCGGCAGCCATAGTGAACAGGACAAAAGTGATATCCTTCGGGTCGCCCGGCGCGCTGCGGAAACGGATGATCGAAAATGCTCCGGCAAGGCTGAAGGCGCGGGCTACGTTGCTGCCAATGAGCAGAATGATGACCGCCACAATCACCGGCAGCAGAACCATTGTGAGCGTGAAGCTTTGCGAATACCCTCCCGGATTGGTCTTCATATAGGTGAGGCTGATCATGCCTCCGAGTACAATTGCGACAACAATAGTCAGAATAGCGTCAGTGAAGGTTAATTCGGTGCTCGTCAGAGCGGCGGAAAAAATAGAATCAAGCATAGAGGGCACTCTCCCTTTCGATTTTGCTGTCCTTGAGCATTTTTTTATATTCATTGCCGTATTTGGAGAAGCTGGTGCGGTACATCCGGTGCTCTGAGAGCATTTTTGCCAGCCAGACCGGAATCGTCTTCTCAGCCTTCACTTCCATCAGCCATAAGCCCGGTTCCATCAGGTACTCGCCATGTGTGCCATGCTCCAGCTTCAGATCATAGCGGCGGCTGCGGATATTGGTGTCGAAGGTGATCCGCAGATCACGGTTGTTTTTGCAGAACAGCGCCTTGCGGTCATAGGAGAGGTACACCTTGGGCTGCAGATCATACCGGGATAAAAAATACTTGATCTCCTCGATCACCTGCTTGTTCATATAATCCTTGAATTCCGGCTCCACGCCAGTAGCGACAAAATCATAGGCTTCCTGCAGCCCCAGCGAGGTTCTTCTTTTGTTAACCAGGCCGAAGACCTTCTTCTTGATCTCCAGATACACCTTCGTCTCCTGGTTCGGAATCCCGTAAGCTCTTAACCGGAGCTTCTCTTTGTATTTTGGCTTCGCCAGGCTGCTGCGGATCAGGGAATCATGGGCGGTGTCGTAATAGAGATTCGTGATGGAGTAAAATTCATGCTGCTTGTTGTAATCGTCCGGCTCCATATATTCCAGCAGGTCATTATAAAGCTTCAAATAGGCTGCGTGATCGAACAGATATTTGTTCTCGTACCGGTTGAATACCTCAATCGCCATAAGGGTCAGATCCTTTCATAAGTAGAGTTTGGGATGCTGTATGTGTGTGCGCTTCTTGTATGTTTCCGGTGTGATCCGGTGTGTCCCGCTTGCTATGAATGTATCTTAGCCCCGGAACCTTTAGTGAATCTTAAATGGTTTTACACCGCCCTGATCTTTTTACACCCGTTTAACAAATGGCTGTTGCCCATCACGATTCCTTCATCTATAGCGCCACCAGCGGATAAAATCCGGTTAAGGTTGGTTAAAGGTAATCTTGCTATAATGGCTTAAGCAATAAGCAAACTTTCGATGCAGAGGATGGGCATACCCATGAGAATATTGATAGTGGAAGACGAAGTGCATCTGGCGGAAGCCTTGAGCCAAATATTGAAGAAGATGAACTATTCGGTGGATGCGGTCCATGATGGCAGATCGGGGCTGGACTATGCACAGAGCGGGATCTATGATCTGCTGCTACTGGACATTATGATGCCGGAAATGGATGGAATCACCGTACTGAAGAAGCTGCGCAACGAAGGCGTGTCCACGCCAGTGATCATGCTGACCGCCAAGGGAGAGATTTCGGATATGGTGACCGGACTTGATTATGGAGCCGATGACTATATCGCCAAGCCCTTCTCGTCGGAGGAGCTGCTGGCCCGGATTCGGGCGGCGCTGCGCCGCAAAGGCGAGGTCATCCCGGATGATACCCTGAAGCTTGGGGATATAGAGCTGAATACGTCGAACCTGAAGCTATCCGTCAAAGGCAAGGAGATCAAGCTGAATCTGAAGGAGAACGAGCTGCTGGAGCTGCTGATCCTGAGAAAACAGGCAGTGACCTCGAAGGAACAGATTATCGAGAAGCTGTGGGGCTTCGATTCGGAGGCGGAGCATAACAATGTGGAGGTGTACATCTCTTTTTTGCGGAAAAAGCTGACGTTCCTGAATTCGGAGGTACGCATTAACACGATTCGAAATGTAGGTTATGTACTAGAGGTGACAAGCTGATGTTCAAAAAACTCAGGAACCGGTTTCTGATCGTAAATCTGGCCACCATCTCGGTGATTATGCTGATCGCCTTCGCTTCTATCTACGTGTATACCTACCAGAATGTGCAGAGCGACATTAATATGAATCTCCACCGGATTGCGGATTATCAGCAGAAAGGCCCCGGCGATACAGGCCGCCCAGGCACTGACAAAGGAAGCACACCGCCCAAAGGCGGCAAAGACAGCGGACTTGTGGAGGGCGGCAACCCGCCGCCGGAGCGCTCCGTTTCCTTCATGCTGCGAGCAGACAAAGACGGAAACCTTGTGGAGACGGACTCTAAATTTACGATGGACGATGAGTTCTATACGGCAGCGCTTAAGGAAGCCCTTAGCATGGACAAGGATACCGGACGGTTCACCCTGGATGACAGCCGCTGGATCTTCACGATCAAGCATACGACTGACGGGTCGATGATCGTCTTCCTGGACATCACCGCCCAGCAGAAAATCCTCACCAACCTGATCTACACCTTCACCGCCGTCGGCCTGCTGATGCTGATTATTCTCTATTTCACCAGCCGTTTCTTCGCCAACCGCTCGATTACACCTGTCCGTGAGGCTTTCGACAAGCAAAAGCAGTTCATCGCCGATGCCTCGCATGAGCTGAAGACACCGCTGACGATTATCAACACAAACGCGGATGTGCTGCTGTCGAACAGCGACGACACGATCCGCAATCAGGCGAAGTGGCTCCAGTACATCAAGTCGGAAACCGAGCGGATGACGCGGCTGACCAATGACCTGCTGTACCTGACGGAGATGGACGATTCCAGAACAGGCATGATCCATAGCAAATTCAATATGAGCGATGCGGTGGAGAATATTATTTTGACGATGGAAGCTGTAATTTTCGAGAAAAATATCTCCTTCGACTATAATATCGAGCCGGAGCTGAGTGTGCAGGGCAACAGTGAGCAGATCAAGCAGGTGGTGATGATCCTTCTCGACAATGCCGTGAAATATACGAACCCCAAAGGCTCGGTAACCATTACGCTAAAAAAACAGCATAACGATGTGCTCCTGTCCGTCACGAACACCGGAGAAGGCATTGCCGCCGAGCATCTGACCCGCATCTTCGACCGCTTCTACCGCACAGATACATCCCGGGCGCGCAAGCAGGGCGGGTACGGGCTGGGTCTGGCTATCGCCAAGTCGATTGTGGATCAGCATAAAGGGAAAATCTACGCCAAAAGCGTGGCCGGAGAATCTACTACGTTCTATGTACAGCTTACTTGAAAACCTATCGCCTGAAGAATTGGACAATGAGCTTAACTTAAGTTAGATTATGTAACATTAATGGTGCGAAAATAACTGAATAAAGCATAAAAAATAATAATTTTAAATTTTTATGTTATTATTATTGACATTTCATTTGAAGCTAATTATATTGACAATATAAGATTTCAGCGACACAACAATGTGTCAACTTAGGGCGCAACCGTGCATCTCCCACAATGCTGTGGCGTGATAGGCGTGTTGTACCGGTGTTCTTCCATCCAATCATAAAGTCAGCCACGAAGACGTGGCTGCAATGGCAACGGGGCCGATTAGCAAAATCCGCAGATGTGCGGGTTCTGTCAGTCGGCCCTTTTTTGTCGGTTCATTTACTTGGGGTTCATTAAAAGGAGGATGTCAGCATGGAAGCAAAGAGTTTTCGCAAGGCGGGTCATGCCCCGAGTTTATTGTCTGCTTTTTTGTATTTTGATGTAAGCTTTATGATTTGGGTGCTGTGCGGGGCTTTATCGCTCTATATCACCAAGGATTTCGGATTGTCCGATACCCAGAAAGCTGCCATGGTCGCCATCCCCATCCTCGGCGGTTCAATCTTCCGGATTCCGATGGGCATCCTGGCTGACCGCATTGGCAGCAAAAAAGCCGGACTAACCGGAATGTTCCTCACCATTATCCCTCTTCTGTGGGGCTGGCTGGGCGGAACCAGCCTGCTGCAGATTCATATGATCGGCTTCCTGCTCGGTTTTGCAGGGGCAAGCTTCGCCGTATCCCTATCCTTGGCAAGCCGCTGGTACCCGCCTGAGTATCAGGGACTGGCGATGGGCATTGCTGGCGCAGGGAACAGCGGTACCGCACTGGCTACCTTTTTCGGACCTCAGATCGCTCAGGCTTACGGATGGCACAGCGTGTTCGGAATTGCGCTGATTCCCCTGGTCCTCGTTATGATTGCTTTTACTTTATTAGCCAAAGATGCCCCGAACGCTCCTGCGCCTAAGCCGCTCAAAGATTATCTCAGCGTCTTCAAGCATGCGGATACCTGGTGGTTCTCAATGTTCTACGCCATTACCTTTGGCGGTTTCGTCGGGTTCGCCAACTATGCGAGCATTTTCTTTTATGACGTATACGGCGACAACGCACATGCCGGGGGTCTGACCAAGGTTCAGGTAGGATACCTCGTCACCATCACTGTTATCGCAGGCAGCTTCTTCCGGCCTTTGGGCGGCTGGATCGCGGACCGGATTGGCGGCATGCGCCTCCTTCTTGTTTTGTATAGTGTCATTTCCGTATGTGCGTTTGCCATTGCGTCGATGCCCAGCTCCTTCCTGGTGATGCTGCTCTATACCAGCGTGATGATGGCCTGCCTTGGGATGGGGAACGGCTCAGTATTTCAGATTATTCCTCAGCGTTTCTCCAAAGAAATCGGAGTCATTACCGGAATTGTCGGCGCTGCAGGCGGTCTGGGAGGATACCTGCTGCCCACCTACGTCCTGGGTCCGCTTAAGCAATCTACAGGCTCCCAGGTTACAGGATTTCTCGTGGTAGGTTCGATCGTACTCTTAACAACCCTTATTTTCTATGCCGTAACCCGTTCCTGGAGAAAATCGTGGGCCAAAGCAGAATCGGGGGTCAATTTCTAAATCGCAATCAAGAGAACTTCGGTGGTGGTGAACTTACATGACAACGAACAAAGTCAAAAGCGTCTGTCCTTACTGCGGCGTAGGCTGCGGAATCGTACTCGAAGTGTCTGGCAACCGCGTTGTCAAAATCACCGGAGACAAGGAGCATCCGGCCAATTTCGGCAGACTGTGCACCAAAGGCAGCACTGCTGCCGTGGCCCTCACGGAATCGGGGCGGATGGAGAACGCATATATACGTCCTGCGAGAACAGCACAACCCGTCAAGGCTGGCATGGAGGAAGCGATCCGCGATACAGCGAGGCGGCTCCGTTCCATCCTTGATGAACATGGCCCGGATGCGCTGGCCTTCTATGTCTCGGGTCAAATGTCGCTGGAGGCGCAGTACCTGATCAATAAGCTGGCCAAAGGCTTCGTGCGGACGCAGAATATGGAGTCCAATTCACGCCTGTGTATGGCGGGCGCGGGCAACGGCTACAAGCTGTCCCTTGGAGCGGACGGACCTCCGGGTTCTTATCAGGATATGGACAGAACGAATCTGTTCTTCGTAACCGGAGCCAATATGGCCGACTGCCATCCGATTCTGTTCCTCCGCATGATGGACCGGGTAAAAGCCGGGGCAAAGCTGATTGTTGTCGATCCCCGCCGGACTGCTACTGCGGAAAAAGCCGATCTCTTCATGCAGATCAGGCCCGGTACGGATCTTGCCCTGCTTAACGGGCTGCTGCATTTGCTGCTGAAGAACGGGCATACGGACCCTGCTTTTATCGCCAAGTATACCTCCGGGTTCGAGAGTATGCCGGAGTTCCTGGAGGATTATCCGCCGGACACCGTTGCTGAGATTACCGGAATTCCCGAGGCGGATATCCGCCTCGCCGCTGAGTGGATCGGCGCTGCGCCGGAGTGGATGTCCTGCTGGACGATGGGTCTCAACCAGAGCATACACGGGACTTGGCATACGAATGCCATCTGCAACCTGCACCTTGCTACAGGAGCAATTTGCCGTCCAGGGAGCGGCCCCTTTTCGCTCACCGGCCAGCCTAACGCGATGGGGGGCCGGGAGATGGGATACATGGGTCCGGGCCTGCCCGGACAGCGCTCTCTCCTGGCCGAAGCCGACCGGAGATTCACCGAGGAGCTGTGGAGCATCCCCCAAGGCACTCTTCGCACCGAGGCCGGCAACGGTACCATCTCCATGTTCGAGAACATGATCTCCGGCAGCATCAAAGCCTGCTGGATTATTTGCACCAATCCGGTAGCGACAGTCCCTAATCGCAGGAAGGTGATAGCCGCCCTCGAAGCGGCCGAACTGGTCATTACGCAGGACAGCTTCCTGGATACGGAAACGAACAGATACGCCGATATCATGCTCCCCGGAGCATTATGGGCCGAAGGCGACGGGGTAATGGTCAACTCCGAACGCAACCTGACCTTGATGCAGCAAGCGGTCGATCCGCCCGGAGAGGCCCTGCCCGACTGGCAGATCATTGCCAGGGTCGCCTCTGAAATGGGCTATGCCTCCGCTTTTTCCTACAGCTCCTCTGCAGAGGTCTATCAGGAAATCCAGCAAGCCTGGAATCCGAAGACCGGCTATGACCTGCGCGGAGCAACCTATGAGCGGCTGCGTGAGACGCCCATGCAGTGGCCCGCTGCGCCCGATAGCGGGAATGACCGGAACCCTATCCGTTATTTGAATGTTAACGCGGACCGAGCTGTGAAAGGACATGAGGAAGGCTCCGGTGAACCACGTATCATGTTTCCGACCGAAAGCGGAAAGGGAGTATTCTGGGCACGTCCATATATGCCTCCGGCAGAAATGCCGGATAACGATTATCCCTTTGTGCTTAATTCCGGACGGCTGCAGCATCAATGGCACACCTTGACCAAGACCGGGAAGATCGACAAGCTGAACAAGCTGAATCCCGGTCCCTTTGTGGAAATTCACCCGGAGGATGCTGCGAATCTTGGCATTGAGGACCGCCAGCCGGTCGAAATCCGCTCGAAGCGGGGGCACGCCATTCTCCCTGCGGTCCTCTCTGACCGGGTGCTCCCCGGGAACTGCTTCGCCCCTTTTCACTGGAACGACGTATTCGGGACGCAGCTTGCGGTCAATGACATCACCAATGATGCTGTCGATCCCCTGTCCTTGCAGCCCGAATTGAAATTTTGTTCCGTGTCGCTGGTTAAGGCCGCAGAGCTGCCTTCAAGGGAGCAGAATCCGCCTGAACAGGACCGGATTCAGACTCCAGCCGGTGCAGAGACCGCCCAACCGAAGGAGGAGGCAACGATTATGGCGCAGCTTGATACGCTCTCTGGTCTGCTCGGCCTTCCGGCTCCCCAAGCCATAAGTCTGGATAGCCACGAACAAGCTTATCTATCGGGCTTCCTGACAAGCCTGCGCACTGCGGATTCCCGGACAGCTCCAGGTATTCCGGTTCTGCCGCCCACTGCGCCGTTTGAACCTTCCAGGCGTTATTTTGTCGATGGCCTGCTTGCCGGAATGTTCTCCCGCATCCCGCTTCCCGCTATGGGGAACCCGCTCATGCAGGAAACGCTCCCGGCCCCGGAGGCGGCTGCAAAGAACAAGCTTGCCGTCACTCTTCTGTGGGCGTCGCAGACCGGCAATGCCGAGGGTGCGGCCATCCGGTGCGCGGAGCAATTGCAGCAATCCGGGCTTGATGTAAAACTTGTCAATATGAATCAATATTCCGCAGCGGACTTAGCCAAGGACCGGCTTGCCCTGTTCATCGCCAGCACCTTCGGGGCCGGAGATCCTCCGGACAACGGCGAGAGCTTCTACCAGGCGCTGCAAGGGGAACACGCCCCCCTTCTGAGCAATTTACGTTACGCCGTGCTCGCGTTCGGAGATTCGAGTTATGATCTCTTTTGCGGCTTTGGACGAAATCTGGATACCCGCCTGACTGCGCTTGGCGCGCAGCGGCTTCTGGATTGTGCTTGCTGCGATTCGGATTTCGAGGAGCAGGCGGATGCATGGACATTGGCAGTCTCGGAGCTGTTAAGCGGATTGGCAGACCAGCCGGAGCCGCCCTTGCAGGTGGCGTCAGGCAGTGCCGGAACAGCTTCGGTCACCCTTGCCGATGCCACTCCCCAGAGCAAGGAGCAGCGTGGCTATCACCGGAATCACCCGCTGCATTCGCGTATTCTGTCCAAACGGCTCCTGAATACAGCAGGCTCAGCCAAAGAAACCCGCCACTATGCTTTCGATCTCAGCGATACCGGATTGCAATTCGAAGCAGGGGACGCACTCGGCGTATGGCCGACCAATTGCCCTGATCTGACAGATGATTTGCTGCGCGCGCTGAAGCTGGACCCTTCCACTCCGGTAACGGTAAAAGGCCACGGAGAGCTGCCCATCGCCGAAGCGCTGCTCCGCCACTTCGAGATCACCCGTGTTACACCGGAAATGCTCCGGCGCATCCGGGAGCGGTCACAGGATGAAAGGCTAAGCGCGCTCCTGGATGCTGAAGACCCGGCCCTTCTGAAGCAATGGCTATGGGGACGCCAGCTCATAGATGTACTGCTCGAATTCCCGGTTTCCTTCAGCGCGGCAGAGCTTACGCAAATGCTCAAGCCTCTGCAGCCTCGCCTATATTCTATTTCATCCAGTCCGAAGGCGAATCCGCACGAGGTTCATATTACAGTGTCCACTGTGCGTTACGAGAACAACGGCAGCCCCCGCAAGGGAGTATGCTCAACATTCCTTGCCGACCTAACCACAGCGGATACAGAGGTTCCGATTTTCATTCACAAGAACGCTCATTTCCGTCCTCCGGCCAACCCGGATGTACCAATGATCATGGTGGGTCCGGGTACAGGCATCGCTCCGTTCCGCAGCTTCCTGCAAGATCGTATGGCCGCCGGAGCCAAAGGCCGGAACTGGCTGATCTTCGGGGAGCAGCATGAAGAGAGTGATTTCTACTTCCGGGAGGAGCTTGAAGCGTTCCGGGAGGAGGGCTACCTGCACCGGCTCGATACCGCCTTTTCCCGCGATCAGGCTGACAAAATCTATGTGCAGCACCGGATCACCCAGCATGGCGCCGAGCTATGGTCCTGGCTCCAGGAGGGCGCTCACTTCTATGTATGCGGAGATGCCGATCAAATGGCTAAAGCGGTGGATGCCGCGCTGAAGACGGTGATCCGGCAGCATGGGGGACTGAATGATGAAGAGGCGCAGGAGTACGTGAAGGAGATGTCGCTTAGCAAGCGATACGCGAGGGATATTTATTAAGAGGATGCATAAAATCGTCCGCTGACGATCAACCTACTGGTTAGCGTGCTCAATGAGCGCGTCAACTACCAGGAGGCGATTAACGAATGGCAAAGCCGGATAATCGGGCAGATAACGTTGAACATTTACAGCAAAGTATTCAGCATACCATGCAAAACCTGCATGAGGCCGAAGACTATTTGGACGAATTTTCTTCTGAAATCAGCAGTGAAGAACGTCAGCAAATCGAAGAAAAGAACGAACGCCGCAAACACAGCATCAGAGGCTTTCGCGAGGAAATTAAGGACGAAGCCGCGCATTCACAAGAGTAGACAGCTATTAGCGATGCCGCCTCAGTATAACAGGGCGGCATCGCTATTTTTTACTGCGGCGCTATGCTCTTTGTCTTGGAGCGGCTAAACCGTTTATCCAGATAATAAGTAACAATAATGAACACGGACGTAATTGCAAAGTAAGTGATGATAATGTCAAGAGGATTGCCGCTTGAACGATTCTCTTTACCAGCAGGACGGTTGCCGGTACCACCCGGCTTGCCGCCTGCGAATTCAGGTCTGTTGCCCTCCAGCCTCTTCCCGCCTGCTTCCCCCTTGTGCTCTCCAACATTCATTCCCTGTGCGGAATTGATGCTAACAATATTTGCGGCAGAGGCTGCCCTGGATATAAATCCAGTCGAATACATTTCATAGCTTCCAAAAGCGAGCAGCAGGACAACAGCCAATCGGGCCGCATACCGCCCCCATTTCACCGCTTTTGGCAAATGCAGCAGCCGTTTCGATACACTAACAACCCACTTCCAATGAAGCCCCACATGGATTCCAATCAGAATAAGCGCAACAAAAGGAAGCGAAAGATGAATGATTTTGAACAAAGCTCCGTTACCGATATTCAAGCCTGGAAAAACAACCCTGGATATCAGAATGCCGCTTCCGATAATCGCAATCATGGTGATGAGCAGCAGCAGATTTAAGCAATACCCGAACCGCACCTTGGCCGCCAGCTTCCGGTTAAAGATTTGGCGGCTGACGTTTTTGACCCAGCGCCAGTTCAGCAGAATATGGGTGATGAAGGCGATTCCGATGATCAGACCGGCAATTTCATGAAAGGTGAGTCCCGCAATCACGCGGCTGTTGAACAGCAGGGCAAAGGTCACGCCCATTAAGAGATCCAAGACATATTTGATATAATTGATCTTTTTCATGCCTATAAACTCCTCATTGATTTATTGTGTAAGGTGAACTATGGATTATCATAGAGGAGAATTGTTACCGTTTTATCACAGCTGTTTATACGTTTGCTTTTCCATAATCGCTAGGTTATGTTGTTGAAAAGAGAGGTGAGTTCATGGTTCAGATTTTGATTGCGGACGATGATGAGCGGATGAGAAAACTGCTGCGGGATTTTCTGGTACGCCAGGAATATACGGTAGCTGAAGCTGGGAACGGCCATGAGGCGCTGGAGCAATTCCATAAGCTTGATCCGCTCCATCTGGTCATCCTGGATATTATGATGCCGGGCCTGGATGGCTGGGAGGTCTGCCGAAAAATTAGAGAAGGCTCAAGCGTCCCCATTCTGTTACTCACGGCAAAAGGGGAAGAGTATGATGAGCTGTTCGGATTCCAAATTGGCGCGAGTGATTACATAACCAAACCCTTCAGCCCTTCTATCCTCGTGGCCCGGGTAGGCGCTTTATTGAGCCGGGTCCTTCCTAAGACCAAACCAGGAACGGATTGGGTGAAGCAGGGATTACGGATACAATTCGGGGCCTGCCGCGTGTTCGTGGACGAGCATATCGTGGAGCTTAGTCCCCGGGAATATGATCTGCTCGTCTTTTTTGTCCAGAATGAAGGGATTGTGCTTATGCGTGAGGTGCTGCTGGAGAAGGTCTGGGGATACGACTATTTCGGTGATCCGCGTACAGTGGACACCCATATCAATAGATTGCGCCTCAAACTTTCGCCTTATGATGCTTTTATTCAGACCATTCGCGGCAAAGGCTACCGCTTCGAGGGGCAATATGCGGAATAAACCGATTCGGAGCCAATTTCTACTGGTGTTTTCATCCCTTCTGGGACTGCTGATCCTCTGTCTCTTTGTCGTCAATCTGTTCTTGTTAAAACCGTTCTATGTATGGACCAAAACGGAGCAGCTAAAAACGCTGAACGACAAGTTCAACGCTCAGAGCCTGCAAAGGCAAGACCCGTCCTTTCAGAAGCTTATCGAGGAAATGTTCTACCGCAACCAAGCCACGCTGGATATCTATGACGCAACAGGAATGAATGTGTTCAGTACCCGAAATTCGAAGGAGCAGCATGAACAGAGAATGCGGGAGTCCTTCACGGCGGAGGATATGGAGCGGCTGACAAGCGGGGATTTCATCGTCCGCCAAAAGCAGGAAAATGGACGCAATCTCTTATTTCTGACGGTATACCGGATGTTGCCGGACGGCCGTATCATTTCACTTAGTTCCGCTATGGCGGCCATAGATGAGAGTGTGAGGGTATTCAACCAGTTTTTACTCCCACTCCTGCTGCTGTTTCTGATCATCGCTTGGGTCTCGGCGACGAAATTCGCCAATTATTTCTCCAGACCGATTGTAAACCTGCAGCAAATGGCGCATCGCATGACCGAATTTGACTTCAGTCAGAGCTGGAAGGATCAAAGGCGGGACGAGCTTGGTAATTTGGGGGAGAACATGAATCAGCTGACGGCCATTATCGGCCAGTTCACCAAAGAGCTGCAGAGCAAGAACAAGCAGCTCGAAATCGAACTGGAACGTAAAAGCCGCATGGAGCAGAACCGTAAACGGTTTGTCTCCGATGTATCCCATGAATTGAAAACACCCATCGCCCTTATCCAAGGCTATGCTGAAGGGCTGCGTCTCAACGTGAATGAAGACGAAGCAAGCCGCAACGAATATTGTGATGTAATTACCGATGAAGCCCGGAAAATGAATGAGCTGGTCAAAGAACTGCTGTTGTTATCCAGGCTGGAGTCGGAGCAAGCGGCGTTATGCGCGCAGCCTTTCAATATTGACGATGCCATCCGCACAGCGGTGACCCGGCTGCAAAATCTGTATGCCGCCCAGGAAATTTCATTCCAGCTGGAACTGCAGCCAGGCGCCACGTGGGTGATCGGAGATGATTCCAAAATCAATCAAGTACTGATTAACTATCTGACGAATGCGGCCTATTTTGGCAGCAAGCCGGGTCTTATCCGAATATCATCAACGAGATTGGACAGCATAGTGAGAATATCCGTCTATAATTCGGGGCCGAATATCCCCGAAGCGGAGCTTGCGCAAATCTGGGACAGCTTCTACAAAGTCGATAAGGCCCGGACCCGCGGAGACAGCGGCACAGGTCTGGGTCTATCCATCGTCAATCGTATTATCGAGCTACATGGAACAAGCTGCGGAGCGCAGAACACAGAAGATGGAGTTGTTTTCTGGTTCGAGCTTGAGGCCTGTAGTACATTAATTAATACAGATGGCGCATAAAGTATCCGGCAGTTATGTTCAGCTTACTTGTGAAAGTCCGGTCCTGTGGGGCCGGGCTTTTTAGCTGGCTAAAGACCGTTTCACCCTGTTCATCGCCAGCACCCTCGGGGCAGGCGATCCTCCGGACAATGGCGAGAGCTTCTACCGGGCTCCTGATCTTGATAAATTAAAATTCTTTTTATTTGACATATTGAAATATTTAAAGTTATGATATCACTTAATGAGAATGATAATCATTTACTGGGGGATATTAGAGATGATAAAACGGAAATTATTTGCTCCATTGCTTACAGGGCTCATGACCGTCGGCCTGCTGACAGGCTGCGGTGCGGACAAGGCGAACAACGCTGCCAGCCCGGGCGAGAGCCAGCCGGCTGCAACTGCACAGACTGCAGAGCAGGCAGTTAATATTTATTCTGCCCGCAGCTACGACGTAGACACCCTTCTGTATGAGAAATTCACTGCGGAAACCGGAATTAAGGTAAATGTAATTGACGGCAAAGCAGAGGAATTGATTGAACGCCTTAAGCGTGAAGGAGAAAGCTCGCAGGCAGATTTGTTCCTTACCGTTGACGGAGGCGTGCTGAACAATGCCAAGCAGGCTGGATTGCTGCAGCCGGTAACTTCCGAAATTATCGACCAGAACGTGCCAAAAGAATATCGTGATCCTGACAACGAATGGATTGGTCTGTCCACACGCGCCCGCGTCATTGTATATTCCAAGGATCGTGTAAAACCAGAGCAGTTGTCCACCTATGAGGACCTGACTAGCCCGGCCTGGAAAGGCAAAGTATTGGTCAGACCGTCTTCAAGCCTCTACAACCAGTCTCTGCTGTCTTCCTTCATTGAACTGAACGGTGAGGCGAAAGCGGAGGAATGGTCCAAAGGTCTGGTTGCCAACCTGGCCCGTACTCCAGAAGGAAACGACCGTGACCAGGCGAAGGCTATCGCTGCCGGTGTTGGCGATGTCGCCCTCATGAACACTTACTATGTAGGTCTGCTGCTGAATTCGGATGATCCGGAGGAAGTGAAGGTCGGAAAGAGCGTCGGCGTCTTTTTCCCGAATCAGGAAACAACGGGCACTCATGTGAACATCAGCGGCGTTGGCTTAACCAAGAACAGCAAGAATAAGGAAAATGCCTTAAAGCTGATCGAATTCCTGACGGGTAAGGAAGCTCAGACTATGGTTACCAATGACAACTACGAGTTCCCGGTAAATGCCGCAGCAGAGCTGCCTGAACTGCTCAAATCCTGGGAAACCTTCAAAGCGCAGAAAATCGACTTCAACACACTGGGCGTTCACAATGCCAAAGCGATTGAAATCATGAACAAAACAGGCTGGAAGTAACAGATGAACTTTGGTGCGATCAAGGTACAGATCAAAAGACACCTTAGCGTTTGGCGAATCGTGAGCTTGGCGGGGGCAGCAGTTATTTTGCTGCCCATTTTTTTCGTATTTCTCTCGATTTTTGAAGCGCCGAACGAAAACTGGGTACAAATCAGGCAGTACCTGGTCAAGGATTATTTCGCCCAAACCATTCAGCTCACATTGACCGTTGCCGTACTGGCGGGACTGCTCGGTGTGACGCTGGCCTGGCTGGTATCGGTGTTTGATTTTCCGGGCAAACGGTTTTTCAGGTGGGCGCTTGTGCTGCCGCTGGCGGTCCCTCCATATATTGCAGCCTTTACGTACAGCACCATGTTCAGCTACACCGGGGTTGTCCAGACTACTCTGCGGAATCAACTAGGGATTATGCCCAATCAGGAACTGATTACCTTCTCGTCCATGCGGGGCGCGGTCATTATATTTACCTTATTTCTGTTCCCTTATGTCTATCTGATCACCAAGTCGTTCCTGGAAAGACAGAGCGCTGCCTACATTGAGAACGCCCGGCTGCTTGGACGAAACGGCTGGTCCATCTTTATCCGGGTCGCGATCCCGCTGTCCCGTCCCGCACTTGTGAGCGGCGTCAGCCTGGTCATATTCGAGGTGCTGAGCGATTACGGGGTTACGAGCTATTTTGGAATTCAGACGGTATCTACGGCGATTTTTCAGACCTGGTTCGGAATGTATGATGCCGATTCGGCTATGCGCCTTGCCGCCTGGCTGATGGTGATTGTAATGGGCCTATTCTTCGTGGAAATGCTGCTACGCAAACGGAGGGCTTACAGCTCAACGACGAGCAAATCCAGACCGCTGACACCAAGACGCCTTACAGGACTGCGAGGAATGACCGCCGCCGCTTTCTGTACGCTAGTCTGGTGTGTTTCGTTCCTGTTTCCTCTTGTGCAGCTGATCGTATGGGCCATCTGGACCTTCGATTCCATGTGGAATGCGGATTTTGTTCATCTTGTCTACCAGACCTTATCCGTAGCGGCGGTCTCCACCCTGATTATCATGGTGTTCGCGCTCATTGTCGCGGCAACGAACCGTTCCCGTTCCACCGCTTCATTGCTCCTCGCCAAAGCCGTTACGGCCGGATACTCCATCCCCGGGGCGATTATCGCCATCGGTGTGCTGGTTGTGTTCCTTCAGCTTGATAAAGGCTGGGCTGCGGTTCACCACCGGCTTGCTCTAAATGGACCGCCGCTGGTGCTCAGCTTGACCCTGGCCATGCTGGTGATGGGGTACGTGATCCGGTTTATGGCTACCGGTTACAATGCTGTGGAGGTAGGCTTTGAAAAAACAGGACGGAAGTTCACGGAGGCATCGAGGATGCTGGGTCATGGAAGGCTGCGTACTTTTTTCAGCGTGGATTTACCTTTGATTAAGGGGGCTGTAATGAGCGGCTGCATTCTAACCTTTGTAGAAATTTGCAAGGAGCTGCCGCTTGCGCTAATCTTGAGACCCTTCAATTTCGAGACTCTGGCTACCAAGGCCTACCGGTATGCAAACGACGAACAGATTGTCAAAGCGGCCATTCCGTCACTGCTGATTATCTGCGTCAGCTTCATCTCAGTTTATGTTATGCATCACTTAGACAGGAAGTGGGAAAAATGAGCATCGTAGAAATCCGCAATCTTTCGTTTTCTTATGGACGTGGGAACGCTCCGGTGATCGACCGGTTCTCCTGCGCCATTGAAAAAGGGGATATTGTCGGTATTGTCGGGGCAAGCGGCAACGGAAAAAGCACGCTGCTGCGATTGATCGCGGGCCTGGAAATTCCAGCAGGAGGAGAAATCCGGATTAACGGAGTCCCTGTAGTCAATGCAAGCACTTTCGTTCAGCCAGAGCGCCGCGGAGTGGGGATGGTGTTCCAGGATTACGCGCTGTTCCCGCATATGAGCGTCCGCAAAAATATCGAGTTTGCCCTCCACAAGCTGCCGCGCAAAGAGCGCGCCAAGCATCTGGAGGAAATGCTGGAGCTGGTACAGCTCAGTGAATTCAAAGAACGCTATCCGCATGAGCTCAGCGGCGGACAGCAGCAGAGGGTAGCCCTTGCCCGGGCGCTGGCGCAAAAGCCGGCAATTCTGCTGATGGACGAACCCTTCAGCAACCTCGATGCCGGGCTGAAGGACTCGATCCGTTCCGAGCTGCAGACGATCCTGAAGAAAGCGGACATGACCTGCCTGTTCGTCACCCATGACCAGCAGGATGTCGAAGCCATCAGCGACCGGTCTATTCATTTACGATTAGAGGCGGAAATTAGGAAGGGTTGATCTGCTATCGCTCGGATGCCGCAAACAAGGATTGAGACAGTAAAGCCATCGTTTGTTTGTAAACAGTATGAGCCGCATTGACATCACCAAGGAAACCACCCATGTAGAGGTGGATTACACCGTGCAGCGAAGCCCATATGGTGCTGACAATCATCTGCGTCTCTTCCTGGTCCGAGATCTTTCCTTGCTGCTGGGCGTCACTGATTAGAATCTGCAAACGGCGTATTGCAGTCATCGTGCCCTGCATACTCTGCTCATCCGGCTTGAACTCGGCAAAAGCTCCTCCGAACATCAGCTTGTAATAGCTGGCATAGTCCTGCCCGAACTGCCAGAAGGCTTCGCCCAAATCCAGCAAATGCAGCTGGAGGTCAGAGGACGGCGGTACTTCTTCCAGACGCTGGGCCAGCAATTTGCAGCCCTCCAGATATAGCTGCTGGGCCAGGCCTTCTTTATTGACGAACAAACTGTAAATAATCTTGGTGGAGCAGCCCATCTTTTGCGATACTTTACGGACGGTAACGGCCTCCGGCCCTTCCTCCTGCAAAATAACGGCGGCCGCGTCAACCACAAGCTTACGGAGATTTTCCGTATTCTGCAGACGTGCTTCCTGATATGTCTTTAACTCCCGCCCCGCAGATTGCGTGGGCTTATCTTCGTTATGGATAAGAATCACCTTCATTCGGTTATCATGTTATTGACAGGAAACAAAGTTACTGGTTTCTATCAGGCATTCTAACCATTTGCAGAGGGGTTGTCAATTGATTCGTCACGCTGAAAAAATGATTTGACACCGATGTGCCCTTTGGGTTACTATGATTCACATCGGAAACAGTGTTACCGATTAATTATATGCCTACATGGATTTGGCATTATTTTTTTCGACATTCGGTAACGACGTTTCCATAACAAAACACTGTATTCAAAGGAGCGAAAATCATGAATATTAAAGGAAAATGGTCGCTGATCACCGGGGCATCCTCAGGCATTGGCGAACAGTTTGCAAGACAACTGGCAAAGGAGGGCAGCCATTTAGTGCTTGTAGCCAGATCCAAACGCAGACTTGATGCACTTGCAGCCGAATTGACCCGCAGCTATGGAGTTCAGGCTCAGGTTATTCCCCTGGATCTATCCGTCGAAGGTGCTGCCAGAGAATTGTATGAGAAGTGCCAGCAGCTCAACCTCAAGATTGAACTACTGGTCAACAATGCGGGTTTTGCCACTCATGGTCTGTTCGAGCAAGTCTCCGGCGAACGCCAGCATGAAGAAGTGATGCTCAATGTCGCCGCTGTAGTGGACATGACTCATTTGTTCTTACCGGGGATGCTCCAAAGAGGTGCGGGTGCTGTGATCAATGTTTCGTCTACCGCAGGCTTTCAGCCACTGCCTTATATGGCTGTCTATGGGGCGACTAAAGCTTTTGTCCTGTCCTTTACGGATGCCCTTTGGTGGGAGAACCGTGACCGTGGCGTGCAATTTTTTGCCCTGTGCCCGGGCTCGACGGATACGAATTTCTTCAATGTCGTTGGCACGGAGGCGGCTTCAGTCGGCGCGAAGGACACGCCGGAGCGTGTAGTGGCAGTCACACTGCGCGCTATGAAAAAAGGCAAGCAGTACGTTGTTCCAGGATTCCAGAACTATCTGGGCGCCCAGATTTCCCGCTTCATGACCCGCAGACAAAGCCTGCGGCTGGTTGGGGGCATGCTTCGCCCCAGCAAGCAATAAGGGTGGCCGCAGACGGATTGCTGATACCGGAAGCTTCGCAGCGGCTATGCAATCCGTCAACGTCATTCCCGCAGCAGGTGCTTTTTATTAATTATGACTTCCGTACTGGCCTAATATACTTAAAAAACCGTTCCGGATTAAAATAAAAGTAAATTATTCTACCGGGGGAAGTATCAAAGCAGTAACCAGTGCCTGCAAAATCAAAAGTTGCCATTGCCTTTTCAATCTTTTCCTCTACACTACGATTTTCCTGCTCATAATCGAATGGCCCATGTTCAAAAACAATATACTCGGCTTCGGGAACATCAATCATAAGCATTTGTGGTGGTACTTCGCCTGTATAATCAAAAGGAAGACGTGCACCATGACACTCTGTACGTGGAATCCCCCAATCGCAGAGTCTGCCGTCCGGGTCGTTAATGTACGCCATAATCTGACCGCTGCCGCCGTTAGGTTCGCTCCCGCCATCATCATCCAATTTGCCCTTGATACTATCGAGCAAGCCGCAAATTGTTTCGTAGTCCTGTCCCGGAATAAGACTTTGCTTTTGCCAAAAATCCCAATACCCATTACTCTCATAGTTTTTAATGTGCAAAAATTTGTGTGCGGGAATGGTTACAAAATAAATTTTAACATCATCTGTAGATTTGATCATACCAATCTCTCCAAATCCGAAAAAGTAGCGGTCGAAAGGGTGTATTTTTGTACGAAGAACGACAGGCTTAGGTTTTTTTCGGTATTCACTTGGAGTTACACCATATGTTCCCTTGAAAGCTCTGGTAAAAGCTTCATGTGATGAAAAACCATAATCAAAAGCAATATCCAAAATGCTTTTTTCACTATCCCGAACCTCTTTTAGTGCAAAAGCTAATTTTCTATGCCGCAGATAATCCCTAAATTGCATACCCGATATTTCTTTGAATTTTCTCGTTGTATAAAATTCGGAATAACCCAGCCTGCGAGAAAGAAAGTGTAGTGTCAAGGCTTCATCATTATAATTTTTAATACATTTGTCAATTTCATCAGCGATTATTTGAATTTGCTTCTGCCACTCGTACATTCGTCCGTTCACCTCGTTTCAACCACCCTATAGTCACTATAGAGTAATGGAAGTCGCACTACTTGATTTTACTTGCGGAAAAGAGAGGATATGGTTTAGTTCCCGGTAGCTTCAGTATAAGACATTACGTTACATCAGGTTCAAGTGGAAAAAAGCAGCCCATCGCTGTTGGATGAACTGCTTCTAGCTTAACCTTTGACCTCCGGCCCGCTCCCCAGCCTAACCCGCATCTGCGCGTAAGCTTCAGGAGTGCCGACATCTTCAATAGTGCCCTCCGTATAGTAGGCCCGGACCTCCTGGCGGGAGTGCAGCCATGCAGGAAAATAACTCGGCGCATCCGGGTTGCCCCCCTCAGCAAGATAACGCGCGAACAGCGGCAGCGTAGACCGTTTATAGATATAGAGTGCAAATACGCCAATGTTCGTCCGGGGCGCCTGAGGTTTTTCTTCCAAGGACAGGACCCGCATCTCTGCATCCAGCTCAGCCACGCCAACACTGCGAAGCTCCCCGATATCGTCCACCGTTCGGACCAGAATACAGTCTTTGTCAACCTTATGAAAATAATTCAAATACCCCTCAAGGCCAAATCCGAGCACATTATCGCCCGCCAGTACCAGCAGATCATCCTGCAATTGTTCCCGCTCAATGACAAACTGAATATCGCCAATCGCACCTAACCGCCCCTCAGGAGAAGAAGTGCCGTCATTCAGAATACGGATCGACTTCGTTCCCCTGTACTGGTGATGCCACTGCTCAAAAGCATGAAAAAAACGCTCATTCGTCACAATGAGAATCTCCGTAATTTCCTCCAGCACCTCAAGGCGGTCGATCAGCAAATCCAGAATTGTACGGCTTCCTTGAACCGGCAGCAGCGGCTTCGGCGTATCTCTCGTTAACGGATAGAGACGGGTCGCATACCCCGCAGCCAAGATTAATGCAATCATCCCTGTTCGCTCCTCTGCCTGCAAAATATATCCCCTACTATATACCACCGGAGACGGCCAGCCAAGCTTTCCGCTGCTGCAAGCCTCTTTCTTCTACTGTTGCTCTATTCGGCGCTGCGCGGACGGTACGCGATACCATCCATCTGTACCTTCAGCCCATCCGGCCCGCCGACATGCGCGAACTCGGTGGAAATGGTTTTCCGCGCCGGATACCCACCCTGAAATCTGCGCTTGAACACTGCCTCCATCACCGGAATATCCCACACATCCCGCAGTAAAATATCCAGCTTCACCACATCCGCAAGCGTCAGCCCCACCTGCCGCAACCGGTCACTCATATGCTCCAGCGCACCCTCCACCTGCTCCTCCACCGTTCCCCCCACATTACCCACACAGAAGTTAAGGAAAACAAAATCCCCCGCCTCCACAAATCCGGAATACGCATACTCCTCGTTCACATCATGTCTAATGATTTCGTGCATACCTTTCGTCTCCTTATCGGTTAAGATAAGTTGATTATAGGAGGGGAAATCGGACAACTGTGTGTCGTGGTTTGGGTGAGTTCGCATATTAAACTATGAAGAAGAATTGCCCTTTAAAATTTCTCTCAACACATTTTTAGCTAACTGTACCTTATCACCGTTTGATTCTCGAAGCATGTCCACAATTTCTTGAATGTTATTTTCTTGTTCAGTGAATTCTATTTCCTCATCTACATACGCAAAAAGCTGAAGCAAATTAAGGCCCAAGGCCTCAGCTATTTTAGACAAATTCAGTAACGATACGTTTTTCTCACCACGTTCAATTTGCCCTATATATGAAAAATGAAATCCACCCTTCTCCCCAAGAGCTTCCTGTGATAATCCTTTTTCTTTCCGAAGGCTGCGTATCCTCGCTCCCACAAGCTTGAGCACTTCTTTGTCTTTCACGGCGTTCACCTCTCTATATGGTTTCATTAGACCCCCACATACCGCAGTTCAAGGAGCTCCAAAGCCACCTGTCCCAAGCACTCCGTCATCGCCTCATGATATCGCCGGGCCTGCTCTGTCGTAACCCCTTCACGCAATAATTCGAACAATGCCAGACAGCGCTTGAAATTCCCGTCATGTCCTGTCTCGTGGGCCAGCATTAAAGATTGTATCGTCCAGTCCAGCGCCTCCGGCAGCCTGCCTGCCCACTTATGATATAACGCCAAGTGATAACAATAGCTGAAATAATGCGAGATATTGCCTGCATCCTCATAGTCTCCAAATCCGGCACTCTGTTCCGCGAACGTATGCAGCAGATCGTCCACATCAAGTCCGTACTGCACTGCAGCCTGTAAAATAGTCCCTAGCCCCGGCAGCAGTTCCTCGGGATTATCCCGCAAAAACCCTGCGTACCCCTCCAGCAGTTCCGTCTTACCGGACAGAATCTCCACTATATACAGGTTGGCTCGTGCCAAGTATCTGAACTCCTCGGCAATCTCCTGCCCTTCCTCTCCCAAGTCCTCCATCCAGCCAAGCTCGGCATAACGGTATATGGATTCTCTGGCCTCATCATACTTCCCCTGCTTCTGGCACACGATGCCCCGCATCAGGTGACTGAACCCGAAATAATAGATTAGCGGGCGCCCCATATCCAGAATCGGCATTGGAAGCTTCTTAGCCTTGTGATACTGCCGCTCCTCATAGATGCACTGCGCATAGCTGTACAGAATCCCTGCCGTATTCAGCATCTTGTCCCAATCCTCGAAGCGATAAGCCATTTCCAGCATTTCTACAATAATATCCGGCTTGAGTGATTTCAGAATGGAAGGGCGCACGGGTGGGCCTCCGTTTGCTTTATCAATTTGTTAAGAAGTAGTACAATAAATCAAATATACTGCTATAAAGTAGTATTATCAATATATTTTACCGCCTTTATTACCCTGCTATTTATGCCTATACTCTCCTAACCTTTAGGAGAGGTGATTACCATGACAAACTTACGGAATACAGTCGGAGACAGAATTCGGGCTATTAGAAAAGCAAAAGGATTAACACAACAACAGTTAGCGGAACTATCCAACTTGGATGATGCATACATAGGGGCAGTAGAACGTGGAGAACGTAATTTTTCTATTGATACATTGGAGAAAATAGTAGTCGCACTGAAAATTCAACCAACAGAGTTATTTCAACATCTTGATGATTTGAGTGAGGTTGAAGCAGCACAGCGTAGAGCAATTGATGAATATGCGGTTACTGTTAGTGACTTGAGTGTTAAACAAATTGATGCGTTGAAGAGGATTGTTAGAGAGGTTAAGGGAGCTTTCGAGGATTAGGCATACACGAGGTGATCCTATGAATTTACCAGAAAGTGTAGGAAATCGGATACGTGAATTCAGAAAAGCAAAAGGCTGGACACAAGAGCAATTAGCCGAAGCAGCATCGCTTCATTACAGTTACATAGGTGGGGTTGAACGAGGAGACCGTAACATTTCTTTGGAGACTCTGGAGAAAATAATTGCTGCCTTTCAAGTTCCGGCTGTTGAAATTTTTCGTTTTGAGGATGAAACCGACCGCCGCAAAGCATTGGATGAGCATATGACTTTGATCAGTGATAGGAGTACAGAGGAAATAACAGCAATCACTAGAATTAATCGGGAAGTGATCGCTTCTCTGGATATGTCTGGAGACAGAGGCACTAAATAATGAGGTGAGCCAAGATGCTAGATGAATCCAAGTCAGAGCTTGTAAAAAGAATCGGAGAACGCATTCGAAGATTACGTAAAGAAATGAACCTATCGCAAGAGCAACTCGCAGAACGTTCAGGTTTACATACAAATTATGTGGGACAAGTCGAACGTGGAGAAAAGAACCTAACGCTTGAGACCTTGGAGAAAGTAGTTGGAGGTCTAGACGTATCGTTAGAGGAGCTATTCAGATACTTAGGGCCAATGGAGAAACAAGATGCTCTTGGACAAATTGTAGAGCTGCTTGTTGAACGTCCGTCAGAGGATCAGAAGATGGCGCTTAGTGTGTTGAAGTCAGTTATGGAGTGGGAAGAGAAGAAGCATAACCTTTAGAAAATACTGCAAAGACTATATTCCCCGTTTAATATTGAAATTGGCTTACCCTCGCCGCTAGTAATGCTAATGCCCTCGTAACCTTTGGAAAAGGTGATTATCATGACAGACTTACGGAATACAGTCGGAGACAGAATTCGGGCTATTAGAAAAGCAAAGGGATTAACACAACAACAGTTAGCGGAACTATCCAACTTGGATGATGCATACATAGGTGCAGTAGAACGTGGAGAACGGAATTTCTCTATTGATACATTGGAGAAAATAGTAGTCGCTCTGAAAATTCAACCAACAGAATTATTTCAAAATCATGATGATCTGAGTGAGGTTGAAGCCACACAGCAAACAGCAATTGATCAATATGCGGCGGCTGTTAGTGAGCTGAGTATTAAACATATTGAAACTTTGATGAGAATTGTTAGTGAGGCTGTTGAAATTTTTCGTTTTGAGGATGATACCGACCGCCGTAAGGCGCTAGATGAGCATATGACTTTGATTAGTGGCAGGATGAGTGCTGAACCCTTAAGCTTACCCAAAATATTGGTAACCGAATACGAGAGCCGAGAGCTCGACATTGGTTGAACACATAAGCTCTGGTGAAAATTAGCAGAACACGATAGAATGCTTCTTAGGTGGCGAGGCAACGGGCTCACTTTCGAGGTCAATAAATGAAAAGAATGAAAAAGCTGATTAGATGGATTAAAACAAGAATAGCCACCCTTACACCGATCTTTAAGACGATTGGAGTTTGGGCGGCAATTCTTGGTCCCGTATTTTACGCTTTATATTGGGGTATCCGTCTAATAGCGATGTTAATTGGAAACCCCTTTAGTTAGTTAGGCAATAAAAGACGGTGTATGGTGGTTAAGCTTAAACTCCGCGGAAGGCAATCTTACTTGGCGGTTAGAACCTTCCGCAGCCCCGCAAATTCTATTAGGTGAGCCCGTTGCTATAGATACACCACCAGAAGCCGTCTCCTTTACCTAACTATATTCTCGCCAAAATGAAAAAGACTCATGCACAGCAAAAAGACCCTTACTTGGCGGTTAGGGTCTCCTTGCACTCGAGGTCTTACATGAAAAAAATATATGTGTCTCGGTCACCCGAGTATTACCAAATTCTGAAGAAAACTAACTCAATAGCTATCTACTTCTATGATAAGTAGAACAATTATTTGTGTCAAGTAAAAAGAAAATTATTTAACTGCGGGATATACCGTAGCTTCGATAGGTCTAACCTGAATGATGGACCCGGGATTATTTGGCCCAGAGCCAGGCAAGAACCGAGAAAGGCATTCACATTGCCCGATCATGTTTCTAAATTCATAGGGCTACAAAAAGGGGCTGTACCAAACTCCACAGAATGGATGTTTGAAACAGCCCCATTAACCAATGAAGCCTTCCTTATAAATATCTATGCAGCCACGCAACAACAGCTTCGAACATTTCCGGGGGTACGATGTGCCCGGTTCCTTCATATTCAATGTATTGATAATCCTCTTTATCTGGCGCGATCCTGCGGATTTTGGCGTCCAACTCCCTCGCACCCCGGATGGAGATCACCTCGTCCTCCACACCGTTCTGGACCAGCAGCGCTTTAGGTAGTAGACGCTCCAGATGGAGCAGAGCATCTATTTCGCGTAGCCTCGAGTTGAACTCAGAGTCTTCCTGCAAAGCCGCGCTCGAAGGAAGTACGTCCCAGGTTGGGGAGGCGATCATAGGGGCCAGAACTTTAATCCGGTCATCCTGAAGCGCTAGCATGAAGCTGGTGAAGCCACCCATGGAGACCCCTGTAATGCCGGTCCGCTGTGTATCCACTCTGGGATCGCCCTGCAAATCGTCAATAATCGCCCGGATATCCTCAACATTGCCGCATACCATGTCTAAGCAGGTTTTTTTGAAGGCATCCTGACCCCCAAATAAGGCTTCAAAATCCGCCGGTTTCCGCTCCCCATGCAACCGCGCATCAATCAATACCGTGAAAAAACCCTCCTCCGCCAGCCGGACCCCGTAAGCGATATCGCCCATCTTCGATCCGGTGTAGCCGTGCATAAAGAACACCAGCGGAGCCTGGACCAGCCCTGGCTGATACAGCATGACAGCGGGGACACCCTTGTCGGTTACACGATCATGCTCAATAATTACCGTCTTCTTCATCTCATTTCCTCCTTGTTAGCAGAACTGTTTCCTCACAAGACACAGCGCACTGTTGGTATAAATTTCATCATAGTTTATAACTCTCGTATTGTCGATGAAATTAGATCTCTCCTATATTAAGATTTCCTTCTCCGCCTCTTTAGGAGAAGCTTGTATTACCGCAAACACTGTTCTCTCGGCCATAATTTCAACAGATTTTCTGAATAATTTATTAGAAATTAATCTTCGATGAATAAAATGTGCTACAATTGTATATACAATAAAATATACACGATTGAGGGGAAGCCTTAGTGGTATTCAGTTGGGACGAAGAAAACATAGAACACATTGCTCTTCATAACGTTGAACCATTCGAAGCTGAAGATGCTTTAATGGACCCACAAAGGGTAAAATTTTTTGCGCATAGTGGAAATTCAGGGGTTATTGGTGCAACTGAGGACGGAAGACGGTTGGTCGTGATTTATGTAAAAAAAGTAAGAGGAGTAATAAGAATCATAACTGCACGTGATGCTACTGAATCTGAGACTAAAATATACAATAGGAGGAATCGCTAGTATGAAAATAATTACTTCCAGAGATGAGATTCCAGAAAATATGAGTGAGCAAGAAGCAGCCGGATTTTGGTCGACTCACACAATGAGCGAGGAGTTATTGGAGGCTTCCATCATAGAAGACGAAGACTACGATTTGCCAAAAAGGAAATCTGTATCTATTTCTATTCGCATCGATGAAGACTTACTTGTCCGAATTCGTTCCATAGCCAGACAAAGAAAAAAAGGTTATCAAACCCTTATCAAAGAATTTTTGATTGAACGAACGTATGAAGAGGAAAAAAAAATGTCCCTTTTAGAAAGGGATAATTTCGCATTCAATGAACTCGCTTTTAAGGAAGTAGCAGCAACAAAATTATAAGCAATCGGCTGCTTGCCTAGATTATATCTGCTCCCCCTCAGCGATTTTTGTGAGGGGGAGCTTTGTCTTTCAGACTAATTAGCTCCATCAGTCACCGAGCAATCCGCCAATTCCCCCCAACCTCTCACTGCTACTCCCGATCCACCGGCTGCTGTATCCCGTCCTCATAGAAATCGAACACGAGCTGCTGGTGCGTGCCTTTTACCGCATAGAACACATCTGCCAGCATTTTTCCCTTATGCTTCTTCCGCAGCTCATTCTCCAGCCACTCCCGGGTCAGTCCGTGCGGCTTCAGATTGTCCTCCACCAGTTTGCCATCCATAATCAGCTCCACAGGGAAAGCCTGCGCACGCAGAAGAAGCCCCATATACTGCTTGGTTACGGGCTGGTAAGCTTCCTTCCTTAGAACAGAAACCCGACCGTTATCTTCAAGCACAGCATATTCGACCTCTTCGATATTAAAAATCTCCCTCTCCCTCAGCGCCTGATCGAGCGAATCCAGCGTATAGTGAATCTTCCGCATGTTGGCTTCCATGATTTTGCCTTCTTCGATCAGGATAGTGGGGGAGCCGGAGATCCAGCTACGCATTTTACGGCTTTTGAGTGCAATGAAGGAGAGCAGGAATGAGGTGGCCGTGATTACAACAATGGACAGGACAAGATAAGACGATCTCAGGCTGATATTAAACGCCAGATTCGCCGCCAGGGAGCCCATCGTAATACTGGTTACAAAATCATTGGATGTCATGTTCGACAGAGTTTGCTTGCCTAATATTCTGGGAATAAGCAGCAAAAGTCCCACTGCTACAATTGTCCGGATCAGAATTTCTACATAGTTCATGTTCAAGCCTCCTCCCCCCATTATTTCCAAACCGCTTCAAAAGAAACAGCAGGGCGTGGGAATCCGGGGAGGAAGGTCCGTAGATTATGGTATAGCTTCCATTACATGCTTGCTGAAATCAGGCTTGAACTTTTGTTCAAACACAGCCTCATTGCCAGCGCCACCACCTTGTTGAACCAATAACAGGCCGTTCTCAACCTTTAATTCGGTTTTCGGCAAAAAATAGGACTGGTCAGAAGTACCTTCCCGGGTAAGGAACTGTAATGGAAAAGCCCCTTCTTTAGATACATCGATCAGATAAAAAGATATCCCATGACAATCCTTATAGTTCGGCGCTATCACGAAGACGTCATGCTCAGGAAACGCCAGCTTTTTCAATTGAATGGTCTCATTCCGTGGTTGAATGAAGCTGGTCAATGAGGATAACGTCAGCTCAGTAACTTTATTAGCTGTATCTGTGAACTGTACCTTATACGTACCGCTAATCTTGTAATCTTCTGCGGTACCATAGCAGCTTGGAGCACCTAGTTTTTCAACCTTCTCCGGGCCAGTAGACTGGATTTCCAATTTCCCGTACTGGGATTCCCCGGCTGCTCTTACTTGTGGAGTAGTTGCTGGAGATGGGGAAGGACTGGAAGAGGATTCTGCCATTGCCGCCGCAGTATGCGGGGTAGCGCTAACGCTATTTTGTTGCTGCTCAGATTTGGTGCATGCCGTGGCAAAAACAAGCAAAGACACTCCTAAAACAGACAGTAAAATACGCTTTAACATAAATTTTCACCCTAGACAAATATATCATTTTTTCCATTTACTATGCAATCAAAGAAAAAAGAAGCGGGAGGTTGTCCCACTTCTTTTAACAGTTATAGCTTTTCAATAACTTCTGCCTGGAAAACATTTCGAATTAATTGACCTGCACCTTCTACAATGAGGTCGAAGCTTCTGGCTTTACGCAGCAGCTCCACATACTGATCCTTGGGTATCGTCACCTGCAGGTCTTTGTTCTCTTTTTCACATCCGCAATCAGCCATACATGTCATCCCCTCAAAATGAAATATTGGTAAATTTATAGAGGTTCGGGTCACTGCTTTGGATATAGTTGTATACATTTAGACAAGTGTTATTGCTGCCGTTGATCGTAACGTACAAGCCACTGTACCCTGCGGTTGCCCATATTCTTTTGGTAGAAGATGAATTTTCAGCATAGGTGTTGCTGGAGCAATATGAAGAACTGGTTGTGTTATCCACATCGTAACCCGCTGAAAGGGCATTGCATGCTTTGGTAAGTCCGGCCGATGTAGCTATGCCGCCATGTGAATAAGCCGATTGAACACAAGGATAACCCGCTATGAGCAGATGGGCATAAGCCGTAACCCCTTCAATGAGGTCGGCAAATTTATATCGTTTTCCAGGAGTGGATACTCCCGGAATGGTAGAACCTTTATAACCACAAGTAGAATCCATATTGCCGGGGTTATTTCGTGCAGCAAATTCACTCAGACTCCAGCCCATTTCAAACCCCCATTGCCCGAGTATGATGCTGATAGGCAACGCTCCGTAATAGGGACTCAAATAGGATTGATAGGAAACCCATTTCGCAAGATCCAGAACTGCAAAGTTATGCGTGAATGAATCGGTGTAGGGTACTGTTCCAGTGACAAAGGTGTTGATATTCGATGCACAAGGCATTCTATATTCCTCCTATTATTGTATTCTTCCGGAAGGTAATAACATTTATATGCCACTCTATCTTTTTTGCTATCAAAATTATAGATTCGGGCTGGAAGATAAGTAGAATTCCTATATAACAAAAAGAGGCTATCCCGGCCAACGCAATGGCTTGTGGGACAGCCCCCAATAATCTTATGCTCTTGTCTATTGAACCTAAGCTGCAAATGCTCTGCGAGGGTCTCAGCTATCCCCCAATGAACCGCAGCGTTACTGTCGTACCTTGCCCTGGCGTGCTGCCGATGGCGATAGAGCCTCCGTGCCGCTCCATGATGGCCTTGGCAATGGCGAGTCCCAGGCCAGAACCGCCCTGGGTCCGGCTCCGCGAGGCATCCGCGCGGTAGAAGCGGTCGAAGATATGCGGAAGCTGCTCGGGAGATATCCCGATTCCTGTATCAGCCACGCTTAAGATAACCTGCCCATCCGCTGCCAGGTGCCTGATTGTTACCGTTCCGCCTTCGGGCGTATACTTCAGTGCATTCTCGACAATATTGCGCAGCACCTGATAGCCCGCACCTCCGGGCATGCGGATCAGCAGCGCCTGTCCGTCCGGCAGCCCGTCGTAATCAAGCTGCACTCCGGGATTGACATGCACCGTCTGAGGCAGCAGCTCGCGCAGAGTCTCCCGAAGGTCACAGCGCTCCTCTCCACCGTCCATAAGCGGCGCTTCTGCTTCGGCGAGCAGCAGGAGCTGAGCAATCAGCTCCTTCATTCTCCGGGTCTCATCCATCATGAAGGCGAGCGATTCGTCCAGCACCTCCGGCGATTGCTTGCCCCAGCGCTGAATCATGTGCGTATGTCCCTCGATGATCGCGAGCGGGGTCTTCAGCTCATGCGAGGCATCCGCGATGAAGCGGCGCTGCTGGTCGAAGGAGCCCTCCAGCCTATGCAGAAGCCCATTGAAGGTCTCCCCGAGCTGGTGCAGCTCATCCTCCGCAGCAGGCACATGCAGCCGCCGGGACAAGCTGTTCGTCCCGATGCTCCGCACCTCGCCGATCATGCTACGGATCGGCTTCAGCGCCGAGCGGGCGACGACTCCTCCGGCTATGACGGCCATGCCTGCGGCCAGGAGCAGGCCGAGCAGAAGCAGTCTGCCGACCTCCCGCTCTGCCGTCGCACTCCGTGAATGTCCGCTGTCCGTAAGCCGGAGGCGGACGGTACCGTATACGAGCAGTGAGAGCTCCTTCTCCGCCTTGTAATTCACGGTGGCATCCTCTGCTCCGCCTGTTCCCGCCTCTGCAAGCACCCTTCCGCTTGAATCGAGTATCTGCAGCAGTTGCCCCTCATCCAAGTCTGAGGCGAATGACGATAAATCCGGCTTCAGTACCGCCGCTGCTCCACTTCCTCTACCAAGGCCCGGCTTAAGCAGGGAAGGCAGGAACTCCACCTCGCCGATCTGAAGCTCGAACTGCTTCAGCTTGGCATCCAGCAGTTCGGCCTCCTGGGTCTCTGTCCAGTGCTTGAAGGTAATGTAGACAAATCCACTGACAAAACCCGCGATAAGAAGAGCTGCCAGCGCAATGGATGCACTGACTTTGCGCGAGAACGTCCATGCCTTCATTCGCTCACCTTCAGTCTCTTAGAATATAGCCGCTGCCACGGACGGTATGGATCAGCTTGTCTTCGAACCCTTCATCTACCTTCATGCGCACGTACCGGATGTAGACATCCACAACATTCGTTTCACCCTCATAGGAATAACCCCATACGAGATTCAGCAGCGCTTCACGGTTCATCAGCCGGTTCTTATGCGCAAGCAGACAATGCAGCAGCTCGAACTCGCGCTGCGAGCATTCGATCTCTATTCCCGCACGGGTGACGCGGTGCGAAGCCACGTCGAGCATCAGATCTTTCGCATACAGCACTTCTTCCCCGGCTTCCGCCACATGGAGCCTGCGCTGCAAGGAACGCATGCGCGCAAGAAGCTCTTCAATCGCGAACGGCTTCGGCACATAATCATCCGCTCCGGTATCCAGCCCCCGTACCCTGTCGCTGACCGTATCCCGGGCAGTCAGCATAATAATCGGCGTCTGTTTGACCGCCCGTACACGCTTGCAGACTTCAATTCCATTAATCCCGGGCAGGTTCAAATCAAGCAGAATCAAGTCAAAATGCTCCTTCAGCGCTTTATCCGCCCCCGTAAAGCCATCGCCCGCGACTGTGATGTCATAGCCTTCATAGGAGAGCTCCAGCTCCAGCAGGCGGATCATGGCGATTTCATCCTCGATGATCAAGACACGTTCCTTCAATCTCTTTGTCCACCTCTTTGCACTAATCAGTTCTTCTTCAATAACGACAGCTCCGCCATAGACTCCACATCAATCCGGTACGTGCCCTTACCGATCCTCCCGGTTGCCTTGTGATTCTTCACGGTCAGCGGGAAGTCCGTCTCGATCTCACCGAAGGAGGATTTCGCATCCACCTGCACGTCTGCGCTGCCGGGCCAGGCCAGCTCCACATTACCGAACATCGTGGACACCTTCCAATTGCCGCCGACCTTTTTGCTGGCTATGTCAATACTTCCGTTTGTGGCGGTAGCTTCTATAGTGGAGAGCGCATTCCGGGCAGTCAGGTCGCCATTCGTTATCTTCATCTCCAGGGGACCCGAGATCTGATCGGCCTCGACATTTCCATTGGTCAGTGAGATGGTCACGCTTGCTGCAGCATCGGACACATCCACGCTTCCATTTACCAAATGAAGAGAGATATCGCTCTCAATGCTGGAGGCCTCGATGTCACCGTTCACAGTAGATAATTTGATTTTACCTGTGTTAGAAAGTTTTGACAAAGTAAGATTGCCGTTCTCCTCCTTCACCTCCAGATCAGCCTTCAGCTTCTGCGGCAGGGTAACCGTCAAATTAATGCCGGGATAATGCATATTTCCATAAGATTCACTATAGGTCTTGATCTCCAGCTTCGCGCCTTTGCTCACCCGCATGCCTGTCTTGTCTGCCGCCCGCTTCGCTTCCTCTTTGGAAGCCTGATCTACATCCACGGTCATATGAATTTCAATGTCCTTGACATTGCCCTCCTGGATATCAATCGTTCCATTGGTATTCGCGATAGAGACACTTTGTGTGCTGGACGGCACATTGACGCGGGTGGTGCCTTTGTCAAAAGAATACCCTCCTAGCGAAGTCCTCGTCACTGCCTGTGAAGATACCGTAACCGCAGCGGCGGTGGGAAGCGGCTTAGAAGCCGGTACTGGGGCTGAAGATTCGAAGACTGACTCAACCACTTGCCGTGATTCGGCCGCCCCATTTCCTATATAGAATACTACCGCGGCCACAGCAGCCCCTGTCAGCAGCAATTTCCATGTGTTTTTCATATTCCGTTCTCCTCCATTCATTGTAATTACCTTTAGAGTAAGGCATGAAGGATGAGAAAGACTTTGCAGGCAGATTAGAATTTGATGAGAGGATTTCCAGGGCAGTTGACAAGGGTGGATTACAAGTGTAATATCTGATTTGTGATTACAAGTGTAATCAATTAAGCGAGGAGGGTTAGTATGAGCAATGTTCCCCGGATATCCGATGCGGAGTGGGAGGTGATGAAGATTCTATGGACCCACAGCCCGCGAACGGCAAATGAGGTCATTGAGGCTTTGGAGCAGACCACGGATTGGAAACCGAAGACCATAAGAACACTGATCACGCGGCTGGTACAGAAGCAGGCGATTTCCTATTCACAAGAAAACCGGGTGTATTCCTATTTTCCGCTCGTTACTGAAGACGAGTGTGTGAAGTCGGAAACCGATTCGTTCCTCAAAAGAATCTATGGCGGCGCCTTCAAGCCGCTGCTGGTCAACTTTCTGAAGGAAGAGAAGCTGTCCGCAGAAGATATTAAAGAGCTGAAAAATATCCTCGACGGCAAAAACAAATAATATTCAAGGGAAGGATGTATGTGAACCGAATCAGCGAAGCGCTCTTGGCTCTCTTCCATCAGGTGTGGACAACGTCCGCTATGGCCGTTGTACTGGTGCTCTTGATTGCCGTGCTGCTGGGTGTGCTTAAGCATCATTTGAAGCCGCGCTGGCATTACCTGATGTGGCTGCTCGTCATTGTGCGGCTCATTCTGCCCTGGGGACCGGAGAGTGAATTCAGTATTTATAATTGGATCGGAAACTCTGCGCCTGCCCCCGTGCAGACGGGACCGGCTGCATTGCAGCCCACGGCTGCCGTGCACGAGACGATCACTCAATTCATCTACCCGTATTTATGTATTGTGTGGCTGGCCGGAGCAGGCTTGCTGGGCGTCTATTCCATTACAGTTAATCTGAGGTTCGCCCGCAAGACCAGGAAGGAGATCACCAGGGTGACCGATGCACGGCTGCTGCGGATTTTTAACGAATGCAAGCAAATGATGGCTACCGAAAAATCGATCACCCTTGCGGAATCCCCAAGTGCAGCCACTCCATCCTTATACGGATTCCTGCGCCCGCAGCTCATTCTGCCACAGGAAATCGCCAAAGGGCTGAATGACACTGAGCTGCGCCATGTTTTCCTCCATGAATGGGCCCATAGGAGACGAAATGACATCTGGGTCAACGGCTGTATGCATCTGTTATTGATTGTGCATTGGTTCAATCCGTTCCTCTGGTATGCAGCCAGCCGGATGCGTGAGGAACAGGAGATCGCCAGCGATGCGCTTGCACTCGACTGCCTTGCGCCTGATCAGCGCCTGGGCTACGGACATACTCTGATTAAGCTGCTGGAGAACCTCTCTCAGCCCCTTCAGCTTGCGGGAAATGTAAATCTCGCCGGCAACAAAAAACAATTGCAGAGGAGAATTCAAATGATCGCACGCTTCAAATCGAACTCTTACCACTGGTCGGCTCTTGGAATCGCAACGCTGATATTCATAAGCGGGTGTACCCTGACGAATCCCAAGGACAGCGAATCCGCTTCACAAGCTCCCGATTATGCACTGTCGGATAAGCAGTCTGCCACTGTCCCGCCCGCACAATCCAGCCCAAGTGCAACGGCCGCTCCAACAAGTAAAGCTGATACGACCGGTGACGTTACTGGAAATGCTTCAGGCAATGCTTCTGGCGATGCTTCGGCAAAAGCTTCCGGTGACAAACAGCCCCAGGTAACTGCAGCACCGGCGGCTTCTGAGGAGGCCGTTCTGTCTCCCGCTCCCGTAGCGCGAGGTGAAGGCACTAAAGCAGCGGCTCAGGCTAAAGCGGATCAGAAGCCTATGGTTGTACCGGCGAATCCAAAGGAACGCTCCCGCAGCGCAGCTTCCGTTCCAGCAGAGCTGAGAGCTGTTGCAGGTGCGAGAAGCTCAAGCATTTCTGCTCCCGCTGAAACAGAGCCGAGAGCCGTCGCGGGCACGAGAAGCTCAAGCACTTCGGTTCCCGCTGAAGCAGAACCGAGAGCGGCCACAGGTGCGAGAAGCTCAAGCACCTCTACCTCCCTTGAAGCTGAGCCGAGAGCCGCCACAGGCACGAGAAGCTCAAGCACTTCGGCCGCCGCAGAAGCCACAGCACCGGCGCTTCGTCCAAGTGCTGCGGCCAAATCGCATTAATTCAAGTCCACTGGTATTATAGATAGGAAAGGAGGCAGGTATGCCTATCGTAGACATCATTCCATGGCTCCTTGCGATTGGAGTCCTGCTGTCCGTACTATCTATTGTGCTGCAGAGCTGGCGCAACGGGATATCCCCCATGCCCGCTTCCGGGACGGTAAGACAGGCCGTAGCCGGAGAAGTGAGCCGGATTCCGGGGTATGCCAATATCGTAGAGGCCGGCTCCGGCTGGGGTACGCTGGGTCTGGAGGTTATTCGCCGTTGTCCCGGCAAGCGGCTGACCGGCATTGAGAATTCAAGCATTCCTTTATGGGCTTCCCGGCTGCTGGCCGGGATAGCTGTGCGTACGCTGCCTGCTTCCGGTGCCGGAGAACAGCTTCATGGAAGGCTGCGCTATGTCCGGGGAGATATTTACCGCAGCTCCTATAAGCATGCCGATATTGTCCTCTGCTACTTGTTCCCCGGCGCGATGGCGCGGCTGGCGGACAAGTTCAGACAGGAGCTGCCTCCCGGCGCGGTCGTGATCAGCGTGTGCTTCGCCCTGCCGGGCAAGCAGCCGGTCCGCACGGTAACCTGCGGAGATGCACTGCGGACCAAGGTGTACGTGTACACTTTTTAATCAGCTCACCAATAAGTTATCGCAATTCCCGCCACAAAAATGTCCTTCAGGAGAAATTCTCCCAAAGGACATTTGCGTACTATTTAAAGGTTTCTTAGATTTATTGAACCGACTGCAAATGCTCGGCAAGGCGGTCCCAGGTTTCGGTAATGCCTTGTTCCATACCCATATCCATGACTGTTTTGAGCGCTTCGGCGGAAGCGTATTTCGACCGGCTGATAAGCTTTGTTTTACCGTCAAATTCTTCGAAGAGCATCGTAACCAGCGTGGAAGGCATGTCTGCATTTTCGTTGCCTTCGGCATCCGAGAAGTAATCGACGTAGACGATTTTCTCCCCCGCAATAATTTCCTGGTATACCCCTTTGCCCCAGGATTCCATTCCGAAGAAATCCCCTTGCTGCTCGTCAATACATTTCATACAGTAATGCCAAACGCCGCCCGGACGAAAATCAACCGTGCACACCGGAAGTGTCCAGCCGCGCGGCCCCCACCAGTGTTTCAGATGCTCCGCCTCGGAGAAGGCTTTGAATACAAGCTCACGCGGCGCGTCAAACACACGCTCCAGAATCAGTTCCTGACCTTCCACCTTGGAAATCATTTTGTTCGACATTCAAAATCCCTCCTGAAATCATTTTGTTATTTGTTTTCTTCGGATTGCAGTTTCTGCAGGTAATTCTCCAGGTTGTCGAAGCGTTCATTCCAGACCTTGCGATAGGCCGCGAGCCAGACATCGAGTTCCTGCAGCGGCTCCATCCGCAGCCGATAGTTCCGGCGATTGGCTACAGCCTCCACCTCCACCAGCCCAGCCTCCAGCAGGACACGCAGATGCTTCGAGGCCTGGGGCTGCCGGACTCCGAGATGCTCAGCGATATCGCCTACAGTCATGGGACCGTCCTTCAGAAGCTCCACTATCCGCATACGGGTGGGTTCGGCCAGTGCGCTAAACGTCATTATTTCCATAATTCTGATGTTCCTTCAGTAAATAAGTTTTTACTTGTGGTACGTCTATAATATACTCGATAAGGAATATTCCGGTCAAGGAATATTTAAATTTTTTTCTATTTCAAAAAAAGAAGGACCCCCGGTACGAGCGGAGTCCCTGCAATGAATTCAGATCGTATTTAATGCTTGTACCCGACAGCTTCCATCAAACCGATGATATAGCCGTTGCCGAACAAACGGCCCAATACCTCATAGCCTGAATTAGTATTCGGCTCACCGGCCATGGTCGGTACATGATCTGCACGAATGGGACCGTCGAAGCCGACCTCACGGTATGTTTTCATAGCCTCGTACATATCGGTTTTGCCATTGTCGTGGAAGGTCTCGTGGAAACGCTCAGCCGTACCGGAGACGTCGCGGAAATGGACGAAGTTAATTTTATTCTGCTTCCCGAACTGCCGGATCACGGACGGAATATCCTCCCCGGCTGCCGCAAGTGTTCCCTGGCACATGGTAATCCCGTTGTTCGGACTCGGCACCAGGTCGATGGCCCGCTGAAGGGCTTCCGCGCTGCGCAGGATGCGGGCAATACCGCGTATGGGCGAAACGGGTGGATCATCTGGATGCAGAGCCAGCTTGACGCCCGCTTTCTCGGCAACCGGAACGATTCTTTCCATAAAGTATTTAAGGTTATCCCATAGCTGATCTTCTGTCACGACACCAAATTCCGTCAGCGGCACATCCCGCATGGCCTCATGATCGTAACCGGAGACAAGTGCTCCGCCGCGGGTCTTCATCTCGGTCGAGGTGCGGAACCAGCCGAACCCGGCCATGAAGTTGTAGCAGTACACAGGAATGCCTAACTTGCCCATATTGGTAATCAGTTCTTTGAACCCCTCTATTTCCTCATCCCGGCCGGGAAGCCCGAACTTGATCTTATTGCTGGGCGGCATGCTCTCAATGACCTTGACAGCCAGGCCGTGGTCCGCATACTTCTTCTGAACCTGAGCCAGAAAATCATATTCGGTCAGCCGGTAGCCCGGCTGCTCATGCAGAGATATTACGGCATCATGAATTCCGAGCTGCTTGGCCAGCGACCAGAAATCACTGGGATCATCGTGAAAAAAGTAGGCTTCTGCCAGTTTCATTGCTATACCTCCAAACGTTTATTTTGCAGTCAGTTTAAGAAGCGCTCAAGCTGGATTCCGTATCTTTTCCGGCCTTCTCAATAATATCATAAGCTTTTTCCAGACTGGTCTGGCCGAACATTACCTGCTCCATCGTGTCTTTGTAGGTTTTGACGAAATCGGCCCATCCCGGAGGCGCCGGGTAGAACGGGAGCGCTTTATCAACGGCCTTGTTATAGAGATCGACACCCATTTTATCTCCGGCCGACAAGGTCGGTTCAATGGCCTCGAAGACTTTCTTATTGATTGGAATACCGCGGGTTGTGCCGAGAATCTTGCCTGCTTCCGCATCGCTGATGAACCATTTCAGGAACGCTTTGGCTTGCTCCTTATTGTCCGATTTGCTGCTGATGGTCAGATAAATCGTAGACTGGGCCCAGCCGCCGCCGGCAGAACCTACCGGATTGTTCACGGTGTCCAGTTGACCCGGCATCATGCTGTCCAGTGCGCCAATGGCGCCGACCGGAACGCCGCGGGTCATGATCGCGCCTGAGGTAAGCGGGTCATTCTTCAGATCATTTTCGACAAAAGAGAACATCGTCTGCGCATCAGGCACAACGCCTTCTTTCCGGAAATCGGCATACGTCTGATTGAACTTGAACCACAGCTCTTTATCGAGACTGAACTTTACCCCATCCACAAACATCGGGCCTTTACCCATCGAGGTCTGATAGCCCTGATACCAATCCCAAATGTTGCTGTAATCGCCAATTGCATATTTGCCCTTCGGCAGCTTCTCGCGCCCTTCTTTCGCAAAGGCAAAGAAGTCATCCCACGTCCAATCCTTGACCGGCAGCTTGATGCCTGCGGCCTCTAGTGCCGGTTTGTTGAAGGCGATGCCTGTACCGTTGTAGCTGATAGGAACGCCGTACAGCTTTCCGCCAATCTTCGATTTTTCCAGCACCGCAGGGTCAATAAACTCTTCCAGCTTCATATCGTCCAGCGGCTCCAGCGTTCCCCGCTTGACATAATCCTGGATATAAGCCGCATCCATCTGCAAAATATCCGGCAGCGAATTAGAAGCCGCAAGTGTAGGCAGCTTCTTCCAGTATCCGTCCCAATCGGCATACTGGTTGCTGAAGGTGATGTTCGGATTCTTCTGGGTATATAGCTCGGTCGCCTTCGTGGTTGCGTCATGGCGGGTCTGTGAGCCCCACCAGAAGAAGCCGAGCTTGGCGCTTTTGTTAGGTGAATTGTCCGATCCGGCGGCGGAATTATCCCCGGTGTTCGAACCACCGCAGGCGGTAAGGGCCAATGTCAATGACAGCGGAAGTGCAAGGCGGGCTAATAGGCTTCTTTTGTTCATGGTTACTTCCTCCTTAAGATGTATTATCCTTTAATGCCTGTAGTTGCAATGCCTTCTACGAAGTAGCGCTGTGCGAGCAGGAACAGCAAGGTTGATGGCAGTACGGACAGCAGCGACATGGCGAGCAGTTGTCCCCACTGTATATCGAATTGGTCGATGAACATCCGCAGGGCCAGGCCGACGGTATATTTATCAATCGTGCTCAAGTAAAGAACCTGTCCGAAGAAATCATCCCAGCTCCAGATAAAGGTGAAAATCGCTACAGTCACCAGGGAAGGAACGATTAATGGAAGGATGATGCGGAAATAGATTCCATACACAGATGTGCCGTCAATGGTGGCTGCCTCATCCAGCTCGCGCGGAATCCCCCGGATGAACTGGACAAGCAGGAAGATAAAGAATGCGCCGCCGCCGAAGAAATGCGGCAGAACAAGCGGGATATAGCTGTTCACAAACCCCAGGTTATTGAACATGATGTACTGGGGAATGATGGTGACCTGATACGGCAGCATCATGGTCAGCAGCATAATCGCGAACCAGAATTTATTTAAAGTAAAATTAATCCGTGCAAAGCCGTACGCGACCAGAGAACTCGTTAATACAGCACCTAGCACGTTCCACAGCTCCATCACCAAGGTATTTCTGAAGAAGGTGGCAAAGCTGTAATCCCGCGAGAAATTCCAGCCTTTGGTGAAGTTCTCCCATACCGGATTTTTGGGCCAGAGCGTAGGCTGCGTCAGCTCCGCAGTGTCTTTCAGCGATGCGCCAATCCACCAAATCACCGGGTACAGCATTAGAATGGAGGCAAGGATCAGCCCGCAGTGGATTAGCAGATTGTTGCGCCGTTCGGCAGCTTCCAGGTTCATTTATTTGCCCCCTCTTCGTAGAATACCCACCGCTTGGAAACGACGAAGTTGATTGCCGTGAAGATACCGATGATCACAAGCAGTATCCAGGCCAGAGCAGAGGCATAACCCATCTGGAAATTACTGAAAGCCTTTTCATATAAGAACAGCGAGTAAGTGTAGGTTGCGTTCGCCGGCCCGCCCTTTGTAATAATGAAGGCTGAGGTGAACATTTGGAATGAGCCGATAATGCCGAGAATCAGGTTGAAGAACATGACCGGCGAGATCAGCGGCAAGGTAATGCTGAAGAACTTGCGGAATACGCCTGCCCCGTCAACACCGGCTGATTCATACAGCTCTTGCGGGATCTGCTTCAGCCCGGCCAGAAAAATAATCATGGTTGAGCCGAATTGCCACGTATTCAGCAGAATCAGGGTACCCAGTGCCGTGCTGGGATTGGAAATCCACGCCGGACCCTGTATGCCGATCAGGCTTAGCATCTGGTTGATGTATCCCTCCAGGCCGAACATGTTGCGCCAAAGGACGGAAACCGCAATGCTTGCACCAATCAGTGAAGGAAAGTAAAAAGCCGTTCGATAAAAGTTGATGCCGCGAATTTTCCGGTTCAGCATGATTGCAATTAGTAAAGAGAATGAAAGCTTCAGCGGAACTGAGATAAATACAAATATAAAGGTTACCGTCAACGACTTGCGGAACACGGCATCATTCGTGAAGATATGCTTGTAATTATCCAATCCTACCCATTGTGGAGCATCAAGCAAGGAATAATTCGTAAACGATAAATAAAGCGATTGCAAAATGGGCCATAGCGACAGCAGCAAAAACCCGATTAACCAAGGAGAGATAAACAGATAACCGGCCAGGTTGTTGCGATAACGTCTCACCCCAATTGAAAACACCCCTTTTCTTTTGTGTAATCCTTCCTCTGTGGTTCGCCTTCCCGTTCAATATAGCATTCCAATTTCACCCCGAGTAGCAGTGAAACTTATGATGGAAGAGAGAGAATTTTACGCATTTTGTATATAAAACGGGGGCCTTCCGGCTATATTTCCAATTCCGAAACTCCGGCCATAATTAACCGGGAGAAATCTACGATTTGAATGCAGAAGTGTGTAACTTTAGCGGATAGACGCTCTATAGGGGGGACGGTATCATAGGAAACGGAAAGAGAACTATACGGGAGAGGCGGAGCTGAAATGTTCGATCGAGCGGAGGATATTCTGAAATGGACCGAGAAGTGGGAAGGAGAGCGCTACGAAAACGGAAGGCCCAAGGTACCCGATGACATCTTGCGGCGTATGCGAAAAATTACGCTGGAGGAAGCATGGGGGCCGCTGTGGAACAACGGATATAAATTTCAATTTGAAGGCGGCTTCAAAATCGTCCACCCAGGCCGGGTAATGGTGGGAAGAGCCGTAACAGCCGTCATGGTTCCTACCCGTCCCGATTTGCATGAAACGCTGACGGCAGTTGGTGAAAAAGAGGGATACAGCGGCTTCTATAACCAATGGGTCATTGATTCCCTTGGCGACAGTGATGTGGTAGTGGTGGATATGTTCGACAAGGTTCACCTTGGCACCTATGTGGGCGGCAACCTCTCAACAGCGATCTCCACCCGCACCCATACCGGCGGCGCCGTCATTTGGGGCGGAATCCGCGACAACCAGCAGGTGGTGCAGATTCCAGATATCAACGTATTCTACCGGGGATCTGATCCAACAGCAATCGCCGATGTCGTGATGGTGGGAATGAATGTCCCTTGCCGGATTGGCCAAGCCATCTGCCTGCCGGGAGATATTGTATTCGGCACACCAGACGGCGTGATCTTTATTCCGCCTCACATGGCGGAGATTACGGTGGTACAAGCGGAGAAAGCCCAGGTTCGGGACATCTTCGGCTTCTGCCGCCTTCGTGAAGGCGTCTACACAACAGCGCAGATTGATTCACCTTGGACGACTCCAATCTGGAGTGACTTCATCGCATGGTTCGGGCAGGATGAGAGCGCAGCCGATTACCGCCATCTGAATTGGGACGAAGAGCTTGCTGAGGTTCGTGACAGGGAACAGAGAGGGGATGCGGGACCACAGGTGCGGCTGTAAGCCGCCCTGTTTCTATGTCAGGCGGTTAATCTTGAATGTTATCGGCAGGGGCAGACGGTTGACCGAATCCCGGTATTCACTCGGGGTGAGGCCAACCTTTTGTTTGAACAGCTTGCTGAAATAACGGGGGTCCTGATAGCCGATGCTCTCGCATATTTCGTAATTTCGAAGATCGGTCTGTTCAATCATCGTTTTGGCTTTTTCGATACGGATATCCGTCAAAGTTTCAATGAAGGTTTTGCCTGTACGGGTCTTAAATAGCATGCTCAAGTAGTTGGGCGTTACAAATACCCGGTCGGCAAGGCTCTGTAGGGTGACATCCCGGCAGTGCTGGGTCATAAATTCAATAGACAGCTCTATCAGAGAGCAGTCCTGATTTTTGTGCAGCTCCTTGAACTTCAAAATATCCAAAATCATCTTCAATGTGAATTCCTTAAGCGAAGCAAGCGTATCACAGCGGGTTAACTGCAGCAGCGGCAGATCAAGCGTGTGCACTGACAGGTCCTTGCGGGCAATCAGATTCTCAAGCTTAACTACCAGCCTCATGGAGGCGGAGTAAAAGACTTGGTGGTCCGCCGGTCTGCCAACGGCAAGCTGGCTGTACAACTGGTCCAGCAATGCGCCCAGCAGAGCGCCATCCCCCTCATTGCAGGCATGTTCAATAACGGCTTCCTCTTCAGAGCAAGGATAATCCGTGCGGGGAGCATCAGCTTTCTTGGAGGTATACAGGTAAATGCCGGGGCCCTGGTAAAATTTCTCGTTCAATGCGGAAACCGCTTGGCCTAGAGACTTATGAAGACTTCGCAAATCAGGACAAGGAAGGCCGACACCTGCGGAAAAAGAGACGGAAGACACTCCAGCAGCAAGACTCTGCAGCTCGGTCAGAAATGGCCGGTCCTGCCATGAGAACAAGCAGGCGATCTTATGCTTATCCATGGACAAAAACACCATTCTGTCGCCATAAGTACGGTCGAGCTG
The DNA here is from genome assembly GCF_056120445.1 of Paenibacillus sp. sgz302115. Taxonomy (NCBI): domain Bacteria; kingdom Bacillati; phylum Bacillota; class Bacilli; order Caryophanales; family Paenibacillaceae; genus Paenibacillus; species Paenibacillus sp. sgz302115. Next base: position 250,390 of record NZ_JBVYOK010000005.1, read on the forward strand.
GTCCAAGACAGCATTTCTGCTGATACCCGTCTCTTCAGCAGAGCCTGAGAGGACAACCTCAAATAAAGCAATCGCACCATTCGTACGGCACGGTTCGGGGAACAGCGCTATTTCCATTGCTCCCAGCCGTAGTGACGGTGCTTCAACCTCATTCAGCAGAGAGGCAAAAAGGCGGTCACGCTGCATTCTTTGTATGGCCTGGCCGAATTCATTCAGTAACCCGATATGCATTAATAACATCCCCTTGCTTCTGATATCCTGCTTCTAGTCAGAAAGAAATGATCTTATAAGCATGCATGTGTTCCAGGAAGCGGGCCTCTGCAGCAGAAACGTCTCCATTCCTAAGCATCTGGAGCAGGATATGATGCTCCTCCACCAACAAATCGGTTGTATGGAACTTGTTCGAAATGGCCATGAACCGCATCATCTTCGACTTAATCCGTTCCCACGCTTCAAGAACTGCACTGTTGCCGCACAGCTCATACAGATAACCGTGAAACTCCATATCCCATTCCAGAATTTTAAGCATATCTCCTTGTTTCACCGACTCATCCATACAGCGGATGATTTTCTCCATATGCTCATAATCGTCCGCCCCCATTAGCGGCATTGATTTTCTTACTGCATAGCCTTCAATCATCTCCCGCAGCTCGAAAATATCATAAATCTCTTTGCTGGTGATGGAAGCCACCACAGAACCTTTATTGGGTGTTCCTATAATCAGTTCCTCAAATTTCAGACGCTCCAGAGCTTCCCGGACCGGGGCTTGACTGACTTCGAACCGCTTAGCCAAATCCAGCACGAGCAGCCGTTCACCTGGTGAATATTCGCCGGAGAGGATATCGCTCTTGATTCTGAGATAGATCTGGTTACTGATTGAGGTATTAAGTAGAACCGGCTTAATCTGCTTCATTTTGTCCTCCGCTAATCACATTATCGTTTATCGATAATATGATTATAACAAGTGACAGCGGTTACATCAAGAGCCAAATCTATTAGGCAAAAATTGCGAAAAAAGAAGATTCAGTCTATGATTATTTCAATTATTTATAGCCAAAGGAGCGCCAATCATGATCGACAAGTCCATAACCGAAGGAGTCATTCGCACACGCATGAAGCTCCGCAAGGATCTACTAATTTCCATCTTTGATGAATTTGACGGCAGCATTATGGGACTGAATACGGAGAAGAGAGCGGAGAAGTATTTGAAAATGTCACAGAACGCTTTTTCCTTTTACCGGGGCAGCGCGTATTTGTTCTATTTCGATACGACCCGGCAATACTTTCCCTATCATACGGCAGAAGACCGGCCTACCTGGATTCAGGGAGACCTGCACTTTGAGAACTTCGGCGCGATCCGCAGCGAAGACGGAGATATCGTCTATGACGTCAATGATTTTGATGAGGGATACGTCGGTTCCTATCTGTACGACCTTCTGCGCATGGCAAGCAGCATCGCCCTTGTAGGCAGACAGTTCGGGTATGGCAGGGAAGAGCAGCTAAGCTTCATCGCAAGCTATGTTCATGCGTATTTCAAGCAGATCCGCCGTTTCGCCCAAGGCAAGGACAACCCCGAGACCTTCATTATGGATGAAGACTCGGCCAAAGGCCCCGTGAAGAAGCTCCTGCGCAAGCTGGAGAAACGCAGACGGGCTCATTTTCTGGAAAAGGTTACGGCCCAGATGCAGTCCGGCAGAGTGTTTCTGGAGAATTCCGAGCTGGCTGTCCCTGGAGCAGCGGAGCAAGCACTTCTGGAGAAGGCCTGGCCCTCCTATATTGAGACCGTTAACGCCCGCAGCCTGAACGGGGAGCATTACCGGATGAAAGACATCGCCATTAAGCACGGGTCGGGAACCGCGTCTATCGGGCTGGACCGTTATTATATCCTCATTGAGGGTGAGCAGGAAAAATTGGATACCGACGACACTATACTCGAAGTAAAAGAGGTTCGTGTGCCGGTTCCGGCTTATTTCATACCTTATTCCGAAGCCTTCTGGAATTCCTTCGAGCATCAGGGCAAACGTGTAACAGCTACGCAACAGGCGATGCACCATAAGGCAGACCCTTATCTGGGCTATCTGACCTTGGAGGAACGGCACTTTTATTTAAGAGAACGCTCCCCTTATAAAAAAAGACTGAAGCCAAAAGATATCAAAACTGCGGAGGATATGATTCGGGTGCTTGAGGTGATGGGCTGCTTAACCGCAAAAATGCATGCCCGGGCCGATGCCGATGTGAACCAAGGCATTCTGACCTATCATAGTGAGCAGGAAATCGCCAAGGCTATGGGACCGGACCCGGATGCTTTTGCCTCTTATCTGTCGCATTGGGCTTACGCTTATGCTAATCAGGTGGAGAAGGACTATGTTATGTTCACGGAATGGTTCCAGGAACGATTCCCCGCGAACGCAGTGGAGCCGTCAGTCCAGCTCGGCACGGGAGAACAGGTCCTGAATTAGCGCCTCATTCTCGCAAGCCTTTTTGAACCCGGCGGCAAAGCTAAGAATAGCTTCCTTATTGCTGGAATATGCACAGAACATATCAGCTTCCGGGTCAAAATGGATGGAGTCCGCCAGCTCCGGCATTTGCTCCTGCAAGAACACCTCCGCGAGGGAAGCCCAGTCATAGCCGCTGCCTTCGAAGCCTTCGTCTGCCCGCATGCCGAACAGCCAGGATTTGTACGAGCCGGCATTTAGAATGACCGACATCCCGCCGTGTTCCTGCTCAACCAGGATGAACGGGGTTACGCTTACGGCCGCAGGCACGGCTATGCTGTTCAGCTTGTGCAGCAAGTCCTCTCTCGCCTCATCCGTGAAGGCAAGCGCACCACCGAGTTCGACAATCCTTGCTTCGCGAACCTGCTCGTCCAGCCAATCCGAAATGAACGAAGGCGCGTAGCCCCCTGTTCCGAATTCGCCGCCGAACGCGATCATTTTCGAATACACCTCCAGGTAGTCTACCCGGTTCGTGTCCGGGTAGGCTCTGGTATAGAGCCAGAACTGCACAGCGTACATCAAGGTGGACCGCTCATCGGCATGAAGAGAAAAATGCCCTTTTTCTTCTACAATCTCCGTACAGAGCGTACGGATTACACCCTCTATATCGTCTACCTCCGTAACACTGCCACACAGCTCCGCTAGCAGGGGTGAAAAGGCTCCCCTCGCAACCTTCCGCAGAGCCTCTTCCTTATCCGCTTCGGACGTATCGTAGACCTCCTCATTTACAAGTCCGCGCACAAAGCTCTCGAAGTCCTTTGCCAGAAAGGTAATCTCGTAGTCCGCTTCCTGATCCACATGAATCACCGCCGGTTCGCCGTCTCTGCCGCAGGCCCGGTAATCGAGCATGATCACATCATGCCCGGCGGAAGGACAATCCCCGAAGACCACACCAATATCGGGATAACCCCACTCCTCGATCATGAAGCGGCTGCCTAAGTCTCCGCACAGGGAATAGCGCTTCTCCCGTCCGATACCCATAATTCCTGTAATCGCCACATGGTCTTCTGCCCAGGAGGTCGCTTCCTCGGTAGGGAAGCAGGTGTTGTTGGGAACCCCGCCATTATGCTGCTTCATCATCCCGATATAAAAGGCCGGCAGCTTATAGCCCAGCTCCTGCTCAACCGATGCAATCAGCTCATCCGTAGGCGGCTCGGACACATAGGATTTCAAGGCATAGGCGCTATCCTCCCAAAAGTCCGCGAATTCCTGCGGATCAAAGCGGCCCCCGCCCGAAGGTCCGCTACCTGTCTGTGCTGCAGCAAAACGCTGCCGCTCCCGCATCTCCCGCTTGGCCGCACTCCGGCTCCAGTCAAGCAGATCCAGGATATCTTCATCGCCGGGTTCAAGCTCGTCGGCCCGCTCGAATGCCTGTACCGCTTGCTCATATTGTTTCAGGTAGTAGTAGGAATACCCTGCGCGGTAATGCCACACCGGGTCCTGCTTGCCGGGACCGGCAATGCTCAGCAGTTGCTCCAGCGCCTCCTCATACCGTTCCAGATTGTTGAGCGCTCTGGCTAATAAGCCGACTAGCGTGTAATCTCTCTCCGGTTCAGGAATGTCCGTGATCGTCTTGACGATGCTGGAATGTTCATCTTCTTCATGCCACGCCGCGAGCTGATCTAGTAAATTTTTTTCCATAATGTATGTACCTCCTCTGCCGTTTTTATCTATTCCCCACTAAAAACAGGAGCTAAACAATCTTACATAATGACCTCGCATTGGGTACAATACAGCCCCCTAGCTGCTGCTAATCCAGTAAATTTACGTTTGTCTCATCAGGCGAAGGAATTAGAAACTTAGGCTCAATAGGTGATGACATTACGATCAGGGTCGTATACGTGCCGTATTTATCAGATTCGATCCCGAACGCCTCAAGCCCCTGCGTGGAGTCAGACATCACCTTTAACAGATAATTGTGTTCTCCACTGATGCGGTAGCATTCGACGACATCGGGATGGTCACGGCAGAAATCAAGGAAGCCATAACAATCTCTTGTACGAAAAAGCATATAGGCAGCAGATGACCTTCCGATTTTCTCAGGGGAAATAATGGTCCGGTACTCGCTTATAATTCCTTTTTCCTCCATGCGCTTAACTCTTTCCGTTACTGCGGGTTGCGACAGTCCAACACTCTTCCCCAGCTCCGTCATGGAAATTCTCGCCTGGCCTTGAAGATGAAACAGGATTTGCTTATCAATAGAGTCCATATTTGACCACTCCTTTAATATTAAGGTTTGCCATCTGAAACTCCGTTCTTTTTAACGTTTTATGTGGATTTTATCTTTATTGGCTTATGTAATCAAGTCTGCTGATTTTATATAATGTGCTTACAATAGTAAAGCGGCCACCACTTTAACTATAGCGAAAGGATGTTGAATATGCACTATTCGAACATAATTAACCCTGACCGGCTCCCGGAACGCATCAATCAAGTAGTTGACAAGACGTTAACCGATAAGCGCCTGGCCGGTGCTGTCATCAAGGTAGCGATGGATGGGAAGGTCGTATACAGCCGGGCCGCCGGCTTTGCCGACCGTGAGCTGAACCTGGCTATGCGGGAGGACGCCTTGTTCCGGCTCGCATCGGTTTCCAAACCCATTACCTCTACGGCTGCTCTGGTGCTGGTTGCCCAAGGCCGGCTGAGCCTTGATGAACGCGTGGACCGCTGGCTGCCGGAATTTCAGCCACGCCTTACGAACGGTGAAGCCGCGGCAGTGACGATCCGCCACTTAATGACACACACCGCTGGATTAACCTACCGCTTCTTTCAGGAAGAGGGTGGTTCCTATGAGCAGGCCGGTGTATCCGATGGCATGGATCAGCCCGGTATCACGCTCGAAGAGAACCTGCGGCGTATTGCTTCTGTCCCGCTCTTATATACGCCAGGCACGAAGTGGAGATATTCTATCGCAACAGATGTGCTGGGGGCTGTGATTGCCAGAGTCACCGGTTCCACACTCAGTGAAGCCATCCATTCACTCGTGACCCGGCCGCTCGGCATGAACGACACCGGTTTTGTTGCAATCGACCCGCAGCGGCTGACCACGGCTTATGCCGATGACGTTCCGGGGCTGCGGCCTTTAGCTAGTCCAGACAGCCTTGCCTTTGTAGATGGCACGGCGGGCTTCAGGCTCGCCCCAGGCCGGGCGCTTGACTCTGCCGCCTTTCCTTCCGGGGGGGCCGGCATGGTCGGCAGCGCCGGGGATTTTCTGCAGCTGCTGGAAACCTTGCGCAAGGGTGGGGCGCCCCTGCTGCCAGAGTCCCTGGTTCACGAAATGACCACCAATCAGATTGGTGATCTGCCTATGCCCTACTGGCCAGGGAGAGGTTTTGGCTTGGGGATTACAGTGCTTAAAGACCCTATTGCCGCAGACACTGCGGAATCCCCTGGCACATGGCGCATGGGCGGCACCTATGGCCATTCGTGGTTCGTTGATCCTAAGCAGCGGCTAAGCGTGGTAGCCTTCACCAATACCGCACTGGAGGGCATGTCTGGCCCGTTTACAGTTGACCTATGCAATGCCGTCTACGGCAGATTAAATAATGAATGAACAACACAAGAGAGGGGTGCGAAATGAGCAGCGGATTAGCTTCATCCTCACAGCAAGTCTCCAGTCCGGCCGTTTCTGAGCGTCTCCCCTGGACTGGGCTGCTCGCCCTGGCTATGGCAGGGTTTATCTGTATACTAACTGAAACGATTCCCGCCGGATTATTGCTCCAGATCAGTAACGGGCTTGGAGTGACGGAGGCCATGGCAGGTCAACTGGTTACCCTGTACGCCCTGGGCTCGCTGCTTGCTGCAATTCCTTTGACTACCGCAACACGCGGATGGAGACGGCGGCCCTTGCTGTTGACATGTATCCTTGGTTTCCTTGTATTCAACACCGTTACTACGTTCTCTTCGAGCTATCCCCTGACGCTTGTGGCCCGTTTCCTAGCAGGTGTATCCGCTGGTGTCCTATGGGGAATGGTCGCAGGCTATGCCCGGCGCATGGTACCGGAGCAGCTCAAAGGCCGGGCTATGGCCGTTGCTATGACAGGAACGCCGCTTGCTCTGGCGCTCGGTGTCCCTCTCGGAACCTGGATAGGTGATCTTGCTGGCTGGCGCAATGTCTTCGGCATCCTGTCACTGCTCGCGCTGCTGCTGACCGTTTGGGTGCTCTGGAAGCTGCCGGACTATCCGGGAGAGGCCGCAGACAAGCGGCTCCCTCTCCACAGGATTTTCACTGCCCCAGGAGTACGGCCGATATTGTTTGTCGTGCTGGCCTGGGTCCTGGCCCACAATATCCTGTATACCTATATAGCTCCTTACCTTACTCAGGCCGGGCTTACCGGGCAAGTAGACTTGGTGCTGCTTATTTTCGGCATTACAGCGCTTCTTGGCATCTGGATGACCGGGATCTGGATCGACCGCCACCTGAGACTGCTGGTTCTGATCAGCATCGCTGCATTTGCCTTGGCGTCTATCCTGCTTGGTATGGGCGGCAGCCAGCCTCTCGTGATTTATCTGGCGGTTGCCGTATGGGGGTTAACATTTGGGGGAGCGGCGACGCTGCTGCAGACAGCAATTGCTATAGCTGGCGGGAAAAGTGCAGATGTGGCTCAATCAATGCTCGTGACAGCATGGAATCTGGCCATTGGAGGCGGTGGTGTGGCCGGTGGTATTCTGCTCGAAACAACGGGAGTTACTTCTTTCCCTTGGGCGTTGTTTGTCCTGCTAACCCTTGCACTTCTGGTTGCCTGGCGCAGCAGAGCATACGGATTTCCTTCCGGAAGGTGAACATGACAAGAAGAAGCGGCTTTGCCGCTCTCTGAAAGAGGGGGCGTCCCGTTGATGGGACAGCCCCACATTTGAGTTCCGGGAGCGGCCGGACCGCCTGTCCCGCAAACCCTGGCACTCGCCCGCCCCCTATTATTCCCCTCAATCTACTCCTCTTCCTCGGCAGCATCGGAGTTCGCTGCAGTGGCAGCCTCGTTCCGGCTCCATTCGAGAAACTGTATGGTATCCTCGTCCTCAGGGTCCAGCTTATGCGCAATCTCAAATTCCCTGATTGCATCCTCAAGCTGATCCAAATAATAGTGGGCATAACCTACGCGGAAATGCCATAGCGGGTCCTTTTTCCCCTGTTCGGCAGTTTTCATGAACCACTTCAGCGCTTCCTTGTAACGTCCCAGATTATTCAGCGCTCTCCCCAAATGAGTGGCCAGCTCGTCATCAATCAATATCGTAGGGGTTTCTTTGATCCGGTCTACGATTTCTTGATACTTGTCCTCCTCATGCCAAGCATTTAGTTGCGCGATAAGTTCATCTCTCATTGCTATGCCTCCTGGTAAGATTTCCTGATAATTTTCTGCTCAAGAAATACTTTACCATTTCCTTAGGGACTTTCCCATTGCAGCCGTCAACTGACTTCCATATAATCAAAAAGCTATCCCCTGGCATCTTGCGACGCTGTAGGGGATAGCCTCTTGAGAGATTAAAGATTTGTGAAGATAGAAATACAGTTAGTGATTAGTTGATAGTGAACTCAATAACCACGGGAGTCCCTGGATTGAGTGTATCGCCATTTGGAATGGTGATTGCAGTAGTGGTAACTGATGAAGTATCACCCGTCTGAATCTGTCCATTGAGGTACAGATTGTAAAACGCTGGTGCTGTCGGGAATGCAGTCGCAGCCGCGCCGGCATCATTCGTTGTGGCAGTAGCAAGAATGTTGAACGTAGCGCCTGTGCCTGTGCCACTTGCGATAGTGGCAGAGAATCTACTAACTGTTAAAAATGGTTTTACGAAAGCCATGTTCTTCACCTCCTCTACTCTATCTTATGGTAGTAGAAGAGGAAAGTGAGGGCGAAGCAGTGTCCAATTACGAAACCAGCGCAAGGAACCGCAGAAATTGTAAAATAATTGGCGTACCTGCATAGATCACGCCACTACCCGGGTTGAAATTTAAGGCAGTTGTACTCACGCTGTATGTGCCGCCTTCTTGTAATATCCCATTGACGAAAAGATCGTTATATCCATTTACACCTACAGCAGGAAAAGAAACAACCGGATTACCATTATCATTAGTAAACTGATTAGCTGGAATAACTACAGGATCAGTCAGTACTAAATCCTCGCTTGGTATAAATAGGTATCTATTTACAGAAGGTACGATAGTGACCCCGGGGAGGGGGCCAAGCGGTCCTTGGGGACCCTGAGCTCCCGCTGTCCCTTGCTCTCCCTGCGGGCCTTGGGTTCCGGGCGCTCCCGTTGTTCCCTGCGGACCTTGGGTTCCGGGCGCTCCCGCTGTCCCCTGCGGGCCTTGGGTTCCGGGCGCTCCCGCTATTCCTTGCGGGCCCTGGGTTCCAGGCGCTCCCGCTGTCCCCTGCGGACCTTGAGCCCCGGGCGCTCCTGCTGTTCCTTGCGGGCCTTGAGCTCCGGGCGCTCCCGCTGTCCCTTGCGGGCCCTGGGCTCCAGGCGCTCCCGCTGTTCCTTGCGGGCCCTGGGTTCCGGGCGCTCCCGCTGTTCCCTGCGGGCCTTGGGTTCCGGGCGCTCCCGCCGTCCCCTGCGGGCCTTGGGTTCCGGGCGCTCCCGCCGTCCCCTGCGGGCCTTGGGTTCCGGGCGCTCCCGCTGTCCCCTGCGGGCCTTGAGCCCCGGACGCTCCCGCTGTTCCCTGCGGGCCTTGGGTTCCGGGCGCTCCCGCTGTCCCCTGCGGACCTTGAGCCCCGGGTGCTCCCGCTGTTCCTTGCGGGCCCTGGGCTCCGGGTGCTCCCGCTGTCCCTTGCGGATCTTGAGCTCCGTATTCTCCCGATGCTCCTCGCTCTCCCTGCGGACCTTGGGCCCCGGGCGCTCCTGCTGCTCCCTGCTCTCCCTGCCGACCTTGAGCTCCAGGCTCTCCTGCTGTTCCTTGCTCTCCCTTCTGACCTTGGGCTCCGGGCGCTCCCGCTGCTCCTTGCTCTCCCTGCGGGCCCTGAGCCCCGGGCGCTCCCGCTGGTCCCCGTTCTCCTTGATACCCCCGTGGCCCTCGCAAACGCCGGGGGACATAAACATAAATTTTCGTTCGTCCACATCTCTTCCTTCGGATTAATTTCCTTTTCGGAGTACAGTGCTTTGATTTTTTTCTGTTGATGATTAGTTTTTTTCTTTTATATTGGAGAGATTTTTTCCGTACGGTCTTATGAAGCTTGGAGCACTTCACATAGAAACACCTCCGATTTATTTGGCGTTCTACTCAAAGAATTACAATAAGGTACAAAAAACCATTCCTCTTATGCCTATACTATGTCATCGACCAGTTCCAGGAATGGACTTCTGTCCAATCAGCAGTAGGCTGAAATCCAATTCTTAGTAAATAGGCCCTGAGCGCCCGGTCATCTTTAGGTCGGGATTGTAATGAGGAAGGTCGTGCCTTTGCCTTTCTCACTCTCAACCTCAATGACCCCTTTAACTTTATCAATTGTACTGTAGACCATGAGCATGCCCAGACCGGTTCCTTCTTCCTTGGTAGAATAATATGGCTTGCCCAGACGCGATATTTCCTCCTTCGTCATTCCAATTCCGGTGTCCTGGATACTGATGATGATATTGTGCTTTTTTTCGGATATATCAATGAAAAGCGTGCCGCCTTCCTTCTCTTTCATCGCTTCAATTCCATTTTTATATAAGTTGATCAAGCATTGCTGAATCTGGTTCCTGTCATAGCTTTTAATTAACGTATTATTGAAACTGAACTGGACGTCCACTTTGTGTATGGTGGCATAGGGCATAATGATATTTTTGGTATACTCCGCCTCCGCCTTCATGTTGGATTGAACCATGTTCTCCGATTGCGGCTTGGCAAAAGAGAGGTAGTCGCTGACGATTTTTTCCGCGCGGTTCAGCTCTTGCAGAGATAGCTCCACATAACCTTGTTGCTCTTGGGTCAGGTTTGTTGATTTATTTAATAGCTGCAAAAACCCGCTCGTAACTGTAAGCGGATTCCTTATTTCATGCGAAACACTAGCCGCCAGCTCACTGACGACATTCAGTCTTTCCGACTGCAGAATCCGGTCACGGTTCTTAAGATTGGTAATGATCCGCTCCAGTAAAATCATCAGGATGCACATCACCACAACATGAGTTGCTACCGCATCAAGAGTAAGGATCCAGAATTGATGGTCTAAGGTCTCCACAAGCATGCTTAAAACAACCAGGTAACATCCCATCGTAAAAAAAGAAATGACAGTTGCCCAAATAATCCGGGCTTTAGAGCTTAGCTTGAGGAACTTGCTACTAAATGCAGGCACCAGAATCAAAACGGCTGTTGAAAACAGAAAGGAATGGATCGTTCCCTCTCCGCCTATATAGAAACGGTAAATATTTAATATCAGATATAACGGAAGAACATTCCTGTACCCGCCAAATAGAGCTACGATAATAAACGGAATATACCGCAGATCAAAAATAAACCCCATTTCCAGTTGAATCGGCTTGGCAATACAGAGAAGCATCGTCACTGCCGACAGCAAAACAATAATCTTTCGACTATAGGAATAGGGTCTATTTTCAAAGAAAATCAGAACAAACAATACCGGAAACAGCAAAAACAAGAAATTCAGCAGCAGGGTCTCTAACAAGGGGTAACTTCCTTTCGGCTGGTGTTAACACTTATTCATTATTATAAGTAAATTTTCTGTTATTCCCAATAAAATCTATGGAAAATTATTCTTCACATAAATAAATCACTTTACGAAATCAAGTATGTATTATATATTATATTACATATAGTAAGTAAGTGAATTTACCGAAAGTAACCACACTTTAATCTAAAGGAGAATTTACAATGATATCCCCGCTCTTTGTAGGACACGGTTCACCGATGATGGCCATACAGAACACACCTTGCACGGATTTTCTTCTCTCATACGGCCAGTCGCTGAAGCCCAAAGCCATTGTTATTTTCACTGCCCACTGGGAAACCGAGGTGCTTACCATTTCATCTACGGATGATGTGTATGAGATGATCTATGATTTTGGCGGCTTCCCGAATCAATTGTATCAGATCAAATACCCTGCCAAAGGCTCGACTGCCCTGGCCCAATCCCTTGCTGAACGCTTCAGCGCGAAAGACATTCCTGTTCAGTTCGATACCAAGCGGGGACTGGATCACGGGTCCTGGGTTCCGCTCTCCCGGATGTTCCCGGTCCCTGATTGCCCGGTGGTTCAAATATCTGTGAATCCCTACTTGCCGCCTGCTCAGCAGTACCTTATTGGCGAAGCCCTTCGCGGACTGGATGAAGAAGATATCCTGATTGTTGGCAGCGGCGCAACCGTGCATAATTTCCGCACCATGAACCCGGATGCCACGGCCCCCGACCCTCAGGCTGTCGCCTTCGATGATTGGCTGATCGAGCATATGCGCAAGCAGGATTTGGACAGCTTGTTCAACTATATGTCGCTAGCTCCAAATGCCCGACTGGCCGTGCCTAGACCTGAGCATTTCGTTCCCCTCTACATCGTGATGGGCAGCGGCAATCCGGACCGTCAGCCCCAAGAGGTTCACCGGAGCTATGAAATGGGCTCGCTCAGCTATTTCTCGGTTGCATTTTAAGTGAAGGCAGCACATAGAAAAAGCAAAAAAAGACACTGGGATGAAATTCACCCTAGTGTCTTTTTGTATGGATCAAGCTTATTTTACCGCAATATAAACCTGCACTTCGTTAGCGCCGGGGTCAAGATTCCGGGACGGATAGAGTTCAAAATCGCCTGTGTACGTTCTTAACTCCGGCGATTTCTCGAAATATGCCCAGATCTCTCTCCACACCTTAGGAACCACTTCATTCATCGGGCCTTTTTCCGCCGTAAATACGAGATACTTGCTTGCCGGAATCACTACATAACTGAGCTTATCGTCCGGCTGAGACGCTGCTTCTTCACTAGCTTCATGTCCAATAACCACTGTATAAGCACCGCTTGCGTCACTTTCATAATCCGTATACAAGGAATAGAGAGGTTCGGAGCTGCCCATCCCCGCCCGTGATGCCAGGCTGCTGGTAAAATAGGTGTCCCATAGTCCCGGTAACAGCCCATTCGGCCCTGCTTCCACCTGATTTGTAGTGCGTGTGCTAACGCCAAGCAGTCTGATTTCCGGCTTTTCAACTGTATAAATAGACATCGTTCATCCCCTTATCCTTGTTATAAGGCCATTATAGCCGGGAGAAGTGGACAACATTATGTCATATTCTTGGTTATCGGGTTTCGATTATTAACGATTTTTATGATTTCTCCTTGTTCGCTAACTGCTCTTGGGCGAGCCGGATCATTTCCCGAACCATGGACCCGCCGATTTTGCCGCCAATCTGGCCCGCTGATTCTGTAGTCAGACTGCCATTGTTGCCTGGCTGCAGCGGTACACCCAGCTCTTTTGCCACCTCATATTTCACATCGTCCGGCCGGCTCAGGTCAACATTATAGCCTTCCTGCTTCATCACATTTGCTTTAAATGTCTGCATCCCCTGTTCTGCCCCCGGCACCACATATCTCCTGTTTCTACGGGCCATGCTAACCACTCCCTTTAGCTCTTTCCCCTTAACTTGCCCCGGGGCAGAAGTTTTCATCCCGCTTCCTCCGCGAACTTTATAGTTAACGCAAGTTGTAAATACAAAGTAATTTTTACTTTTATAGTAAGATCGAAGAAAACAACAACAACGATTTAGGGAATGGATCAGTTGTTGTTTTTCATTCCCTTCGTTTCTTCCAAAATTCATTTTCAAGGAGACCAAATCTATGCCACATAAACTGTCGTCAACACATCTGATTAACCAAGCTGATACTTCGATTTACTATCCGAACACTTCAACTTCTGCTTTTACTGACACAAGCTTTTACTCAAAGTGCGGTAAAACGAGTGCAACCGGAACAATTAAGCAATATGGATGTGCCATTTGTTCTTTAGGCATGTACATCTTATACAAAGGCGGTTTGTCCAACGCAACAAAATCCAATGTCTATTATGCCGTTGTGGAAGCAACCTCAAAAGGCACAAACATCGCCGCTGATTTTACGGCAAGCAGCTTTACAGCAAAAATCGGCAGCCAGAGCATCGGAGTCACCATTACCAAAATAACCGACGTTTCCGAAGAAGCAGAGAACGGCAACATCTGTATGGTAAGACTTAAGGAAGGAAGTAACTCGCATTATGTAATCGTGGACGGGTTCAATACCGCAGCTTCGGGTTTTGAGAGATATCTTGTTGCCGACCCAGACGGCGGCACTCAGAAAACGCTGGCTGACACCATGAGAAAAAGAGGCTTCACCGTCGCTGCTTCAGTCATCACTGAGAAATATAAGCTTAGCTAAACACGTTAGCCGTGGGCATGGATATCCTGCCCCCGGCTTCCTTTACCTATAAAAATGCTCGTAATAACACTTTGTTTAGCGAATGAGCACTTCCTTTGTCACCCGTGCAGGTAGCCGCTGCCAAAGAGCGAATTACTCATACCAACACTACCTGAACTGGAGGAATCGAAATGGAAATTCTGAAAACAAAGGATGCCGCAGAGCTGCTGTCCGTTAGCCAGACAACGATCAAACGCTGGGCTGCCATGTTCCCTGATTTCTTTCCAAAGGACCGGTTTGGACATTACATTTTCTCAGAGCAGGAAATCAGCCTGCTAGGGTCTATTAAAGACCGCATTACTCACGGGGAAGCCCTGGAACGCATCCATCTAACCCCCGTGAATGACGGGCAACAGCCCAAGTTGCTGCAAGAGAGCCGGGTCTCGCACACGCAGGATAAGCCAATGGAGGATATGCTGTCCCGGATCAATGATATCGAACGCTCACTCGACCATAAAGCGGACGAAGTCGTCTCGTTTCAATTGCTTCAGCAGCGCGAGGAGCTTGAGGACCTGCGGCAAATGATCAAGCAATTGGCGGTATCCCTGGAAACGATCCAGAATGGCCAATCCCCCTCTCCGTATGCAGAGCTCCACCCCGTTGCAGCCGTGAAGCTCTCGACCCCGCCAAGGAAGCGCGGCTTGCTGCGTTCCTTTTTCTCATTTCTGTAGTTTTGGATTTAACAACAAAGAACGGTTGACCCCATTATTCATGGAATCAACCGTTCAATTTTTGTCTATTTAGAACAAGCTCTTAGCGGCTTCAATCAATTGTTCCTTGGTCATCGTCTGGGAATCGGTCTGTACGTGATAGGCCACGGTTTTGCCGCCAGCTTCACTCAGCCACGTTACATCCTGATGCTTAGGACTCTCCCCGAGCAGGGATTGATCGTCCATCAGATAATGTGCGGTTAGATCTCCTATTTTGATCTCCTCGTACACTGTATTGGGCGGAACCAATTGAAGCGCCTTGGCTCCGGGAGCACCGTCTGCAATTTGCCAGGTCAGATAGAGCGACTCATTGGCCGCATTGCGGTATACAGAAGTGTAGGTCTTAATAAAATCTTGGGACGCATCGGTCTTACGCCACAGCATCCCACTCCCCGACTTCTTGCTTTCAGCCTTCATCTCATCCAGAAGCTTATAGGCATCCACGCCGAAACTGAATTGGTATGGCGAGGTTTCCATGCCTTCCACGAGCTTGAAGGTTCCCAGAAATGTGTCAGGAAGCTTCTCCCCGATACTGCGCTCCTGCAAAGCTGCCTTCCATGTGTCTAATGGAAGGACGGCTGGTTGATTAATACCGTATACAATGGGAGTTCCCTGAATCTCGCGGTCATAGTCTTTAAGATATACAACCGCTGTTTCTCCGGTATTTAATTGTGCCTTCACTTCCGCAAGCGAACCGCGAATCTTTGTCACATCCTCTTGCTTGAACTGCAGCTGCTGCTCTGTTTGATAGCTGACAGAGAGCTTCTCCTTATTATCCGTGAACAGGAGCTTACTGCCTGCATAGGCAAAGCCACACAGCATGACAAAAACAACCGCAAGCAAGACGAATT
The DNA here is from genome assembly GCF_056120445.1 of Paenibacillus sp. sgz302115. Taxonomy (NCBI): domain Bacteria; kingdom Bacillati; phylum Bacillota; class Bacilli; order Caryophanales; family Paenibacillaceae; genus Paenibacillus; species Paenibacillus sp. sgz302115. The sequence goes on from NZ_JBVYOK010000005.1 coordinate 265,807, forward strand.
TAGGCATTTTTCTTTTGGTGGACATGAATGGTTCTCCCCTTTGCTGCATCACCTGCTGCCTGTATTCCGCCATAATCCGGTCATCCAGGTCGGAAGGACACACCCGGGAATCCCGCTCGAACGCCTCTACCAGTTGCTGTTCAATAGACAAAGCCATCCCCCTCCTTTCGCAACCCCTGACCATCAAATTGGCGGCGCAACTGCTTAAGCGCATGATGATGTCTGGATTTTACTGTGCCTAACGGTATCTTCAGCAATTCGGAAATCTCCTCCAGCGAGCAATCCTGATAGTAGCGAAGAACGATAACTTCCCTGAATTTGAGGGACAGCGTCTGCAGAATCGGAAGCAGTTCGAGCTGATCATTCAGAACAAGGAGCTGTAGCTCAGCAGCGGGATCGGATGATTTGGAGGTGGTGAGCTTCAGCTTTTCCGCGATGCGAAAAAGGCGCCACTCCTTCCGCTTCCAGTTTCGTACTTGTCTGACAATCAAGCCGTTGAACCATGAAGTGAAATTTTGTTCTGAATCATAATTCTTCAGGCTTCTGAACAGCTCCAAATAGACTTCGCTCATAATATCCGGAGCGTCTTGCTTGCTCGGAGCGAGATAGCTGATTAACCGGTAAGCATGATCACGTGTTGCTTCGTATACAACTTGAAATGCTTGTTCATCACCTTGGCTCATCCGGATAAGCCACGGGTTCAAGTCTAAGTCCTTCATAGGGCCGGCCTCCATTCGGGTCTTACAACGGATATTGGCTCAATATTCCAAAAAGGTTCAATCCGTCTGCGAAAAATTACCAATGGTTCAATTTATAAAAAGTTTAACTTCTGTTTAAGTTTATATCGAACTCTCCGCTTCTTTATTTATCCCTATTTTAAAACTGCCTTTTATGATAGGGCTATGAATATTAGGAGGGAAGAATATGAAGAATTACCGTGCCTACGCCGTTCTGCTGGCAGGAGCGATTGCTGTTAGTCAGCAGCCCGCCATACCGGCATTTGCGGCACCCGCCAGCATTCCTACAAACAAAACCAACCCGCAGAATACCGATGCTCTGGCTAAGCTGGCCTCTATCTCCATTCAGGCTGGCGTCAGTGTGAAATTGACCGATCTGCAGCTTGCGAAGGAGGAAACCGGAAATAGCCTGACCTATACACTGACTTATACCAATACAAGCGGCAGTCCTTATAAGCTTTTCAATGGATTCTCAAAAGTCACAACCCCTGAAGGCATAGAGATCAAAAGCAACGCTGTACCCGAAGATAAAAACAAAGTGGAAGTAGCCCCCAAGGACCAATTATCCGTTACATACTACGTGAATGTCCGCAAGACGAACAAGCTCAGCGGGATCAAAATTTCGATGTTCGGCTGGGACTTCAGCGGCTCCGACTACCAGAAGAAGCTGGGCACCTTTTCCATCCCGGCAACATATTCCTCATACGTCCAGCGGGGCCAGAGTAAGAAAATCACCATGAACAGCTTACCGGTATCCCTCAAGCCGGATACTCTGCAAATCTACCATTTCAACAGCAAAGCATATGCCAAAATCGCCTTAAGCCTGACAAATCTCGGCTCCAAGGTAGTGAACGCTCCCGGCTACAGGGTATACCTGGAGTCTTCCGGCGGCTCCATGTTCGAGCTTGCGCTAAGCGACACCAGCCGCGACTATAAAGTGCAACCCGGGGAGAAGAAGACCGTCTACTACCTGACTGAAATCCCTTCCTATACAAATACAAACAATATGTCTCTGTCCATCACCAAGGAAAATACAGAGCTTAAAGTGAACCTGCCTGTGGCCTCCTTCAAACTGCCTGCTGCAACATCTCCAAACCTCAGCGTAGCTTCGTATGCGACGAAGAAGCTCAGTATCAACAGCAACACCGTGGAGACACAACTGAAAAAAGCCTCCGTCACGGTCAAGGGCGACAAGGCATTATGGAATCTGCAGTTCTGGGTAAAAAATGCCGGCAACAAAGCAGTAACCCTGCCGAACTATGATTTATCCGTCAAAGCGTCAGAGGGTTATACTATCCCGGTAAATTCCAAAGCTTTCACTAGCCTTACACTGAAGCCGCTTGAGGAGCGGATTCTCCAGTTCTCCGCAGAAGTGCCGCTTGAGCTGAGTCAGGGAGCCCTTCAGCTTCAGTTGGTGGAGCCGGCAGCCGAAGGCAAGATCATCTTCCCTACGGCCTTTTACCAGATTCCTTATAAGCTGGAACAGGACCGTTACGTAAATTCAGAATATATACTCGACAACAGCTACGGAACCTTCGGCATCAATCTGGAATCCATTGAGCGTATGCCTTGGTCCGCTGAAGATGTGGTTGTAGCCAAAGTCCGCATCCGCAACACCAAAGCTTCCACGGTTACAATGCCTTCGCTCACCGGGGCGATGAAAGCCGGAACCCATGATCTGGGCAGCTCGGTTCAGGTCGTTGCAGCCGATTCAGACCCTACGCTGGCTTCAGGGGAGAGCGCCAGTTATTATGTGATCGGCAAGATCCCTTATGAGCTTAGCTTCGAGCAAATCAAAATCGAGCTTACCAGCGGTTCCGGCGATACGGCGGAGTCCTTCCTCTCATTGAACACAAGACAGGTGGCTGCTGCGGCCCCTGCGGTAGACCAAGGCAAATCGTTCCACATTGAAACGCCGGGCAAACGGGCGGAGATCAAGGAGCGCCGGACCACTGTATATCCCGGAACGAGCAAGAACATCGTGTACACAGAGCTGGAAATGAACAGCGAGGAGACCCGTAAATCGGATCAGGCTAAGCTCGTAGCGTACTATAAGACGCCCGGCGATGATTATTACGAAGCGGAAATCAGCCAATCGGAGCTGGGGACCGGACCTAAAGGCAAAAATCTGGTAACCGTGTGGAGCAAGCTGCCGGTGTCAGTAGACACCTCCAAGCTAACTCTCTATGTCGGGGAAGGCGTGAGCGAAGGCAAGCTTACGCTGCCGAGCGGAACGCCGACGGCTTACATCAACACGGTGGCGCTCGCACTGAACAAGCAAACACCTGCTCCTCTTACCGCTCTTAGCGGCGGTGTAGAACTGTTCCCTTATAGTCTCACGATAACCGGGGCTACAGGAACATTGAATGAGGGCCAAGACACCCTCTCAACCAACCTGACCTACAGCCTGGGCAAGAGCAGCATCTATGATATGGGAGCCTATGGACATAAGCTGGTTGTGCAGCTAATGGACCCTTACGGCCAAAGCCAAGAAAGAACACTGACACTCGGTACGGATCTTACACCAGGACAATTCATGACCTATTCCACAACCTTCACCAGCAGCTTATATAAGACGCTGAAAGGCGGAAATTTCATTCTTAATCTGTACGACGAGTTCCAGGGCGAGCGAATCAAGCTTGGAAGCCAAACCTACAATTTGACCTACGTCCCGACACCAAAGACTCCCGAGCCTACAAGCACCCCTGCCCCTAAGGACAGCACTAACACGAACGGTGGAGGATCATTATGAAGATAAAAAAAGGGGTCTGGATATCGGCTGTAATCATTGCGCTTGTGGCAACAGGTACGGCGGTATATACCTTATCGCCAGACAAAAGCAAGCAAGAAGCTAAAGTAACCGTCAAAACAACCGCGGTGCAAAAGGGAGACATCTCTGTCATTGTCAAAGGCTCCGGCTCTGTCAAAGCCACACACTCAGAAACCGTCTTCGCCAAGGATCAGGGGAACGTGGCCCAGGTATTTGTCAGCACAAATACTCGGGTTAAGAAAGGCCAGGTCTTGATGACGTATAAAGCGACAAATGTAGATAGCAGTCTGAGGCAGCAGCTTAACACGCTAAGGCAGAATCAAAACGCGCTGCAGGACAAACAAGACCAGTATAAGAAGCTTGTAATGGACGGCGCGGCGCAGGGTGAAGTGGACACGGCGAAACTGGCCATTGAAAGATCCAAGGAAGATATCGCGGCGACCGAGGCTGAAATTGCAGCGCTGCACAAGGATCAGACCCCTCGCGCCCCATTGACCTCACCGATGGATGGAACGATTACCAAGATTAGCGTATCTTCAGGCGGAGCAGTCGTTAACGGCGCGGAAGCCTTCAAAATTACTGATTACCAGAATCTGAGCGCAACCATCCGGGTTGACGAGCTGGATATCCCAAAGATCAAGCTGGGAATGGCTGCAACGGTTAAACTGGATGCTCTGGCAAATAAGCTCTACACCGGCAAAGTGGTCGCCATTGCAAATGAAGGCAAGATTACAAACGGTGTATCCTTATTTGATGTCACGATCCGCCTCACCGATCCCGGTGAGGTAAAGGCCGGAATGTCAGCGCAGGGGACAGTCCAAATCGAAGAGAAGAAGGGGATTCTGGTGCTTCCTATTGAATCCGTAACCCAGAAGGGCGAAAAGTATTTCGTTCAGGTATTGAACACTACGGCGAAGACAACGAGCCCGGACATAGCCCCTGTACCTGAAGAAAAGGCCGTTACCGTCGGCGTTCACGATGAGAGCCAGATTGAGATCACCAGCGGGCTGAAGCTCGGGGATCAGGTGGTTATTCCGACCGTTATCGCGCCTAGCGGCACAAGCTCAGGCTCCCAGGATCAGGGCTTCTTCGGCGGGGGCGGGGAAGACATCGGGAACGGCGGAGACGCTCCAGCCGGAGGGGGTGGACTATGAGCGGTGAACCCTTGATCCGGATTGAAAATATGGTCCACGGCTATACGATGGCAGGCGAACGGATGACGGTATTAAAAGGAATCTCGTTTACGATCAGCCACGGAGAATTTGTGGCAATCATCGGCCCGTCAGGGTCAGGCAAATCAACGCTTATGAATATGATCGGCTGCCTGGACCTTTCCAATGAAGGAAGCTATTCTCTTGACGGGCAGGATGTCAGGAAGCTGTCAGATAACCGCATGGCGAAAATCCGCAACGAGAAAATCGGATTTATCTTTCAGAGCTTTAACCTGTTGCCGAAGCTCTCCGCTGTAGAAAATGTAGAGCTGCCTCTGATTTATCGGGGCATGGCCCACAGGGAAAGAAGAAAACTGGCCGAGGTGGCACTGGAAAAGGTAGGGCTTCACGAACGGATGCATCACCGTCCCAGCGAGCTGTCCGGGGGGCAGCAGCAGCGGGTAGCCATCGCCAGGGCGCTCGCGGGCAATCCCCCCATGCTTCTCGCGGACGAACCTACCGGGGCGCTGGATACGAAGACAGGGCAAGAGGTGATGCAGATGATCAAGATGCTGAATGAACAGGGGCATACAATTATTCTGATTACGCATGATCTGGAGATTGCCAAGCAGGCGAAACGGGTCATTCGGATTCAGGATGGAAATCTGGTAGAGGATCGGAGAAATGACGAATGATCTTTTTTCAAAGCATACGCATGGCGCTTATGAGCATCATCGGCAACAAGGTTCGTTCGTTTCTTACAATGCTGGGAATCATCATCGGAGTGTCATCGGTTATTCTGCTTGTATCCGTCGGACAGGGCGTTACCGGACAGATTTCAGGTCAGCTCAGTGATCTCGGCACCAACCAGATGGCGGTAATGATCACAGGGCGGGGAGCGGTCAACTCACTGGAATATGACGAGGTGATGGCCTATGCCAAGCTCCCGGGTGTAGATCTCGTGTCCCCCAGCATCAGCAGCAACATTACAGCCAAATACCGTACCAAGAATAAAACCGTCCCGCTTGAAGGGGTAACACCAAGCTACGAGAAGGTGAAGGATTTCCATGTCCAGTCCGGCAGATTCCTGCTCGATATAGATAACCAGTACCGGCAAAAGGTAGCGCTGATCGGTTCGTCTACCGCCAAGAAGCTATACGGTACGGAGAATCCGGTGGGGCAAGATATACAGCTCAATGGCAGCACCTTCAAGATCGTTGGATTATTGCAAGCAAAAGGCACATCACTGGCCGGATCGAATGATGACAAAATCCTCATCCCCTTAGCTTCGGCTGAACGGCTGCTTCAGAGTAAAGGCATTCAGAATTTCACCATCAAGGTACTGACCGATAAAGACGTTAAGCCTGTCAAGAGCAGGATCGGAAGTATCCTTGACAAGAAGTTCCTTAAAGCTAAAGATGCTTACTTTATTTACGACTCCAAAGAGATCATGGATACTGTCAAAAAAACCACCAATACCCTTTCGATCGGACTCGCAGGAATTGCCGGAATTTCCTTGATTGTGGGCGGAATCGGGATCATGAATATCATGATTGTCTCGGTCAACGAACGAACAAGGGAAATCGGCATCCGTAAAGCCATTGGCGCTAAAAAGCGGGATGTGTTATTGCAGTTCATGATTGAGTCCATCTTCTTAAGCACCCTTGGCGGAGTGATAGGGATTGGCGCTGGATTAGGATTCACTTGGTTAGTCGGCAAGTTCACTTCATTACAGGTGGGCTATGCCTGGAATATGGTTACGATTTCGTTCTTGTTCTCCCTCTTTATCGGTGTATTCTTCGGACTATTGCCAGCCAACAAAGCAGCAAGACTCCGGCCGATTTATGCACTGCGCACGGATTAACGAACCGGGGTATTATGATATGATTGAACAAGTAGAAACGGCTACATGAAAGGATTGGGGAATGGTATGACCATTAAACGGCGCTTGTTCATTTCAAATATCCTGATGATTATAATCCCTGTACTCATTTCCCTGCTTATCATCTTTGTCGGCGGAGAAATTATTTTTCGAGCCACGCAGGATAGCGTTCAAAAAGATAATCAATTCTATGACTCGCGCGGTGATCTAATTCAGCGGGCTAAGCAATTTCTTGAGGACGGAAACGAACAGGAACGGGAAAAAAACAAGGCAGCGCTGGAGAAGATATTGGAAAAAAATGAGCTGAGTCTGGATATTTACTCTTCTGAAAAGAGTCTTTACAGCTTCGGTACCCTTAACAGTCAGTATACCGGGGAGCTTACCAGGGCGATTTGGGCATTGCAGGGAGAGGGCTCCGCCTCCCTCAAAAACGAAGAAGCATACGCAGAGAAGATGAAAGTTAACGGCAAGACGTATACAGTGATCATTTTCAACATCATATCTGATTTCAACTATAAGGAGGTCCCGCCTGAGATCATTACGTTCGGCATTTTATTTCTGCTGGGCACCATAGCCGCGATTGTCTTAACGAACCGTTTTCTTACCCGGTTTGTGTTCAAGCGGATTAAGCAGCCCTTGGATACTTTGGTGGATGGCGTTCATCAGCTCAGGGACGGCAATCTGGATGTTAGAATCCGTTACGAGAACAAGGATGAATTCGCCTCCGTCTGCGAGGATTTTAATGATATGGCCGTACGCCTGAAAGAATCTCTGCAGCTTATACAGAAACAGGAGGAGAACCGGAAGGAGCTTCTTGCCGGAATATCGCATGATCTCCGCTCTCCGCTAACCTCTGTCCGGGCCTATTCAGAAGGCTTATTGGATGGTGTGGCCCAGACACGGGAATCTCAAATCAACTATATCCGCATGATTAAAACCAAAGCCGAGGACATCGACCGGATGGTGGCCAAAATCTTTTTATTTTCAAAAATGGACCTGGGGGATTATCCGTACGATCCGGAAGCCCTCGAAGTCAATCAGGAGATATTATCATTGGTTAAAGCTACGGCCGAAGAATATAGAGAAAACGGGCTGGAAGTGAGCATAACTGCTCTAGCGGACAATGTGCTCATCTTCGCAGATCCGGTACAGCTTAACAGCATTTTTACTAACATTCTGGAGAACAGCTTGAAATATAAGAATAAAGAGCAAGGTCATGTAAGCATACGTACTGAAGTCAGGGGCAGCGAAGTCTATATCTTTGTGTCCGATGATGGGCCCGGTGTGCCGGAGGAAGCCCTGGAGAAATTGTTTGACGTATTCTACCGCAGCGATCCTTCCCGCAAAAATCCCAATAAAGGCAGCGGATTAGGACTTGCGATAACGGCAAAGGCAGTGGACCGGATGGGCGGAAGTATTCATGCTGAGCCCTCTTCGGCAGGCGGTTTATGTATGGTGATCAAGCTGCCACTTCTAAGCAAAGGGGCTATAGCATGAAGAAAATATTAATTATTGAAGATGATAGTGCCATCGCTTCGATAGAACGTGATTATTTGGAGATTAACCAGTTTGCGGTGGAGATCGCGGAAGACGGGATAACCGGGGTAGAAAAGGCGCTATCGGGACAATTTCAACTCGTTCTGCTCGATCTGATGCTGCCGGGCGAAGATGGATTTTCCGTGTGCCGCAAGCTCAGAGACAAGCTCGACATTCCGATCCTGATGGTTACAGCCAAGCAAGAGGATATTGATAAAATCCGCGGTCTGGGACTCGGAGCCGATGATTATATCATCAAGCCTTTTTCCCCAAGTGAGCTGGTCGCCCGGGTCAAATCAAACCTGGCACAATATGAGCGCCTCAAAGGCGGAAATGTAACGATGGCCCAGAGCAGCAGCATTGAAATGGGCCCGTTCGTAATCAATACCCAGTCGCATAGAGCCTATCTTAAAGGCCGGGAGCTGGATTTGAAGAAAAAGGAATTTGATCTTTTATATTTTCTTGTAGTCAATGCAGACATCGTGTTCAGCAAAGATTCATTGTACGAGCGGATTTGGGGCTATGACGCCGTAGGCGATAATGCCACAGTAGCCGTGCATATCAACAGACTCCGCGACAAGATCGAAGAGGACCCGGGCAATCCGAAGTATATTCAGACGGTCTGGGGGGCGGGGTATCGGTTCAAGCCATGAGGCAATTGGCCTCTCGCTTACTATTGCTCCTTAAGCTCGAACTCCTCCAGGGTTTGGTGATTATTGCCTTAGTATAATGTGATTTTAGTGTTTTTTAGAGATATTTAGATGGTTTAACCCTAAAAGGTACCCATTATGCTTTTATTACGTTAATTTTAGGGTTATACTTGTTAAGAAAATGGTTTTTACATCTGCACTATAAAATTAATCAGATTAGGGGTGAGTACTATGAAATTAAGAGCAAGGGATGTTTTTATACCTGGTGCCTTCCCCAGATACACTTATATTTCGCGCCAATCTTCTGAATATGACTTAACATACGAATTTCGATTAACACAGTCTTTAAGCACGGTCGGCTTTCTTACTTCGATTGTTGGTCCCTCGAAAACGGGAAAAACCGTATTGTGTGAAAAAGTGATTGGACAGGATAAAATCGTAGACTTTACAGGAAATGACTTCAAAGAAACTGAGGACTTTTGGGTGACCATAGCCAGAAAAATTGGACTACCTCTAGAAAGCGGTCACACTGAGCATAGAACAATTGAAGGGCAAGGCATAGCGGGTACTACGGAGGGGATCGTATCTTCTGTAACAGAATCGTATCGCTCAAATAAAGATAAAGTCATTCAATATTTTATAGAAAAAGATTTGGTGCTTGTGTTGGATGATTTTCATTACGCTTCCCCTAGTATGCAATTTGAAATTGCTTATCAGTTGAAAGACGCCATCCGCAAATATTTCAGAACGGTCGTCATTTCTCTCCCCCATCGATCCGATGATGCGATTCGAAGAAACTCAGACTTAAGCGGAAGATTGAATCTGATTAATATTGAGCCTTGGAATACCGATGAATTGCGGGAAATTGCCGTAACGGGATTTCGTCAACTTGGTATGGATATAGATCCTGCTTTAGCTAATGACATGGCCCAGGAAAGTCTATCGTCGCCTCAGCTCATGCAATCTATTTGCTTAAACATTTCTCTTATTATGGATCTGGACAATAATGAAAATCTGGACAGACTCGACCATCCAATGCTTGAAAAAGCATATAAAATGACCTCCCTAAATCTTCTCTCTTACAAGGAAGTCGCAAGAAAGCTCAAAAATGGTCCTAACCCTAGAGGGCAAAAGAGAAAAACCTATCCTATAAGTGGTGTTGAACAAGCTGATATTTACGAATTGCTTCTAAAAGCTATTGCAGTCGACCCGCCGAAAGTTAGCCTTCTCACTGATGATATCAAAAGAAGAATTGATGATCTGTTAGGTGATGCTGTTGATAAGCCAGATCGTTTAAAGATCAAAAATACAATTGATCAAGTACAGTCGATTATTCAAGCCAGTGAACCGATGTATCAGGTATTCGAATATAAAGACGATGAAGTTTACATACTAGAACCTCTATTTTTGTTTTATTTGCGTTGGGGTAATCTTAGCTGAGTATTTACCGTCCGGGATTGTTGGAGAGGGGAATTTTCTTGGAAACGTTAACCGTAAGCAAAGCTGAGGCAATAAAAGTCATACAAGATCAGATTGACGAATGCCGGCAGATGACTCAGGATTTTCAATTTTCTTCATGGAAAATGAGTACCTGCACCCTTCTAGAACGCATCTTTTCCGATCAGAAAATTGCACAAGGATTAGCGTTAAAGACCTATTCGGGCAAAATTAACGAAGCTAGGCCACAAGGGATATCCTACTTAGAAACCTTGATTCGTAATATTAATCAAGGGCTATTCGATCCTATTAGGCCTCAAAATGAAATTGACAAAGAGCACTTCCATCTCATCATCCGTAGAATCCTTAATAATTTTTATAAGCATATCGAAGAAATGTACCAAAAGCCTGTTCATGGCAGAGGGACATTACAAACAGCCGATTTGAGTAAAATTATTCTCGGGAATGAGTATGATGTGCAGCGTATGCTTATTTCGTTAATTCGCCCTATTTTCCCTGATGCAAGAGTTGAAATCTATGGGGACGGAGGATATAAAAGCTATCGCTATGATATCATTTTGGATGCTTACGAGACTATTATAGAGGTCAAATGTTCTCGGCCATCAATGACTGAACGGCAACTCACTGAGGAGATCGGCTCTGACTCTTTTCATTATCAAGGAAAATACATATATTTCTTTATCTACGATAAGGATAAAGTAATTGGAAATGTTGATGCTTTCTGCAAAGCATATAGTCAGACACTGGATACCCATGATAAGCAAATTGAAACGTTTGTAATCCAGCCAATAAGTATATAAAAAGGATAAACAAAGCCTGGTTAGCTATGTTTCAAGCTAATCAGGCTCCATAATTCATCTCCTTATTGCATCGCCTTCGCAAGCCCGGTGAAAATAACGCCCAGTGCAAAAGCGCCCGCGTCGGGATAACCGAGGCTTCTCTCCCCGACTGTACCGGCTCTGCCCATTCGGGCTACGATGTCTCCGGTCTTCTCCGATCCTTCTACAGCGGCATTTGCTGCCTTGGTCGAAGCCGTGTGGAAGTCTTCGCCTTGATGTGCGCTGCGCTGCCACGATTCCGCGTAAGGAACCAGCGCGTCGATGAGCGTCTTGTCACCGACGACTGCCCCTCTGCCAAAGGCTCTCTCCCCTGTGTCTTGAATGCCCTTCACCGCAGCGCCCATCATATCGGCGAACTCTTGCATGGACAGCTCTGTCTTGGTCCCGGCATATTTGCCGGCAGCCCGGAAGCCTGATCCCCAGATCGGACCGGAAGCCCCGCCGCAATACTCCATAATAACCAGCGAGCAGGCATCCAGGAAGCTCCCGATATCCGAAGCGTGGTTTTGGACGATATCCGGCCATTCTGTCTTGAGTTGCTTGAACCCTTTGGCTACGCTCATTCCAAAATCACCGTCCCCGGCATGGGCGTCCAGCTCACAGAACGGAACCTCATTCTCAATAACGATTTCACTCATTTTATCCATACTGTAAATCAGATTGTTTAGAGAAAGCTTATTTCCTGTAATCTTTGCGTAATCGGCATTCGTCTCGCATTTGAAGGATACCGCCTGCTTCTGTTCCGGCTCCTTAACGGTCTCAATGTAGCTAACCGGCTCGAAGGGTCCCTGCAGGAACAAGGCGGGCGTGTGGCACTCGTCGGCGAGCAGCTCCTTCAATTGATCGTCCAGTTGCATGAGCGACAGAGATGCCCCTGCCATATCTATGCTCGTCATGAAATTACCAGCCAGCACGTTATACACTGTTACTTGTCTGGCCTGCAGTTCGCGCATTACCGAGTTGCTCAGCAAATACAATTCCTGAAGCGGGGTAGCCCCGAAGCCGTTAACCAATACGGTAACCTCCCGGACCGGATCACCGGCGGCACTTAAGTTTTCCAGCAGGGCAGACACCATTCGCTGAGCCAATTCATCGGCCGGCACCATAGGTTCCTTGCGGATACCCGGCTCACCGTGAATGCCGACCCCGTATTCCATTTCACTCTCCCCAAGCTGGAAGGTTGGCGTTCCCTTCGCCGGGACCGTGCAAGAGGTGAACGCGAAGCCGATGCTTCGGGTATGATCTATGGCCTTTTGAGCCGCAGCTTTTACCTCGCTCAAGGACATTCCCCGTTCGGCTGCCGCACCGGCGATCTTGTGCACCAGGACCGTTCCGGCCACACCTCTTTTACCTACAGTGTAGAGGCTGTCTTCAACGGCAATATCATCATCGACCTTCACATAATCGACCTCTATGCCGTCTTCGCCCGCAAGATAAGCCGCGTTTTTGAAATTCATCATATCGCCGCTGTAATTCTTGATAATTAGCAAGGTTCCCTTCCGGCCTGCCGTAGCGCGGATAGCCTGATACACTTGAATTTGTGAAGGGGAAGCGAAAATATCACCGCACACGGCAGCATCCAGCATCCCTTTTCCGACAAATCCGGCATGGGCCGGTTCATGGCCGCTTCCGCCGCCGCTGATTAACGTTACTTTCTCCTGATTCAGGTTTTTCTTCTGGATGATTTTGTACTTGCTGTTGAACTCCAGGCTTGGATAGGCCAGCACCAGCCCGCTGCACATCTCTCTGACCAAGGTTTCTGGCGTATTTATTATTTTTTTCATCTCATACCCCTTGTTCCTTCTTATAATTTTGTCCGAGCTGGTCGGCTACCCGAATGGCTGCGGCAACCGCTTCTGCCGTAACAGGGAAGGGCATCGAGTGAATCGACTCTTCCGGGATACAGGCTTTTTGGGCTACATTCAGCAGTTCTTCCTGCGTTACACTGTCCACTCCAATGTCGGCAAGGCAGACCGGAAGGCCGACGGCTGTGCAGAATTCCAGCACCTCGTTCAACTCGCTCTGGGGGGCATTCTCCAGCACCAATTGGGCGATGGTACTGAACGCCACTTTCTCGCCATGATAGTAGTGATGGGTTCCTTCGAGCGAGGTCAACCCATTATGAATGGCGTGGGCAGCCGCCAGGCCGCCGCTTTCGAACCCAAGACCCGACAAAAGAATATTGGCTTCAATAATATTCTCCAGCGCAGGCGTAACCAGATTGCAGTCACACGCTACCTTCGCATGTATTCCGTCCTTCAACAACGTTTCGTAGCAGAACTTAGCCAGCGCCAGCGCCGTATTCGTTCCCCTCGCCTCTCCGCACACACCTTCACGAACGCCGCAAGGCAGGCCAGCATTAACCTTCGAGTAGGAGCTTGAAGTCGCTCTGGCTTCAAAATAAGTGGAAAGCGCATCCCCCATACCAGCCACCAGAAATCTTGTCGGAGCATTAGCAATTACCGTTGTATCAATCATGACCACGCTTGGGCTTTGCTTGAAATAGGCGTAGTCATCAAACTGTCCTTCAGGTGTATACAGGACGGCTGAATGGCTTGTCGGCGCATCCGTCGCTGCTATTGTCGGCACGATAATCAAAGCTTCGCCTTCGGCTACGCATTTAGCAGTATCAATCGCTTTTCCCCCGCCCAGTCCAATCGTACAGGAGCAGGAATTCGCCCGGGCAAGCTCCTGAAGCCGTGAAACCTCCTCCCGTGAGCATTCCCCACGAAAATTACTTTCAACCAGTGTGATCTTAAATTTATCTGCGGTGTGGTCCAGTTTGGCTTGTACCCGCTTCACATCATCCGGGTGGGCGATCAGCAGCGCTGAATCTCCGAAGGTCTTAACGAAGTAACCCAAGTTAAACAGCTCATCTTCACCTTGCACATATTTGGTTGGGCTGATAAAAGCTTTTCTCATCGTAACTCCTCCTCATAATTCTGCTTTAGGTCAAGTATAGTCTGCCCATTGTCGGCAAGCATTGTACTTTACGAACTAATAAAAGCGTTTTCAGATTGTGTTTTCTTGTTATATACTCAATCAATAGTAGAATCTTGCACTTGATCCATGAAGACAAAGGAGCGTACACTCATGAGCAATCCGCTGTTCAACCTGGAGAACATTATTGATATCGAGAAATGGCATATGCTTCAGGACTCCCTTGCACTGGTCACCAAAATGGCGATTATTACCGTCAATTATAAAGGCGTTCCCGTAACCAAGCACAGCTACTGCCAGCCCTTTTGCCAGGGAGTGAGGAAGGATGATATGCTGTCGCCCTATTGCCAGAAATGTGACGCAAGAGGCGGACTTGAGGCTGTGCGGCTGAACGCCCCGTATATCTACAAATGCCATTTTGACATCATTGATATCGCCATCCCGATCATTATTGATAATCAATACATCGGGGCCATTATGGCCGGACAGATCAAGCTGCGCGATTCGGATGAACAGCTTGAGCGATTGGTCTCGCGGCCGCCGAACACTGGGGCAGAGAGCAAGTTCAAGGCGCTGGAAGAAGCATATGCGTCCCTGCCAACCTTGTCGTATACAGAAGTCTCGACCATCGCGGATATGTTATTTCACCTTTGCAATTACATTGTTGAAGAGGCTATAACTAAGAATACAACAATACAAATGTATAAAAAAATGGACCTCGCTCCTCCTTCCGGCCAAACCTACGACAATCTTCAAGCGATTCAAAGCGAGCTGTCCCATACGCTGGTTGAACATTCGCTTAAGGGGCTGACCCTCAAGCAATTCCGCCCATCCAACCCGCTGCTGCAGCCGGCCTTTGATTATTTCTATGAGCATAAGAATAAAAATTTCACCTTGCAGGAGATGGCCAAGCAATGCCATATAAGCCCCAGCTATTTCAGCCGGATATTCGCGAAGGAAACCGGGGAAAATTTCTCTTCCTTTGCACCCCGGCTGAAAATCGAGTGGGCCAAGCAACTGCTGGAGACTACCGACCAGCCCGTGAATCAAATCAGCGATGCGCTGGGCTTTTGCGATGCGGGATATTTTATTAAAACATTCAAGAAGTTCGAGCATCTCACCCCTGCCGTGTACCGGAATATGCACCGGAATCAACAGCTATAACTTCAACGCTTTAATTAATGCCTTGGCGGCCTTACGTACAGTTGGTTTGCCGTGGTCTGCATAGTCATGCGCTAACTGTAGAATCTCTTCAGTTAATGAGGGCGCACTTATCCCGGCGCTACAAAGTCCGGCAAGTGCCCGGCCCAAATGTTTGCCTTCCCAAACCTTCAGTGCCTCCCTTAAGTAGGGATAGACCAACAGGGCAGCTTCTTCGTTAGCTTTTGCCAAATTCCCCAAAGCTTCCACCGCGTAATCGCGTACGATTGTACTGGAGTCTTTCCGGATGATCTGAGCCAATTGCGGCAGAAGAACACTGGTTTTTTCCGGCATGAGTTCTATTGTCAAGGCAACAGCATGCATAGCCTCCCACCGTACTCTTGTCACTTTGTTAGACAGCAGCGGCACCAACAAGTCAATGTAGGGCGAAACCAGCTCAGGACGGCGCTCCGCCACTTTTGTCATTACCTCACAGCAGTCGCCAAGCAGTACGGCCCCTGTCCCTGTAAGTGCCTCAGCCACTTCCTCAAGCAGCGCCGGGTGATCCAGACATTGCTCGGTGACAGCTCGATTGGCTTCCTGAGACCGGTCGCCCACCTGTGAAGACATTTGATTTATGATTCCCATAGGCACATCCCCCAATCAATCTTTAACTGATATTTTATCGAAGCTTATTGACTCTCGTGTAACTTGAGGGTGTACGATTAATTCAACAAATATTTTCACTGGAAAATTATTAAAGGAGCGTACCATGTATTCTATAGGTGAGATTTCTAAAATCGTTAATATTTCCATAGAGGCATTAAGATATTACGATGAGATTGGTCTATTAAAGCCATGTCATATTAATAAAACAAATCGGTACAGATATTACTCACAAGACCAAATAAGGGATTTAATGTTCATTCTCGAAATGAAAGAATATGGCTTTAGTCTGGATGCTATACGCGAGCTATTATTTAGCAATAATCCAAGCAGGATCGAAGTGGCATTAAGGAACAGATCTCATGAGCTCAAAATGGAACACGATAAAATCATAAAAACCATACAGCATTTAGAGCGAAGGCTTGGAGTCCAACATATGAAGGAGACCACTGTTCTAATTGTTGATGATGTTCCTTTTATGCGTAATGTGCTCGGCGATATTCTCAATAAACACGGCTACACTGTTATAGGTCAAGCTTCTACTGGTGAAGAAGGGATTCTTAAATTCGACCAATTAAAACCGGATATTGTCATTATGGATATTCATATGCCGCCAGGACTTGATGGAATCCAAGCAACCAAAAAAATTATGGAGATCAATAATAAAGCTAAAGTATTAATGTGTTCTGCCAGAGGGCAGTTTGATAATATTCTGAGCAGCATATTGAGTGGCGCCCAAGCTTTTGTTGTGAAACCTTTTCAAACAGAATACTTGCTGGATGCAATGTTTGGACTGCTTCAGGAGGGATACAATTATAAAATCGATTTAGTCTCGAAATGGATTTCAGATGCTGACATAGCTACAAGGCACTCTGATGAGTCTTTATCACAAGAGGACATTAACAGATTATTAAACACCTGTTCCTTAAACGCATCTAATCTGAATGAACAACTGACTTAATGATTTGGAGATGATTATAATAGAAAATTATCATTGGAACAACAAGATTGAGTATTTAAAATCATCCAGAAAATCAATGTGGAATACGGATTACCTGGAATTTTTAGTGGAGCGGGTTTGGAAAATAAATCAGCCTGTCAACTTGGTCGATTTCGGTTGTGGAATTGGTTTCTTAGGTGCATTGTTATTACCGATTCTCCCGAAAGGAAGTACATATACAGGCATTGATAAAGGTAGACAACTGCTAAAAGAAGCAAAATCTATATTTGCCCAATCCCCTTATGAGACACATTTTATTGAAGCAGACTTAATTGATTATGTGCCTGAGGAAAAATATGATATTGCTATATGTCAGTGTGTACTGCAACATATTCCTGATGCAATAAAAATTCTAAATAAGATGAAAGCTTCAGTATTTTGGGGTGGTATGGTTATTTGCATGGAACTGAACCGGGATATTTCGAATGCAGGCTTGTATTTTGACGGTCTGGATTACAGTAAATTAAATGCGCTAGGTGTTGTGCAGAAATTGAGACGAATTGATTTTGAGAGGTGCGGCAAGGATTTTGGTATAGGAATTAAATTGCCATACTTCATGCAAAAGATTGAACTTGAGGATATCGGTGTGAGAGTGAATGATTATGTTAACTTTGTCAATCCATTGGGAAATAAGGCTGATCATCAAGTCAACTTAGAATCGTATTTATCAGCATATGCTACTGTGATGGAAATAAATGAAGGAAGTAAAGGCGCTTATGTAAGCGCCCTCATAGATCGCGGACTAAGTGAATCCGAGGCAATTTGTGCTTTTGAATGTGAGTTAAGTATCGCTAATTATATGACCATACATGGGGGTAAAGCATTTATTATGGACGTTACTGGTATGCTGATTTCATATGGAACAAAAAGAAACCACTCCTAAAAAGAAGTGATTTCTTTGTTCGCTTGCATATCCCTTATGAGGTGCGCTTTAACGTGCGGGTTGTGCGATGTGAGCTTTTTTTCAGCAGGACCTTCTTTACTGCATGTTTGCTCTTCTTGCGGACTGACCGCAGCTTCTTCGTTGCTGAGCGTTGTGTTTTTTTCTTCATTGCCAATTTACGTTTGAGCAGCTTCCGCCGCTTTATGGAACGGTATTTGGCGCGAAGCATTTTTTTCTTTTTAAATTTCAGTCTTAGTCTTAGCCGCACCCGTCTTAATTTCAGCCGTCTCAGCCGTAGTAATCTCCGGCGGCTCCGTCTGCGGGGCTTCACGGAAATAATCTCCGGGACTGCTAACGGGACTGGAGCTGCTGCCGGAACCAGAACTGCCTCGGGAACGTGAACCACCGCTTCAGGGGCCGGATTTACCGGAGCAGGCAGCTCCGGCGGCGCAACTGGAGGTTCTCCCTGCGGCATTGGGGCGGGATCAAGCGGGATGTTGACCGGCTCCGGCTCATATACCGTCTCACGTGCCGGCTCTCTGCCCCACGGGGTCATGGCCAGATATTTAGCGTATATCGGCGCTGCGGGTGAATCACTATCCCACCATTTTTCTTCCCCGGCGAAGTGAACGATTTTTTGAACCATGTCGAGTTCAGGTTTAGCGAACGTATTGAACCGCTGGTCCAGTTGCAAATAGTTAGAGCTGTAAATGGCATTCAGCACATCCTGATCCGGCATGGTCATCATTGGATGGACGCGCAGGAAATTGAGCATTTCTTCATACCAGGTCGGTTTATTGCGGATATTATTCAGATCAAACAGAATGACCCCTGAGTTGAAATACAGGTCCGCACGAAGACCAAGTGAATTAAAGTACTCAAGCAAATTTTCACCCTGATCCAGCACTGCGCCCAAATAACGGTCTCCAAGGTCGATGCTCCACAAATCGTTAATATCCATATTGACCAGGATGTCGCAGTCCAGATAAATAACCCTGTCTGCCTGAATAAATAACGGAAGCAACAAACGGTACATACTGGCTATGGTCCAATAGTTAATTTTATGCACACCGGAAGCAACCTCTTGCAAATCTCCAGGAACAGAAACATGGTAAAAATTAATGTTGTGATGAAAAATATCCACCATCTGCGTGAGCTTTGCCTTGTTCTCATCACTTAAGGTATCATCATGTACAATGTGCACATTGAGCGTCTGCTGGGTATTGCAAAAGATTGATGCCAGAACAACCCCCGCATGCTCCGTATACCTGCCGTCTTTGTCGTTAATCGTCAATAATAATTCAATCATCTTCAAGAATCACCTACCCCTAAAGTATTTTCTCCGCATAGTTGCCTGATGCATTAGACTACTTTAAGTGTATGTGTCCACCTGGATGAATGGATTGGACTAATCCCCAGTAAACATTTGATTATTATGAATCGTTTTGCGGGTCAGGATTTAATCTTATGACTGTAGCGCGATCGCCCAGGATATGACTGGCAGGCAGCTCCTGAGTTTCCTGCTCAGCCAGATGAACACGTGATCCAAATACACTTCCCTCCGCATGAACATGAGACAATGACACCCGATCCGTCAAAATGCTGTTGATCAGAATGCAATCCTCAACGACGCTATTCGGACCAATATACACATGCGGTCCAATGACACTGTTCTTTACGCGGGCGGTCGGATCAACTCTAACCGGAGGAATCCACTGCACCGAGCTGTCCTGCCCGGATGGCACTGCAAAGTTGTTCGGATCACGATCCATCTGGTACCGGTTCGCCCCAAGCCAGCGTTCATGGGTCCCGATATCAAAAAAGGGTGCAGCCGTTACACTGTACGCAACATGCCTGCCTTCAGAAATCAACATTTGAATGGCATCCGTCAACTCGTATTCGCCGCGCGGAGAAGGTGTAAGTCTCTCAATTGCCGGCCAGATCGCCCCAGTGAATACATATACACCAACAATAGCCAAATTGGATTTGGGCTGACGCGGCTTCTCTTCCAGACTGACAATCTGTCCATCTTCAATCATGGCGACTCCAAAGTGCTCCGGCTCCTTGACCTGCTGGAGCAGGATCGAAGCCGCAGATTTATCCTTGTCCAGGGATTGGATCAATGGCTCTAAATCCCCTTCATACAAGTTATCGCCAAGCATTAATAGAAAAGGGGAATCCGCCATAAAAGACTGCGCGCTGCGGACTGCATCCGCCAGTCCCTGGGCTTCTTTTTGCAGCAGGTAAGTTAAAGAGGCATTCCACCGCCCCCCGTCTCCGATCGTTTCCTGGATCTCTCCTTGCGAAGGGCTCACTACGATTCCTATTTCGGTAATTCCGGCAGCAACAAGCTTGTTAATAATAGAGACAAGAATATATTCTCCGTTAACGGGTAACATGCACTTCGGTTTGGTATACGTCGAAGGCTGCAGTCTCGTTCCTCGGCCAGCACACAAGATTAACCCTTTCATACACATGCCCCCTACCCTTAAATGAGTTCTTTACATTTTATGCACAAGCTATAAGAGTGCTTGGATGTATATCTAGCAATTGAAACCTATTAATCTATCCTTTATCAAATCTTTATTTACTCCTTCTATAATGGGGGCGAAAGTTGTACATAACCCATTTGAGGAGGAGCATCAATGTCTATGAAGTTAAACTGGAACCGAAGGGTAATCGTTATCTTATCCCTACTTCTGGTGCTGCTGTCCGGCCAAAGCGCTTTTGCAGGGAATGCACCGAAGTCCACTTCGAAGCCGCTGGCCTATGCGCATGAGATTAAGTCACTCAGCGGAGAGGACTATAGCGATTTGGCTTTTTTAAAGCCGCTTCTGGCTGGGAAAACGGTGGTCAGTCTGGGCGAGAATTTTCACCGGGTAGCCGAATATGCAAGTATGAAGACGAAAATGATTAAATATTTGCATGAAGAGCTGGGATTTGATGTTATTGCCTTTGAGTCGGGCCTCGGCGATGCCGAATTCATCAACAAACAAGCCGATCAAATGACAGCTACGAAGATGATGCAGTATTCCGTCCTGCCGGTCTGGCATTCCAAGGAGACACTGGAGCTGTTCAACTATATCAAGAAGTCTCGCAAGACAGCCAAGCCGCTGGAGCTGGCCGGTTTCGACAACCAGTTCACTTCGCCTTTGCTAACCTATGGAGTGAGCGACTTTATCTCCACACAGGACAAGGAGTATGGCAAAGCCTTTCAACAGTTTGATCTGCAGGCGATCACCGATTTCTATGAGATTATGAATAAATATGGTTTGGCTCCTGAGAACAAAGAGTATACACAGGGCATGGAACAAGTCATTCAGCGCAATGTGCCGGAATACGAAAATTATATCCAGTACATCAAGGAACGTCGGAAGCAGTTCGCGGCGGCGTATCCAAAAGATCCTTATATCGTCGATGTTGTTCTGAAATCGCTGGAGGACCGGGTGCAATTTTTGCAGAATGGCTTGATTACCAATGTGCAGGAAGCCTACGAGTCGCGCGACCGTGCTATGGCAGAGCATGTGGAATGGCTGATGAAGGTCAGATATCCGGGCAAGAAGGTTATTTTGTGGGCACATAACGATCACCTTGCCAAGAACACCTCGGACATCCGGGTGCTGGAGAACGGCAAATGGGTGGGCAGCTTCAAGAGCATGGGAGAGCTGCTGCACCAGAAGCTCAAGGATAAAATGTATGTCGTCGGCTTCTTTATGAACAGAGGCAAGACAATTTCGCTCACAAGCATGAAGCCATTTTCAATTAACCCGATGCCAAAGGGCAGCCTGGAGCAGACCGTTATGCAGTCCGGTTACAAAAATACGTTCGTCGATCTATCCGGCCACAATAAGGCAAAAGCGGCTAATAGCTGGATGTTCAAGCCGATCTATGCCGCTGAAGACGGGATGACCAGCGAGATCATTGCTCCGATGTCGATGAAGTTTGTCCCGAAGGAGCAGTTCGACGGCCTGATGGTTATCGACCGGATCAGCACTCCGACTCCTGCGTATTAGAAGCTGGAATGGATCATTAAAAATAACAGCCGCGCCATATACCCTACGGTACATGACGCGGCTGTTTTGTCTGCCTATGGCAGATGTCAGATGTTAGATCAAGCCTGCCTGCTTCAACAGCTTCTCTATAATTGAGGCTGCTTCAGCTCTGGTTGTAAGACCGGTTGGCGCGAGCAGCTTGGCGCTTCTTCCAGATATTAAGCCCGCGCTGATGCCTGCGGCAAAGCCGCTCTTGGCATATTCCGCAATGCTGCCGGTATCGGCAAAAGGCTTCAGCAGCCGCTGCTTCTCGGCTTCCGCCAGCTCAGTCTGCAAGCCTGCGAGCTTCATTGCTCTTGAGAGAATCGCCATCATCTGCTGGCGGCTGATCGGCTCCTGCGCTCCAAAGCTGCCATCCGGGTAACCGGACACCAGACCGTATGCAGATGCAGTCCGGACAGAAGAAGCATACCAGGCTCCGGTACTTACATCGCGGAAGGTGGTGCTCTCTGCCGCAGCAGTTCCTCCGAGACCAAGCGCCTTCACGATCATAGCCGAAAATTCCGCCCGGGTAACCTTGCGCTCCGGCTCAAAGCTGCCTTCACCATTGCCGCCCACAATCCACCGGCCTGCAAGGTCCGCGATGGCTTCCCGGGCCCAATGGGTCTGGACATCACGGAAAGAGGTTTCCGTCCGGGCCGCGACTACGGCGAACATGCCGTTGCCGGACAAGCTTTTGATCACTGCCGTCAAGCTGCCGGCGTTCTCGGCGATCCGGGTTGGCAGCGGGCTCACACTTCCGTCCGCCGCAACTCTGACGCCAATTGCACTCAAGCCATTGGCAGATTTAGGTAAAGTGATCGTCCGTTCCACATAAGCGTTAAAACGTTCGATCTCCTTCGTCTGGTCTCCAGCCGTGTACACGGCCCGGAATACAGACGGCTTCACCAGGAAGGAATACGGTCCCGCTGCCGCCGCTTGCTCCAGCAGCTTCGCCTTTGCCTCATCCGGCGATGCGATCTCAAGCTGCACCGCAGCCTGATCACCCGCCGGCACTTCCAGCAATGCGGCTGGAACGCGGAAGGCTTCGGCGCCGGTATCCACCCGGATCACAGCTTTGCGTTCAGCCATCAGCTTGACCAGCTTGCCGCTCAGCTCTACTTTATTCACATCGGTCTTTTTACTGAAGACGATGGAAATATCGGCTTGGCTGCCTGTGTCCTGCAGCAGCTTCATCAGAGCCGCTTCATCGACATGAATAGTGGTCGTTGCTCTGCCGCTCTCGGTTGTATTCTTCTCCTGCGCAACCGCCTGGGATTTGCCGTTCACCAGGATTTCGAACGCGGTATTCGCCGCTGGCAGAATACCGCCACCGCCGGCAGTTCCACCCGCTCCGCCACCCGGGCTTCCTCCACCGCCAGTGCCTCCGTTGCCTCCATTACCACCATTACCTCCATTGCCGTTCCCGCCGTTATCGCCAGGCTCCGGCAATTTCTTGAACTCTCCAGTGAACAGTTCACTGTCGTTCTTGCCGTCAACTACCGTCACCGCTTTGATTACAGCGGAATTGCTTAACGGAACAGGCTTGGTATACACCGGCGAGTCCTCGGAAGGAATCGAGCCATCGACCGTGTAGTGAATTACCCCGGCAGCTTCACTGCTCTTAAGCACCACTTCGGTTTTGTCCTTGAACTCAAGAGCGGTGGTGCTTGTAGGCGCAGCCGCAGTTTCATTGTAAGCGAACGGCTTTTTGTTGATCACGATCAGACGGCTCTGGCTGCTCTTCGATGCTGTCAAATAAATGAGGCCTGCTTCTGTCTTAACCTTCCAATCCATTGCTGCGTCAGGTGTAGGCGTATAGCCGCTTCTCACCTTGTAGGCCGTATCGCCATCCGCCAGCACAACCGCCACAGTGGACAGGTCACTGTCCAGCGATCCTGAGAAATGGGCAAGCTGCGGATAAAATCCCGGAACAGCCGTCCACTCGGAAGCCTTCAGCCCTTCAGGCAGCAAGCCCCCTGTTAGCCGTGTGGTTTTCAACCCTTCGGCTTGTCCTGCCGCTCCTTTGGTTTTGCTTCCCTGGAAGGTGTAGTACGCTACCGGGAACTGAAGCATCTGAACGTCAAAGAAGTTATTGGCCAGATCCGTGTCTTTGCCTGTCTGTCCGGCAATGCCGCCGGCAAAGGTTCTGTCTTTGACCAACTGTCCATTAACACTGGCTACAGCCTGTCCGCCGTTCACATTGGCAGAGAGTGTTCCCGCCGCAGCTGTACCTGCGATTCCGCCCGCCCAGGCATGCTCCTTGCCGACGGCCTCTATGCTTCCTGTGTTATAGCTGGCGGCAATGGTCCCCGTGCTTGTTCCGGCGATGCCGCCGGCACGTGAATCCTTAGCCGTCGCGGTAACATCGGAGTAAGAGAAGCTTCCGCTGATGGAGCCTTCATCTCCGTTCTGTCCGGCAATGCCGCCGGCTGCGCCGCTTCCGTCAGCAGTTGATGCCGTGACCACAGCTTTTGTGAAGGAGGTCTCAATGCTTCCTCCATTGAGCCCCGCAATACCTCCCGCCGTGGCCGGGGAACTGATGGTCAGACCCTTCACAGCGATTTTTTCCATCTGGCCGGTATTGCTGCCTGCTGCTCCCCCGGCAGTCTCTTTGCCGGCAAGCTTCAGGTTCTCTACAATAATCCCGCTCATCCGGCCCTGATTGTCACCGGCAACGCCGCCAGCCGTCGTGCCTGACACACTGCCGCTGCTCACGGTCACATTCTCGATAATCCCCTTAGAATGGTTCACCCCGGCAACCGCGCCGGTGTTAACTCCTCCGGGTACCATCGCATCTTGCAGCTTCACGTTGGTGATAGTACCGTTATTGTCGGCAATCAGTCCATACCGCTCAAATTGCTCATAAGGATGATTCAATCCCGAGATCATATGCTGTTTGCCATCCAGCACACCGTTGAAGCTTTGTACAGGTATCCAATTTTTGCCGGCCAGTGAAATATCGGCGGTCAGCACGATGCTGTCTATATTCAGTGGTGCAGTTGCAGCCGGATCGAACAATGCATGCACGGAAGCCCCGTTATCATTCAGGAGCGCCAGCCCTGCCAATTCTTCCCCGGTGCCTGCTGCAAACTCGGTCTGATTCTTGGCAGCCCGGGTAATGAAGCCCAGATCAGGCGAGAACCGCCAGTTAGATATGCCCACCAGCACCGGAGCGTAAGGCTGCTCTCCTGTGGCGAAGCTCCAGACCGGATTATCGCCCGAGAACTTCCAGCCGTCCGGCTTATTGTAGCCCGTAAGGGACAACTGCTTCAGATTGGCGCTTTGTCCGCTGCTGTTGATATCGTGCTTGATTGGCGTCAGATTTCCCTCATACAAGGAATTCTCTACCAGACCATTACGGAAGTTATACCCGATAAAATCGCCCATGTACGAGTTGGAGCCACCGGCCACAGCCGAAACCTCTGACACCCGCTCATAGACCCGGGACAGGCTGCCGTCATTGTATCCAGCGAAGCCGCCGGCATAAGAACGGGTTGCCCCGTTGCTTCCGGCAACCTTCACGTGTTCCTGGGCTGCATACGAATCTTCAATGGTGCTTCCTTGGTAGATGACCCCGGCGAAGCCGCCGCCTCTGGCATCAAAAGCCGTGTTGGACACGTTCCCCGATGCGTAAGCCTGCTCAATGTGATATTTGTTGACCGTACCAGCGAAGCCTCCGGTATAGACCCCCGCCGCGCCGCTGGCCGTAATCTGGCCTGCCGCATACGCCGCCGAGATTGTGCCGCTTTGGGCCTCTCCCAAGAGACCGGCGAAGCCGCCCGCATAGATGGTGAAATACGGATTGGCACTCTCTATCTGGATGGCTGGTGTGGCCGAGGAAGTATGAATATCAGTTCCGTCCGCCAGGCCAACGAACCCGCCAGCATGAGCGTAGGATGCCGTTCGGCCAGCGGCGACGCTCTCACCGATAACAATCGGCAGATTGTTCGCCGTTTGCGCCCGAGCGTAGGAGATGCTGCCGCCGGACGATTGCCCTACCAGACCGCCCACATTGTAGTTCGTGCTGGCTTCGGTCTGAATGCGGCTTGCTGCGTCGACTCCGACCATCCGGCTGTCTTTGGCATAGCCTGCTGCTCCCCCGGCCGTCGCTGTTTTCCCGCCGCTCAGCTCAAGTGAGACCGCTGAAGTGGAGTTATACAGAGAGACGGAATCCATCTTGCCGGCAATGCCTCCGGCGTACAGCTCCGCGGTTTGACCGGCAGCATTAATGGAGATAGATCCTGCCGGAAGCTTCGCTTCATACACGCCCGGGTATAGCGGAACGAGCAGTCCGAAGTCCAGCGGAGTGTCTCTCTTGGCAGATTTCAGCGTTCCGGCTACCCCGCCTGCCGTAAGCACGCCGGTTGACGCACTTACCTTAATCTGCGGAGAGGACTCCAGACTGTACAAAATGGAGTCCGTAGCCTGGCCGGCGATGCCGCCAACTGTGGCATTGCTGCCTGTTGCTGAAAGGCTGCCGCTGAATACAGCCTTCTTCAGTGCGGTATTGGTCAGCTTGCCGGCAATACCGCCCTGCAAAGCTCCATCGCCTGTTGCGGCAACAGTCACATCCCGGACCTCCACCGCTTCGATGTCAAATGCGCTGTTGCCAAGGCCGGCTTTGACACCGACAATGCCACCGATAGCCGCGCTGCCGGTGATCGTCGCAGCAGAGGTATGGTTCCCCAGCACCTTGGCGTTGCGGATAACCTGCCCTGCAGCCGAACGGCCGAACATCCCTCCGGCAACAGAGCCTGCGCCCGAGGCCTGTACGCCTCCCCCGGACAAGCTGACGCTGAGGCCATCGGCTGTTCCCGGCTCTGCCACACCGACCAGACCACCCGCTGCACTGTCCGCCCCTGCGGCAACAATCCCGCCGCCATCCTGAATAACAAGGGACGCTGCTGCGAGATTGCCATCCAGTCTTCCGGCCAGACCGCCCACAGCCGCATTGCTGCCTGTCGCTTCTACTGTTCCGGCTCCCACAGTCACGCTGCCTTCGTTAAGGCCGGATAAGCTGTCGCCGATCAGGCCGCCCACATACGCCCCGTCGGCGCTACTAGTTACTCCGCCTCCGCCACTGACAGACATGGACAGGCCGGACACCTGGCCTTCATTGCGGCCGATCAGACCGCCCACAGTCTTCCCGCCGGCAACCTTGGCGCTGCCGGACAAGCTGCCTGCTGCCTGCTCAACCTTGCCCAGATTCAATCCCGCCAAAGCTCCGGCATAGCTGCTGCCGGTTACCGCCAACGGCGCTACTGTAACTTGCTGGACAACAGCATCGCTTCCAAGGACGCCGAACAGCCCCGCATACTCAGCTTCATTTACTTTGAAATCGCTGATCAAATAATGATTGCCGATAAAGGTTCCTTCAAAAGCATGCGTCACATCCGCCCCGATAGGGGTCCACTGAGAAGCGCTCACACGGATTGGTCCTGTCAGCTCCACCGTTCTGCCGAGGAAGCTGAACGGTGCGACATCCGCCGCCGTACCGTTTACGATTGCCGCCAGACCTGTAAGCTCTTCTTCGGTCTTGATGGTAAAACGCAGCGCCTCCGGATTTCGTGTATACCAGTTCAAATTCAAGCTTGGCGTCTCGCCGCCCCCATCTCCGCCGTCAGCATTAAGGTTTAGCTCAGGGTACTTATATCCCGCACCATCCGAACTATACCGCCAAGGCGAGCCGCCAAATGCCCAGCCGGACAATGCCGGAAAAGCCTTGCGGTCAGCCAGGGCAGAGGAGAGGAGTGGACTCAGACGGGCGTAATTGTTCAGTTCATTATAGGTTCCCCCGCCAAAATCCAGGACTCCGCTGTTGATGCCGAGGCTCTCATCCTTGACATAATACGCATCATCAATGAGATTCTTGCTTGCGTTCGCATAGTACCCTGCGAAGCCGCCAGGATACGCGCCTTTATCTCCGGTGATCCGGCCGGCTGAATAGCTGCTTGCCACCGTCCCTGACGTTATCCGTCCGATCAGGCCGCCGCTGTACGAGCCCTTTCCGCTGGCCGATACATCCTTGCCTGCGTAAGAGTTGCTAATCGAACCGGAATGGTCGCCGACCAGACCGCCCACATACGTATAGGCTCCGCCCGCTGTTATTTTTGACAACGTGTAGCTCTTATCCACACTGCCGCTGTTTCTGCCGATCAGACCACCGAGAAGAGCATAGCTTCCCGCAGTACCCGAAAGGCTGCTCTTCAGATCGTTTTCAATATAGGAGGAGACTACCCGTCCGGTGTTCTCTCCTGCAAGTCCTCCGATGACCGAAGACACGCCGCCCGCAGTCAGGACCGCATTGGAATACATGTAGTACATCGTTCCCGTATTTCTGCCGATGAGACCGCCAACCAGACCCTTGTCGCCGTCAGACAGAACAGGCAGCGATTCGCTGATGTTGTTCTTGGCAACGACGCTCCGGTTCTCGCCGACGAGGCCGCCGGTTACCGCAGAAGCTCCGTGTACCGTAATGCTTCCGAGCATCTTGCTGCCCTGAATGGAGCTTATGGCTGAAGGAACCGCCACAGCAGGAGCTTCATCGCTTCTGGCATCATTCAGGCCGACCACGCCGCCGGTAATTGAAGCAGCAGCAGTTGCTGGCAAGAGAATCGTGAGAGATGCCATCACATTATCCTTCAGGACTCTTGAAGCAGCCGACTGTCCGTATCCGGCCACGCCACGGTTATAGCCAGCCACTCCGCCCACAGTAGCTCCGCTGCCCTTCAGCGTAAGCTTAACAGTAGAACCGGACATCTGCCCAATCGAGCTGTCCACGTTGTAGCCTACGATGCCGCCCGCATAAAGCCCGGCCGCCGATTCAGCGCCGGTAAGCAGCAAGTTCTCTACTCCAGGCTCAGCCGCGCCGCCGCCGGAGATGACTGCATTTTCCGTCCGCCCGGCCAAGCCTCCGGCTTTAACGCCGCTGCCGGACACATTCAGCATGGCATAGTCCGGGAGGACTCCTCTGACCACAGAGCGTTCTACGTCCGCGCCGATCATCTGGCCGGCCAGCCCGCCAATCATGCTGTCCGCACCTGCTGCGCTGAGCACCGGACTCTCCACAACCACACTCCGGATCGCAGAGGCGTTGCTGTCCCCCACAATGCCGCCGATTCGTGCGCCGCTTGCCGCTGCCGTAGAGGTTACCGTCAGCCCGGACACATTGCTGTCCGTTCCGTTGCCGCTCACAGCAGCTCCGGCACCGGCTCCTCCGGCCACGCCGCCCACAGCGATGTCCGGTCCTTCTGCGGCAAGCCGCAGCTTACCGTCTCCCGGAGCAACGACAGGGCTTGCGATGGCGCCTGTTGTAAATCCGGCTACCCCGCCCATTCGGCTGGCAGCCCCAGCGGCATTGATGGTTATATCCGTCGCTGTCAGTGCCGTCAACTGGCCGCTGTTTCTGCCTACGATTCCGCCCAGGTCAGAATGATCGCCCTTGGCGTCAATGGAAATCCCAGATACCGCAAGCAGGATTTCCGAATCAAGATCGAGGCTGTTGTCCCCGATTACACCCCCGGCTGCACTCTGGGCTGCCGCCGAAGCAATCGTTATATTCCGAATGTCGAAGGGTTTGCCCTGCACACTTGCCGCAGCGCCGGAAGCGAGCTTGCCCGCCAGACCGCCCAGACTGGAAGCAAGGGCTTGCGGTCCTGCCGACAGGCTGATTCTGTGGGCGGCAGCCGGTCCCAGCACCAGGGTGCTGCGCCCTTCGCCAACAACACCGCCCGCCGCCGAATCAGTTGCATCTGTGAAGATGCGCAGACTGTCGTTGCTGTCAGAGTCCGCATCGCCTATCACCGCATCCACGATGCGCCCGTTAGCCGTACCCGCGATACCGCCGGCCGACCCGCCGGTCCCCGAGGTGCGAATTTCTGTATATTTAACCGCAGCAGACTGAATGGTGCCGTCTGCATAACCCGCTACGCCGCCTGCATCCCCACTCGACTGAATGAGGGCTGGCTTCTCGGCTGTGCGGCCAATTATCGCATTAACAATGGTGCTGCCGCCCGTGATATAACCGGCCACGCCGCCCGTATGAACGCCGCTACCGCCGGATACCTTGATCTCCCCGTCAAAAACGGAATTTTCGATCACGCCGCCAATACCGTAATACCCTACGATACCGCCTGTATACACCTGGCTATCAGCGCCGGAAGCGGCGGAAGCCACCGTGATTTTGCCGCTGTAGGATTCCTCCGTTATCCCGGAATCGCCATCGGATACACGCCCGGCAAAACCGCCGGTATACAGTCTTTCAGCTCCCGTAACCGCAATATCCCCCTTGCTGGAGACATTGCCCGCCGCCTTGAGGTAGTTCCGATTGGAGATAATGCCGCCCGTATACACCTCGGAAGCCGTTCCGGATACGGTAATGCCGCCGGTATTGCCATACGCTTCAGGCGCATTGCTGTGAAGCAGCAGGCGCTGGCCCGTGAAGCCGACCAACCCTCCCGTATACACGCCAATACCCGAAGCGTCAACCTGGATCGCCGCCTGATTCTTCGCGGCTGCTTGGAACGCAGCCGTTCCCACAACCTTGCCGGCTACGCCCCCGGTGTACACCTCAGATGTACCGCCCGCCGTCAGAGGCGAGCTGTTGACCACACTCTGTCCCCAGGTGAAGTCGCCGTCCACGCTGCCGACGATGCTGCCGGTGTACGCCCCGGTGCCTGCCTTATTGACGATGGCAGGAGCGGTCTGCACAAAGGGAATGGATAAATTCAGCCCTCCGGTATTTTCATACGCGCCGACCAGACCGCCCGCAGATACGCCCGCAGTCGCGGTACCGGAATTTACAAGGATCTCCCCGGAGTTCGAGGTCTGGGCGGAGAAGGTGACATCGGTTTCCGCCGCCACCCGGCCCATGATCCCGCCGGCAGACCCGCTCCCTACGCTCAGGAGAGTAATCTTTCCGCTGTTGCGCATGAAGGTATCTTCATCCGCCATGAACAGCGGCGCGGAAGCCAGGCCGACAATGCCGCCCGCATCCGCCTTATAGACGCTGCCCGATACGCTTACCGAACCGGTATTCTCGTTCTTCTTCAGTGTCAGGACGCCATTGGTTGAAGCCACAACACCCCCGGCCATGCCCCAGTAAGAACCGCCAAGCGCGATACTGCCGTGATTGGCCACATTGGACAGCAGCCCCGAGCCGCTGCCGACGATCCCGCCGGCATACACATTGCCCGTAACTGTTCCTGTCACTTGAATGGATACCTCGCTGGTTACATCCAGGATGGTACTGTCTTCATCCATGTAACCCGCGATACCGCCTACAGCCGCATTTCCGGCAACAGTAGTCTGAATGCTGCCCGATAGCGTAAACCGGCCGACCGTGGCCCCGCTCATGCGGCCGATCAGCCCTCCGTATACGCTGTCCGTAACGCTCAGGCCGGTCAGCGCCGGGTTAAGCCCGGCCTGGCCGATAAGAATTCCCCTGAACGGATGCTCGCCGTTGCCAATGGGCACCCAATCATAGTCAGCCAATGACAGAGAACCTGAGGCTGCGATTTGAAGTGTTTTGCCGCTGAAATCGGTAGTGCCGTCATTGACCAGCTTGGCGACTCCCGCCAGCTTGGCCGCCGAATCAATGATATACGTAGAATAATTCGTATCATACCAGCTTGTATCCGCGTGATCCCCCCAGCTTCCGCCGCTGGCATCCGCCGGATTACCGGCGGGCAGCAGTGGAACCAGCAGCAGCACGCAGCATAGCAGCTTGATCCATTTTTTCGCAAATAGCATAGGTCACCTTCTCACTCTCTGAATAGATTTGCCGCTTCCGCGCTCCTTATGGATTGCCTGCGGGCACGAGATCACCCAATCTGATCGCAATGGCCGCAGCCTGGGCACGGGTAAGCGCACCGTCAAGGAGAAGGAAGCCGTCCTGGCCCGAAATCAGATTCTGCTTCACGCTCAGCACAACTGCATCTCTGGCCCACGCAGGGATGGTTTCCGCATCCTTGAACTTCGACAGAATGGCGTCCGCTTCGGCCTTGGTGACCGGCTTATCCACACCCAGCAGCTTCACCGCCCGGCCGGCCATTACCATCGCCGACAAGCGGGAAATCTCCTCATTCGGATGGAATGTGCCATCCTTGAAGCCGGTAACCAAACCGTTCTTGACGGCAATGGATAAGCTGCGGCTATACCAGCTATCCGCCTTCACATCGGCAAAAGCAACCTGCTCCTGCTGATTCATCAGTCCCAGTACCCGCAGCAGCACTGCCGGATACTCCGCCCGGGTGATCCGGCTGTTCGGATCGAACCGATTTTCGGAGCGGCCCTGCATGAACAGCTTGGATGCTGCCTCCTGAATCGTTGACTTGGCCCAGTGGGTGTCTTTCACATCTGCGAATGCCGCATTTTTGCTGATGAAGCCAATGCTTCCGTTCCCTGTCAGAGTCAGGTTGATGTACACCTTGTTGCTGACAACATCCAGGGACCAAGGCACGGTGGTCCAGTTGCCGCTGCTGTCCTGAAGCACGACTGCAGTAATGTCTTTTGCCGCAATGGTCTCCGGCAATGCCACCTTCGCCGCTACCGAACGGTTCTTGTAAATGCCGTTCTCCTGAATATCGAAGGTAACGCCCTCGCCGCCACCCAGCAGTGTAGAGCCCTGTGCTTTGGCGACTTTCGCCAGCTCTGCCTTCCGGCTGCTGCTGTTTTTGTCGATGGCGATCTGCAGATCCTCTCCGGTTGCCGCCGCCGCGCTGGCAGGGAAGGTTAGCTCTGCGAATGGCAGAACCATGCGGAGCCATTGCCCGCGATCCGCTGCCTGTGCCAGCATTTTGCGGTCAACCGCAAATGCATATCCGCTAACCGTCCCATCCTTGCCTTCAATCAGCAAGGTCTTGGAGGAATCGTCGCCCGCACCTGTGATTTTGGCCGTCAGACGGTCATCCTGCTTCTGCGCCTGAACAGGGGAGCCACCAACGAAAATACCGGAATCATTGCCGTTTTTCGTGCCGCCGCTGCCGGCACCACCGCCAATACCCGCACCGCCGCCAGCGCCGCCTGTGCCACCGCCGCTCGTGCCGCCACCTGTACCGCTACCGCCTGTGCCGCTCTCGCTCCACAGCACCACCGGCATAAGCACCGATACCGCCAGCGCCTGTTTACCGCCGTCCGGCCGCTTGGCTACAGCAATCCGGTCGCCACTGACGGCAGTAATAACGCCGCCATCCGGGAGAAGCGTCCAGCCGCTAACATCATCTTTATAGCGGGGCGCAGGTGAAACAGTATCCGCTGCAGGATACACCTTGTAGACCAGCTTGGCATTGCTTGTGTCGCCTGCCGACACTATGTTGACCTTCGTAGCCGCCGCATTGCCGGAGACAGCGGAGGTATAGGCCTTGATGTCGGTAACTACATTTACTGCCGTCATGCCCTGAAGTGTTGCACCGCCGGACAGCTTGTAGTCTGCGGACACAATCGCCGAGCCTTCGGCGAGGCCAGTCACCTTGCCGTCTTCGGATACTGCTGCAGCTTCACCCGCATACAAGGAATAGGTCAGCTTCTCCAGATCGCTGTCTGCAACCGGCACTTCCTTGTACTTGGCTTTGTCGTTGCCATCCTTGCCGTCAGGTACCCGCAGGAAGGCTTCGAGCTGCCGCTCGTCTTTCACACCGAGGTCGGTCACCTTGCGCAGAACCAGGCCAACCGGCACCTGGTAGCCGCCATTGGTCAGAACGACCGAGGCGCTGTTGCTGTTGCCGACACGGTCGACTGCCTCAAAGGCCAAATCCAGCGTTGGCTGGCTGCCGGTGACGGATACTTCGCCGTCAAAGCGGCCGTTTTTACCCACAGTAACAGGCTGGCCGTTAACCTTGAGAACAGCGTCATTGCTAGTCTGTCCGGATACCTTGATCTTGCCGCCGGCTGTCCGCGTGCCCGGAAGCGGAGTGTCAATGTACAGAACCGGCGCAATAGTATCCACAGTCAGATACAGCATAGTAATGGTGAAATCGCCGGTCGTCTTGTTTCTTGTCCGCAGTTCTATCGCATATGTGCCATCCACCGTGAAGGTGGAGAAATCCAGCGTTCCGGCGCTTCCAGACGCATTATCTGCAAGTCCCACTTTAGCGAGTGACTTGCCGTCGTAGATCGCCTCTACCTCTACATTTTTCTGATCGGATACTACCCGGACGCTCTGCTTCTTAGAGCTGCTTAGCGCCTCCGCGTAAGCGGAGGTTGCCGTCCCGATCCGGGTTGAATCCACGCCCTGTATACTCAGTACGGGCTTGGCCGGAGCCGGAAGCAGCGTATTTGCCGTATCCACCCGCTTGGAATAATGCAGATTCTCATTCTGGTCTGCAGTCTTATCAGGCTTCACCGCCGCAGATACGCCAATAACATACTTCTCTCCGACTTTCAGACCCTTATATTTGATCGAATCGCCGTCCACTGCCTTGCCGTCCAGGCTGGAATGGTCCACCTTGCTAGAATTCGAGGCCCCTGTCCAGCCGCCAAGACGAATGCCTTCATATTTGCCGCTCTGCTCATTCCAGTAAGGCTTCAATTCCTCTTCCGTGAACAGAAGGGAGCTGAAATTCTCATATTCCGCCAGCTTTCCGTCCTTCTGCTGAAGCGCTTCGATGCTGTAGCTGTGCTCGTAATTGGTCTGTCCCGGCTTTTTCGCCGCAGGCTTGAAGGACAGTTCGAAATACCCGTTGCCCGCAGGCTTGACCGCTACATCGCTAACCTCGGCAGGAGCAAGCGGGTCCACCAGCTTGAACTTGTCCGCGCTAGTCTTCGTTCCGAAGCTTGTGGAGGAGTGCAGCTCTGCCCGCAGATAATAATCTCCCTGAGCCATCAGGCCTCTGATGTCCTCCGTAGCCCCCAGCATTGAAACCTGGGTAGCATCAATCCGGGTGCTGCCCGATGTGATGCCGCCAGCCACTCCGCCGCCTTGATCTGCTTTCAGATCCTTCGCAATCAGTACACCCGCATCCCCGGGAGCTTGAATAGCTCCATTCGCAGAAGCGGGAAGCACTGCATCCTTTGTCAGATACAGGCTGATGGTATCATCCGGCTTGGCATTTGATACCTTCCAGGAAGCCGTGAACGCATTCGCGTCTGTGCTGATCTGATCCAGTCTGACCTCATCCAGCTTGGATACCTCAGGGATGTTGAACAGCCGTGTGTCCACGCTCTGATCTGCATACAGCTTCCAAGTGCCGCTGCCGGCCCGGCTGGCCGGAATAGCGATATATGCCTTGCGGATGGTTCCGTTCTTCCCAGAAATTTCCTGGGTAAAGGCATTGGCGTTCGGATCATTGATCTTGCGTTCATCTAATACAAGCTTGTAATCGCGGCCGTTATTGTCCTTCAGTGCAAGCTGCGGCATGGAATCTTCGTAATATTGCACTTCAAGCAAAGCGTTGCCGCTAACTGCCGACATTGGAATTTCATGAAGCTTGCCGTCGCCGGATACCTTGATGCCCCCGATGCCGACATCCAAGGAACCGTTATCCAGCAGGCTGACGCCGTCAGCGACGCTGTGGTACTCAATTTCATGCTGCGTTTCTTCCTTCGATACCCACGAAGTGGCTACCGCTTCCGCGCCTTCGCCGAATACAACCAGCTTAGGCCCGGTTTCCGGGTCCTGAACCTGCAGATACAGCAGTCCGTCCGGAAGCTTCTCGCCGGAAGTACCGAATTCAATATCTCCGTCAAAATAATAGGTAACGCCCAGACTGAGGAACAGAACAGCGAAGCTGCCCCACATCTTGTCGTTGTTGACGCCCAGCGATACACCCGCCAGCGGCATGCCGCCAACGACCGGCACATCGGAAGGAATCTGCAGCTTCGCACTCACGAAGCCTTCAAAATCAATCCGGTTCTTGATCAGATTTTCCCCCACGAACAGGGAAGCCTTGCCGACAATCACATCCCAGCCCAGAACGTCTACCGTTGCGGAGGCGCTGACGAACCACGGTGTCATCCATTGGGCCGCAATCTTGGCCTCGGTCAGCATAGCCAGCTTCTCCGACTCCGGCGAAGGGCTGTAATCCATTTTGCCGACCAGCTTGATTCCCGACTTCTTGAGCGTCATGTCGATGCTGCCATAGAACGTGGCCGGTTGTACGCCAAAGGTGATATCCGCACCGGCCTCAAGGGTCAGCGGCACATCGCCCTCCCCGGCAATCGTATCCGCCAGCTCGCGGATCGCTCCGCGGATGCCGGTCAAATAGGTCGCACCGGTAATGAGCACACCCGGATCGCCAAGCTCGGCTTCAAAGCCGATGGCATCAGGCAAAATGCGCTTGTCCGCAACCTGCTTGAACGCAATCTCCACGCCTACACCCACGCTGCTCACAGTCGCGTTGAATTTGAGGCCATAGGTATTGGACACATCCTCCACTTCCTGCACATAATGGACAATCGTGATCTCGCCGGACGGCTTATCGCCTTCTTCCGCATCACCCTCCTTGGGCTTCGAGATCAATCCAATCTCCTCATTCAGATCAAATTTGAGATTGGCGTCAATGCCCACAAACCCTTGATCATTGAAAATCACGTTTTTGATTTCCGAATTTACAATTTTCAGATTGATGCCGCCTGAGAATGAGATGCCTCCCGGGCGAAGAATATAGTCGTTAAATTTCATGCCAAAGCCTTTAACCGAAAAGCTTGGCGCGGCGAACAGGCTCTGCCGGTTGAAATACACGTCGGGAATCATGAGCTGCCGCAGTGGATTCAACCGCTCGCCCACAGCGCCCGCCGCCCAGGTCAGTGCTCCGTTGAGCGTATCATCCTCCGCGCCTCCGCCCTGGTCCTTCTTCTTCTGCTCCGCTTCCGGGTCCTTTTCTCCGCCATCCCCGCCGTCATCGCCTCCAGCATCCTCTTTATCCTGCTGGATTAACGATTTGCTGAAGCCGTTGAAGAAATCGAGCGTCCATTCGCCCTCGAAGAAGACAAAACCGCTGCCCGCCATGCTCAGCTCGCCGTCCCCTTTTACACTCAGGGTATCGAAGAGCGGCGTATCATCCGTATTAATAGCTTTTTTAATGCTCAATACATCCAGCTTGCCGCTGGCAAACACCATATCCTTGCCTTGATAAGCTACCGCGTTGTTGATGATAGCCGGCTCGCTTTTGGTATCCACCACATATTCAGCGTCGTCACCGCTGCCGATCTGGTTGATCATCCCGCGAATCTCCACCAGCACCTCGTCGCCGGGCGCTCCCTCTTCCTCATCGCTGCCTGTGCCGCTATCCTCTTCGGCCAGGCTCTTCTTGAAGGCCTCCAGCTCCTCCTCGCTCTCGAAGGCCTGGAGATGGTAGGCTGGAACCTCCTCCGCCTGCTGCAGATATTCCCCGCCGAATTCGGGGTCCGTTACTTTGGCGCTCAAGACCATCGCATTCATGGCCGTAGTAAAAGCTGTCTTCATCCCGGCATATTCAGCCTGTCCGGGGAAGGTGTAACCGGGGAACGCGTCTTCATACGCTTCCTTCAGTTCTTCCTTGTTGGTATTGTCATATGGAGTCGTCATGTCAAAACTTCTCTTGACGACCGCCAGAATACCCGCCTTCTTAATCCGCGCCTTCTCATTATCACTGACCACAAACCGCTGGGAGGTAGTCAGATCGTAGAGACCGCCAGTATCGCCAGAGTCTTTATAGTCAATCTCCACCTGATATTCGCCCAAAGGCAGGTCCGGCCCCAGGTCCTTAAGCTCCTTGCCGTCACCATCCTTCAGGATATTGCCGGCTTTATCCACCAGATCCCCGGTGCGATAGGTGATCCGCATATCTCCCACCTGCCCGTCATTGGCGGGCTGGAGAAGAACCGAGTTCTTCACCGGCACCTTATACCGGTTGCCGGTGGCGACTTCTTTTAGATAAAGGTCGAAATTGGGGTCCGTTGTAGCGTTCCCGGTGTTGTACGCCTCAATGTTGGACAGGTTGAGGGTAATATACTTCACATCCGAGCGGTACACTTCTTCCGGCGACATTGCGTATACATAAGTCCGGGTGGCCGTGCCGACAGGCGGCAGCAGCACGAAATTGGCCTTGCTCGACTTGTACTGCGCCTTGACCGTTTCATCCTGAATGCTCTCCAGCTTGGCCTCCGTCTCCGGGCTGCTGACGCTCAGCAAATATTCCGGCGTTGTCGGCCACGCCCTGCCAGTAGCCATAACCTTGAAGGAAGCCGTAACGGTCTCGCCGGGCTTGAACTTCGGCTGTATGCCCTGTTCCGCCTGCTCCGGGGTCGCTTCCTTGCGGAAGATGGCGGTCTGTGAATTGCCGGTCCGGGTCAGAATCTTCCCGTTCGCATCCCGCTTGATCTTTCCGTTTGTATCCACATCAACGAATTTGAGCGCATTATCCAGCTGCAGACTGACATTGATGCTGGACTGCTCCGTGTTGAAGGCCTCCAGATTTTCCACCTCTGCGGTAATATCAAAAACGCCCTCGTTCTCATAGCCGCTGTTATCATCCAGAGTCGCCAACTGGTTCACCGGATCAATATAGCGGATGGAGAACGCCTTGTCCGGCTGCACAATTTCCCCCAGCCCATAGACTGTCTCATAGCTGTGCACAGCACCTGCAGGAATAGCATCAGGGTTCCAGTACAACGCAACCGCTGAATCCGCCGTGCCATAATCGTTGGTATCCGTAGTGAAATCCAGGTTGGGATTCACTTCATAGTCCCATTTGGTGTTAGCCATTTTGCTCCAGTGGCCCACGACCATTTCATCCACAATATTAATGTCATTCTCGGAAAAATTGTTGAAGCCATACGCCACAGCGTTGGTAGCCAGAGGGTCTGTGCTGTCATACTTGTCTTTCATGACCCAATAGGCTGGCAGCGTATAAAGCGCCTTTTCATCTTCACCGATGCCGGGAGGAAGCTTGTCCTCGTCCACCAGTCTCCGCTCCACTTGCAGGGGAGTCTTGTAGACCTTGCCTACTTGAAAAGCCGGTCCGTCGTTGCTGCCTACCATCGTATCCAGCAAAATCCGCGAGCCCACCTGTACCGTAGACTTCGTATTGTTGTTAACCAGATAGCTTACGTTCACATTGCCGGCATTTATTTTGTCAGAGGTATTCATATACAGCTTGATGATCTGCTTGATCTGGATGCCCTTGATCGTCCAGACCGTTTCAATCTGCTTCGTTCCGTCCGTATTTTGTACAATCTGGGGAGTGGTGATCTCGGAAAACAGCTCCGCACCGAACTTGTACGGATTGCCGAAGATATAGTCCGTTCCGTCAATACGGAAGGTCGTAAAGGAGGTCTCCGGGTCATCCCCCTTGAACATCATGTCAATATTCTGATCCTTCTTGCGGATCGGCTGACCTTCGACGGTACGGATAGCGAAGCGACCCGTAGCATTGTTGATCGTAATTTTGACAAGACCGTTGCTCAGAACCGTTGTATCCGCCTTGCCGGCCTCTTCGGCCAACACCGAGACAGGGGTAGCAAAGGCGAGGAGCATTACCAGTAGAACCGTAATCGTCTGCTTAATTCCTCTCATCAATTCTGACTCCTTCATTCTTGAAATTTGGAAGAAAGCCGGCAAGCGTCAGAGGCCTTCCCGCCTCTGTCATTTGCCCGGCTTTCTCCTTCGGCATTGCCGCTTGCTGAACTGCTTATGATTCCATGCCGCCGATAAAGAAGGAGACGATCTCCCGCTCTCTTTCCTGCGTTCTGATAATAAGGGTGTACCAGCCTGTCTTAGGGAAGACGACCTGGTACTTATTCACCGTCAGCTCCTTGAACGATATTTCCTCAGCGATGTATTTCATCTGGCCTTCCCGGTATAGCCCGGAGTGATAGAGAAGGGTGTACGTCGCCTTTTCATTGACGAGTTCCTTCCCGTTCACATTCATCTTGTCGTAGCCAAGCACGCTGAAGGTGATCTTGTTCGTATCGAACAGCACAGTCTCTGATAGGCTGGAGGACAGCACCTGTCCGTTGCCGATAATCAGCAGCCCCGTGTCTTTCATGACTACAACCTCTTGCTTCGCACTTGCGGTGTTGCCCACCTGGTCCGTTACAGTGTAGGTGACCGTCTGCTTGCCGGTCTTGCTCAGATCCAGACTGCTGACCGTGACCTTCAGCTTATCTGCGTCAGACACATTATCCGTGACGACATAGCCGCCAAGATCACGCAGAGCGTCAAAATCCTTCTGTCCCCGGATAACCGCAGTCACAGGACGCTTCAGCTTGATCTCCGGTGCCGTATTATCCAGGCCATCTACTTGGATGGCGGAAACGATGGTCCGGCCCAGAAGATCGCTGAGTACCAAACGGGTATTGCCGTTCGCCTTATAGGTGGCAGAATGCGCGTAGCTGCCGTCTGCGCCGCTGATCTTATTGGCATAGCCAGTCCCCTGAGTTACGGGCGCAGCGCCCGCGAACATTTGGTTAGGGGCATCAATCTGGCCGCTCAAGGTAACTT
Source organism: Paenibacillus sp. sgz302115 (assembly GCF_056120445.1). Classification (NCBI taxonomy): domain Bacteria; kingdom Bacillati; phylum Bacillota; class Bacilli; order Caryophanales; family Paenibacillaceae; genus Paenibacillus; species Paenibacillus sp. sgz302115. The sequence continues at coordinate 305,911 of NZ_JBVYOK010000005.1, forward strand.
TCACCGCGCCTTTGGCGTAGGTTTTGCCATTGATGGTGACAAGCTTGCTTGGAGAGAGCGCATGCCCGTCGCCATCTACAAATTCGTAGCTAATCTTAGGCTGCTCCAGCGCGGGAGCAATGCTCTCGATGTTCTCCTCCAGAGCCGCGGTATTTCCCTGCGGGTCCTGTACGATGATGCGGACCGGATTGTTCTGAAGAAGAACGGTCGGATTCTTGCCCTGCACCACCAGGAAATTCTCGCTTCCAGGGAAGCTTTTTTCAGCCGTCAGCACAACTCCTGTAGCCAGCAGCACATTGCCCTGAGCGTCCAATAGAGTCTTAAAGGACTTGGAGCCGCCCGTTCCATAATTGTAGGTTTTGACCAGAGATACCTCTGGAGGCGTTCTGTCAATATTGGCTGCCTTTGCGATTGCCGAGCCCGTATTCCCCGCCTCATCCTCGAACTCGAACGTAAACGATCCATTTTCTTTGAAAATATAGCTGTCTCTTCCGCCATTGTTCAGGATGCGAACCGGCTCGGAGGCGATCAGCTTGGCGGTAACATTCCCCCGGGTTGGACCGGTGATATTGTATTCAATGACGCCCTCCGGCGGAGTCATGTCGATGTTGCTTACGACCGCCAGCAGCGTAGCCTTGCGCTCCGAATCTGTCAGGTCGACCAGATCAAAGGTGTACAGGCCATTCTGCGAAATCTTGAAGCTGTTCCCCTTGACCCGCTCTGGAGGAGACGGGTTATCCGCCGAAGGAGTCACCTTGGTCCCCGTCGGCACGGTGATGCTCAGTGTAACGCCACCGCTCTTTGTAGGCCGAAGTGTGCTGTAAGACACCAGCCCGTGCAGCGGATCGGCCGCCGCATCGAATTGGCTCGTATCAATAGACAAGGGAGTGCTCACCACCCCTGAAGGGGAGCGGAATTTGGCCATCAGCTTGAGCTGATCGGGAGAAGTCTGCGTCACGCCGACCTGCACAAAGTTCGTGTACGGTCTCCACACACTCCATGTAACGCCGTTGTCCCGGGAGATGGAGTAGTCAAAACCATCCTTGGAGATGCTCTTCAGCTCCAGTTGCAGTGTCGCTTTGTTCCCTTCTTCCGTCCCGCGCTCAAAGGCAATCAGATCGGATTGCAGCACTTCCACCGGGGAATTATCCGCCCGGAACAATTGGAATGTTCCAGTACGTGTAACGGCGCCATTGCCCAGTCCGTCCTTGGCGTACACATACAGGACATAACCTGCGGATGTGCCTGGAGCCAGCAGCTCGCTGTCAATGACCGCCTTGCCATCATCCGGTAACGGCAGCCAGCCGGCAGAGGAGGCATCCGGCGGAGCGGCCTTCTCCGGCAGCCACTGGTACTGGACCGAGGTTCCGTCCGGGTTGTACAGATCCGTTGCCGTCACAAGCACTTTATAGGAAGTACGCGGATAGCTTACGCCGTTCAGGCTGAACGTTACGACCGGAGCGGCATTGTCGAACCGGTACAGCGAGCTGTAATCATAGTAGCGGTCAGCATCGTCTCCTTTGACCCGCACATGCAGGTACTGCTCTCCATTCAGGCCGTACACGGCTGCAACAACGCTGCTATAGACTGATTTCGTCACGCTCTCGCCTTCGTAGACATTCTTCACCACCGTTGACTTGTAGAGATTGTCCGCTGGCCGGGCGGCTGATGGACTGAAAGCGTACAGCAGCTCCTGCACCCCTGTTCCGCTAACGGTTACCCCAATGTCATGGCTTTGAACATAACCTTCCGATGCTTCCGGCGTGAAGGCGATGCTGATCTTGTTCGTGGAGTCAACCACGACAGTCTCACCCATCTGATACCCCGTTGTATTTCCCGCCTTGTCGGAAGTTCGTAAATAGAGAAGGTACTCTCCATCTTCAATCACATGATTCAGGGTCGTCACGGTCCGGTCTGCAGGCACAACCTGCCAGTCCAGATCACTTGGCGACTCGCCCCTCTTGACCCATTGGAATTGCAAGGAGCTCGGATCAATCCCGCTATGCTCATCCGATGCCTCGACGGTTGCCTTAACTACCGCCGTATGGTTGACACCGGAGACAGAGGCGCTAAGAACAGGCGCCTTGTTGTCCAGCAGCATAGCGGTCTTGCCATAAATCCAGTTGGAATCGTCATGCTTGAAATCCGCCTCCGTCCACAGCGACAGATCGCTGTAGTCACCTACAGCCTGGAGGGCTTTGCCGTTTGCATAGGTTTCCGCATCCGCATCGGATGCGCCCGCGTGGCTAGCCTTATACTCATTAATCCATCCATTATAGGTGGCAGAATTGCCGGTCTTGTAGGCTTTCATTTTGTCGTACTGCATCAGTTCGCGGGCCGTATCCCAGGTCATATCCGCTGTCCAGGTATGAAGATACCAGGTTCCGCTGCCCTGAACAGTCTGCGCCTGAGCAGGCGGCGACAAAAGATTGGTGCTGTTGTTGGCCACCATCAGATTGAAGTCCGCCAGCTTGCCGGGATACAGGCCCTCGCGGGGCTGCTGCCCTGTAAGCGAATAGCGCTTGACCGCCGCGAACTCGTCAGCTTCCAGCCCTTCCAGCGGATCTTTCGGACTCTGGCTCCAGTAATAGTAGACCAGGCCGAGGCCCGGCGAATCCCCTGAACCGCCCGTCATATTGAGCGGCCGATAGATGCCGCGGCTTGGCCGCGTCTGTCCGGCCTCGTCCGGGTCGAGTGCAGGAGCGACAACTCCGGGATCAAGGGCATCAATGGTGACCTTGCCCGCTTTGCCCCACACATTACCAGTTGCACCTGTCTGGTCATAGATGAACTTAAAGCCCGGGTCCGTGTTGTCGATCGACAGCTTCGCCCAGTCGATCTTGGTGTTCGGAACCTGCTTGGACGGATCAGGGTTAGCCGACTTGCTGGTATTGACCGGGTCCATCAGCAGATTGCCGGCGTAATCCTGAATTACGCCCTTGTCCGCGTAGGCGGGAATGCTGCCGGACCTGGAGGAATGAGTCAGGGCAATAACCTTGAGCAGCGCCACATCCAGATCATCCTCGGTCACGGTCGCCCGGAAGGTCCACAGCGAAGTGTTTTCCCCTCCCACGTAGTAAGCCTTCATACCGTTGTTGAAGTAGAGGAACAGACCGTCAGCCGACAAGCCTTTCTTGGCGATCACGTCCTCTGTTAGCCTGACCTTGAAATCCAGGGTATCCCCCTTATTCAGCGTGCTTCCTGTTACAATGTCCGGCTGAATGCCGTTGGCCGCGAAGCTGTATTTGGGCGGCACCGCGTCAACAATTACCCGGAAGCCGTCGCTGGCACTGCCCGCATCAACCGTTGTGTCAAACGGATTGATCGCTTTGCCGCGAATGAACGGGTCCCCTGCATCTGCGGCAGCCTTCTGGCCGAAATTACTGACAACCAGCGGATTGCCGGCAGCATCGTGGAAATCGGCGTCGATAAGCTTCTGCTTCAGGGATTTCTCGTTCAAATTGATCCCGGACGGAAGACTGCTCAGCTCACCGCCATTCGCAATCGGCAGATTTCCGCTATGCTGGTAATTAGCCGCTTCATAGGTGTAGCTCAGCTTGTCAGTGTATTTGCTCCAATCCGTTGCAGCCGGTAGCTGCATTCCCTGGTTCTCGCCGGCAGCGGGCAGGCCCGTTCCGGCAGGGTTGGTGAACAGACTGTGCTTGTTAAGATCCGCCACTTCCCCGGAACCGGCCTTTACCGGCTCGCTGAACGGATAGGTCAGATCCACCTTGTCGCCCCATTTAAGCAGCAGTTCCTTCTCATCAATGGTGGTATTGTCGCGCTGGGTACCCGTGGTATCAAAGATGTAGTCCTTGACGGTGGGAGCAACGATATCCCGGAAGTTCAAGTGAATGCCGGTGACTGTACCCGAACCCCAGCTCTCCAGATGAATAGTGATCACATCATCGGGCTCCAGATTAATCCAGCCAGTGGTTTGATCATCGCGGTTCGGTCCGGCTCCCACATAATCCTCGCGGTACCAGGTCCCCAGATTTTTACTCTTAACCTCCACCTCTGCTCTATCATCATCCGATTCATAGAGACTTCGTACATAGAAGCGGAACTGCCCCTCTCCTTCAGCCAACTGCTTAAGTTGAGGATTGTCCGCAACCCGGATAGTCGCATCGAGCACATCCGCATCCCCCAGATGCGGCCCTCCGTCCAGATCGCCGTCAACATTATCAATCGTAACCCCTGGAACTTTGTTGCCATTCTGCACCTTGGCGAACCATCCAAAAGCGTTGACAAGCAAAGCATCTGAATCTGTGTCAGCATCATAATCGGCTGTTGTTACCGGATACCAGTCGCCAATATGCAGCAGCTTCGTTCCATATACATATACATCCTGATATTCGCCTGCCGCCTGCGCCCGATCTCCGCCCAGCCACGGCATCCCTGCCGTCAGCAGCGCTGTAGCCAATGTGACGGACAGGCATTTTTTTGCCCACTTCCTCATGTATGCACCCTCCCTAGCGGATTTTGACTGCAAATCTTTTCTATGTAAAAACGCTGCCGGAGCCGCCTGCTGCTACACAGGCAAACCCGGGTCGCGGCCTTCCCTCTAATTGCCTGCCTTCGCGATCACCCGCTTGACCGACTCTGCATCCACCGCCAGATGAATGCCATTCATGGTGCGCAGAGAGCCGGACAGCAGTCCCGCCGCATATCCATACTGATCCACCAGCGGCCCTCCCGACATGCCGTTGACCAGCGCCGCCGACATCAAGATCCGTTCCCTCCCGTTAATTGGAGCGCCGGGCGCATTCACAATGCCTTCGGTGATGATCTTCGTCTCTTTCATGGGATACCCGATGGCGAACACCTTCTCGCCATGCTTAACCGGGCTTGTCCGCAAGGGTAAATATGGGTAAGACATGTTCTTATCCAGGGACGGAAACTTCAGCACGGCTGTATCCACCGCCTCGTCCTGAGCCACAATCCGGCAAGCCGCCGCAGCGCCATCATCGCGCACACAGCTCAGCCGCGCCGCTCCTTCCACCACATGATAGGCCGTCAACGCCGTACCGTCGGGCTGAATCAGGAACCCGCTGCCCACATCCTTTAACGTGCCGTCTGCGCGAAACGCCCGTACATAAAACACCGCTTCCTCCGTATGGGCATACACACCTTCGGCATCATATTCCACCAGCGTCTCTGCCCGGGAGACGGACCTGCCATCCTGTAACAGCAGCAAAGCAAAAACCGCTAGAATGACCGCTCCTATCTTGCCACGCATTGGGCCACCATCCTTTCCTTCGTGACTTTAGTCACACGTTACCAACCATTATAAAAAGGCATTCTCTCAAATTTCTCTCAAAAGCGAGCCGGACTGTCGAAAAATATCAAAACGTGTGGATCTCTCTTTAGTCAAAAAAAACGCCACCCGGGATAACTTCCCTGGTGACGCCTTTCCTAAATATTACTTCTGTCGTCGACTCTTACGTCCAGCCAATTTTTGAGTTGTAATTTTTTTAGTCCGTAGCCATATCATAAAGAAAAAATCCAAAATCAAGTCTAGCCATGAAGAAAACCCAATTGAATTGTTATGATTTTTTCTGCAAAGAAAAAACCCTCATTCTCAGAGGGTTTAGAGTAGTCATGGGAGTTCTTTGATTATTCAATAGATTCTAATAGTGTTTTAATTTCCAAGTTCGTTTGAAGTGCATGTAAAACAATTGTTAAAGCTTCTGCACGAGAAGAGGATCTGTTTGGCGAAAATTCTCCATTGCCTTCTCCGCTAATTATGCCAATCTTTGCAGCCTTCTCAATTTGATCCTTGTTCCATGCACCATCAATATCTGAGAACGCAGATGCTGCAGCAACCTTTACATTATTAAGGTTAACAATTTTAGAGATGATAGAAATAATTTCAGCACGACTGATTTCTTTATTTGGATTAAATGTACCATCTGGATATCCTGAAACAATTCCATTCTCAGTCAAAGCATCAATTGAGCCTTCCGCCCAATGACCGGAGATATCAGATAATGTATTCCCAGTACCCGTACTAGAAATATCAAATACTTTTGCAATAATCGTAGCAAACTCGGCACGAGTAATTTTTGCGTTAGGATGGAAGGTACCATCTGCATATCCATTAATAACTCCCAATCTAACGAAGATGTTAACTGTTGCACCGGCCCAGTGAGAGGCAGTGTCCTTAAATTGAACCTTAGTAAGATTAGCGTTGGTTTCCTCTAACTTCTTATTAAGGCTGGATAATACTTTTTCAGCATTGACAACCTTGTCATCAAACGTCACTTCCGGTGCTGGTGCAGGTTTTGGTTCCGGCTTCACTTCTGGCGTTGCTGTTGGTGTTGCTGCCGGAATTGATACTGTCGGTACTGGTGTTGGTACTGGTGTTGGTGTTGATGGAGTCTCAGGGGTTCCTGGTGTTCCTGGTGTTCCTGGTGTTCCTGGCGTTTCAGGCGTTCCTGGCGTTTCAGGCGTTCCCGGTGTCCCCGGATTTTCCGTTCCCGGGTCAGGCTTCGGCCCCTCGGCATCTTTTACAAAGCTTAAGTAGAAATCATCAATAGTTCCCCATGCGCCGCCGGACGCTTTGATATTCGCTCCAATCGTAAGAGTTCCATTGGTAACGAGAATATTCTGGATTTCAGGATTATTCCACTGCACCCACCCGTTAACGCCGGTGCTCACTTTCACTTCCTTACCGTCTGTTACGGCAAAGAGATTCATATCAGAGCTGGCAGCATCTCCACCCTGGATAAACATGGAGAGATTATAATAACCCGGCTTCAGCCCGTAGACATTCTGCGCTACAGTGAAATCGACTCCTTTTGCAGAGTAGAAGTGCAGCGAATAATTTCCGGTCTTGGCATCCGACACCTTGTTCTGATAGCCCGTATGCGGTTCGCTTCCGTCACCATAGGTGATCTCCCACATTTTTCTGTCGCTATTCTCAAAGCTTCCGTTCAAGATGAAATTCTCTTTCTTAATGACCAAAGCCGCTTTTGCCGTATGACCGCCTTCCACAGCTCCTTGGATTACATAATTGCCGGCCCCCTGGCTAATGGCTTGGTCAAGCGCGGCTTGATCCCATACGACCGGTATAATTCCGGCGCTGCCATCATTGTAAGTGACATTAACGACACTCGGTAAAACGATCTTCTCCCCGGCAATCGCAGTCACCGAGACATCCTTGATTTCATCAATGGCAAGAGGAGCAACGGCCCCTGTATTCACATATTTGAACACGTTCAGCGAGGCAAGCGGATGGCCGCTGAAATCAAACAAAGCCTGGTTGTCAACGGCACTGCCGCCATACCATACCCCTGCATCCTTAGGGTCATATTCCTTCGCGTAGCTGGATGCCCAGCCTGAACCGTATTTTTCCCAAATGCTTTTATTCTGCTCCAGGTTCTCTTTCGGACCTACCGGAAGCCACGCAGGCTCCCAATAAAATACGCCGATCCCCGCCGCACCCACATTCGCAACCGCCTCAATTACGTTTCTGACCGAATTCGCCTGACCTTGAACGCTAACAGGGTAGTCGAGCGTTTGGCCGGAGCTCTGCGGAGCGGTATTTCCGTGTCCATCGCCGTCTTCAGCCGTGTACGTATAAGAGGTTTCGGCCACCATTACTTTTTTGCCATAGGTGTCGGCCACCTGCTTCAGAACTGCCGTTAAATTGCTTAATGTGCCGTGCCAGAATGGATAATATGAACTCGCGAACACATCATAATCTACATTATTATCCTGCAATTTCCCCGCATAGGAAGTATATCTGCCTGCCGACTCCGGGTTCGTAAAATGCAGCGCGACCAGAATATTCGGATTGATCTCTCTAATCGCCTTGCTTCCTGCATTAAATAACGCGCTCATCTTCGACCAGTCGGATTCCCCGACAAATTGTCCGTTGGTTTCATTGCCTACCTGAACCATACCAATATCAATACCTTGATCAATCATGGCCTGCAGGCTTTCCTTGGTATAGTTGTACAGTGCAGTCTTCTTGTCTTCAAAGCTCAGATTGGCCCAGGCCTTTGGCGTATGCTGCTTGCCTGGATCTGCCCAGAAATCGGAATAATGGAAGTCCACCAGCAGCTTCATTCCGTTAGCAGTTGCTCTTTTGCCAATTTGAATTGCAGTAGCCAGATCATTATTGCCACCGCCATAACCATTACCTGCTGTATCAAACGGATCATTCCATATACGCACCCGAATATAGTTCACACCGGCTTCATGTACAGTTGTAAATATATCCTGCACTTCTCCGGCCTCATTATAGAACTTAACTCCGCTATTCTCTAAAGAAATGATACTGGAGATATCCACGCCCTTAATAAAATCAGACCGCAGCCCTTCAACCTTCTTCACAAAAATATCTGCAGCTACCGGCTGATTCGTATCCGTGCTCACCTGCTTCAGCTCATAGCCGTCCAAGTATCCCCATGCGGCCGGAGCGCCGTTTATGTTCGCCCCGATGACAAGGCTAGAAGTTGCTTCCTTTAAGACAAATTTGAGGCTGACCGTCCCCCAAGCATTGTAGCCCGTGGTTGCCACAATATCGCTCTTTTCTGCCCCTGCGAATAATTCTATATTGCCAGCTTCTTTTCCGTCTCCGCCCATCGAATGAACCGACAGCTCATAGCTTCCCGCAGGGAGAGCCGGAATCGTCTGCTTCACCGTAACCGCCTGGTTTCCGGCAGCCGTGTTCTTGATCCAATACTTGAAGGCGTGAGTCCCTTCATTTGGAGTGATCCAGGTATCATTCGCGTATGCAAATTGCTGAATATCCACCTGATCCCAGTTTGCCGTCTCCACACTCCATGAATGATCCGTCCAGAAATCGGTTTCAAAACCGCCATTCACAACATACTTACTGTTCACATCTGTAGCCAAAGCAGTCCCCATGTTAAATGAAAATGAACTTAACGCAAGTAACATTGCTGCAAACACAGCGATAACCTTTTTTGCAATTCTCATGTTCTGATCACCTTTCTACCATAATCTCATCTCAATATATCAATAGATAAAATATTAGGTAACGTATGAAAGGAAACATTTTGTATGCTTAAGCAAGCATTTTCGCTTCTGCACCCTTGCCGGGCATTACTGACAAAAAAGCCGTTCCCCGGTTTTAACAGGAAACGGCTTATATATATTTCATATGTGGGCCTAGTCGTAACTGCGGGGAATGTTTGGATTTCCGGCCGCTGTTATGTTTGGATTTCCTGATTCAAACTGCTGGTCGCAGTAGAAATCCAAACATAAAGGCGGACGCATTCGCTCCTCCAATTCCAAACTTCCCCTCCGTCACTTCTGCCCTTTTGGGGCGGCTGTATCTTTCCCTCAGCAATCCCCTTGGGACTGCATACCGTCTTCGATCCGCTTCATGAAGTCTTCGGCGGCGCTGTAGCCAAGCTGCTTGAGATACCAGTTGTTGGCGGCTGCCTCGATCAGACCAGCTACATCTCGTCCCGGCTGGAGCTGGACCTCAATATGGGGAATTTGGACGCCTAAGTAATTCGTGAACTGGGGCACCAGCTCCAGCTCATTGTTCAGCGAATTCTCCTGCCACGGAGCCAGTTCAATATCGAGCACGATCCGCGTCTCGTCCTGAAAGGCCCTGCGCCCGTATTGGCGTACAACATTGATAAGGCCGATACTGCGCAGCGCAAGGAACTCGCGTGTGGTCTCGTTATGGGTTCCGAGCAGCGTCGCCGGCCCCAGCTTCTTGAGCACCACCACATCGTCCGCCACGAACCGGTGGCCTCTGCGGATGAGCGTGTGCGCAGTTTCGCTTTTGCCAATCCCGGACTTGCCCCTGAGCAGGATGCCAATACCGGATACATTCACGCACACCCCATGAATCGATAGCTCCGGCGCCAGTGTCTTCACCAGGAAGCTGTCCAGCTTGGCAATGAACTCCGTTGTCGTCTCCGCCGTCCGCAGCAGCGGGATGCCCTCCTGATCACAGAACAAGGTCAGGTAAGGAATCTCCTGCTGACCTGAGGTTACAATAAAACATGGCGGATGATATTTAACGATATTTCCGATATGCAATTTGCGCTCTTCTACGCTCAGCGTCAATAAATAGTTGATCTCCTTGCGGCCAAGCACCTGTACCCGTTCCATCGGAAAAAAATCAAAATAACCGACGAACTCCAGCCCCGGTCTGTGCGTCCGTGGACGGGTAATCACGCGGTCCATGCGGCCCCCTCCCGCAAGTACTTCCAGGTGGAACGTTTTCGTAAGACTTAGAACGGTGATGGATTTCATGTTGTTCTCCTCCTGCAGCTAAGGCATATCCTGAATACGCCTCTATTTCGGATAGTATGCTTTCGGATATATTCAACGATACAAAAGAATATTCCTGCAATTTCCTCCGATTTACAAGTACTATACATCCAATCTGCGCAAGGAATGGTATGATTGACAAAAAAGCTGAATTCAGGTATATTTGGTTTTGTGAAATTCAATTTTGTAAAATATAATTTTGTTAACTAATACATAAAATGAAGAGGAGGAGCTTACGAATGTCTGAATCCAATCATGCTTTTGGTCAAGCTCTTGTGAAATCGTTAGTTGGAGAACGCGGGCATATTCCGATTGCCAGAGCCTTGCCCGATATTACACTGGAGCTTGCCGGACAACGCACGGAAGGGGTCCCGTATACGATTTACCAATTGGTGAAGCATATGGGCTATTGGCAGGATTTCATGCTGACTCACCTGGAGGGCGGCAAGCCGCAAATGCCTGGAAGTGTACAGGAAAGCTGGCCTGATGAGGACGCCCCGGCGGATGAGACGCAATTGAAAGATGCCATTGAACATCTGCTGCAAGGAGTTGAGAAGGCCGTCGCCATTGCTCAGACCGCCCAGCTCGACGAGCCGCTCGCTTATTTTCCGGGAGAGACCAAGGGAGGAATTCTACGTAATATCGCCTCACACAACTCCTACCATTTAGGAGAAATTGTGCTGCTGCGCCGTCTGCATGGAGCCTGGCCACCGCCTGGAGGAGGCTACCCGGCTTAAGCATCCGAAATTACATTTTGAGTGAAAGAGGGGATTGCGATGATGATTTTGAGTACGATACTCGTGGCGCTTGTTGCGCTGGAGCATCTCTATATTTTAGCGTTGGAAATGTTTATGTGGACTACCCCAAGAGCGCAGAAGGCGTTCGGGACGACCAAGCAGTTTGCACAGGAAACCAAATCGCTTGCAGCCAACCAGGGGTTATATAATGGCTTCCTGGCCGCCGGTCTAATCTGGGGCTTGTTCCATCCGAATGACACGTTCGCGTTTCAGCTTCAGTTGTTTTTCCTGATCTGTGTCGCAGTTGCCGCGATCTACGGCAGCCTCACTGCCAAGAAATCCATTCTAATCGTTCAGGGCTTACCGGCCTTTGTAGCTATTCTCGCGGTAGTTCTGGCGAACCTGTAAGTTTACTGCTACCCAGCCTTCAACAATGCAAACTGGCCCCGCAGCTTCACGCGGGGTCAGTTTTTTTGATGGTTTAGCGTATTCATTATGGAACGTTCAAGGGCTTGTAGCACAAGTTTAAAGGGATACCAGTTGGTACCCCTTTGTCATGTCTATCCATTCACTTCATACTATGATGATCATTCGGCAAGGAGCCCATGCAACCTGTCGAAGTTCTGTTCGTTGCCCTCGATGCAGTACTTTTTGGCTTGCTCGAACTCTTCCGCTTTCTCAAATCGTTGCCGGAATGTCAGTTTAGTGCGCCCGTCCTTCTCCTCGAAGGTGGCCGTCACCTGAAACCCGGGGTTGGACAGATGCTTGAGTACGATCCGCTCATCCGGCACGATCTCAACAAATTCGCTATGATTGGGATAGTCCACCCCATTCGGCCCGTGCATAATAAATCGCCAGGTACCGCCCGGACGCAAGTCGAATTCTTGAAACGTATTGGTGAAGCCCTTCGGTCCCCACCAGCGAACTAACTGCTCGGGGTTGGTCCAAGCTTGAAAGACCACCTTCTTCGGAAAGTCAAACTCCCGCCAGGAAATAACTTCATTCTCGCCTAAGATAGCTGTCATGGTGATCCCCCCATTAGAGTGTCTTGCCAAGTGCACTGAGCATTTCATTCGTGCCATGCTCGCGTACTTCCGGCGTGTCATGCCCGTCAAAAAACGCCCCTTGCTCGGTAAAGATCAATTTTGTGCCGCCTTCGACCGGGATAAGCTCGACCGTTGTAATCGAAACGGATATGCGCGTATCTCCTGAATCCAAAGAGTACGTGTAGACGATACGCTGTTCCGGAACAATCTCTTGGTAGCAGGCTTCGAAGGTAAAGACCGGTCCCTCGGGCGGACCTCCGCTGCTGTATTCGCGTCCTCCAACACGGAAATCGAAGATATCGGCCTTGGAGAACCATTTTGCTTTGGCAGCCGGGTCTGCCCAGGCGTTGTAGACCCTAGCAGGCGGTGCGGAATAGGTACGCTCCACGACGAAGGTGGCGTGTCTGACGAATCGTTCGGTCACGGTTTATCCTCCTTTGAATTCGTTCGTTCATTATCTTCGGCAAGAAAATCACCCAGCAGATCCAAACGGTGCTCCCAGCTCATCCGCCGCTCGATGACCAGCTTCTCGTGGCTCTTTTTCATCGCTTGCAAGAGTCGCGTGAAGTCTTCAACGGTTAACGGCGCCTTCCATTGCATCAGCTTAGATACATGCTGGAGCTGCTCAAGAAGCTTTTGCTGCAGCTTGATCTGCTCCTTGATCCGGTCTATTTGCAGGCCCACAATCTCATGTGGGCTGATCTGCTCGCTGGCCAGGACGGACTTGACCTCGTCAAGAGATAAGCCCATCTCCTTAAGCGATACAATCTGCTGCAAACGCGACAGGTCGGATTCATTGTACAGCCTGTGACCTGAATCCGTCTGGCCGGATGGCGAGAACAAGCCGATTTGATCGTAAAATCGCAAGGTTCGTACAGTGAGTCCCGTTAATTTGGCTAGGTCCCCGACCTTCCAATGTCGTTCCATAGCAACTCCCTCGTTAGCGCTAACTGATTACCGGTATCTATACTATAAAACATGACGTTACGTAAGGTGCAAGCCAAATATCTCTTGATTCAAAAATTCCCCTGTCTGGTTCAGGTTAGACACTCCACCCTGGCCTTCTCAACAGCTTCTTCACGGGTATTCACTTGTAGTTTCAGGTAAATAGAGGAGATATAATTTCGTATCGTTCCTTCCGACAGATGCAGCTTCTGTGCAATCTCCTTATTGCGAAGCCCTTCCGACAGACACCGTAGCACATCGCTTTCCCGCTCGGTCAGTTCATAGTGATTCGGTACCTTATCCTCTATCCGCTGTTGGAACAACTGATGCGCTACATCCTGGGAGATCATTGTTCCCCCGCTATAGATGAGCCGAATGGTTGCAGCCAATTCCTTAGGGTGTATCGACTTAAGCATATAGCCTTCTGCTCCGATACGAAGTGCCTCAGCCGCCAAAGAGACATCCTCAATAGTCGTGATCATAATGATCCGAATGTGCGGCCACTCCTCTTTAATGATCTTTGTAGCCGCGATACCATCCATCTCCGGCATGTTAATGTCCATCAATACAATGTCGGGACGCTCCTTCCTGCATGCTTCGACGGCTTGCTCACCATCTCTAACCACGCTTACTTCAAAATCCTGTTCTTCCCCTAACAGCAATCGCAGGCTCTCACGAACCAAAGGCTGATCATCTGCCAGCAAAATGTTGATTTTCTCTCCACCTTCATGGGAGGAATTCGGGATTGTGCAGGTTACCATCGTGCCGGCATCCATCTGTGAATGAATATAGAGCTTGCCTTGCAATTGGGCCAGACGCTCCTTCATACCTGTCAAACCGAAGCCATAATGCAGGTTATCCTTGCCCATGCCATTATCCTGTACCTGCAGCATCACCTGGGTATGATCATATTGCAAAAGAACTTGAATGCTGCTAGCCTGCCCATGACGGCTGGCGTTGGTTAACGTCTCTTGCAGACAACGATATAGGGTAAGCTTAGCCTGCTTCATGACAGGGTAAGGCTCACCCATCGTACGAAATACAATCCGAATCCCGGTATTCTCCTTGAATTCATCGCTAATCTGCAGCAGCGTCCGGTCAAGCGGCAAAGCCTCCTCAGCAGGGTCCATCTGATGCACCTGGCGGCGGATATCGTCCAGGCCCGTTCTTGCCAGCTTGAGCATTCCCTGCAGCTTAGCTTCCCCCTCATCCGTCTGAATATGAGATTTCAGTGTCTCCATCCCCAGAATCATGGAAGTAAAGGTATGGCCGATAGTATCATGCAGCTCACGCGCCATACGGTAACGTTCCTCTAGCAGCGTCATTCTTTCAATCTGCGAAGAATACTGCTCCAGAATTCTATACTGCTCCTTAATCATCGCGAGTTTCTGCTTGATGGAATCAATCGCCAAGGCACCTTTTTGCAGTGCGTAGCTTGCCGCGTACAAGATAAGTGCATCGCTTAAGCTTTGACTAACGGAATTCCCTGCACTCCACACGAACAACGCCACTGCGATAGGCAACGAACACCAATGAGCCCGGCCCCGGCTATAGAAGGCAATCGTAAAAAGAGCAGGCAGAAATAGTCTGACCAAGCCAAGATCAAAAGCAAGAAATAACGATACTCCCCCAGCAAATACGCACTCCGCGGACAAATACAGATAATAGCGGCTTTTCACAAATAAGAAGGGCACCAGATTACATAACAACAGAGGAACAAACACCGGCCAGAAAGGAAAAACCGGCTGATCCTGATACATCAGAACGATAACGGCAACGACCCATAGAATACGAATCCCAAGCAGGGTCCAGTCCTGCCATGACCACTGATTGCGGGTGACAACTCGCATAGTCTTACAACTCCATTCAACCTTATTGAAGTAAGCACAAACAACCTGAACAATTTCCTTGTCATATCAAGGTTATGACGGTTTGTCACTCGGCTTTATGACAACTGCTCTGATAGTGTGAGGAGGGCTGAGATGAATCCGCCGCAGTAAGGAGTACCCATCTCATTCCAACTACCGATAAAGGAGTGGTTGCATTGTCGCTGCTGCAAATACGTGACCTTACCAAAAAAATAGGAAACAAGGTCATTGTTGATCAGGTAACGCTGAATATGGAAAAAGGAGAAATACTGGGCCTCCTCGGTCCGAACGGAGCAGGAAAAACAACAACGATTCGGATGATCGTCGGCCTGATGTCCAAATCGGGGGGGCAAGTACTGATTAACGGTACAGATACTCAGGTGAACTTTGAACAAGCCATGAAGCAGGTCGGCGTAATCGTGGAGAATCCTGACCTCTACAAATATTTATCCGGCTATGACAATCTGATTCACTTCTCCCGAATGACACCGGGCGTGACAGAAGCAAGAATCCGGGAAGTCGTTGCTCTTGTTGGCTTGGAGCATAACATCAATGATAAAGTAGCCACTTACTCCCTGGGTATGCGGCAGCGCTTAGGACTTGCAGTCGTTCTCGTCCATAAGCCTCCCCTGCTGGTACTCGATGAACCAACCAACGGGCTTGATCCGGCCGGTATTCGCGAGCTGAGAGGCCATTTGAAGCGTCTGGCTGAGCAAGAGGGCGTAGGCATTTTGATTTCCAGCCACCTCATGTCCGAGATGGAAATGATGTGCGACCGCGTCGCAATTCTGCAAAAAGGAAAGCTGGTTGGCGTCCACAAGATTTCGGATATGGCGGATGACGAACGATGCAAGGTCTCCTTCGAAGTTGACCGGCTGGATCTGGCTATACAAATTCTGCAAACGATCATGTCAGGCGATGAAATCACGACCGATCACCGCCATATACAAATTCACGTCACCAAGGATCAAATTCCGGAAATTACCCGAATGCTAATGGCTGCCGGAATTAACATCTTTGGAGTCCATACGTTCAAGAAGACCCTGGAAGATAAGTTCATAGAGATAACAGGAGGAGAATACCATTGATTCCATTCATTCGCAATGAAAACATGAAAATCTATAAACGGACACGCACCTGGGTGATGGCCGCTGTTGTACTGCTGTATGTGCTGCTCCAGATTATAAATATTAGAACGGCCGGAGGTGACACCGCAAACGACAATTGGAGAGCGCAGCTAGAACAGGAAAATGCACAATTTCAAATGGAGGCCGCGAAGCCCGATGCGCTGAACATTGAAATCAGACAGGCAGAGAAGCACATGATACTGAACCAATACTATTTAGACAACAACACCCCGCCGCCCGGCACGAATACATGGAATTTTGCTGTGGGCCAAGTGCGGAATATTATTTTTGCAGCATCGCTGATTTCCATCATCATCGCTGGTGAGATCGTTGCTGCCGAGTTTGCAACCGGTACGATAAAACTGCTGTTGACCCGTTCGGCCAGCCGTACCAAAATTTATTTTTCCAAGTACATCGCTGCTATTCTTTTCGGTCTTCTGCTGTCCGCAGCAGCTATACTAACAGCTCTCTTGCTGGGGGGCCTTATTTTTGGGTTCGGCGGATTAGGGGACAGCTACTTATTTGTAAAAGATCACGCCATAGGAGAAGCCTCGATAGCGCAGGCTCTAGTGGCCGAATATGCGCTCAATATTCCGTTTCTGCTCATCTCGATTACGCTGGCCTTTATGATTTCAGCCGCCTTTCGGAGTACAACCTTCTCCATCGTGATTTCCCTGCTCGTAACGTTGGCCGGGTTCGTTATTGCAATCGCCATGGATGGCTGGGCCTGGACCAAATACTTCGTCTTCTCACATACGGACCTTACGCAGTACCTATACGGAAATCCTTCTGTTGAAGGAGTGACGATAGGCTTTTCCCTCGTATTCATTGGTCTCCATCTCATGATCATGCATCTGATATCGTATCCCATGTTTGTCAAACGTGATGTGGTCTGAGCCGTAAAAATCCGGAGTTAGCGAGGAGTACAACATGAAACTAATGAAGATCATGCAGTCGGCTATGCTGATAGTATTATTGTTCTTGATTACAGCCTGCGGGGGGAAGGAAGAATCAGCGGCCAAAGAACTTGAATTGCCCGCGGCCGACCTGACGAAACTTGTGATTGAACATCGGAATGGAGAAATAAAGGTCACAGGCAGCCCTGATTCGGATAAGATTGAAGTTATTGCTTCGGCCAAGGCCCGCGGGATAAGTATGGATAAATTGGAGCTAAAGCTGGAAGCACAGAAGGATACTGCTTATTTAGAGGCACAGTTCCAGGCGCAATTCCTTGCCCTGGGCGCAGGGACCGTCGATCTGGAAGTTAAAGTTCCCAAGCAGGTCAGTCTGCATATTTCTTCACACCGGGACGGTAATATCGACGTTCGCAACATCGGTTCCGATGTCGTTATTAACAATATCAATGGACATATCACCGTCGATCAGGTAGGTGGATCAGCCGAGATCCATGTAGGGGATGGCAGTCTGGATATCAACCACGTGGCAAAAGATGCAACGATCAGCCAGACAGGTCATGGAGACATCAAAATCGGTGAGGTCAAAGGAAATATCCTGCAGAATAAGAACTAGACCTATCTTAACTTAAATCAATGCCCCGTCGTCAGCCTCCTTATATAATGAGCATCAACAACGTTATATAGGGGGTTACATCTTATGGCTACAGCAGCACAAGAACTATCATATCAGCGAAAATCAGCTTTAAGCGCAGGCATTTCACTTCTCATCATGACGCTTGCCTCATTTTTTTCTTATGGCTTTGTTCATGGAAGCCTTGTTGTGCAGGGGGATGCCGGCGCCACATATAACAACATCATGTCGTCCACTAACCTTTTCAAAGGTGAAATTCTGGGCTGGGTTATCATCATGATTACCGATGTTCTCGTTGCCTGGGCGTTCTATGTGTTCCTTCAGCCGCTAAATAAAGGCCTGTCACTACTTGGCGCCTGGCTTCGTCTTACTTACACTGCAATATTAGGGATTGCCATACTGGACCTGATCCTTGTGCTGCTGCTCTCAACACATTCAGAGTACTTATCCTCATTTACAGTTGAACAAATCCAGGCGCTTATGATGTTATTCCTGAACGCATTCGAATCCATCTGGTCTGTTGGTTTGATTGTTTTTGGGGGGCATCTGTTAATTGTGGGTTATGTGGCGATTAAGTCGGACAGCATTCCTAAGATCATCGGTATTTTACTGCTGCTTGCTTCTATAGGCTATATGATCATTCACTTATGCAAAATATTTCTTCCGCAATATGACGGGCTCATTTCGATAATTAATGTTGTGTTCATTGTCCCAATGATTGCAGGGGAGCTGGGCTTTGGAATCTGGCTGCTGTTCAGAGGCGGGACTAAACATCATTTGAACTGATCCGCTTCTTAATTCTGCTTAACGACTCCGGGGTCATACCAAGATAACTCGCCAACTGATGCTGAGGCACGCGATTAACCAGATCAGGTCTCTTGCGCAGCAATATTTTGTAGCGTTCTTCAGGGGAAGAAGCAATAAATGAAGACCACTCCTCCTGCACCTCACCCAGGTTGGCTTCCACCATCCTGCGTGTCATGGTTTCCAGTTGTGAGTATTTGTGGAACATATCCTTTTCGGCATCAAGATCACCAACAACCAGCACACAGTCTTCCAGACAAGTTAAGGTGTACGCAGACGACCTGTTTTGTTTATGATAATTGAAGATCGAAACGGCTTGCTCTTCTGTGTAAAAGTTGGATGTGACTTCTTTTCCCGTTTCATCTATGGAATACTGCCTGACGCATCCCTTCAATACAAAATAACATTTAGCGGGAACATCTCCTTGCCTAAGGAGCACTGTTCCTTTTTGATATTCCTCCACCAGTATATCTTCAACAACCGCCTGCTGCTCCGTTTCGCTAAGTGTTGTGTACCTGGCTAAATACTTTAATAGTATGCTTTTCATTTTGTGTTCCTTTCGAGAATATTTGGACTTCTTAATTGTAACCATCATAATGATGAAAAGTGATTTTCGCGTTCACTTCTCTTCCTTTTTTGTGGTCTATATAAGTTGAACTTTAGATTTTCATATTAGGGTACTGGTCGTAACTGCGGGGAATGTTTGGACTTCCGGCCGCTGTTGTCTGCAGATTTCTTGATTTATACCGCTCTTCGCGGTTGAAATCCGCAGACAAAGGCGGACGCTTTCGCTCCTCCAGTTCCAAACTTCCCCTCCGCACTCCTACCTTTTTTATGATTTTTTTAAGTTCAACTTATATAGTTCGTCTTTCCGTGTTTCGGAGAATCTTGCTTCGAGTATTTCGCCGTAGACGTATTCAAGGTTAGAAAACGTTGTTTTACTTATGCCTAGAAACTTTTGCACTAGCTAACCTCGCTTTATAAGACCACCAAACCGAAGCGTCTGTATCTTCCTCCGTCAATTCCATGATAGTCTTATCGCCAAAAACTTCTTCGAATGGTCTGCCGTATTTTTCTTCAAGTTCTTTTATAGAATGCTCCAGATAAGTTATTTCATCTACTTCTGGCTCTTGGTTTTCAGCTTCCCAGTTAGCTTTTAAAGTGGCAATTGAAACTTGCTTACCACCCGCAAAAACAACCACAGCATCCTCCGGAATTTTTGACCACTTTTTCCCTTCTTTTTCAACGCCAATAATTTTGCCTTCCCGTAACCAAGTATTAATGGTCTGAGGCGATACACCAATGTATTTAGCCACTTCGGTAGTAGAGAATGTTGGGGTGTTATCCCGTGCCGCCTCCTCAGAAATGTGCTGTAACAGCTTGAAGGCATACTCAACGAGCATTTCTTTATTGAAGAAGTCCTCTTCCTTCCATATTCTACTATACTGTTCAGCGCCCTTAACTGTAGACAACAAGTTCTTAACAAGTGCAGCAGTAACGAGCTGATCCATCTCGACTATCTTCTTCAAATATTCGTGAGCAGCAGGTCCGGTTAAAATATTTCTTTCAATCGCTGTTGGACGCATAATCATCCCACCTCTCACCTCCATTATATGGACCCCATTTCAATTCTTCAATAAATAGAAAGAAAACTGAAAGTAAATTTAAATATTATTATTGGTTCTGTTATATAAAATATACATCTTCCCAAAAAAAGAACCTTCCTCAATAGGAAAGTTCTCACCTGTTCTATGCCTTGCTCCTGATTATATTTATGAATTAATTGCAGCCGTCTGCTGCCCATGCTTATGGTCCCCTACTCCATTAGTCAGACCGAGCGACTTCGCTGCTGAAGTGTGGATTTCGTTCAAAAGCTCTGTGTTTGCCGATAGGGACAAGCCGTAGGAAGGAATCATTTCTTTGATTTTCGGCTCCCAGGCTTTGAGATGCTGCGGGAAGCATTTGCTGATAACCTCCAGCATGACGGAAACGGCGGTAGAAGCCCCCGGAGAAGCGCCAAGCAATGCGGCTATCGAGCCATCAGCGCTGCTGATCACCTCCGTGCCAAATTGCAGTGTACCTTTGCCCGCAGCCGTATCTTTTATAATCTGCACACGCTGGCCCGCCACCACCAGCTCCCAGTCCTCGCTTTTGGCGTTCGGGACAAACTCCCGCAGTGCTTCCATGCGCTGTTCCTTCGACAGCATGACTTGCCCGATCAAATATTTGGTCAGTTGAAAGTTTTTTGCGCCTGCCGCGAGCATCGTGACGAGATTATCCGGTTTGACGGAGGTTATCAAATCGAACATGGAGCCGAATTTCAGAAACTTTGGCGAGAAGCCGGCAAACGGTCCAAAGAACAGCGATTCTTTCTTGTCGATAACTCTTGTGTCCAGATGCGGAACAGACATTGGAGGCGCACCAACCGCAGCCTTGCCGTATACTTTGGCATGATGCTGCGCCACGATATCCGGCTTCTGACACACCATAAATAGTCCGCTTACCGGAAACCCGCCAATTCCTCTGCCCTCCGGAATACCGGATTTCTGCAGCAAATGCAGGCTTCCTCCCCCGCCCCCGATGAAGACGAATTTGGCCGTATGACGCTCAGCAGCGCCGCTATCGACATTTCGCACCTGCAGCTCCCACGAGCCGTCCTTAGTACGTCTAAGATCCTCAACCTGATGCTTGAACCTAATATCGACGTTGTTGCTCTTTAAGTGGTTGAACAGTATGCGTGTTAAAGCGCCAAAATTAACATCCGTTCCCGATTCGATTTTTGTTGCCGCTATCGGCTGGGTCAATGTCCGGTTCTTCATCATCAGCGGAATCCATTCTTTCAGTTGCCCGGGATCATCGGAAAATTCCATGCCTTGAAACAGCGGATTTTTTGAAAGCGCTTCAAATCTTTTTTGTAAAAACATAACGTCTTTTTGCCCCTGCACAAAGCTCATATGCGGTACGGGTACAATAAATTCCTGCGGATCTTGTATTCGTTTGCTGTTTACCAGATAAGACCAGAATTGCTTGGAGAACTGATACTCCTCATTCACTTTTATAGCCTTGCTAATGTCGATAGATCCATCCGGCCCCTCAGTGGTATAGTTAAGCTCGCATAATGAAGAATGCCCCGTTCCCGCATTGTTCCATTCGTTAGAGCTTTCCTCCCCTGCGCCCGCGCGCCGTTCAAACACGGTTATTTCCCAGTCAGGCACTAATTCCTTCAGCAGAGAACCGAGCGTTGCACTCATGATTCCAGCACCAATTAAAATAACGTCTGATTTTGTTTGTTGGTTGCTCATTTTTTACCGTCCTTCTACCCTACGATTTGCAGGAAGGATGCAGGCGCTCCTGCTTAGGCGCCACAGCAAGCCAGCGCGCGACCTAGTCACACACCTATTTTGGATCAATCCTGATCCTAGTGTATCACTATTGGATATAAATTTTAAGATTTATCTAATTTTTTTATAAAAACAAAAGAGCAGCTTCACAAGCTGCCCTTAAGTAAGCTATCCAGCATCAACGCAGAACTTTTCTAATCCACTTTACCTTGTCACCGTAAGGCGGAAACAGGAGCTTCACGTCCAGCCTTGTGCCTTTTGTCATTACGCTTTTGGCATGGGAGAATAGATCAAAGCTGTATTTCCCGTGATATGCCCCGATCCCGGCGTTCCCCACTCCTCCGAATGGCAGATGGTGATTAGCCACATGGGTAATGGTATCATTAATGCAGCCGCCGCCGAAGGATACACGGGTAAGCACTTCATTTTCAACCTGATGCTGTTCGGTAAATAAATATAGGGCGAGCGGCTTGGGACGGCTGTTAATCATCTGTATCGCGTCCTCCAATTGCTGAAAGCCCATAATCGGTAAAATCGGGCCGAAGATTTCATCCAGCATAGCAGCATCCGACCAGGAAGCCGAAGCAAGAAGGGTTGGCTCGATATACAGCTCCTCCCTGGAGGTCTTCCCGCCAAACAGCACATTCGCCTGATCCTCTTCCAGAATGGCGGCTAGCCGGTCGAACTGGCGTTCATTGACAATTCGGCCATAATCGCTGCTGTGTCTGGCATCCGGTCCGTAAAAGCTTGCAAGGACTTCCTTCATCTTAGCAATCAGTTCCTCTTTAATATCCTCATGGGCAAGCACATAATCCGGGGCAATACACGTCTGGCCTGTGTTCATCATCTTTCCCCAAATAATCCGCTTGGCCGCAATATCAATATTCGCTGTCCGGTCTACAATGACAGGGCTTTTGCCTCCAAGCTCAAGCGTGACGGGAACGAGATTTTTAGCCGCAGCCTCCATAACAATTCTGCCGACAGGTACGCTGCCTGTAAAAAAAATATAGTCAAAAGGAGCGTGAATCAGCGCCGAGGTTGTCTCCTTCTCGCCTTCAATCACACGGATGTAGTTCTCGTCGAAGGTTTCCTGAATCAGCTTCTTGACGGCAGCAGCAACGGTAGGTGTATTCTCTGAAGGCTTCAAAACAACGCTATTCCCCGCTGCAATCGCGCCGATTAGCGGTTCAATCAACAATTGAAACGGATAATTAAACGGTCCAACGATCAGAACGGTGCCATAGGGCTCCTTATAAATGTAGCTTTTTGATGAAACATGATAGAACGGTGTTTTTACCTTTTTCGGTTCCGCCCATCGCTTCAAGTGTTTTCTCATGTATCGGATACTGTCCAGCGTATAGCCAATCTCGGTCGCGTAGGCTTCAAATTCGTTCTTACGCAGATCCTGATATAGTGCTGACAAAAGACTTTGCTCATTTCGTTTGATCGCATCCGCCAGCTTCTTAAGCTGCTCCAGACGGAAATCCACACTTCGCGTATAACCACTGTGGAATTTCTTGCGGTGCTCCTGCAGGATCTGATCGACCTGCTCCGATGTCAAATGATTCATATATGTCCCCCCCTAAAATGAGATCGGCTTAGAGACAATCCCGCTCCAGCGCGACCAACAGTTTTTTTAACAATTGTATGGATTCCTGCATGGATAAGTAATAATACCGCTGAGTGCCGGATTGTTCGACTTTGACGACGCCCGCATTTTTCAGCAGCTTCAGATGATGGGAGACGGCTGGACGTGACAATGACAACCCATCCGTGATTTCATTTACCGTCATCTTGCCGTTCTCCGATAGCAACAGCAGAATATCCTGACGGTGCACTTCGCTTAAGGTTTGAAGAATCGGGAGGCTTTCCCGAAAAATCTCCAGCGCCTGCTTGCCCATTCTGGTAACCACCTTCTCCGTGGGATTAAATGTTTAAACATTTAAACCAATACTCTTACATGTATCCTACACGACTTCTAACGGACAATCAAGTACGCCACCTCCTAATCTTAAACTATAACCTTAAAGTGCTTCGTTAACATAAAAAACTCTAATCTATAGTACTTACGATGGTTCGTAGTGAAAAACCGAAATATTGCATGAATGTTGTATGTTATTAGTATATCAAGGTTGGGAGTGATCACATTGAAGCGAATCGTAACACTGCATGATGGTTCAAAATTGGAGGCAGGATTAACTGGAGATCCCGCTGCCAAGGTAGTTATGTTGCCAATTGCTAAAAAGTCTGTTTTTGGTCAAGAAGCTGAAAATTTAAAATTGTGGGGAGTAGATCCTGAGCTGGGAAGAAAATTTGTGGAAGGACTTTCCGATACATTTCAGGTTTTGTATTTTGATTATGAGGGCCATCTTTTTGCCAATCCTCAGCCGGATCTTCTTACACCAGACAACATTTCGAACGATTTATTGCGGATAGCTGATGAAATGGGGGTTAAGACTTTTAGTTATTATGGCTACTCCTGGCTGGCTCTAGTTGGCTTGCAATTGGCGATCAGAACCGACCGCTTGGAAAGCTTGATTATGGGAGGATTCCCGCCATACGAGGGACCCTATAAAGAAATGATGGCAGTAACCGCAAAGACCTACGAGCAAGCATTGCATCAGCAAAATAGTGCTAATAATCAATTCCAAAACAATATCAGCCCTGAAGAATGGGATTGGGATAACCTGCAGGTAACCATAGATCCGGATCAAACCAAGCAATTTTTCACCATGTATCAGAACTTAATGGATTTTGATGATACTAACATTCAAGATAGACTAGACTTTCCTAAGCTTACGTTCGCAGGAGAAAAAGATACCATTGTCTATGGCGAGAGCTTTGGGAATGT
The DNA here is from genome assembly GCF_056120445.1 of Paenibacillus sp. sgz302115. Classification (NCBI taxonomy): domain Bacteria; kingdom Bacillati; phylum Bacillota; class Bacilli; order Caryophanales; family Paenibacillaceae; genus Paenibacillus; species Paenibacillus sp. sgz302115. The sequence continues at coordinate 330,441 of NZ_JBVYOK010000005.1, forward strand.
AACTGTCGATATCATCGGTTTATTGCAAAAGAATGAAGAGGTTTTAAAACACTTTGGCTGGGATGTTACTATTGTGGGCGGCGAAAACATGGATCATACAAAAGCAATGCAGCCTCAAATTGTCTTGCCTTTGATTAAGATTTGGTTCATTGACAATCTGTTGACCCGCGTTGAGTGAGTTCAGTCTACGCTTGACACCTTGAGAAAGGAATAAGCCCCTCCTCAAGATTTCTTCGAGAAGGGGCTGGAAATCATTCCGGTTGCAGCATCCCGCTCCCGCCTAGCCCATAGAAAAACAACTTCAGCCATTGATCCATATTTATTGTTGTTCCTTCTTCGCTCGCTGCCGCCCAATGCCGGCCCAGCTCATTCTTGTACATCGTGAAGTACATGATCATCATCTCATCTGTTTGCTCCGGCTGAATATACCCCTCTTGCTTTCCAAGCGCGACAAATTTCATGAAAAAATGCATGACCTTTCCCTCGGTGTACTGCTCCATCCTTCTCGCCAATCCAACCTGCTCTGAGGACGGAGCCTTCAGAAACTCATCCGATATCATTTTTAAGTTTTTGACCTCCAGCAGCATAATTTCCTTGGTTTTCTCAGGAAAAGAGAGGCTGGAATCCAAAATATGCTCATACTGCTCGAGCTGCTTGTCCATCCAATTCATGAGCATATCAGCATAGAGCTGCTCTTTGGTTCCAAAATAATTATAAATGGTAGCCGGAGAAACCCTCGCCTCTTGCGCGATCTCGTTGACGCTGACCTTCTGAAAGCCGTATTTGGAAAATAATTTAAATGCGACGCTGTATATTTGCTCCATCTTCTTCTGCTTCCGTCGTTCGTAACCATTCATCTTCTCCACCTCATAGGTAGTGTAACTGAAGTTTTAGAGTGATTCAACAAACTCAGTATAAATCTTTATTGAAATCTGGATTTCGCGCATTTATAATAGTTTTATATTAAATAACTACATTGAGTACAAAACTATTAATCAATGATGGGAGCGTAATGAAATGAAATCAATTCGGATACCTTCGTTTTTGCATGATGTTTTTGGTGAAAAGCAGTCCACTATATCTATTGCAGCTATACTGCTATTCGGCGCATCGCTGACTGCCGCATTATATTTGGTATTCCCTGAGATGACTGCCAATTTGCCAGTGTGGCGCAGCATTTTGGCATTGGTGCTGCTGTTCGATATATTTTCCGGCTGCATTGCCAACTTTACGGCTTCAACCAGCAATTTCTATGCGTTGCGGAGAACAAATCGTATCGTATTCATCGCAATTCATTTTCATATCGTGCTTGTAGCCATTTTGTTGAATACGAATATTTGGCATTCAATAGCGGTGTGGGCATATACCATCGTGGGAGCATTTATCGTGAATGCTGTTATCGGGAGACCTTCGCAAGTATTTATTGCAGGCCTGCTCTTGTCCTTAGGTATGGGCTGCTTGCCTATGCTGCCAGATATCCAGCCCTATATGCTGACCGCCTGCTTATTATTTATGCTGAAAGTATTATTTAGCTTCTCAGTTGATCATTATCGCACAGCAATCAGCAACGCCGGTGAACAATCATGAGCTCCTCGTATCGGATATCCAAACTGACAAAGTCAGACAGACCTTTATTCGCAGCTCTCATGAGCAGCGCATTTGCCCGGGATCCCTTATTCCTGCATTTATTTGGCGATTCAGAGCTCGACAGCAAAGCAAGAAGCCGCATGACCGCATTTGCTAACTTTATGTTTGACAAAAGCTTCATACTCCATGAAGAGGTGTGGGGCTATTTTGAAGATGAACGGTTGCTTGGCGCTTATGTTGTTGAGAAGCCGCACGCAGGTTTACTTCAGAGGATGAAAGGAGTGGTGCTGCTGGGGAGGCTGATTCCTTTGTTATTTCAGGTTTCCGGAAAAACCTTACATCTTCTAAATTCCTATATGAGAGTCACAAGAGCCGCCGCTCCTCCATTTCCGCATCATTATCTCATCATGATTGGAGTACAGCCGGAAGAGCAGGGCAAGGGAATCGGAACAGCGCTGCTGGATCACCTTTTGGAGACAGTAAATACGGACACACAATCACAGGGACTCGCCCTGGATACGGAAAATAAAAGAAATATAGAACTGTATCAAAATTTCGGATTTACTTTAAGCAAAGACACCCAAGTCGGCCAGCTTCCTGTGTATTGTATGTTGTATCGAAAATAGTACGGTTTCCGCGCGCTGACTGAACAGCAATATTTAAGGCCATCCCCTGCGGGATGGCCATCTCTGCGCATCAATTGTTCTCATCAGCACTACTTTCCAAATTCACAGTGATGCCGTTATTCTCTAGTTCCTCGACAACCTGCTTCGCCTGCTCATTCAGCGGGTTGTTTGCCAAGGATACCTCTTTTAGATTCGGTATCGTCGTGAGCACTTCAATATCCCGGATGAGATTATCGTCCAAATAAAGATTTTCTAAAGTTGGATGATTTTTTAACGGCGTCAAATCTTGAATTTTATTTCCGCTCAGCAGGAGCCATTTTAACTTTAGTTTCTGAATGGGACGCAGATCTGCCACCTGATTGTTGCTGGCAAGAAGATCAGTCAGCTTATGTAAATTTTCCAGCGGAGATAGGCTTGTTATCTTGTTACTATCAATAACCAGATTCTGTAGATTACTTAACCCGGAAAGGGGTGTAAGGTCTGTAATCTGATTCCCGTCAACAGCTAAAAACGTCAGTTTTTTCAACTTGCTGAGCGGTGTAATATTCTTTATATTTTGACCGGGCAGAAATAAGCTCTGCATGTTAACGGCAAATTCAAGTCCTTGCAAGCTTCTAATCTTATTCTTTGATTCCATAGGATATAATGATTCCAGCTTCTTCAAATCACCCGTCTTAACCTCTTTATTGGCCGGTAGCTTTAATTCCTGTCGAATGGCTTTCGCCAGAACCGGATCTGTAATAACAGATGCAGCCCAAATAGATGTTGCCGGCAAGAGTAGGAAAACCAAACAAAACACGATGATATTTTTTACTAATTTAGCAGGCATATACACTCTCCTTTTAAGGAACTCGAATTGGTGTCATTCTTACTTCTATCGGATTTATTTCCAAAACTGTTCACTTTGTTGACATTTTGTGGAGGATGCTGTATAACTTCAAAGCTAATACGAAAGACAGCAAAGGAGGGACAACATGCACAGAGTAATTAAAATCAGATTTACGCTCTTCAACGGTGAAGCGCCTGAAGCAAATTGTTACGGGTACATGGAGTTGAATGAGGATGGCAATATGATCGCGCTCTACAATAGGTACGGTGAGGAAATAAACATGTATGGCGGACATGAATTTATCAAGGTACGGACGCTTGGCAAATTTGATAACGAAGACCGTGATAATTTCTACTCCTTGCTGGAAACTGATGGTGTAGGATAATCTGCACGACAGGCTGACAATTCCGGTGCCAAGGCACTGCGAAAAGTCGGCCTTTTCGGATGTATTTTCCTTGTAGAGTTGACCGGCACGTTATATTAATCCCCAAATCCCATCTTGTCAAGAGATAATGGGCGAATGAGCGACATAGTGGGGGAGCCCCCCTTAGACTTCCGAAATATGAATGAATTTCCGAATAAGAAGCGCGATTCCGCTTTTTCCAATTCAGCCGGGTTCACGTAAAATGTTCTTCAGGTTGATAATGAATGGAACGCAATGAATATTCGGGAGGTAGAAGATGAACACTCAGGTTCAAGCTGCAAGTGGAATAAAAAGAGGGGCGATGTTAACCGCGCTACTTGTCGGTGCATTTGTTGCGTTTCTTAACGAAAATCTGCTTACCAATGCGCTCCCCGGATTAATGAGGGAATTCAATGTTACTGCTACGACCATACAATGGCTTTCGACGGGTTACATGCTCGTGATCGGCGTACTGGTACCAGTAACCGCATTACTGCAGCAATGGTTCACGACCCGCCAAATGTTTATGTCTGCGATGGTGTTATTTTTGGCGGGTACCTGCTTGTGTGCAGTATCCCCGGGATTCGAAGTTTTGCTGATGGGCAGGGTTGTTCAGGCTTGCGGTACAGGATTATTGATCCCATTGATGATGAGCACGATTCTCGCCCTCTATCCTCCAGAACGCCGGGGTGCCGCCATGGGTCTCATGGGACTGGTCATCATGGTCGCCCCTGTTATCGGGCCAGCTCTGTCGGGTCTGATCATCGATACCTTTCACTGGCGGTGGCTGTTCTATATGGTGATTCCTGTCGCACTGTTTGCGATTGCTTATGCATTCATATACTTAAGGAATGTGACTGAACTGACCAAGCCAAGGGTCGATCTTGTATCTATTGTGATGTCAACCGCCGGTTTCGGCGGCCTCACTTACGGCTTCAGCCAAACCAATGTCTGGGCCCAGCCTGAGGGTTACGCGTCGGTTGCCATAGGTGTCCTCTTCTTGTTCTTGCTTGTATGGCGGCAGCTCACCATCAAAGAGCCCTTGATCGACCTGTCCGTATTCCGGCATCCCACTTTTTCTCTGGTTGCGGTATTGATTATAATCCTAATGATGGTTCTTTTCGCCACAACGACACTGCTGCCGATCTACATGCAGGATGTAATGCAATTGACGGCATTCGCGACAGGCTTGCTCTTGATGCCAGGCTGCATTCTGAATGGGATAATGATGCCGGTGTCAGGGAAATTATTCGATAAATTCGGGCCGAGATTCGTAATTGTGCCCGGGCTGTTATTGATTACCATAGCATTGTGGCTGTTTACCGGCATCGACAGTGATACTACGCGAGGTTCCGTTCTGTTCAACCATATCCTCTTATTCTTAGGCATGTCGTTCGTCGTCATGCCGGCTCAGACAGCAGGATTGAATCAACTTCCACGTCACCTGGTCCCTCATGGCACAGCCATATACAATACGCTCCAGCAGATCGCAGGGGGAATTGGCATCGCATTGTTCGTCGGCGTCATGTCCTCTCGCGCCAATCGTTATCTTCACCATTCGCCCGATCCCACTGGGATGCATGAGAAGACACAAAGCATGGTTGCCGGTCTGCAGACGGTTTTTTGGATTGAATGTATTCTTGCAATACTTTTATTGGTGCTGGGCTGGTTTATAAAAAAAAGGCCTGAACATAATTACCTAGCTTAATGGTTCGCCGTAAAATACATGAAAATGAAGATGTTTTGAGTCTTGGTGGACGGATTACTGCTGATAAGGTACTTATAAGCTTTTGTTCCAAAAAACTTGCCGTTGCAGACAGTGCGGAGGAGTTGTACCATAGGATGAAATCATACACAAGGAGATTAAAATGAATAAGAACCATTTTTCAAAGAAAATTGAACAATCAGATATTGCTGGCTATAAAGAGTATCTGCTTCAAGTTTCGAGACCGGCAATTGATATACTTAAAAATAGCGATGTTGAACCACGATTGGGCTGTAGTCGTTTTGGAGGAGCGCCTGATTTACCCGTTGGTAGCGAATGGCCTGCATATGAGATGAGGCCTTATCGCTTCCTTGCCCAAATTAATTTTGCAGAAATCCCATCAATTGAAGCAGATTTGCCATCGAAAGGACTTCTAAGTCTTTTTGTAGCAGATCATAATCCTGATGGCGACTATTATCTGGAGGCTTTTGAGGACGGTTTTATTCATGCAATATATATTCCTGAACCTACGAATCTGGAGACTATATCCCCTCCACAATCTGATACTGACACGACTACTGTGATTGAGTTTTTCCCAACGGTTGATGTCCCTTATGACGAATACCAGGTAAAGGATTGGCCTTTCGACGAAGAAGAGCACGACATATACACTGAAGTACGAGATTCTTTACATAAAAGCTCGGACTACCTTCTAGGCTACCCTTCTCATCGTTCACTAGCATATGATCCAACGCCTGAAGCAGGATGGATTTCTCTGTTAACCATCGATTCAGATGACGATCTTGAATGGTATTGGCATGACGGCGACAAGTTGATGATATTTATCGAAAGAGAACGCCTAAAGAAATTAGATTTTAGTATGCTAAAATCTGATGCAGGCTAAGGAGCAATAATTATACCGATATTCTGCCGCCGCTTTCTCCTCTATCTCATCTACACAAAAAGTAGGGCGTCTGCTGGTTATAAGCAGCCATCCTTTTGGTATAGGTCCCCACGTTGAGTAAAGCGGAAAGTTTCTGGGCCAACCCTTACTATCTACGGATGGATAACTTCAGTCTGTTCATCAAAATATCCACCTTCAGATAAGATGATCTCACTCAGATCATATTTCACAAATATCCGTAAACTCCTGGAAATATGATCACCATAATTCTGACCAAAGTAGACACTGTAATAATCCCTTTTATCTACCTCATTACTCGTACTGTCTGGTCTTTCTTCAACCAAAACAAAATTAACAGGATCTCTCAACTGATCTTGATCTTCATCAGTATCAGGCCAATCCGTTAGTTTTACTGTAGATTCGTTTAAATTGCTATATTTAAGAACAAAAGACAGTATTTCATCATCTGAATAATTTTTCACGTTGGTGGAACCGGAACCTTTGGGAAGCTCTGTGGGTAAAGTTGTTGGCGTAGATGTAGCTGCTATGCGACGGTTGTTGGTTGCTTGGATGAACTACTGTCATTGCAGCCAGCAATGAAAAGAAAAGTGATTATGAAAAAGAAACGGATATATTTCATTAATTTAGAGCCCCTCCCAATGAAAAAACAGCTTAGAAACAGTGTTCGTTTCACATACACTCATTTGCACTTGAAACTTGTTGCTTCGGCCTGAAATATTTGCCGCTATTTATACGGTTCTCCGCGCTGTCTGTATCGGCAAGTTTAAAGGCCATCCGTATGTGGGATGGCCCTTTCTTTGATATCGCTTTCAAACGTCGTAATCCGTTAATTCAGTGCAGGCTGCCATTTCCCCTTACGAGATTTTGCAAAACATCATTTGGTCAAATCCCGTTGCTCATATTCAAAGGGTTCTTCACACGAGTAGATATCATGGAAAAATCCCATATACGGGATATCGTCTTCTAGACATTTAATGCGATATGACAGCTCCTCATCAGACTCCAGCTCTTCGCCGCTATTCTGCATAACCTCGAATGCATCCACAATACCTTCCATGAGGTTCAGTTGAATAAATAGTGGTAATTTATCCAATATCGAATCCTCGATCCGGGTCTCGGATCTGTACCCCTCGAGGGCTTGTGCATAATAATCATCCATGAATTTCTTGCGTTTGCCCGCGTCTGGTTCAAATTGTATCCAGCCCATTCCGTTAGTCCAGAGACTCGCCAAGTCAAACATATACCAACAGAAACATGAATTATCGAAGTCGTATACAGTGATTTGCCCGTTTTTTAAATCTATCGAATAATTCCCATCGTTATAATCAAAATGGACCATACCGAAAGTCTCTTGGTTCATGTCCAGTTCTGTTAATGTACTAAGGAGCTCTACCATCTTCTCCTTAAGCAGAAAAAAGGAACCGGGGATCAGTGTATCAATATATTCGGCATTGTATTTGTCAAAAAAACTATACCGGGGATGGACAGGAGTGTACCCTTTCGATATCTGGTGCAGTTTCCCCAGGACTTTACCGCAATTATAATAATATTCGGTAATTGGAGCCCCTTCACGGTACTGATAATTATTTTCTGCAAGCATTTTTCCCTTGGCCTTTTTAAATAAGCAGATAAAAAAGGTGTGATTATTATGAGTGACCTCTTCCAGTAGATTGCCCTTCCTGGAGCTTACTACATCCGAGACACTTCCTCCATGCTCGAATAAATACCTGACATACTCAAGTTCCCCCAGGAAATCCTCCCGGCTCCTGTCATTTAAGAAGGCGATTCTTAGTATTGTTGCTTCGGCGCCCGCTTTCTCACAGGTATAAACCACATTACGCCCTCCGTCATGTGCCTTAACCGGTTTGATTTCATAGCCCTCTAATCCGTACAACGCTGATATTAATGGAAGTAAATGGGCGTCACCGATTTTAACAACCTCGTTATGATTTATAATATCTCCTCCAATAAACTAAAAAATGGATGCACTATATTATATCTAAAAATTCCTTTTAAACTCTAGGGAGACTTTCTGTATAATTAAACTCGCCTTTAAGTCTACCTTGGTCCAAAAGATTAGATAAAGCGTAGAACCCCCTAACCTAGTTAAGGGGTTCTTGTGTATGGGCGTGTTATCGTCTTGGTTGAAAATGGACGGCATGTTCCTTAAGAAAAGCTTCTAGCGTCCGCGGCGCTCGACCTAATATACGTTCAACAGTATCTGTCGGCTGCTCTCTGATCACGGTCGACATCGTTTGAATTTCCACGACATGGTCCGCAAGCCAAGATGGGATATGCCCGTGTTCGATTAAATCAAAGCGCAGTTGTTCAGGCGGTAAATGAATGAATCGAATCGGGCGCCCGAGCAGAGACGATATTTGTTCGGCAATCTCAGGATAGGTGAACGTCCGAGCGCCGGTCAATGTATAGATACGGCCGGCCATTTCGGGATTCGTCAGTGCGGCGGCCGCGACATCGGCGATATCGCGGCAGTCGACGAAGTTGCAGGGTGCGTCGCCTATGCAGCCGAAGAACAGATCTTGGGCAGAAATCGCCGGTGTTAGGCGCAGCAGATTCTGCATGAATGCATAAGGCCGCAGGACGGTATAGGTCATACCGGACTCCGCTAGCGCAAGCTCGATTTCGCCATGCCAACTGGCAACCGCGACAGGCGAGCGAGGGTCATAGACGGGACTTGAGATTTTGACGATATGCTCGATGCCTGCTTGTACGGCGGTTCGGATGATAGAAGTCTCGAGAGCAACTTGGTTCGGGCTATTGGACAACGCGAGGAATAGCTGCTTGGCACCCTGCAAGGCGCTAAGCATAGATGCCGAGTCGTTCGCATCTGCAGTGCGGATCTCGATGCTGGTCAAATCCAGGTCCGAGAGTCGTTCCCGAAGCTTGCCGGGCTCCCGGCTTAATGCCCGGACGGGCAGTCCAAGGGCTGAAAGCCGTCTTACAAGTGCGTTCCCAATCGTTCCTGTTGCTCCTAAAATTGCGATCATATGATATTCGCTCCTTTTCAATGTGTGAATGAATTATTTCATTTCGAGAGGGTACCTCGCCACCGCCACGACATCGTCGTACAAGCGATTGCGCTGGATATTGGGAAATCAAACCCGATGTGGCCGAGCCAGAGGTAGGGGCTGTTCGGTAGAAGGGAGGGCAGCAAGGTTGTAATTGCCCAAGCCGCCAGCAGTCCGAACAGAGCGCCGCCGAGAGCAAACGCCAAGGTAACGAGCAGGCGCGGTGCACGCACGAACCATTGATTACGGGGACGGCGGGTGCGAAGCCAGAGACCCATGCAGAATGCAATTAGCAACGATGATCCTCCAATTGTTGTGAGTGCCCGGATCTGCAGCACTTTATCAGCGGTGATGATCCCTCCAATTCCAGCCATGATGGCAGGGGCGAGATAAGCAGGAATCAATTCGCGCCATAGGACGAAGGATTGCTTCCTCGACCTACTGGACTGAGCACCATATATTTCCCCTGACGGGGTAGGGTTATTTCTGTTGTACATACGCAACACCTTTCTTTCTCAAGACGCATCGTAGAAATATATAATTAGCCACCTAACTATCAGGTAAAAAAACAACCCGACAGCAAATGGTTAGGTGCCTAATTATAAGATGGAATAAATGGGCTAGCCGCACTAGCCCGTTCTCCTTTTCTGCGATGCGCGTTTATGGTTTGGATTTTGTTGATGCCAAGGATTCGTCTGTTAGCGCCGAGATGCCTTGGGTTACACGTCCCAACAAATTGAGGAACAAGGTGCGCTCCTCAATGCTCAGCGAGCCGACCATCGCTTCGAGTCTGGCATAGTGCTCCGAAGCCATGTCGCGCAGCTTCTTCGCACCGAGCTCTGTTAAGAGGACCGACTTCTGACGGCCATCAAGGGAGCTGGGTCGTCGAGATACAAGCTTATCTCGCTCTAGTATGTCAATTAATCCTGTGACAGTGGCGCGTGTTACGCCGAGATTCTCCGCAAGCTGCGAGGGCAGCTCTTCACCTTCATTATCTTCGAGGTCTGCTAGCAGTCGATATCGTCCTGTCGATAATCCGAATCGGGCGAAGTGGATGTCCGCGGCATGTCCTAGCTTGGCGCCTGCGGTCATCAATCTTGCGGCAACGAGCACAGCTTGCGCGTCAACGTCGAGTCCGTAACGGTCAACCTGACGCTTCGTCTGTGCAAAAGTAGGGATAAGTTGCATGTCAGCTGATTCATGAAATGGATTGGCCATGAATATAGTATGGTGCCTAACTATATATTTGTCAACTCTATTTCTTTTACGAAAGTGCGGTGAATGAATTGTCTGAGAAGTATCCAGAACCGCGTCGGGCCAAAATTCGTGCATGGGTTAAAGAAGGACGGGCTACCGCAGGTCCTATTCGCCGTGATCGTGGCGTTTTGAACTCGCCGTTAGTTATGCTACGGTTCACAGCGATTGTGGAGCATCCTTATCTTTTTTGCAAAAAGATCCACCATTGTCGGTCAAAACCGGGAATAAAAATCTCTTCGCAACCTTGAATCCCGTTCAACCAGCGTCTGGTCAGGGGGATGATATTCTCAAACAAATCTGCCGGGTAACCCCAGTCAAGGTCCAATTGGAACATATAATGATTCATAGCGATAATGCCATCTGTCCGCAGGGATTTCAATAAAGTGTGTATCAAGGTGATAAAAGGCTGCATGGCATGAACTTCGAGTGTACCTGAGGCAACCTCCTGCTGAAGAAGTTTGATCATGGCCGGCAAAGTTTCCATCCAATCCGTATGAATGGTGTCGATTCCAGCCTGTCCGCACAAAATCGCCTGGATGATATCATTGACCGCATGCTGAAAAACGATAATATCCACTGACCCGGAAGGCAGATGTTTTTCGAGATAAGCCGCATCTTCCTCTATGATTTTCATATGCAGGGGAAGACCCAGCGTTTTCTGCTGCAAACTGGTGGTGAGGCTTTTATTCATATTGGCCGTTATGTATGTACTGTTCGGATGGGTTCGTGCCATGACCTGGGGAACCATATCTGCATCGCCTGAAGCCACCTCCAATAGTGTCAGGTCATCTCCTAACTGCAGCGCTTCAAAAACCTCTGCCCAACGCGCTCTGAAGTAGACTTCATTTACAACGGTAAAGTGGGCAATCGGACTTTCCAGCAACAGCTTAAGCTGGTGTTCAACCTCGTTTTGTGGGAGGGAGCGATATTGCTTCAGTTCTTGCTCGCTCAAAAAACGTTGTGCACGCTCATTTATTAATGGGTAGCATTTGTCTACGTCGTCTAATGGAATCATACTAAGCTTCCCCTCCTGGCTATAACTATATTTGTTACTATTATATTTATTAATAGATTTTCTAACAATCTGTATTAGTGAATACTCCCACCGCCTATAGAGGCGGGGGCTTCTTGTTTCGACGATCGCTGCCTTTTTGTAGAAAGGTCTTACATGATCTCCACAAGCGTTCGATGCAGTATGCATCCCGTTCGGGGCAAACCCTCCCTACGGCGATC